>JBHOQX010000015.1:0-18787 GCA_042408595.1 Roseiflexaceae bacterium | reverse complement strand
GTTTCCACCAGGCCTCTGAGCGCAGCGATCACGTCATCGGCGTGTCTCTCGATGCGATCCTCCACGTCGTTCCACCGTTCGGAATGGTCACCCAGGGAGATCGCAGGTGCAGGCGCGAGAGCCGGCCGGTGGCGTGGGGGCTACTGCGCGCTAGGGCGGGTCGGCCTGCTTTGGAGACGCAGATGAGACGGATGAAATGCTGGCAGGGATCGCCAGCTTGAGGTGGTGGAAGCACATCGGAGTGCAGCACTGCAACTGCCCCGGCCCACGGGAGCGCACGAGCGGCGGCGCCTCGCCCGCGCCTTCGGCCGGGATGAGCGACGCGCCGCCGGGCAGGGAGGGCGGCGGACAGTCCACGGTCCTCCATCCTCCATCGAAGAGCCACCCCGTGGGCTCAGCCTATCAGCCCGCCAGTCCCTCCGCTATCTGCCCGTCTGCTCGTTGCTCGGTCTGCCGCTACATCAGCTCGGCCAGGAGCGCGTCGAAGCGCTCGCGGCTGGGGCGGAGCTGCTCCGGCGGGAGGTGCGCCAGCGGCGTGTCGGTGATGTGCAGCACCTCCGGCAGGGTGGCGCGCCGCTCATCGATGTAGATCAGCCCGGTGATGAATTCGTGCTGCTCGCGGGCCTCCTCCAGCAGCTCGAGCGCGCGCCGGCGGTTCGTCGGGTCGTAGGTCCGGTCGAGCTTCTTCAGCTTGATCGCCGGCCCGTCGTGGAGCTGCACAATCTGCTCCGCGCCCTCCTCGTACTCGACCTGGATCTCCTGGAAGCTGGGGATGAACTGGATCTCCTGAATCCGCTCCTCGTGCTCCTTGCCCCAGTCGTAGCTCTTGGTCGAGTCGTGGTGGTTGTTGAAGGTGACGCACGGGCTGATGATATCGAGCACCGCTGTGCCGCGGTAGCTCATCGCCGCTTTGAGCAGCTCGCGCACCTGCTTGGCGTCGCCGGCGAACGAGCGCGCCACGAAGCCGCAGTCCGCCACCAGCGCCTCCAGGCAGACATCGATCGGCGGCAGGACGTTCGTGCCGGCGTACTTCAGGTGCTGGCCGACATCCGCCGTCGCGGAGTGCTGGCCCTTTGTCAGGCCGTAGACGCCGTTGTTCTCGACGATGTAGACCATGGGCACGTTGCGGCGCACCATATGCTTGAACTGGCCGAGACCGATGCTGCCGGTGTCGCCGTCGCCGCTCACGCCGATCGCCAGCATGTGCCGGTTGGCCAGGATCGCCCCGGTGGTCACCGAGGGCATGCGGCCATGGAGCGTGTTGAATCCGTGCGCGCGGTTGAGAAAGTACGCCGGCGTCTTGCTTGAGCAGCCGATCCCGCTCATCTTGATGATCTGATGGGGCGCCAGCGACAGTTCGAAGGCCGCAGCGATGATCTGGCTGGTGATCGAGTTGTGGCCGCAGCCGGCGCAGAGCGTCGTCTCGCCGCCCTTGTAGTCCAGGCTGGTCAGGCCGATTTTGTTGACCGCCGCGGGCCGCGGGGCTGGTTTGGTTTCGGTGGTCATCGCACATCCTCAATCTTGGTCTTCATCGATCAGGCGAGCAAGCGCGTCCTCGGCGATTGAGTCCACGCCGGTGGTGACGAAGCGTTCGATCTCAATCTCGCCATCTTCGAAGAACTCAACTTTCACACTATCGCCCCAGGTCATCGTCTGAATCTCGTCCCACCCAGGTGATCCAGGTTGTAGAGGGGCCTTGTTGATCGTCGCCCGCTTCTCCTTCAGGATATCACGCATCTTCGTTGTTGGGGCGTACGTCACCGCTCCTGCTCCAGGATTCCGTCGGCCACGAACTTCGCCGTCATCGGCAGGCCGTCGCAGATGCGCACGGAGAGGATGTCGGCGGCGCGATCCGGGACATGGAGCTGTACCAACTGATGCATCTGCCCGTCGTGATTCAGCTCGACCACATACAGCCGCTTGTGCCGGGCGACGAAGTCGCTGGTGGCCTGGCCGAGCGGGAGCGCCCGCAGCCGCAGGTAGCTGGCGCGGATGCCATGCTTCGCCAGTGTGTCGCGCGCCTCGCGCACCGCTGGGTCGGTCGAGCCATAGGCGATGATGCCGACCTCGGCGCCCTCGACGAGATCCGTCACCGGGGGCGGCACCAGCCGGCGCGCCGTGTCGTGCTTGCGCGCCAGCCGGTCGAGGTTGCGCTGCCAGTCGTCGGCGCGCTCGCTGTAGACGGCGTACTCGTTGTGGCCGGTGCCACGCGCGAGATAGGCGGCCTTCGGGTGCGGGTTGCCCGGCAGCGTGCGCCACGGGATGCCGTCGCCGTCCACATCCTTGTAGCGGCCCCAGCGCTCCGTCAGCCGGTCGAGGTCCTCCGCCGACAGCACCTTGCCGCGGTCCATCGGCTCGGTCGGGTAATCGAACGGCTCGGTCATCCAGTTGTTCATGCCGAGGTCAAGGTCGCTCAGCACGAAGACGACCGTCTGGAGGCGCTCGGCCAGGTCGAAGGCCCGCCAGCCGAACTCAAAGCACTCGCGCATGGTGCCCGGCAGCAGCACGACATGGCGCGTGTCGCCGTGGCCCATGTAGTAGGCGTTGAGGATGTCGCCCTGCGAGACGCGCGTCGGCAGGCCGGTGCTCGGCCCCATGCGCTGGATGTCCCAGATCACGCATGGCATCTCGGCGAAGTAGGCCAGCCCGGCGAATTCGTTCATCAGCGAGATGCCCGGGCCGGAGGTGGCGGTCATGGCGCGCGCGCCCATCCAGCCGGCGCCGACGATCATGCCTGCCGCCGCGAGCTCGTCCTCGGCCTGGACGATGGCATACGTCGCCTGGCCGGTCTCCGGGTCCATCCGCAGCTTGGGGGCGTAGTCGGTCATTGCGTCCACCAGGCTGGTGGAGGGCGTGATCGGGTACCAGGCGGTGAGCGTCATCCCGCCCATCAGCGCCCCGAGCGCGCCGGCGCTGTTGCCGTCGATCATCATCAGGCCGCTGGTCTTGTCCATCGGCGCGACGCGGAAGCGATCGGTCTTGGGCAGGTGCTCGCGGGCGTAGGCCGCGGCCTCCTGCACGACGAACCAGTTCGACTCGACCGGCTTGCTTTTGCCGTGGAAGTGTCGCACCAGCGCGGCGCGAATCTCGCCCATGTCCACGCCGAACAGTTCGGCGATCGCGCCGACGTAGGCCATGTTCGCCAGGTAGTCGCGCATTTTCGGGTCCATGCCGAACTGCTTGACCGCCTGCTTGGCGAGCTCGTCGGAGGGCAGCGCGTAGTAGGAGATGTCGCTGCGCGGATGGGCGAAGCGCATGGCGTCCGGGTGGATGCAGACGCCGCCGGCCGGCAGGCTGTCGTGGTCCTCGTCAGCGGTGCGCGGGTTGAAGGCGACCAGAATCTCGGCCCCGGCGCGGCGGGCGGTGTAGCCGTCCTTGCTGACACGGATGGTGTACCAGGTCGGCAGGCCCTGAATGTTCGAGGGGAACAGGTTTTTACCGCTCACCGGCACGCCCATTTTGAAGATCGCGCGGATCAGCGTGCTGTTGGCGGTCTGGCTCCCGGAGCCGTTGACGGTAGCGACGACGATCGAGAAATCGTTGACGATCGGCGGCTGGTCGATCTCGCCCACGTCGTGTGGGCCGGGCTGAAGGGTCGTTGCGGTCATCGGCGTGCTCCAAACAGACGAACGCGAGCGCGGGCGGGCCATGGGCGGGCCGGGCGGCCCGCAAACGCCGTCGCTGTCTGCTGGCCGCCGTGGCCCACGGGTTGTCCTACCTGTAGGAATGCTCCCAATGAGTGATGCGTTACGGTTGGGTATGTTCAGGAAGGCGCACGGGTCATTATACCGCCGGTGTGACACCGGGCGCAAGCGGAGGAGTGCGGCGCCAGGGCTCCGCTGCGTGCGCGCGCCGAAACGATGTCAGCGCCCGGTACGGGCCCGGAACGCCCGTGCAAGGCGCACGCTCAGCAGCAGCGCCACGCTCAGGCCGCTGGCCAGGTAGAGGGCCAGGTGCGTCGGGTCGTGCGGCCCGCCGCCCAGGCCGTGCGCCAGCGCCAGGGCGAACGCCACGACCGTGAGGGTATGCAGCGCATGCCAGCGCCGCCGGCCGATCCAGGGCCGCGCGTAGGCCGCCAGTGTGGCAGCGATCAGGCCATAGAGCGCGAACTGGCCGAGCAGGGCCCACGGGGCGCGCTCCGGCGGGCCCTCGAACGGGATGAGCACCTGGCGCAGCGGGTAGGCGCGCGGCCCGATGGCCAGCATCAGCGTGTGGAACAACGCCAGCGCCAGCCCGGCCAGGCCGGCGTAGCGGTGGGCGTGGTAGGCCGCGCGCAGGCCCGGCCAGCTACGGGCGGTGCGGCCGCTCAGGGCCAGCCCGCCCGCGACGGAAAGCCAGAGCAGCAAATACGACGCCAGCGCGCTGACCCGCGCCAGCGCCCTGGCGTCCGGCAGCGCCAGTGTGCCGGGCTGTGCCAGCGCGACTGTGACAAGCACCGTGCCGATGACGACGTACGAGAGGAAAAGCAGAACCAGCGGACCGAGCAGCGGCCAGCGCGGGGAGACGAAGCGGCGGGGCGGGTTGTCGGACATCGAACGGTGTTCCTGTCGTCGGCGCAGCCCTGGCCGCGGGTCGCGATCCGCGAAGGCCGGCGCGGCGGCGCGGGTGGGATGTCGTGGCTGGGTGCATACCACGCCGCATCGCATGCCTTCGCGGATCAGCGGCGGTTGTCGGTCGGCATCGGCGACCCGCGGGGCGACGGCAGGCGCGCGGCGGGCTGCGCTGCGGGCGGCGATGGGTGCGCACTGCCGTCCTGTGTTGCCCATGCATACGATAGCAGCGCTGGGGCGTCCCGTCTACGCCGCGATGCCCACCGTGCAATCAGGCGCCGCCATAGGCAGGCGACCGGGCGTCTGCCGCATCAGAATGCGGCGCGGCCCGGCTGCCTCGAGAAGACATGCCGGGCCGCGTGCCACGCTGGTTGCCGTGTGTGCCAGTGTCTGGATCCGCCCTGCACGAGCGGCGAGCGGCGCAGGGCACAAGCGGCTCTTGCCGGTGCTGAGGCGGCAGTTCGCCAGCCTGTCCTGCTAATCCGGCTGGCTGCGCAAATCCTCGCCCGCCACCCAGCCTTCGCGCCCGTCGGTCGTGCGAATCTGCCACCAGGCGTGGCCGTCGGCCTGTTGCGGCCCGGCGAGCAGCGTCATCCCCGTGCCGGGCTCCAGCCGCCCCACGACATCGTGGTTCAGGCCGGGGCCGTTGCGCAGCCGCAGCGGAAGCCCACCGGCGCGGGTGACATAGGCCGTCGCGCCGACGGTGAGCGCCCCGATCGCCGCGGCCTGGGCCTCCGCCGGGGCCGTCGCGCCCGTCGCGGCTGCGGCGGCGGCCAGTTTGTCCTGCAGTTCGCTGATCTGCTTCTGCAAATCCTGCATTTGAATCGCCTGCGCCTGCTTGTCGGCCTCGGCGGCGGCGATCGCCCCTTGCAGCCGCTGGATCTCGGCTTTCGCGTCGCTGCCGGACGCCACGGCGGCCTGCGCCTGCTGTAACTGCTCCTGCAGACTGGTGACCTCAGAGTCCTTGGTGTTCAACTGCTGCTTCAACGCGCCGATCTGATCGCTCAGGTTTTGCAGGTTTTTCGCCATCGCTTCCTTCTCGGCGTTTGGCTTCGAGCCAAACAGGGCCATGGTTCGCCTCCTCTCTGTGGGATGGTCAACTTGGGGTGCTACCAACAAGACGGCCTCGCATGCGAAAAGTCACTGCATAGATCGTGCCTCGGAATGCCCGGGTGCTACCCGGGCGCCGGCGCGCCGTCCGCCAGCAGCTCGGTCTCGATGCGCCGCCGCAGCTCGTCGCGCGCCCGCCGGAACGCGGCCAGGCGGGCTTCGTCATCCCCGGCGATCCCCGACGGATCGGCGATCGACCAGTGACGGCGGCGCCGAGCGCCGGGGAAGACCGGGCAGCTCTCGTTGGCGCTGTCGCAGACGGTGATCACCTCGTCCCACGGCTCGCCAAGGAAGCGTTCGAGCGTTTTCGAGGTCTGCGCCGAGATATCGATCCCGGCCTCCTGCATCACGGCGATCGCCTCCGGCCGCACGCGCGTCTGTTCCGTGCCGGCGCTGGCGACCTCGAACCGGCCGCCGCCGAGCACCCGAAGCAGCCCCTCGGCCATCTGCGAGCGCGCGCTGTTGTGAGTACAAAGGAACAGCACTCGTGTCACGTTTTCCCCCTTACGAGCAAGCCCGATCGGCCACCAAGCATACGCACACGTGCCATTCCCCGGATGGTCGGTGGCCGCGGTGCCTTCAATGCCAGGACGTACGCGATCGCCGGCATCGGTGGAGGTGTCCACGCGGTTCTTTTTTGGCGCGCGCACGCGCGCCACGGCACACGTGCGCGCGAGAGGTTTTGGCGGGGCGAAGCCCTCCATTCGGGAGCACCAAGGGCAAAGTCCGACCAAAGGGCGTTGTTTGCGATTGCCGTCAGTACACCCCACTCCTGCTCTCGTCTCCTGGCCGCGGCGGAGGAGATGTCATGGTGGTATGCCCCACAGCAGTTGGTCCGCCCGCTCCCCGATTAGGGGGCGAGGAGCCAGAGGGTGCGGGCCTGTGGCCCGGCATCCCACCTGCGCTGCGGGCGGCCGTGTACGCCCTGGTATGACTCAAACGCGTTCGTCGCCGCGCTCCGCTTTGCCAAAATAAATCACTTCCTTCCAGACCGGCGTGATATTGTCCGCGAACACCACCACCAGGTCGTTCGGTTGGGCCTGGCCCAGGGCATAGCGCACCGCCTCGCGCTCGTCCAGCACCGTCACGATCCGCTCCTCCGGCATGCCTGCCGCGATCGCCGCCTCGCGCAGCAGCGCGGAGGTCTCGCCCGGCTGCCGCCCGCGGAGGTCGTCGTCCTCTTTCAGCACCAGCAGGTCGAACATCGTGCCGGCGATCATCCCATCCTCGCGGATGTCCACGTCGCGCCGGTCGCCGGGGGCGGACATCACACCGATCACGCGCCGATACGCCGGCCGCAGCCGGGCCACCAGGTCGCGCATCGCCGCGAAGGCCGCCGGGTTGTGGGCGTAGTCCACGATCACGCGGAACGGGTGCTCGTCGAAGACGTTCAGCCGGCCCGGGGCCTGGAAGAAGGTCGTCGTGAACGTCCGCAGCCCGTGGCGGATGTTCTCGATGCTGATCCCCTGCGCGTAGGCGATCGCCGTGGCCGCCAGGGCGTTCGCCACATTATGCCGCGCCTTGCCCTCCAGCGTCGCCGGGATCAGATGCGTCCACAGCAACGGGATGTACTGCTCGGCGTCGTAGATCGCGATGATGTCGCCTCGTACCCCCGGCTGGAGCACCACCGCAGTGCCGCCCGCGGCGATGTGCTGCTTCACCAGCTCGCTCGCGTCCTCGCCGCCCTGCATGCTGAAGTAGATGATCCGCCCCTCGGCATGCGCGGCCATCGCCGCCACCAGCGGGTCGTCGGCGTTCAGCACGCTCGCGCCGTCGTCGCGCACCACCTCGACCACCAGCCGCTTCACCTCGGCGATCTCCTTGACAGTGTTGACGCCGCGCAGGCCCAGGTGGTCGTTCGAGACGTTCAGCACCGCGCCGACATCGCAGCGGTCGAAGCCGAGTCCTTCGCGCAGGATCCCGCCGCGTGCCGTCTCCAGCACCGCGGCGTCGACCGTCGGGTCCTTTAGCACCATCCGCGCGCTCCACGGCCCGGTCATGTCGCCGCGCAGGTAGCTCTCGCCGTCGATGTAGATGCCGTCGGTCGTAGTCATGCCGACGCGCAGGCCGGCCATTTTGAAGATATGCCCGACCATGCGGGTGGTCGTCGTCTTGCCGTTCGTCCCGGTGATCGAGATGATCGGGATGCGCGCCGGCGCGCCGTGCGGAAAGAGCATGTTGATCACATGGCGGGCGACATTGCGCGGCTGTCCTTCGCTGGGCTGGATGTGCAGGCGGAAGCCGGGGCCAGCGTTCACCTCCACAATCCCGCCGCCGACCTCGCGCAGCGGCTTGGTGATGTCCGGCGTGATGATATCGATCCCGGCGATATCCAGCCCGATCACCATCGCCGCCCGGCGCGCCAGTTCGCGCGTCTCGTAGTTGATCTCGTTCGTGCGGTCGATCGCCGTGCCGCCGGTCGAGAGATTGGCCGTGCTCGCCAGGTAGAAGACCTCGCCCGGCGCCAGCACGGTGTCGAGCGTGTAGCCGGCCCGCTGAAGCAGCAGGTCGCTCTGGTGGGTCAAGCGGATTTTCGTCAGCACCTTCTCGTGGCCGAAGCCGCGTCGCGGATCCCGGTTGACGATCTCCACCAACTCGGCGATCGTGTGCTCGCCGTCGCCGACCACATGCGCCGGGACGCGCTCGGCGACCGCTACGACCTCGTGGTTGATCACCAGCACGCGGTAATCTTTGCCGTGCAGGTAGGTCTCCACCAGCACACTGGAGGTGTATGCGCTGGCGATCTCGTAGCCGCGCCGCACCTCGTCGAGCGAGTTCAGATTGAGCGAGATGCCGCGCCCATGGCTCACATCCAGCGGCTTGGTGACCAGCGGGAACCCCAGGCGCTCGGCTGCTTCGGCCGCCTCGTCCGCGCTGCGCACCAGCCGGTGGCGCGGCGTCGGAATGCCGACATCGCTCAGCAGGCGGATCGTCAGCGCTTTGTCGCTGGCGGTCTCGACGGCGATGTTGCTGGTCCGGCTGGTGACCGAGGCGCGGATGCGCTGCTGATATTTGCCGTAGCCGAGCTGCACCAGGCTGTGCTCGTCGAGGCGGATGGCGGGGATGTCGCGCCGGCGCGCCTCGGCGACGAGCGAGGCGGTGGTCGGGCCGAGCACGATGTCCTGAGCGCGGGCGATCAGCGCGTCGCATTCGCGCAGGAAGTCGAACGCCGCCAGTTCCTCCGGCGGCAGCGCGCTCGGCAGCTCCGGCGGCAGCAGCGAGCGCACCAGCCTGATCGCCAGCTCGCCGGCCTCGATCCCGACCCGCTCTTCGATGTACGAATAGATGACGTAGTACTGCCCCGGCTTGCCCGGCACCGAACGCGTCTTGCCGTAGGTCACCTCGGTGCCGGCCAGGCATTGCAGCTCCAGGGCGACGTGCTCGATGACGTGGCCCATCCAGGTGCCGCGCGTGCCGTCGGCGTTCTCGTCCGACAGGCGGCGGATGAAGCCGCCCGGCTCGCCGTACGAGCAGCCGTGCGATTGCAGGGTCGGCATCAGTTCCACCAGCCGCTCGTTGAAGCCCGGAATCCGCGCCGAGGGCCACGCCTCTAGCTCTTCCAGGTCCAGCGTCAGGCGGATGACCGGCCGGTAGCCGTAGGGGCTGGGTCCGCGATAGACCCGCGTCTCGAGCACGCGCATAGATTCCCCCCTTGGAGATGAGCGACGAGAGATCGGCGATGGGAGAGTGTCCCGTGCAATCTCCGCTCCGACCTCCCATCGCTCCTCAGATGCCTTCGCCGTCCACCATCCCCGGTTCGGGGTGGGCATGGGCCGGCGCGGACGGAAGCAACGGCGCGCGTGCGGGGATGTCGTAGTGGTAGCCGCCGGCGAGCACATGCACGCGCATGTCGAAGATCGTGAGGGGCGCGTGCTCGGGGACGTAGTGGATGTCGGTGTAGCTCATACCCGCGCCATCGACAATCATCACTGAACCCGCGCCGAGCACGGTGAGGGTATCTTCGGGGTCGATCTCGATCGCCGTATCTTCGTCCAGGCCGATGCCGAGCAGGCCGGGGTTGTGGGCGACGGCGGTCATCAGGCGGCCCGCCCGCCCGCGCGCACCGAAGTGCTGATCGACCACGATGCCGCCGATCAGGCCCAGCCCCGGCGCGAATTGCATCATCGCCTTGCGCGGCGGGATGCCGCTGGCCCCGTAGGCCAGCATGTGCTCGGGCGCCGCCGAGGCCCCGGCGCTCGTCCCGCCGACGGCGCAGCCGGCGCGATGGCGCTCGCGGATGCGCGCCGCTACCGGCGTGCCGCCCAGGATCGCCGTCAGCTTCAGTTGGTCGCCGCCGGTGAGGAAGATGCCGGTCGCGCTGTCGAGTTGCTCCAGCGCCTCCGGGCGCTGCGCCTCTGCGCGGTCGCGTACGCGCAGCACCTCGACGTGCGCCGCCCCCAGCAGCGTGAAGAGCGAGACATAGCGCTGGCCGACCAGATCGTAGAACGCCGATGCCGTGGCGATCACGGCGATCCGGGCGGCGGGGCCGCCAGCGATCCGCACGAAGCGATTGAGGATGGTCCGACCGCCGACCTTGTCCTCCGCCCCGCCGATCAGCAGGAGCGGCCCACGCAGAGTCTCTTCGGGCACGGGTCACCTGGCTGTGCAGTTCCTGCCTACCGGCATTATACCGTATCGACGGCGAACCTCACGTTTTCCGAAAGGTTGCCGCGATGTTTACACGAATGCTACCGTTTCTTAAGAATTCCTTGACGTACGCTTAGTCCAGGGGCAGTATCTGTATCCCGTTCCGATGGCGCTAGCCCAGCCGCTGCCGGGCGAAGCTCCGGCGGGGGATCGCTCCTGAGGCATGTGGGTTGCCGTCGCGACACGCCCTTCGGCGTGTGCTCGCGCGGGTCGGCGGCAGCCCAGCCTTCGGCCGGCGGGCGGCCGGGAGCTGCCACGAACACGTGCCAGATCGGTCTGGCGCCCCGGCGCCATCGGGCGCTCCAGGGTGAGGAGAGTGAACAGAGGAGGGGATTCTCGCATGGCTACAGTCAACCGTCGCCAGTTCTTGCAGGGGGTCGCCGCGCTCGGCGGCGTCGCCGCGCTGGAGGGTCTGACCGCCCGGGCGGCGCTGGCCGCCGACCACACGAGCCGCACGGCGCTGCAGCGGCTGGCCGGCCTCGGCGAATTGCGGCCGACGCCTGCC
Organism: Roseiflexaceae bacterium; assembly: GCA_042408595.1. Taxonomy (GTDB): domain Bacteria; phylum Chloroflexota; class Chloroflexia; order Chloroflexales; family Roseiflexaceae; genus JBHOQX01. The sequence goes on along the minus strand of JBHOQX010000015.1, from coordinate 7,975 downwards.
AACAACACCGGCGAAGTTCTGCTCGCGCTGCCCAGGGGCTTCCAGTACAACGTCTTCGGCAAGGCCGGCTCGCCGATGTCCGATGGCAGAAAAACGCCAGCGGCGCACGACGGCATGGCGGCCTTCGCCGTGGGCGGCATGATCCGGCTGGTGCGCAACCATGAAGTGCGGAACAGGGTCGGCACAGTCGGCGCCGCGATCGGCCCCAATCCATACGATCCGCTCGCCGGAGGTGGAACAACCACCCTGATCGTCGATCCGCGCACGCGCGACCTGGTGGCGGACTTTGCCAGCCTGAGCGGCACGCTGGTGAATTGCGCCGGCGGTCCCACGCCATGGGGGAGCTGGATCAGTTGTGAGGAGACGGTGCTCGGCCCGACAGCCGGGTTCGCGCAGGCCCACGGGTACTGTTTCGAGGTCGCCGCAACCAGTGATGGGACGGTCACGCCCGTTCCGCTCAAGGCCCTGGGCCGGTTTGTACACGAGGCGATCGCGATCGATCCCGACACCGGCATCGTCTACGAAACCGAGGATCGCGGCACCGCCGGCCTCTACCGTTTCATTCCGAATCAGCGCGGCGATCTGGCCGCGGGCGGCAGGCTTCAGATGCTGGCGATCCGGGGCAGGCCGAACTACGATACCCGCAGCGGGCAGCAACCGAACACCCTGCTGCCGGTCACCTGGGTGGATATCGACGACCCCGATCCGGCCGCCGCCGAGACGAACTCGTTGGCGGTCTACGAGCAGGGCATCGCCCGGGGCGGCGCGACCTTCGCCCGGCTGGAGGGCGCATGGTACGGCAACGGCAGCGTCTATCTCAACTCGACCAGCGGCGGCGATGCCGGGTTGGGCCAGGTGTGGGAGCTGCGCCTGCGCGGCCCGCTCGCCGACCATCTCCGGCTGGTCTTCGAGTCGCCGAGCGCCGACGTGCTGGACTCGCCCGACAACATCACCGTCAGCCCGCGCGGCGGCGTTCTCGTGCTGTGCGAGGACGGGGATGCAGATCAGTATGTCCGTTTCTTGACGCGCGACGGACAACTCTTCGACTTCGCCAAAAACATCGTTCCCGGATTCGAGGATATGGAGTTCGCCGGCGCGACCTTCAGCCCGGACGGCACGACGCTGTTCATCAACATCCAGACGCCTGGCCTGACGTTCGCGATCTGGGGCGGCTGGTAGCGTCGGCGCCAGCCGGTTTCTGCCTAACTGTCGTGCGCCAGGGCAGATGAGCGGCGGGCGAAGCTTTTCAGGACGCCTTCTATGCTGTTCGTGCAGCGGCGGCAGCTCGGTTGCTGCGCGAGCAGCGGCCCATCACGCGTACCGGACGCACCGACATCAAACAGCCGGGCGAACGCGCCCGGCTGCATGCTGCCTGTATGCCAAGGGCGGCGGCGCTACGCCGCGCCGCCGTCCTCGTCGCCGTAGATCTCTTGGAGCAGGCTCGGCTTCTTCGGCGCTGGCTTGTTGCGCTCCTCGCGCCGGCGCGCCACCTCGGCCTGCTGCGCCTGCGTCGCCTGCAAGCGGCGCATGAAGCGGTCCACCTGCCCGGCGGTATCGACGATCCGCTGCTCGCCGGTGTAGAACGGGTGGCAGTTGGAGCAGATCTCGACGCGCACACCGTTCCGCGTCGAGATCGTCGGCCATTGCGTGCCGCACGTGCCACAGACGATTACGGTCTCGTACACTTTGGGATGAATATCAGCCTTCACCGTTGCACTCCAATCGCTGCGCCCAGGCGTTCTGCGCACTTACTCGCTGGCGGCAGCGGGATACACACTCACCTGCTTCCGCCCGGCGGTATACGGCTCGAAAGTCACGACGCCATCGATCAGCGAATAGATCGTGTAGTCGCGCCCGAGGCCGACATTCTCGCCGGGGTGGATCTTCGTGCCGCGCTGGCGGACGATAATTGTGCCCGGCTTGACCAGCTCGCCGCCGAAACGCTTGACCCCCAGCATCTTCGGGTTGCTGTCGCGGCCGTTGCGCGAGCTGCCGACCCCCTTTTTATGTGCCATTCTTCACCTCCCCTCGGCGTGGCCTCAGCCCTGCGCGACGATCTGGCTGATCGCGACGCGGGTGTAGTGCTGGCGGTGGCCGGTGCGCCGGCGGTAGCGCTTCTTATTCTTGTACTTGAAGACGACGATCTTGTCACCCATGGTCTCGCCGATCACGCGGGCGAGCACTTTCGCGCCGGGCACCAGCGGTGCGCCGATGACCGCTTCGTCGCCGCCGATCAGCAGCACTTCGCCAAGCTCGATCTCGCTGCCGGGCTCCGCCTCCAGCCGGGCGATCTCCAGCTCCTGGCCTTCTTCAACGCGGTACTGCGCCCCTCGGTCGCGGATGATTGCGTACACGTCGCCACTCCTTCAGCGGCCCGACACGAAAAGAGAGTGGGGCTACCACCCTCGGCAGGTCCGGTCTTTCGTTACACAGCGACGGATTATAGCAAAGCGGCGGTGCGCTGTCAAATTCGGTCATGTAGCGGGGTGAAAACGCCAGGGCGCGGCGGCACGCCCATCTGTGCCGCCACCGCGGCCAGGGAGGCACTGCCCGGCGCACGCAAACGACATAGGCGCTAGCCCGGCAAGATCGTACAGCGCGTGCTATAATCAGAGCATCCCCTCGCGACGGTACCAGCCACTGATTCAGGGGTGACGGAGGCCTATGGTCGGCGGCAGGCGCGGCGCCCGCGCCGCGCGCAGGTGACCAGCATGTGGTGGTTTGGCAACAGAAAGGCACGCACTGTGTTCAACGACATCGCGGCCGTGCGCGACGCGCTCGGCGCCCAGCAGTATATCGCGTCTGACGAGATCGCGACGGTCATGTACCTGGCCGAGCGGCTCGGCAAGCCGGTGCTCGCCGAAGGGCCGGCCGGCGTCGGCAAGACCGAGCTGGCGAAGGCCTGGGCCGCCGCGACCGGCCGTGAGCTCATCCGCCTCCAGTGCTACGAAGGGTTGGACGAAAGCAAGGCGCTCTACGAATGGGAGTACGCCAAGCAGTTGCTCTACACCCAACTGCTGCGCGACAAACTGAACGACCTGATGGCCGATGCGACCACCCTGAGTGAAGCGGCGGACCGGCTGGCTGCCGAGGAGGACGTCTTCTTCTCCAGCCGCTTCCTGCTGGCGCGCCCGCTCCTGCGGGCGATCACCAGCGAGCAGCCCGTGACGCTGCTGATCGACGAGATCGACCGATCCGACGCCGAGTTCGAAGCCTTCCTGCTTGAGGTGCTTTCCGACTTTCAGGTGAGCGTGCCGGAACTGGGGACGATCAAGGCGCGCCACATGCCGACGGTGCTCCTCACCAGCAACAACACCCGCGAGCTTTCGGAAGCGCTCAAACGGCGTTGCCTGTACATTTATGTTGATTACCCGGCGCTCGACTCCGAGCTGCGGATTGTGCAGATGAAGGTACCTGGCCTGCCGCCCCGGCTCGCCTCCCAGGCGGTCGAGCTGGTCCAGCGCCTGCGCGGGCTGGACTTGAAGAAGCTGCCGTCCGTCTCCGAGACGATCGATTGGGCCCGCGCGCTGGTCGAGCTGAACGCCCGCAATCTCGACCGCGAGACGCTCGACACGACGCTGAGCGTCCTGCTCAAATACGAGAGCGACCTGCGCAAGGCCCGCCGCGAGCTAGGCCGCGCCGGCGACCCGCGCCGGGACCGCGACCGCGACTTCCCGCGCGGCGGGCGCCCGCGCTTCGACGACAACTAAGCTTCCGGAGGGGTCAGGGGTCGGGGCTCAGCGCGCAGCATCACCGGTTGGCGCATGCTGCCCTTTGGTGATAGCAGGCTGCTGGCCACCGTCCCCTGAGCCCTGCACCCCGCCTCCGGAACGTTGCACGCTGAACGCCGAACGTCCCCGGTACGCCGCCCCAAGCTCCACATAGTTGTGCGCGGTGCGGCGAATGCGCTCGAGCTGCTCCGGGCGCAGCGGCCGGATCGTGCCGGGGATGCCGAGCACTAGCGAGCCGGGCGGCACGATCATCCCCTCTGTCACCAGGGCGCGCGCCCCGATCAAGGAGCCGCGCCCGATCCGCGCGCGGTTCAGCACCACCGCGCCGATCCCGATCAGCACCTCGTCTTCCACCGTGCAGCCGTGGACCACGGCCGCATGCCCGATCGACACATCGTCGCCGATCGTCAGCGGCGCGTCCGGGTCGGCGTGAAGGATGCAGCCGTCCTGGATGTTCGTGCGGGCGCCGATGACGATCGGGGCCTTGTCGCCGCGGATGACCGCCATCGGAAAGACACTCGACTGCGCGCCGATCGTCACTGCGCCGTGAACATAGGCCTGCGGCGCGATGTAGGCCGTCGGGTGGATCGCCAGCCGGTCGCCGATACACGGGAAGTCGTCGCTCATAGAAACCCTCGCTACAACTCTGACAGGCGCGACGTAAGTGTACCCCCGCGCCGGTGGGAGTCAACTGCCGGATGCCGCCCCAAGACCGATGCCCACGCCGCTCCCGGTGCCCGATGAGCTCCCGCCGGTGGTGCGGAAGATGATGGAGGCGCGCCAGCGCGGCGACATCGCCGCGGCGGTGGAGTATGGCCTGCAACTCTGGGTGGATGGCCGCCGCCGCCCGGCGCAGGTGCACCCGGCGGCCCGCGAGCGCACCCGCCCACTGCTGACCGAATCTCTGGTCGCGCCCGCCGGTCGAGGCGGAGGAGCGCGGGCTGGAGCCGCCGGCCTACGGGCAGCTGGCGGATCTGCGCGCCCCGGCGCTGGCGGTCGTCGGCGGCGAGGCTAACCCATTGCTGCACGACATCGCCGCCTCTGTCGTGGCGCATGCCCGCGGGCGCGCTCGGTCGTCATCCCGGACGCCAGACACCACCCGAACATGGAGCATCCTGAGGCGTTCAACCGGCTGGTGCTGGCGTTTCTGAAGGAAGCGATCTAAGGACAGGACGTACGCGGTGGGGAGGTGTGACGGGGCGAAGCCCCTCCGAACCCCCTTGTTTGGGCGCGCGAAAACGACCGCCATGGAGGGCCTGCGGCCCGCCATATCTCCCGCGCCGCGGGCAACCGCGTACGTCCTGGCAAGGAGTAGAGATCGGCGATCAGGGCCTGGAGCACGGGGCATTATTGACGCCACGCCGCCTCGATGCTACACTGCGGCGCGGCAGGCGCGTGGCTGCCAGGAGACGCGGATGTTTACACACGTCGATCATATCGGCTTCGCCGTGCGCGACATCGAGGAGTCGGTCGCGTTCTACCGCCGGGTCTTTGGCATCACGGAATGGGAGCGGATCGCCATGCCGGAGCGTCACCTGCTCGCCGCCGTCGCCGATGTCGGCGGCACGCTGCTGGAGCTGATCGCGCCGACTTCCGACGAGGCGCCGTTCGTGAAGTTTCTGAACGAGCGCGGGCCGGGAGTCCATCACGTCGCCTACCGCGTCGAGGACATCGCTGCGGCGCTGGCCGCGGTCAAGGCCCGCGGCGTTGAATTGATCGACGAGGCGCCGCGCCCCGGCATGCACCATACGCTCACGGCCTTTCTCCATCCGAAGAGTTGCCAGGGCGTGTTGGTCGAGCTTGTGCAGCATCGCAATATCTAACGAACGATGCATGACCAACGACGAACGATCCGCTCTTGCGTCTCATGTCGTCGTTGAGTCGTTGGTCGTCGGTCGTCGGTCGGTAGGTTATGCTACGCCAGCTTCGCGGTAAAATCATCCTCTCGGCCCTGATCGGCCTGGCCGTCATCATTGCGCTCGGCCTGGTGAGCGACGTTCGGCAGGTCGCCGCCAGTTTCCGCACCTTCCACTGGGCGGAGTTGCCGGCCATCCTCGGGTTGACGCTCTTCAACTATGCGCTGCGCTGGCTCAAGTGGGACTACTATCTGCGCCGCATGGACATGGGCGCTGGCGTCAGCCGCGTCGATAGCGGGCTACTGTTCACCAGCGGGCTGGTGATGGCGGTAACCCCGGGCAAGATCGGCGAGGTGCTCAAGTCATACTTGCTCAAGCGGGTCAACGGTACGCCGATCACCGCCTCCGCGCCGATCGTGCTGGCCGAGCGGCTGACCGACGGCCTGGCGATGCTGCTGCTGATGGCCTTCGGGTTGACACTCTACCCACCGGCGCGCCCGGCCTTCGCCGCGCTGGTGTTGCTGAGCCTGGCCGGGATTCTGGTGCTCCAGGCGCGCTGGTTGTTCGAGCGGATGGTCGGCTGGGTGGCGGCGCTGCCCTACGGCGCACGCATCGGCCCGCGCCTGACGGCGCTCTACGCGAGCACCCACCGCCTGCTCCAGTGGCGCATTTTGGCGGTCTCGACGCTGCTGAGCGTCGTCTCGTGGTTCGGCGAATGCCTGGCGTTCTATTTCGTGCTACGCGGCCTCGGCGAGCCGCACGCATGGCGCCTGCTGCTGGTCGCCACGTTCGTCTTCGCCGCGTCTACCCTCTTCGGCCTGGTGTCGTTCCTGCCGGGCGGCCTGGGCGTCTCCGAGGCTTCTAGCACCGCCCTGCTCGTCCTGCTCGTGCCGCTGGCCGCCGGCCCGGCGACAACGGCGACGATTATCATCCGCTTCTGCACCCTCTGGTTCGGTGTGACGCTCGGCGCCCTCGCGCTGGCGCTTTTCAGCCGGCGCTATGGCAGCGTCCCGCTCGGCCCGGCGCCGCCCGAGGCCGTGGCCGAACCGGCGGCCCAGCCGACACTGCCACAACAATGAAACGAACCATCGTGCCCATCCTGGCGCTGCTCCTCGCCCTGCCGCTCGCCGGCTGCGGCGCATCCCAGCCCCTCTCGAACGTCTCGCTCTCGCAGGCGCTGCTGGAACCGCACGGCGACACCTCGCGCGTCGGCATCAGCTACCGCATCGGCGCGCCGGCGAAGGTCTGGATCTACCTGCAGGACGAAAAGGGCGGGCGCTATGTGCTACGCGACGGCGAGGCGCGCACGCCCTCGTCGGAGCCCTACACGCTCAGCTTCGACGGGGCTGTGCCGACCGGCGACCCGGTGCTGGTGCGACGGGTGCTGCCCAGCGGCGCCTACCAGGTGATCGTGCGGGCGCAGACCGCGGATGGCCGCGAGCAGCAGGCGTCGGCGGGCACGCTTCGCATCCAGGGGGCGGACACGCCGCCGCCGCTGATCGAAGACCTGGCCGTCTATCCCGAGGTGATCTCACCCAACGCCGACGGGATCGACGACGTGGCCGAGATCACCTACCGCCTGCCGGTGACTGCCACGGTCGACATCACACTGACCGCGCCCGACGGCACGACGGTCTATCCGTTCGTCACGAACGACAAGGAAGAGCCGATCCTGCAGAAGCACGTCTGGAACGGCAAGACGACCGACGGCGTGCTGCTGCCCGACGGCGCGTACAGCTACACGATCACGGCGCGCGATGCGTACGGCAATGTTGTGCAGCGGCGTGGGACGATCACCATCAGCGGCAGCGGCCAGCCCGAGGCGACGATCACCTACAGTTACATGGCGCCGCAGTCGCTTATGCTCGGCGAGGTCCTGACGGTGACGCTGCGGGTGAAGAACACTGGCGACGTGCCCATCCGCACCTACGGCCCCCCCTCCGGCTTCGAGTACTCGACCAAAGACGTTTTCTCGTCGGTCGCCGGCGGTCAGTACGACGCCAAATCCGGCGGCTTTTGGCGCGTCGGGGTGGATTGGGACGCGAACAGCGGCGGCGGGCCGAAGCGCTATCCCTTCCGGTGGGCGATCTCGCCGCGCCCGCCGGAGCAGTGGAAGGTGCCGAGCGTGGAGGATGAGCTGCGCCCCGGCGAGGAGGTCACGATCATCGGCCGCATCCGGGTCGAGCAGCAGGAGACGAAGATGGGCTTCTACGTCGGCCTCATCCAGGACGGCGTGGGCTTCTTTCAGGACAAAACCGGCCGCACGATCGTGAAGGTCGGATTCTGATAGAGCGATCTCGCGTGAATTGTCGTGCCGCCTTCAGGCGGCGTCCGCGTACCGCCAGAAGGCGGCACGACAAATAACGCGAGATCGCTCAATCAGAAAAC
>JBHOQX010000014.1:0-45429 GCA_042408595.1 Roseiflexaceae bacterium | reverse complement strand
GCATCAGCCGCCTTAATCTTCGCCACGGCGATCGCCATCGCTGCCTCCCGCACCTCACGTGGCCGCGCAGCTGCACGACGCAGGTCGGCTGTGATCGGCGCAAACGCCAACTCGATCGGCGCATCGTCGGGCGCATACGGCGGCAGATCGATCAGCCGACCCCCACACGCTGCGCTGACCTCCGCGGCGCGAGCGCGCTGGTGGGCACGGAGCTGATCAAGCAGCACGACCTGACCCGGCCGCACGGTCGGGGCCACGACCGGTTCCAGATACGTGGTAAACGTCACGCGATTCACTCCACCCGCGACGATCACGGCCGGTCCCAGACCCGGCTCGCTTATGGACGCCATCGTGGTGGTAGGGAGTGGCGTAGTGCGTGGCACCGATGCAACCGCACGTGCACCACGTGGCGCCCAGGCGTGCGTTGGATGCAGATCCAGATTGCTGCCGAAGTCATCCATCACCACCCCTTGGCCAGCATCAAGTGCTGTTTGGCGGAGCGCAAACAGCGCTCGTTGCCAGGGATCACGTTCAGGAGCGATCAGGGTCTGTTTTTTCGCGCCCATGCCAGGCGCCGAAGGGCACGGCCGATTGTCCACGGGCGGAGCGTGGTGCCATGGTCGGCATGCCACGGGGCGGCATGCTCGGCGAGTGCGGCAGCCGGGGCGGCGTCCAACTGCACACGAAGGAGGGGTTCCTGGTCCGGTGGGATGCTGGTTGGACGACCGGAGGGACGCTGCGGGGGAAGATCGCCAGTGGTGCGACGCAGCCGCAGCCAGCGTTTCATCCTTCCCACGCTCACGTGAAAGATACGGACGGCATCGGCACGAGGCATACCGGCCTCGAGGGCTGAGCGCACCCGCACACGTACGTCGGTTGAATATGGTTTCATAGTGGTCAGTAGACGAGAGGATCGATCATTCTGCGCTTCGCTATAGCGCGACGATCATGACGGCCAGCAGGGTTGGTTCTCGAAACGACATCACTGTGCTGTGTTGTGAGCGTTCGCGGGCGGCGCTGCGCGACAGAATGAGCGCCATCAGGAGTACAACGAGCCCAACTCCAGCATTCCAGAGGTCCAAACTGCACATCCCTGCAAGGCCGAGGAAGACGAGCGCCGCGCCGCCGAGCCAAATGGCGGCCATGCTCCCCCGGATAAAGCCAACGAGTGTTATCAGCGAGATGATCAGCGGAAGAAGGGCGGGAAGAAACGGCTCCCGATACATCACTGGCGGCGCCGGCGGCCTCTTCCAAGGTGGCACAGAGCGGGATGTCGGCGGTCAGCGCCGGGTCGGACGTTCCACCCGGGCAGAACTGGCGGAGCGCCGCTATGTGGCGGCGCTGGCGTGCATCGCCTGCCAGCACGAGGGCGGATGATCCGAGTCGCCGTGTCATGGCAGCGAGTGTCGGGAATGATCCCGTCACTCGTGCCAGCCGATCTGACCCATCACTGCTTCGAGCAGGCTACCCAATTTCGTACTGTTATGAGTGCCTGGTTCGCCGCATGTAGTCGCCAGTCAATATCTCGTGTAATATCGCCTACGCGCCGTATTGCAGAAATAACCTCTCGGTTGATAGCGCGTAGAGTTTCGTCTTCTCTGTCCCTGCTCAATTCATCATTAACTATCGATTAATTGTTCGAATAATGCTTTTTAAGAATTAAAGAGGCTGTATTGGTAAAAAAGTCCAATGATGAATCTATGAAATCGAATTTAGCGACAAATCCAGTGACAGTATCATTTGGATCGGGTATAATGTTGCGGATAGTTTCTATCTGCTCAGCAGGAGATACATCAGGAGCTTCTTGATCACCTTCCAATACTCGAGGTAAGAAATCCGAGAAAGCTACAATATTACCGATATATCTATTCACTCGCTTGCCTTCGCTTAAATAAGAAAACACACGATGACTGAAATGCCGGGCGGGTGTTGCTTTTAAAATCCGCTTCTTGCTCGAATCATCGACGACGACATACGTTCTCCATACAGTCCTATCGCCAAAGTAAAAGCCATGCTCAGTACGTAGCTGATATGTGAGATTTTGTATCTTCTGGACTTTATCAAAGAAGGTATTATCACTAATTTCGGTCTGATTGTTGAGCGCTCTTCTTGCTATCTGTATAGCTCGATCAACAGTTTGTAGGCGGGAAAGTTGAAGTTCGCGGGGAAATACCTCCTCAATTTTATCGTTGTATATACGCTCGAACTTCAAGAGACGAGTCAGATGCAAGTGTTCATTTTGAAAATTCTTAATTAGCAAATCGTGTTGAGTAGCAGGCATTCTTTGCTCCTCTGAACATGCTTGGAGTATTGCTGTCATTTGTACCGATGTCATCATGCGCCATCGGCGCATGATGACATCGGTACATGTGGTGTTATGGTGCAGTTACACACGGGCTTCTTGTCTCTGGTATATTCTTCCTTGTACCATTCCTGTACACAATATAACCCGAAGTTGTTGCATACCAGCATCCAGAAGAATAGTTGGCTGACGATTGTGTGGCACATTCATTGCCTCCACATGTGGTTGTGGGAGCAGTATTCGCAATCGCGCCGTTGCGCCATAGTGTCCCATAGACGGTGGTCTGAGTGATGCTTCCGTTGTCACCACGGCACTCAATATAATGGTCTGCTTTCATTAAAGCAGGCGGATCACCCTGTTGCTTTGCCCACCCATATGGTTGAGTCGCAGTTGCTGTACACGTGACAGATAATGGCTCAATCGGCGGATTATCTCCCCCCCCTTTGCTAAGGTTAACGTTGAATCTGCGAATAGTGCAGCCATCATCGTTACAAGGATTAGGATGGACGCGAAGAAACGATAATACATCGGGCAACTCGCCTTTACGTACAAGATAGCGAGTTCTCTTACTGCCTCGATCCGTAATAACCACTGTACCTCCGACGAAGTGAAGGGTGATCGCTATCCGCCAGCGGTGCCTCCGTGTAGACCCGTACACGACTTCCTGATCAGGTAGTATACTATCACTACTGCTTGCATGACTACCCGTCATCAGTCAGTGGCCGTAGTGTGTCTTTCTTACGTCGGCTCATCGCCCACCTCCTGAATCCGTCGCTCAGACAACGGCTCAGAAGCCAGCATACGCCTGTCTGCCCGAAAAGGCAACTGCCGTGACAAGTGACCCACTAGTACTACAACCCAGGTTTGGTAATGCTCCGCATCAGAATGCGGCGCACAATAAGGAGGAGCCAGACAGGAAACGTGTCTGCAAAGCCATTCAGGTTAGCGCATTAGTGCGACTCTGCGTTGTAATACTGTGCGCTTTCATCATGTAGTTCAGATATCGGACTTATCGGTGCTCCATCTAGAATTTTTTGCATTCGCAAGCCGTTTCTCAACAAGCGTTCTCGCAGTTCCCGGCGGCTGCGGTGTATTCCAGACATGATCGAGCGTTACAGCGATATACATCGTATCGTCGCCCCATTCCTGTGCAAGTTGTTGTGCATAGTTCTTCAGATTGCCATGAGGAACCGGAACGCCGCACACGTGACACTCCATCAGCGGCGCGTGCGGCGCGCACCGTGCCCCCGCCGCTTCGAGATAGTCTGCGGTGAGCCGGATGAGGCCCGGCATACCGCACGCGATAGTGCAGCTCAGGCCCGCCAGGGGCGCGTCGCTGACGAGGTGCGGCAGGTTGTCGCTGGTCGCCATGGGCGTGGGCTGTACCGGGTGGGGACGAGCGGTGCGCAGCCGCTCTGCGAGGCGCGCAGCGCCGGCGTGCGGCGCTGCGACACCCTGGCGAACGGCGGCGCACATGCGGGAGCGCCCGCGCCGTCGTAGGGAACAATGGTTATCCTCGCCAGGCGTGCGTCCAGCTTCAGCAGAGTGTCAGCGGGACGCGCCGCGTGCGCCGCGCCGCACGCTAATTCGCCGACGCTGATCGCCGTGAGTGCAGGTCTTCAATCGCGGATGCACGCAGCCGTAGGTCACGCGTGCCGCGCAGCACAGCGATCCACTGATCGCTATCGAGGATTTTCATAGCTCGGGCGCTGGACGAGGCAAGTGAACCCTGCGATTGGCCGCGATCCGCTCGGTCAGGTCGACCGGGCGAGTACGCGGCACCCGAGCTGCGTAGGCGAGCGCTGCGATCTGTCATTCAGAGCGCCCCGCGCCCCTTCAGCTCCAGGTATTTGTTGATCACCGCCACGCTCAGGTTGTCGGCCGGCACGTCGAGCGTCAGCACGCCGCTGCGGTGCATAGTGTCGAGGATGACCTGCCGCTCATCCAGCAGCATGCCGGCGACGGCGCGGCGGTAGACGGCGTCGGAGTCGCGCGGGGGCAGCGCCGCCAGCCCGGTGATGTTCGGGTCGGAGATCACGACACACAGCGGCAGGTGGCGCTTCGCCAGGCGGGCCATGCCGGCGATCAGCGGGCGCGCGGCGTCGGGCGTCGCCAGGTCGGTGAAGACCACCACCAGCGAGCGGCGCTTCTGCTTCAGGCTGAGGTAGGCCAGCGCCCGCGCCGGGTCGGCCTCCACCGGCTGGAACTGCACACCGTAGAGCGCCTCCAGGATGCGGTGGAACTGGCGGCGGCCGCGCTTCGGATGCAGGTAGGCCCGTACGTCGTCGGCGTAGCTCAGCAGGCCGACATGGTCGCCCTTCAGCGTAGCGACGTACGACAGCAGCAGCGCGGTGTTGATCGCATAATCCAGCTTCGCCAGGTCGCCGATCGGCGGGCGCATCAGCCGGCCGGTGTCGAGCACGCTCATCACGTACTGGCTGCGCTCGGTCTCGTACTCGGCGGCGATCGGCTTGCCGCGCCGGGCGGTCGCTTTCCAGTTGATCCGGCGGAACTCGTCGTCCGGCGTGTAATCGCGCAGGCGCTCGAACTCCAGCCCGCTGCCGAAGACCCGCGCCGGCCGCAGCCCGGCCTCGAGCAGCAGCCCCTTCTGCGCCAGCAGGTCGTACTTGCGGACCTCCAGCACGTTCGGGTAGACCTTGACATCGGCCTGCGCCCCGTAGCGCGCCTGCCGCGTGAACGTGCCCAGCGCGCTGGGATAGCGGATGTTTACGTCGCCGAAGCGGTAGTCGCCGCGCTGGAGCGGGCGCAGGTGGTAGCGCAGCTCGCAGACCTCGTACGGCGCGACCTCGCCTGCGAGCATGATCGCATCGCTGGCGAACTGGTACGGGAACTCGTCGCGCAGTGTGAAGCGCAGCGTGCGGCGCGCCGTGCTCGACACCAGCAGCGTGATCGGGTTCTCGGCCCCGATCGACAGCTTCGAGTCGCAGACCCGCTCGACCTCCAGCTCGCCCGGCTTGGTGGTGACGAATGCATCGACGGCCACCAGCGCGGCGACGGCCAGCAGGTAGGCCAGCGCGACCCACAGCAGCGCTGGGGCCAGGGTCGCCCCGCCGACCGGCACGGCGGCGAGCAGCAAGAAGAGCAGCAGGCGGCGGGACGGTATCATCGCGGCTCGAGCAACTGAACGCGGAACGGCGGCGACTCGGCTTCGTGAACCACGCGGTAGCGCGCCAGCAGCGTGCGGTGATAGGGATGAACGCGTTGGCCGCGCTGCAGCAGCCAGATGCGCGGAGCGGCGAGTATCGCCTCCAGATCGACCAGGTGCGTCTCGGCTTCGCGGTTCATCACTGGCGAAGCGTTCTCGGCGAAGCGCGAGTGGCCGTCGAGCTCGCCGCGGTAGCTGTAAACCGGAAGCGCCGGCGCGTACAAGTGCAGCGCCGCGTCAACCGAATAGGCGTCGCCGAGCGCGATGTCGCCCGGGCGCGCTGCGGCGGCGATGTGTTGCGCCAGGATGCCCTCCGGGCTCTTGACGAAGCCGCCGAAGTAGCCGCGCAGCCCGGCGGCCGACGTGACGGCCAGCACGGCAACCAGCCCAACGCCCCACGGCAGAGTCCTGCGCCGCGCGAGCAGATGGCGCACACCGACGCTGAACAGCAGCAGCGCGCTGGGCAGCACCAGCAGAAATGGCCGTTCCTCGTAGGCCGGCGCGGGCACGCCGGCCAGCGGCAGCAGCACGAAGGCAACGGCGATCACGAAGGCGAGCATCAGAACGTGCGGCAGCAGCACACGCCAGTTCTGCCGCCGGAGGAGCGCCAGCGCCGCGCCGGTTGTCAGCGCGAGCAGGGCGGCGGTGCGTGCCCAACTTGGGGCGAAGCGCGCATCCCCGGGGGCCATAGTTTGCATGGTTGAAAGAAATTGGAGCGTCGCCTGGGGCTGTCGCCAGCCTGACCATTCGCGCCCGCTGGCGTGCACGCCGAGCATGAACGGCCCGAGCGCCAGGCCGACGATCAGCACGACCGCCGCCGCGCCGCGGAGCGTGCGTCCCATGGCCGCCCGGTCGAGCAGCGCTAGCAGCAGCAGCGCCCCCAGTTGAGCGCCGACGAGAATGACATTGACGTAGTGTAGCTGCCCGGCGATCGCGGCGAGCAGCGCATAGATCGCCCAGTCGCCGGGTGAGCTGCGCCGGCGCACCTGCTCGTACGCCAGAAGCGCCAGCAGCAGCGCCAGCAGTGCCAATGCGTAGGGGCGCGCTTCCTGGGCGTAATAGATGGCGAGGGGCGCGATCGCCAACAGCCCGGTCGCCACGAGCGCGGTGGCCCGGTCGGACACGCGTGTGCAGAAGTGGTAGAAGACTGGCAGGGTGAGCACAGCGGCCAGCAGGCTGGCGGCGCGCAGCCCCGCCGCCGTCGAGCCGCCGATCTGCGCCGAGAGCCAGAACACCAGGTATGGCAGCGGCGGCGTCAGTTGCACGAACGAGTTGTGCCAGATCGCGCCGAGGCCATCGCGCACCAGCGCGGCGGTGTACAGCTCGTCGAACCACAGCGGCTGCGCGTCGAAGCGGAACAGGCGGATCGCGACTCCAAGGAGCAGCACGCCGGACGCGGCCCACAGCAGCGCCCGGCTCGCTGTCCGCGCGCGGCGCACTGGTTGGCTCAGGTGTGGCGTTTCCTGGACGGACATAGGTGATGGGGTCGCAGCCGACGGCTTTCCGATATAAACCGGCAGTTCGGGCCGCCGGGAAGCCGCCCTGGCACGGCGCGCCGGCGGCCATCTACAGCTTCGCCAAGGTTATCGCGGAACTTCGATCTTCGCCAGCACCCGCCCCATGGCCGTATCGGGCGTCAGGCCCTCGATCTCGGCCTCCGGGCGCAGGATGATCCGGTGTCGGTACACCGGGCGCACCAGGACCTTCACGTCGTCCGGCACGACATACCCGCGTCCCTGCATCGCCGCCCAGCTTTTGGCCGCCAGCAGTAGCCCGATCGAGGCCCGCGGCGACCCGCCGAGGATCAGGTCGAGGCTTTTGCGGCTGGCCTGGGCGATGTCGGTGATATACTTGAGGATGCCGTCGTCCACCTGCACCGCGCCGATCTCCGCCCGGCAGGCGGCCAGATCATCCGGCGCGATCACCGGCGCGAGGCCGGCCGCGTCCAGCCGGCGCGCGTCGAACCCGGCGCTGTAGCGTCGCAGCACCTCGATCTCCGCCTCCTGCGGCGCGTAGTCGACCAGCACCTTGAACAGGAAGCGGTCGAGCTGCGCCTCCGGCAACGGATAGGTGCCTTCGTACTCCACCGGATTCTGGGTCGCCAGCACGAAAAACGGTTCCGGCAGCGGCAGCCGCTCGCCCTCGATCGTCACCTGCCGCTCTTCCATCGCCTCCAGCAGCGCGCTCTGCGTCTTGGCCGGCGCGCGGTTGATCTCGTCGCCGAGCAGCACATTGGTGAAGATCGGGCCCCTGCGCAGGCGGAACTGGCCGGTGCCCATCTCGAACACCTGCGTTCCGACGACATCCGACGGCATCAGGTCCGGGGTGAACTGGACGCGCTTGAAATCGGCGCGGATGAGGAGCGCCAGCGTCTTGGCCATGAGCGTCTTGGCAGTGCCGGGCACTCCTTCGAGCAGCACGTGGCCGCCGGAAAGGAGCGCGATCAGCAGTTGGGTGAACGCTTCGTCTTGGCCGACGAGCGCTTTGCCAGCCTCGGCGCGCATGCGGGCGGTGATGTCCTGGACGAGCATAAGCCTCCGGGTGGGAATGACAGACGAGCACGGGCGGCCATCATACCACACCGGGCGAGAGTGTGATACGTTCTACATCTTCACCGGCCCCGGGGCACAGGTGGTGCTAGTATGCTGGACGAAGGGCGACGGATGAATGCAAGCCGTACAGAGGTGCCTATGCGAAAACCCCACACCTGGACCGCGCTTGCCCTGATGCTCGCGCTGGCGCTCGGTTCGGCCCTGGCGCTGCGCGCTGTTGCCCTGCCGCCGGCGGCTTTTCTGCCCCTGGCCCAGCGCAGCGCGGGTGCGGTGCCGCTCCCGCCGCCGGATGCCGCCAGCGCCCGCCTGACCGTGCCCGCCGGCTTCGCCGTGCGGCTCTACGCGGCCGGGCTGTCCATCCCGCGCCTGATGACGGTCGGCCCCGATGGGGCGCTGTATGTCGCCGAGATGGGCGCGGGCCGGGTTGTGCGCCTGGCGGACGCCGACAACGACGGCCGGGCCGACGCGGCGCAGGCGGTCGCCACCGGGCTGAACACCCCACACAGCGTCGAATGGCACAACGGCACGCTCTACGTCGCCGAGACCGGCCGGGTCTCGCGCCTGACCGACGGCAACGGCGACGGCGATTTTCTGGACAGCGGCGAGCGGCAGGATGTGACGACCAACATCCCCGGCAGCGGCGGCCATGCCTCGCGTACCGCCCACATCGGGCCGGACGGCAAGCTGTACGTCGCCGCCGGCTCCACATCCAACATCACGCCGGAGACCGACAGGCGCCGCGCCACGATCATGCGCTTCAACCTGGACGGCTCGATCCCCGCCGACAACCCCTTCGCGAACGACCCGGTCGAGTCGCGCCGCCCGGTCTGGGCCGAGGGGCTGCGCAACAGCGTCGATTTCCTGTTCATGCCGAACGGCGAGCTGTGGGCCGACCACAACGGCAGCGACGGGCTGGGCAACGATGCGCCGCCCGAGGAGATCGTCATCAACGTCGAGAAGGGGCGGCACTACGGCTGGCCTTATTGCTACACGCCGACGCTCGGCGTGACGCCGGCGGGCACGAAGGAGGTGCGCGATACCCGCGTCTCCCTCGCGCCGCCAGTCGCAAGTTGCGACGATGTCGTGCCGGCGCTCTTCACCGACCCGGCGCACTCGGCGCCGCTCGGCATGGCGCGCTACGGCGCGAGCGCCTTCCCGGCGGCCTACCGGGGTGGCCTGTTCGTCGCCTACCACGGCTCTTGGAACGCCGCTCTGACGCCGCGCGACTGCAAGGTGCAGTTCGTTCAGGTGGCCAACAACCGCCCGGTTGGCTCGCAGCCGTTCCTCACCGGCTTCCGCGACAGCGAGATGCAACCGTGCGGCAGCGCCTGGGGTCGGCCGGCGGGGGTCGCCATCGGCGCGCATGGCGAGTTGTTCGTCTCCGATGACAAGAATGGGAATATCTATCGCGTGGTGTACGTCGGGCAGTAGACGGATCTCCGGCGCGGGTCGGGAAGGCGACGTCTCCCCACACATTTCGCCAGCTCGGCCGCCGCTGAGTCGGCGGAACAACGTAATGAGAGGGCCTACGGCCCTCCAAACCTCTCCACAAGCGCGAAATGGGCAGCACCAAAAAAGCGAGGAAGCCACGGCTCCTCGCTTAAAATGGTGGGCGATACTAGACTCGAACTAGTGACCTCCACGATGTCAACGTGGCGCTCTAACCAACTGAGCTAATCGCCCATCGGCAGCATGGTAGCATGTGCGGCGCGGGCTGTCAAGCTGTGTGTAGGGCCGGGGGCATGACGCGTGAAGCTTGTGACGCATGCCGCAGGCAAAAGCCTTCCCGCATACTACGGGCCGCCAAACTCGCGTTCTTGGCCGCCGGCCCCCCGTCGCTAGTCCGCCGCGACCTCTGCCACATCTGCTTCGGCCCGCTCGCCCGCCGAGCCGATCGAGAAGTACTTCGCCTCCGGATGATGCACGACAATCGCCGCCGTGCTCTGCTCCGGCACCAACTGGAATGCCTCGGTGAGCTTCACGCCGATCGCCGCGGCCGGCAGGATCGCGAAGAGCTTGGCGTGCTCCTCCAGGTCCGGGCAGGCCGGGTAGCCCCACGAGTAGCGCTTGCCGCGCGGCTCGGCGATCCCCAGCCCGCGGCGCACCAGCCGGTTGGTGTACTCCGCCAGCGCCTCCGCCAGCGAGACGCCCAGGCCATGGATGAAGTACGAACGGGTGTAGTCGCCGGCCCGTTGCAACGCCTCGGTCAGGTCATCCACGCGCGCCCCCATCGTCACCAGCTGGAACGCGGCGACATCGTACTCGCCGGACTCCACGGAGCGGAAGTAGTCCGACAGGCAGAGCCGCTCGCGCCCTGGCTGGCGTGGGAAGACAAACCGCGTCAACTCACGCGGGTTCAGGGGGCGGGCATCAGGGTTCCGCGAGAGATCGACTGAACTCCGGCCTCCGACCCCCGCACCCAGCGACGCCGGGTCGTACACAATCAGGTCGTGGCCGTCGCTCTGTACCGGGAAGAAGCCGTAGACGACTTTCGGCTCGAGCCAGCCGTCGCGTTCGGCCTCGCGCACCAGTTCGCGCACCTTCGCGTCGAACTCGGCCGTGAGCCGCTCCCACTCCGCGCCCTTGGCGTTTTTCGCGCCCCACTGGAGCCGGTAGAGCGCGTTGCGATCCAGGCATTCGACGACATCCTGCAAGCGGATGCGCTCCAGCACACGCGCCCCCCAGAACGGCGGCGTCGGCACCGGCACGTCCGTGCGCACCGCGGAGCGCACCTTTTCGCCGGTCATGCTGGCGCGCCCCAGTTCGGCCAGCGCCACCCGCCCGCGCTGCTTCTGATGGAGCGCCGCGGCGGCCTCCGCCAGCGTCTGCGCCACGAAGCGCGGCCGGATGGCCGGGTCGGAGAGCTTGTCCATCGTCTCCAACCCCTCGAAGGCGTCCTTGCAGTAGAAGACGCCCGCCTCGTACGGCTCTTCATCGGCCACGAAGGTGATGCGCTGGCCGTACTGCCGGTTGATCGCCGCGCCGCCCACCAGCACGGGGAAGCGCAGCCCGCGCCGATGCAGCTCCTGCACGCAGAGCGGCATCTGCTTCGACGTGCTCACCAGCAGCGCCGAGAGGCCGATCGCATCCGCGCCGACCTCGACCGCTTTCTCGATGATCGTGTTCAGCGGCACCTGCTTGCCCAGGTCGTAGACCGTGTAGCCGTTGTTCGACAGAATGGTGTTGACCAGATTCTTGCCGATGTCGTGCACGTCGCCGTAGACCGTCGCCAGCACGACCTTGCCCTTGCTCGTGCCGTCGAGTTTATCGAGATACTGCTCCAGGTGGCCGACGGCCTTCTTCATCACCTCGGCGCTCTGCAGCACGAACGGCAGGATCAGCTGCCCAGAGCCGAACAGGTCGCCGACCTCCTTCATCGCCGGCAGCAGGACATTGTTGAGCACATCCACGGCGGCTTCGCCAAGCGGCGAGGCCGGGGGCTGGGCGCCGGGGGCGGGCGCAGGGCTGCTGTGCGCCGAACGGCCGCCGCGCGCGGCGAGCGCATCGGCAAGCTGCAAGCCTCGCGCCGCGAGCCGCTCGGTGATCAGCAGATCGATATCCTCCTCCACCCCATCCTTGCGCCGGTGGACGATCTTCCAGTGGAGCCGCTGCGCGACGCTCATGCCGGCGGTCGGGTCGGCGCGCTCGGCGGTCTCGGTCGCCGCGTTCTCCGAGAAATACTGGATAAAGCGCGCCAGCGCGTCCTCGCGCCGGTTGAAGATCAGGTCTTCGCAGATCTCACGCTGCTCAGCGGGGATCTCGGCGTAGGGCGTGACATGCGCCGGGTTGATGATCGCGCTGTCGAGGCCGGCGTCCACGGCGTGCTTCAGAAAGACCGAGTTGAGCGCGGCGCGGGCGTGCGGCGCGACGCCGAACGACAGGTTCGAGACGCCGAGCGTGGTGAAACAGCCGGGAACCTCCTGCTTCACCCGGCGGATGCCCTCGAGCGTCTCGATCGCGGCCCGGCGCAGCTCCTCCTGGCCGGTGGTGATCGGAAAGGTCAGCACGTCGAAGATCAGCGCCTCGGCCGGCACCCCGTACTCCTCCGCCGCGATCTGCGCGATCCGCCTAGCGATGGCGACCTTTCGCTCGGCGGTGTGCGCCATCCCCTCCTCGTCGATCGTCATGGCGATCGTCGCGGCACCGTAGCGCGCCACCAGCGGCATCGTCCGGTCGATCTTGTCGCCGCGTCCGCCCTCCAGCGAGACCGAGTTGACCACGGCGCGCCCGGGGTACATCTCCAGCGCCGCCTTGAGCACGTCCGCCTCAGTGGTATCGATTACCAGCGGCAGCTCGACGTTCATCGTCAGCTTCTTCAGGAGCGTCGTCATCATCGCGCGCTCGTCGCTTCGCTCGGTCATGGCGACGCAGACATCGAGCAGGTGTGCGCCGCTCTCCACCTGCTCGCGCGCGACCTCGACCACGCCGTCGTAGTCGTCGGCCAGCAGCAGCTTCTTCACCTTGCGCGAGCCGAGGGTGTTCACCCGCTCGCCGATCAAGGTCAGCGTCCCGTCCTGGTGGATCGCCGCGGCCTTGATGCCGGACGACACGCTGGGGATGTACTCGATCGCCCGCCGCGCCGGGCGTGGGTGGTCGCCTAGCAGCGCGCGCAGCCGGCGGATGTGCGCCGGCGTCGTGCCGCAGCATCCGCCGACGATGTTCACGCCGTAGCTGTGGACATACTCCGCCAGCACCGCGGCGAACGGCTCCGGCTGCATCGGGTAGACCGTCTGGCCATCGACCTCCAGCGGCAGGCCGGCGTTGGGGATGCAGGAGATCGGCTTGCGCGAGCGCTTCGTCAGGTACTCGATCGCCTCGCGCATCAGCTCCGGCCCGACGCCACAGTTCAGGCCGATCACATCCACCGGCAGCGCTTCGAGCGTCGCCAGCATGGCCGGGATCTCTGTGCCGAGCAGCATGCGCCCGGAGACATCCAGGAAGACCTGCGCCTGCACCGCGACCGGGCTGCCGCTCTCGGCCTTGGCGCGCCGGATACCGTCGAGCGCAGCCTTGACCTCCAGCATGTCGAAGCTGGTCTCGACCAGCAGCACGTCCACGCCGCCCTCGATCAGGCCGAGCGCCTGTTCGTAGAACTGATCGGATAGTGCGTCGAACGTGATGTTCGAGAGCGCCGGGTCGTTCGATGACGGCAGCTTGCCGGTCGGTCCCATCGAGCCGGCGACATAGCGTGGCCGGCCGTCGTGGGCTTCGAAGCGGTCGGCGACGGTGCGGGCCAGCCGCGCGGCGGCGGCGTTCAGCGCCCGCGTCTGGTCGCCCAGCCCCCACTCATCCAGGCGGATGCGGGTGGACTGGAAGGTGTTCGTTTCCAGCACATCCGCGCCGGCCTCCAGGTAGGCGGTATGGATCTGCTCGACGATGTCCGGGCGGGTGATCGTCAGGTAGTCGCGGTTGCCGAGAGTGCGCTCCCCGCCGAAATCTTCCGGCGTGAGCGTATAGGCGTCGAAGCTGGTGCCCATCGCCCCATCGTAGAGCAGAACACGCTCACGGAGCGCTTCGAGATAAGTAGGCCGGTGGTTGGTGGCTGTCACAGTCGTCGATCCTTCGTGCATCAAAAAACCCTCACGTGCTGGCGTGAGGGTCTCCTGCGATTCCTCATCTCCCAGCTGACGCTGACGGAATTGGCACCATACCGTTAGAAGTTCAGCGTTCAAAGTGCTACGTTCAGAGTTTCAGCGCTGGCCGTGCAATGCTGAACGTTGCGCTCTGACTTGCGAACTTCCTCCGGGGGTTGCCGGGGCTTCATCGGGCCGTTCCCTCCACCCCTCTGGATGAGCAGCTATGCGGTTGTTGGGCGGGAGTATAGCACGCCGTGGCCCGGGGTGTCAATGCGTGGGCCCGCTGGCGAAGCGCGGGAATCGGCGTCGCGGCGCATGGCATCCACCCGCCGCCCCCTCACCACCAGAACGACCGGCCGTTCAGCATGTCGCGCACCTGGCCGCAAATCTGGTCGGGGCGGATGGGCTTGCTGATGAAGCTGTCGAAGCCGGCGTCTTTGGCGCGCAGCCGGTTCTCGTGCAGGATGTTGGCGGTGATCGCGGCGATGTGCGCTCCCGCGGTCTTCGGGTGGGCGCGCAGGCGCCGCAACAGTGCGAAGCCGTCCTCGCCGGGCAGGCCGATGTCGAGCAGCACCAGATCCACCCGCGGCAGCGCCTCCACCAGCGGGATGAGCTTTGCCCCGCCGCTGCGGTGGTACAGGTTGCGGAAGCCGGCGTGCTTCAGCAGCTCCTCGATGATGAGGTAAGAATTCGGGTCGTCCTCGACGAGGATGACATACGCGTCTTCGGTGCGGGCCGTGGTAGCTGCCATAATGCGCGCTCCATCATAGCGAGAAGTCAGCAGCTCGATGTCAGGCGGTCCGACGTCCGAAGCCAGAAGTCGGAAGTCAGACGCCAGAAGTCAAGAATCAGATCGATGTGTGTCAGACCGGGGTATCGTTCGCCGTCTGACTGTTCGCCGCCCATCGCCCGCTGCCCATCGCCCGTGATCATGCGCCGACCGCCAGTTCCAGCGGAGCCGGCTCCGGCTCGGGCCGCGGTTCGGCGGGCAGCCCGTCTGCGACCGGCAGAGTGAAGCGGAACACCGATCCGACACCCGGCGTGCTCTCGACGGTCAGCGTGCCGCCGTGTAGCTCCACCAGCCGCCGGCTGATCGGCAGGCCGAGCCCTGCGCCGCCGAACCGCCGCGACATCCCCTCCTCGACCTGGCGAAACTCCTCGAAAATCAGGCCGATATGCTCCGGCGCGATGCCGATCCCGGTGTCCGCTATTTCGACTACCACGGGCGTGGGTGGGGACGGGTGACCGTTGGACGAAGGTCGGTCGTCGGTGGCCGGTCGTTCATGCGGGACATACGCCCGCACCACGATCTCACCCTGCTCGGTGAATTTAGCCGCGTTCGACAGCAGGTTCAGCAGCACCTGCGCCACCCGCAGGCGGTCGGCGTACACCGGCGGGAGATCGGGGGGCAGCTCGCGCCGGAGCCGAAGCGGGCGGTCGTGCAGTAGGCTGGCGGTGGTGCCCAGGGCTTCGTCCACCAGCGGCTCGAGCAGCAGCGGCTCCTGCCGCAGCTCCAGCTTGCCGGCCTCGATCTTGGAGAGGTCGAGCACATCGTTCAGCAGTCGCAGCAGGTGGTCGCCAGAGTCATAAGATCCGCCGCACATAATCGCGCTGTTCATCGGTCAGCCGTCCTTTGTATTCCTGCTGCAAGATATACGACAGGCCGATGATCGCGTTGAGCGGCGTGCGCAGCTCGTGGCTCATGTTGCGCACAAATTGCGTCTTCATACGGCTGGCCTGCTCGGCGGCGGCGCGTGCCCGCTCGAGCGCCTGGTTGGAGGCGAGCAACTGCTCGTTCAGGTATTCTTTCTCCACCAGGGCGCGTTGCAGGCGCTGTTCGCTCTCCAAGAGCTGCGATTCGCGCTTTTCCACCTTCTGGTAGCTATCGAGCGCCCAATCCACCGCCGCAAAGAAGCTCTGGGAAGAAAGCCAGGTCAGCGCCGCGCTCAGGTAGCCCAGCGCGACCGACGCCGCGAACGGCAGGCTGAGGAGTTGCTCCGCGTGGCCGCTCCCCGCGGCGACGGCCGCCGGAACGATCGCCGCTGCCGTGGCGGCCGCGAGCCCGGCTGCTGGGCGCAGCAGGAGCACAGCGATCCCGATCATCAGTGGCGAGAAGAAGATGAAAGGGTTGTTTGCCAGCCCCTGCGATGGAACTGTGAGCGCGATGGCGGCTAGTACCCCTGCGAGAAAGACCGTCACAGCCAGGCGGAAGAAATGCCGCGCCCGCAGGAGGCCCGCCGCCCAGCACACGCTGAGCAGCAGAACACCCTCGATGGCCGCGAGCGGCGGCCCGGTCTCTGGGCTGATCGCGGGCAGCGCCGTGCAGATGACGATCAGCGCCCCGGCGCCGACGCAGCGGAGCAGCGTGCCGAAGGCATCTTCGCGCAACGACCGAATAAACTCGTGGCTATGATAATCGAAGCCGCTGCGCATCGCACACTCGCCGGCACCAAGCCGCCATGAGCTAGTGAGGGAAACCGTACCAATTGTACCAACGCGCCGCACTGGCGTGGAGATACGTGTGGTGACAGCAACATTACAATTATGTGATCTATGGCGGGCCCGCGCGCGCCGGGAAGGGATGCCCGGCGCCCCGCCCCGCTAGCCCTCCCCGCTGCGCATGTCCGGTGAAATTGTACGAAGTGACAAGCGTGGCGAAAGGTGATTCTGGTGTCCATTTGGCGTATTAAGGCCATGAAGTGTAAGAAAGTGCTTGACAATAAGGATTCACAATTGTATGATACTTTGCGGGAAGACCCGATCATCACCCGCATCGTGGCAGGGCGCCCCGTCCGCGCCTCAGCCGCTGCTAGCTCCGGGAGCATGCCCATGAAGCTCACCACTGGCTGGAGACGGGCGTTACGCGGGTGCGCCGCCCTGCTGCTGCTGCTCGCCGTTCTGGCGCAGCCCCCCCTGCCAGGCGCCGCGCAGACCGATTTCCGCTACTTTTCCGAGACCGGCCACTGGCTCCACGGGGCGTTCCGCCAGTTCTGGGAGCGGAACGGCGGCGTCCGAACCTTCGGATTTCCGGTTTCGGAGGAGTTCGTTCAAAATTCCAACTGCCGCATCGCGCAGTATTTCGAGCGCGCGCGCTTCGAGCTTGGCCCGAACGGCGTCGAACTGGCCTGGCTCGGCGCCGAACTGACCGGCGGGCGGCTCTTCCCCGAGGTGCCACCGTTCGCCGCGCCCGCCGGGACGACCTACTTCGCCGATGTGCAGCATACGCTCAAGGGCGCCTTCCGCGACACCTGGAATCGCGGCGGCGGCGCGCCGATCTTCGGCCTTCCGATCAGCGAGGAAATGTACGACCGCGTGGAGGATGGCAGCTTCCACCTGGTGCAGTGGTACCAGAAGAGCCGCTTCGAGCTCTGGCCGGAGGGCGTGCGCATCTCGCGCCTCGGCGCGTTCCAGGTGCCTTGGGAGCTGCGTCTCCCCTGGCCGCCGAACGTCCGCCCGCCCGGTCCGCTCACGAATGATGGCTTCCCCCGCCCGCCGGCGTGGTCGCGGGTCGCGTCGCTCGGGTATGCCGCGCTCGGCACCGAGCCGGCCAGCGGTGCGCCCGGCACGAAGTTCACCATCTTGGGTGCGGGCTTCCAGCCAGGCGAGCAGGTAATCTTCTGGCGGCAGTCGCCCGACCAGCAGATCTTCCCGCTGACCGATGTGGCCGTGGCGGACGGCAACGGTGCGATCTCCGGCGCGCGGATTCAGTTCGCGACCGGCAAGAAGGATCAACAGGGGATTTGGTTCATCGTCGGCGTCGGTACGGCCAGCGGGCGGCGGGGCGTCGCGGCCTTCCAACTCGGCAGCCCACCGCAGCCCGGCCCGTGCGGCAATGTCGGTCCGGCGCCCCAGCCACCCCCGCCCGCGGAGAGCACGCTCACCGTCGCGCCGGCCAGCGGCCCGGTCGGCCAGACCTTCACGGCGAACGGGCGCGGTTATCAGTCCAGCGAGAGCGTGAGCGTCTGGCTCACCGCGCCGGACCAGAGCGTGCGCGCGGTCACCAACGACGCCCGCGCCGACCGGAACGGCAACCTCAGCGTGGCGATCACGACCGACCAGGGGTTTGCCAGCGGCCGCTGGGCGGTGACGGCGCGCGGCAACAGCAGCGGTCTCACCGGCATCGCCTACTTTACGCTCGGCGGTGGTGGCGGGGGGGGCGGGGGGGGGACCGGCGAGACCGTCCAGCAGGTCGCGTTCCGAATGGGTATCTCGCTGCAGAACGTTTTCGGCCTGAACGGGGTGAGCAACATCGTGCCGCTGGCCGCGCCGCCGGGCGTCGCCTTTACGCTGAATCTGGGCGGGTTCGCTGCGGGCGAGCGGGTGAGCGTCTGGCTCACCTCGCCGGCGGGCGAGGTCGAAGGGGTTGACCCGGGCGCCGTCCGCGCGACCGGGCCGGGTACGGTCACCGCTGTCTTCACGCCGCGCGCCGCGACGCTCGGGGACTGGAAGCTGACGGCCCAGGGCCAGAGCAGCGGCCGCCAGGTGATCCTGCCGTTCAAGGTGACGCGCGACTACGTGGCGCCACTTGGCACGCCGCGCCCGCCCAGCCGCAATGGATCGGTCGCGCTGGTGGAGGGCGGGCAATCAACCCGCTTTGTGCTCAGCGGCTTCGGGTTGAACGCCGGCGAACCGGCGGATCACTGGATCACCTCGCCGGACGGCATCTATGTGCTGGTCGGCCGGGTGAACGCCGACCGCAACGGGCGGATCGGCTACAGCCAGCGTCTGGTCGTGCAGTTCGGCGCGCAGAACCCGAGCGGCATCTATGGCTACCATTGGCGCGGTGTGCGCTCCGGCAAGCAGATCGACCTGTACATGACCTACACCGGCGCGCCGTGAGGCGGATAATCGGACGGGCAGACGGACAACCGTCTGCCCGTCTGCCCGCCTGGCATCGGCCCGTTTACGGCGCGATCCCCGGGAGCACCAGTTGCATCCCCGGCTTGATCCCCTCCGGGTCCGGCCCGATTGTCGCGCGGTTGGCCGCGTAGATATCCAGCAGGCGCATCGAGTCGCCATAGTAGCGGACGGCGATCGAGGCCAGCGTGTCGCCCGCGTTGACCGTGTACATAAAGACGGTGGGTTTCGGGGTCGGCGGTGGGGTGGGTTTGGGGTTCACCGGTTGCACCGGCTTCGCCGCGCGCTGCCGCGCGACCGAGCCTGCCGGGATGGCCGGGGCGCCTGCCGCGGTGACCGGGATGCGCAGGCGCTGCCCGACCTGCAGGATGGGCGTCGCGCCGATCACACCCCGGTTCAGGTCGTAGATCTCCGGCCAGCGCGCCCCGTTACCGAGGTAAGTCTGCGCCAGCGAGGTCAGGCTGTCGCCGGCGCGCACGGTGTAGCTGAAGAGCTGCGTGCCCGGGCGGGATGGCGCGCCGCCCGGCGCCGGAATGAACAGGCGCTGCCCGACCTGCGCGATCGGCACGGGGCCGATCACACGGACGTTCGCGTCGTAGAGTTTCGGCCACTGAGCCTCGTTCCCGAACGCGGCCCGGGCGATCGATGCCAGGCTGTCGCCGGCTTTGACGACATAGAACGCGCCGAGCGCCGGGCGGCCGGCGGTGGGTGGGCCGGATGGCTTCGGTTTCGGCTGGGGTGTGGGCTTGGGCGCAGGCGGGCAGGGCCACTTGCCCAGCGGCACCACCAGTCGCGTGCCGTCGATGATCAGGTTCGGGTCCGGCCCGATCAGCGCCCGGTTCGCGGCGTAGATGATCTCCCACTTGTTGCCGTCGCCGTACACCGCCAGCGCGATCGAGGTCAGCGAGTCCTCCGGGCCGACGACCCAGAAGCGCACCGGGCAGGATTGCGCGACGGGCGGGGCGGCCGCCGCCGGCGCCGCCCCCGCCAGGTTGCTGGCAAGCGTGACTGCCGCGATGAGCATCCCTACGGTCAGATAGCGGAATCGGGCCATGGCGCTTCTCTTTTCACTTCTGTCGGCGATTTCTGTGGCGGCGAGCGCTCCCAGCGGCAGTGCGCCGGCGGAAACTCATTACATTGTGTTCCCCATTATAATATATGTGTAAAGAGGGAGTGCGCGTGTTTGCCGGAGCGCCATATCTGCCGGAACTGACGTTTCTGATCGTCGCGTTGACGATCCTGGGGGTGGCGGTCGGGCGCTGGCCGCTGTTGCGGGCCGACCGTGCCACGATCACGCTGATCGGCGTGGCGGCGCTGCTGGCCGCCGGCTCGCTGACGCTGCAGCAGGCGTACGATCACGTCGATCTCAACACTCTGTTGTTGCTCTTCAGCATGATGCTGCTGAACGGCAACCTGTACATCGCCGGCTTTTTTGCGATTGTGACTCAGCGGGTGGTGCGGCTGGCGCACAGCCCGCGCACGCTTCTGGGGCTGATCATCCTGGCCTCCGGCGTCCTGTCGGCGCTTTTCCTGAACGACACGGTCGTGCTGATGCTGACGCCGATCGTGCTCGATATCACCGCGGCGCTGAAGCTGCGCCCGTTGCCGTTCCTGCTCGGCCTGGCGACGGCGGCGAATGTCGGCTCGGCCGCCACGATCACCGGCAACCCGCAGAACATCTACATCGGCGCGGCGTCCGGGATCTCCTATGCGCGCTTCGCCGCTGCGCTGGCTCCGACGGCGCTGATCGGCCTGGGGCTGTGCTGGCTGGTGATCGCCGTCGTCCACCGCGCCGACCTGCGCGACACAACGCTGGCGGTGCCCGAGGTGGCGCGGGCGCGAGTGCTCCGCCCGCTGCTCCTTAAAAGCGCGCTGGTCGTTCCGGCGATGCTGGCGCTGTTCCTGATCGGCGTGCCGACCCCGCTCGCGTCGCTGCTGGCCGCCGCGGCGCTGCTGTTCACCCGCCGCCTGCGCCCGGAGCGGATCTATCGCGTGGTGGACTGGCCGCTGCTGGTGTTTTTCGCCGGGCTGTTCGTGGTGACCGGCAGCCTGGAGACGCAAGGGCTGACGGCGCAGCTCTTCGCGCTGCTGGCGCCCGTGGCGCGGGCCGGGCTGGTGCTGTTCGGCCTGGCGACGGTCGCGCTGTCGAACCTGATCAGCAACGTGCCAGCAGTGCTGCTGCTGCAAGGACTGGTGCCGGCCTTTCCGGACCAACAGCGCGCCTGGCTGACGCTGGCCGCCGCCTCGACGCTCGCCGGCAACCTGACGCTGCTCGGCTCGGTCGCCAACCTGATCGTGGCCGAGGTAGCGGCTCGCTGGGGGGTGCGCGTGACGTTCGGCGACTATCTGCGCGTCGGCCTGCCGGTCACGGTGCTGACGGTGACGGTGGCGCTCGTGCTGGTATGACGGGCGCAGGGGCGAGACGCCGCGATGGGTGCCGCCCCTGCGAGTGTGGACAGCGCCTCACGGGCCGCGCGGCTGCCGCGCAGGGGCTACGAACAGCGTCACCTGCGCCTGCACCGGCGGCGCGCCCGCGATCGGGCTTGGCGCCTGCAGCACGACCGTGATGTTCCCGCCGCCGGGCGGCTCCTGGAAGCGCAGCGATCCGACAAAGCCGAAGTCGCTCTGCTGGCCGGGGTTGAGGCCGATGGGAAACTGCCCTGCGCCGATCTGCTGCCCGTTCACGTCCAGCACGCGGAACAGCACCTGGTCGTTCTGCGGGCGGTAGGAGATGCGCCCGGTAACGACCACCGGGCTGCCGACGAGCGTGCCGGCCGGCGGGGTCTCGATGGTGATCGTCGGCGTCTGTGGCGCGACCGTCAGGTTGATGCTGGCGCGCCCCGGCTGCCCGCCTGTCGCCGACGGCGCGAGCAGCTCGATCCGGATGGCGCCGCCCGCTGATGGCGGGGTAAACGTCAGCGATGCATTGAACGTCGCTGTCTGGTCTGGGTTGCCGCTGGCGGGGAAGTCGCCGGCGCCGATCGGTTGATTGCTGGCGTCCAGCACCCGGTAGGTGACGCGGCCGTTCGGTGGAAACTGGTTCAGCCGTCCGGTCACCACCACCGGGCTGCCGACCAGCGTGCCCGGCGGCGGCGTATCGATCACGATCCCCTGAACCTGCGCCAGGACCTGTAGCGTCACCGACGTTGTCGCCACAACTGCGCCGTTCTGCGGGTTCTGGTCGAAAACCTCCAGCACGATGCTGCCGCCGTTCTGCGGGATGGCGAAGGTCGCCTGAGCGTTGAAGGTTGTCGGCTGACCGGACTGTCCGACGACCGGGAAGCGCCCGGCGCCGAGCTGCTGGCCGTTCTGCGTCACGCGGTAGCTGAGCTGGCCGTTGAACGGGAAGCGCGTCGTGCGGCCGCTGAGCGTCATCGGGCTGCCGACGAACGCGCCGTTCGGCGGGCTGTCGAGCGTGATCTGCTGCGGCGTCGCCGCCACCACCGCCGCCAGCGTCGCCGAAGCGACCACCTGGCCGTTGGCCGGGTCGCGATCGAAGAGCTGAAGCTGGATGTTGTCGCCGTTCAGCGGCACATTGAAGGTCAGCGAGGCGGTGAACAGCCCCGAGCCGTCGGCCTGCGGCGCGACCGGGAAGTCGCCTCCGCCGATCTGCTGGTTGGCGCTGTTGACGACACGGTAGTTGAGGCGTCCGTTGAACGGCATTTTCGCCGTGCTGCCGGTGACCGTGACCGGGCTGCCGACCTGGGTGCCGGGCGGCGGCGAGGTGATCGTGATCTTCTGGATTTGCGCGGCGACGACCAGCGGCAGGCTGGCGGTGGCGGTATTCGTGCCAGGAGCCTGCCCCGGCTCGAAGATCGTGACCGTGATCCCGCCACCGTTCTGCGGCAGATCGAAGGTGAGCGAGGCGGTGAAGGCCCCCGAGCCATCTCCCGCCGCGGCGACCGGGAACGCCCCCGCGCCGATCTGCTTGCCGTCCGGCCCGGCGATGGCGTAGCTCAGCTTGCCGTTGAGCGGCAGGCGCTGCGTGACCCCCGTGATCACGACCGGGCTGCCGACCAGCGTGCCAGGCGGCGGCGAGGTGATGGTGATCGCCTGGGGCGGCACCGGCGTAGGCGACGCCGGCGCAGGGGTGGGCGTCGGCGGGGCGGGTGTCGCAGCGGCGGTCGGCGGGGCGGTCGGCAGCACGGCGGTGGCGGGCGGGGCCGTCGGCGCCAGGGTAGGCACGATGGGCGAGGGAGCGGCGGTCGGCGGGGCCGCCGGGCCGCCGCAGGCCACGAGCAGCGCGGCAAGCAGCGAAGCCGCAAGCGCGCGAACGGCACACAAGCTGCGGGGGGCGACGGTCGGCATGGCATCTTCTTCGCAACAACGGGAAACGGTGCCTCATAGTACCATTACTGGCCGCGCCTGTCTATGAGGAATGCAACATGC
The DNA here is from genome assembly GCA_042408595.1 of Roseiflexaceae bacterium. Classification (GTDB taxonomy): domain Bacteria; phylum Chloroflexota; class Chloroflexia; order Chloroflexales; family Roseiflexaceae; genus JBHOQX01. The sequence continues at coordinate 22,587 of JBHOQX010000014.1, read as the reverse complement.
AGCGTGCAGAATGTAGCACGCAGCGTGTCGAGTCGCGAAACCGGCAACTCTACACGCTGCACGCCGAGCGTCGCACGTTACGCATGCCCTTCCGCCCCGCTGGCGTGGCCGGGCACCTCGGCGCCGCCGGAGGCCCCGCCGCGGCCCAGGAGCGCCTGCGCCCGCGCCACCACATGCTCGACCGTCAGGCCGAAATGTCGGTAGATCTCCTGGTAGGGGGCGGACGCGCCGAAGTGCTCGATGCTAAGCACATCCCCCCGGTCGCCGACCCAGCGATGCCAGCCCTGCGCCACGCCGGCCTCGATCGCCAGCCGGGCTGCGATGGAAGGCGGCAGCACTTCGTCGCGGTAGTCCTGCGGCTGGGCCGCGAACAGCTCCCAACTCGGGAAGCTGACCACCCGCGCCCGCGTGCCGTGCTTCGCCAGCTCCGCCGCCGCCTCGACCGCCAGCGCCACCTCGGAGCCGGTGGCCAGCAGGATGACCTCCGGCGGGCCGCCCACGGCCTCGCGCAGCACATACGCCCCGCGCTGCACGCCCGTGTCGCCACGCTCGCGCGTGCCCTCCAGCACCGGGAGCTTCTGCCGGCTGAAGACCAGCGCCGTCGGGCCGTCGGTGCGCCTGATCGCTACCTTCCACGCCGCGATGCTCTCGTTCGCGTCCGCCGGGCGGATGACGGTCATGTTCGGCATGGCGCGCATGGCCGCCAGGTGCTCGACCGGCTGGTGAGTCGGCCCGTCCTCGCCCAGGCCGATACTGTCGTGGGTGAAGACGTAGATCACCGGCAGGTGTGAGAGCGCCGCCAGGCGGATCGCGCCGCGCATGTAGTCGGAAAAGGTGAAGAAGGTGCCGCCGTACGGCCGCACCCCGCCGTGCGCCGCCATGCCGTTCAGCGCTGCGCCCATGCCGTGCTCGCGCACGCCGAAGCAGATGTTGCGGTTGGCGTACGCGCCGGGCTGGAAACTCACCTCGCCCCTGGTCGGCATCTCGTTCGACGAGGCGAGATCCGCCGAGCCGCCGATCAGCCACGGAATGGCCGCCTTGAGCGCCTCCAGCGCCTTGCCGGAGGCCTGGCGCGTCGCCAATTCGCCGTCGGCGGGCGAGAAGGCCGGAAGGCCGGCGTCCCAGCCGTCCGGCAGTGCACCGTCGAACGCCGTGCGAAGCTGGCGAGCCTCGTTCGGAAAGGCGGCGCTGTAGCGCTCGAATTGCTGCTGCCATTCCGCCTGGAGCTGCGCGCCGCGCGCGCCGACCGCGCGCATGTGCTCGAGCGCCGCGCCCGGCACGACGAACGACTGGTCCGGGTCCCAGCCGTAGAACTCTTTGGTCGCCCGCACGCCGTCCGGCCCGAGCGGGCTGCCGTGCACCTTGCTGGTGCCCTGATTCGGCGCGCCGTAGCCGATCACCGTCCGCACAGCGATAAGCGAGGGGCGCATGGTGTCGGCTTGCGCGGCGCGGATCGCCGCCTCGATCGCCGGCAGGTCTTTGCCGTCCTCGACGCGCTGGGTATGCCAGCCATAGGCGTCGAAGCGCTCCAGCACGTTCTCGGTAAATGCCAGGCTGGTCGGGCCGTCGAGCGAGATATGGTTGTCGTCGTAGAGGTAGATCAGCTTGCCGAGTTTGAGATGCCCGGCGAGCGAGGCGGCCTCGGCGGCGACGCCTTCCATCAGGTCGCCGTCGGAGACGAGCGCGTAGGTGTAATGGTCGATCAAGGGGTGGCCGGGGCGGTTGTAGGTCGCCGCCAGGAACGCCTCGGCGATCGCCATGCCGACGCCGTTGCCGAAGCCCTGCCCGAGCGGCCCGGTCGTCACCTCGACGCCGGGCGTCAGGTGGCTCTCGGGGTGGCCGGGGGTCTTTGAGCCCCATTGACGAAAGCGCTTGATGTCGTCGAGGGACAGGTCGTAGCCGGTGAGGTAGAGCAGGCTGTAGAGCAGCATGGAGCCGTGGCCGGCGGAGAGGACGAAGCGGTCGCGGTTGGGCCAGCGCGGGTCGCGCGGGTTGAAGCGCAGGAAGCGCGTCCAGAGCACATAGGCCATCGGCGCGGCGCCGAGCGGCAGGCCGGGGTGGCCGGAGTTCGCCGCCTGCACCGCGTCGATCGAGAGCATGCGGATGGTATTGATTGCGAGGGTGTCGAGGTCGGTGTACGATTCTGCCACAAATACACCTCTAGTGCAGATAAGAGAGAGAAGATGGTGGACAGATACTGGAAGAGAGCGGAGCCATAAGGTCGTGCCGCCTTCATGCGCTACACGGACGCCGCCTGAAGGCGGTACAGCCATTCACTTAGAATCGCGCGAGGTAGATGGAAGGTAAAAGATGGCGGATTGAAATATAGCGATCTCATGTGAATTGTCGTGCCGCTTTCAGGCGGTACGCGGACGCCGCCTGAAGGCGGCACGACGCTGAACGTTACGAAGCAGATAGGACTGCTATATGCCGCGCAAGCCGCATATCCGCGCTCTTCTACCCTCCCCCCCCGGTCTACTGCTGCCGACTCTTCCAATCGGCCAGGAACTGCTCGATCCCGCGGTCCGTCAGCGGGTGCTTCATGGCCTGCTCCAGCACCTTGAACGGGCAGGTGGCGATGTCCGCGCCGGCCAGCGCCGACTCGATGATGTGGCGCGGATGGCGGATGGAGGCCGACAACACCAGGGTCTTGATCGACGGGTCGTTGCGGTAGATCTGGACGATCTCGCGGATGAGCTGCATCCCGTCCACGCCGGTATCGTCGACCCGCCCCACGAACGGGCTGATGATGAAGGCCCCGGCGCGGGCGGCCAGGAGCGCCTGGGCCGCGTTGAAACAGAGCGTCACATTGCAGCGGATGCCGTCCTTCGCGAGGCGATACACCGCCTTGAGCCCCTCGGTGGTGCTCGGCACCTTGATGATCACGTTCGGGTGCCATTGGCTGTACTCGCGCCCTTCGCGCACCATCCCGTCGGCGTCGAGCGAGACCGTCTCGGCGCTGATCGGCCCATCCACCAGCGTGGCGATCTCCTGGATCGTGCTGCGGAAGTCGGCCCCCTTCTCGCGGGCGATCAGCGTGGGGTTGGTCGTCACGCCGCTCAGGACGCCCCAACTGGCCGCCTCGCGAATCTCGTTGATGTTGGCCGTGTCGAGGTAGAGTTGCATGGTTCTCCTCCATGAAAGACGGAGGGCGGAGGACGAAGGGCGAACCCGGCTTTCCTGTATCGGCGTCCCGTCGGCGCAGCTACGGCTGGCGTTCGTCGTTCGTCGCGCATCCCTCGTCGCACATCGGTGTATGCGGACTGGCTGATGGCATTATAGCACGCGGCCCGGCCCGCCTTCCCGCCGTCCCATCCCGGGCCGTGCAGTAATCGTGCCGCTATCGCTCTTGAATGCAACGCTTCTTTGTGCTAAACTATCATCTGCATCGCGCGCTGCACGCAGCTAAGTAGAAAGACGGTCCTCCGTGAGCCAAACCGTCAACCGCGTTCTACGGTATATCCCCCGTCTGGAGCTCGCTCCCGAGACGACAGACCAGGATGACGATCCCCGCGATGGCTCGCTTCCGCCTCAGGCGCTGCCCGCCAACGAGGTGCTCGGCACCGAGCTAGATGATGACCTCGACCGTGAGCAGGAGATCGACGCCGACCTGGATCGCGAGGGTGTCGCGACGGACGACCCGGTGCGCATGTACCTGCGCGATATCGGGCGCGTCCGGCTGCTGACGGCGCAGGAAGAGGTGCTCCTGGCGCAGCAACTGGAGCGTGGTGAGCGCGCCAGCGAGCGCCTGCGCCGCCACGACTACGCCCCCGGCGAGCGCCTGGCGCTCCTACAGATCACCCGCGAGGGGGACGCCGCCCGTGAGCACCTGATCCAGGCCAACCTGCGCCTGGTCGTCAGCATCGCGAAAAAGTACCTCGGCCACGGACTCTCGTTCCTCGACCTGATCCAGGAGGGGAACATCGGCCTGATGCGGGCCACGCAGAAATTCGACTACCACAAGGGGTTCAAGTTCTCGACCTACGCCACCTGGTGGATCCGCCAGGCGATCACCCGCGCGATCGCCGACCAGAGCCGCACCATCCGCCTGCCGGTCCACATGGGCGATACGATCAACCGGATCAAGCGCACAGCCGGGAATCTACAGCAGCACGCCGAGCGCGAGCCGACGCACGATGAGATCGCCGAGGCGCTCGGCATCTCGCCGGAGAAGGTGCGCAAGGCGCTGGACGCTTCGCGGCAGACGGTCTCGCTGGAGACGCCGGTCGGGGCTGAGAGCGAAGCGGTCCTGGGCGATTTCATCCAGGATGAGCGCAGCGCCTCGCCGGCGGAGAGCGCCATGCAGCGGATGTTGCGCGAGCAGCTCGAGCTGGCGCTCAGCAAGCTTCCCGAGCGGGAGCGCAAAATCATCCAGTTGCGCTACGGCCTGTATGATGGGCGCTATCGCACGCTTGAGGAAGTCGGGCGGGAGTTCGGCATCACGCGCGAGCGCATCCGCCAGATCGAGGCGCGCGCGCTGCGGAAGCTGCGCCACCCGCACTATGGCAAGGCGTTGCGCCGCTATCTGGAGTGATCGCAACCCCGGAATCCATACCGATGCTGTGGCCCGCGCCCATGGGCGCGGGCCACGTCGTGTAGCCGGCACGCACGGCCGGGTCGGCGCCGGCGCGAGTGCGAGGGTCGCCCTCCCCCTGCCTTTCCGGGACGCGCCGCTGCTGGTGCGGGAGGAAAGCATAATCAGTGCGGCCTTGCCGGCTCAACCTCCTTCCCGCGCCGATGACCGGCGAGTTTTGACAAAACGTTCACATCGGCCCGGTGCCTGGTCGCTGTGCCTTTGCCCGACACAGCCCGGCCGGCTGCTACCCTGCCGCTATGGACTTGACAAAATGTTCACAAACCTCCCGCATCTACACGCTGTCATATGGTGTTCCATAGAGTAGCGCGGCTGCACGAGCGGTGTTGCGGAGGAGGCTCGTATCGTCCGCCAGCGTCCAGGTCATCCCGCCACCAGGAGAGAGGTGAAAGGTGCCGCGTATCGCGCCATATGCCCGCTACCTGGTCGTCGCCCTGCTGGCCGTTGTCGCCGGCTGGCTGCTGGCGACGGCCCTGGGCGCTCCTCGTTCGGCCGTGCCCGTGTCGCGAGGCATGTCGCCGGGCCAGTCGGTGATCGCCGTCGCGGCCGCACGCGCCACGGCAACCGTTGCGCCAACCGCCACCCCCGCGCCGAGCGCGACGCCCGCGCCCACGGCGACGCCCGCGCCCACCAACATTCAGGAGCCGACGGCTGCGCCGACCGCAACATCCGCGCCGACGGCTGCTCCCACCAGCGCCCCGGAACCGACGGCCGCCCCGACCGCGCCGCGCCAGTACGTCTTCCGCAGCATCGTGGGCGAGCGTCCCACCGATAAGGCCGTCGCCTGCGGCACCCAGTTCGCATCGACCGTCTGGGGGCGCGTGGTGGATACGGCGGGCCACGGGGTCCCCCGCGCGGTCGTGGAGGTGCGCTCGACGGACGGGCGCCACCGGTTCCGGAGCACAACGAATAGCCAGGGCAGCTACTCGATAGCGGGCCTCGGCTGCACCCTCTGGCGCGTCCGCCTGGTGTACGTGCCGGGCGACGGGCAGTTGGTCGCGCCGGGGCTGACGGTACGGCTGAACGGCGGGCGCTACAGCGGCGTGAACGTAAATTTCCGGCAGCAGTAGCCGGAGGTCAGACCGTCTGCTCGTTACCCGCTATTTGCACACATCCGGCACGCCGGCTCGCTCGATCGGCAGGAACACCCGATTCGCGCCCGATGGGAACGGCGGCGGCGTGACCGACTGCCCTGCGCGCACGATGCCCATCGGTGTGTAGCCGGTGTAGCCGGGGAACACGACATCGATTCGGTCGTTCCCGCATCGGTTGATCAGGATGTCGCTCAGGACACGGCGATAGTCGGTCGTTACGGCAAGATCCGCCTTGTCGTATAGTTGATCCTTGGCGAGCCCCGGCCACTGGCCGTAGACCTTGCCGCCGTTCACCGCGCCGCCGAGCACCAGCATCAGCGAGCCGTGGCCGTGGTCGGTGCCGTTGTTCGAGTTTTCCTGTAGACGCCGGCCAAACTCGCTGATTACCGCGATGGTCGTCCGTTGTGCATAGCCGTTGCCACAGGCGTCCAAGTCGGTGTAGAAAGCCGCCAGGCCCTGCGCGAGCTGGCCGAGCTGGTTGGCGAAGTAGCCGCCGCTGCCATCCCCCTGGCTTTCGTGCGTATCCCACCCGCCGAAGTCCACGGTCGCGACCTTCAGGTCGATCTGCATCTTGATCAACTGCGCGACCGCCTTCAGGCTGTCGCCGAGCGAGCCGTTGGGGTAGGCCGCGCCGCCTGACGGCACATAATCGCCTGGCGCGGCGGCGTCGAGCGCGTCGAGCTTGTCGAGCGTCTCCCGGCCGGCGATGTCCAGCCAGGTGTCGCCGCTGTAGAGCACGCGCAACGCCGCCTGTTGCGGGTCGCCGTACTTCCAATCGCCGTACACGCGGAAGTCCTTCGGCTTGCCGAAGGCCGCCGCGTCGTCGTAGCTCAGCAGCGACATCGCCTGCTGGTTGCCGGCGGAGAGCGCCGGGATGAGAACGTTCGAGCCGAGCGACGCTGCGCTCTGCAGGTGGCGGGTCAGCCAGCCCGAGGCGGTTGTCTTGCTGCCGGGCGTGCCGAGCTCGATCATCGCCTGAGCGTCGAAGTGGCTGCGCGTATCGTACGGCAGGCCGACGGCATGGACGAACGCCAGGCGCTGCGACTGGTAGAGGCCGTAGAGCGGCGCCATCGCCGGGTGCATGCCGAACTGGCCGCCGATCGGGATGGCCTTGTTCGTCCCGGTGGTCGGCACGCGCAGGTTCTGCCGGTTGCTCTCGTAGATGCTCCGGTCCGGCCCGTCGATCGGCATCACGACGTTCAGCGCGTCCCATCCGCCGCGCAAAAACATCACGACCAGCACGTCGTCGCCGGCGGCGGCGTTGGCGGTCGCGTCGCCGAAGGCCAGGTGGGTCAATCGGGCGCCGGCCATCGCTGCGATGGCGGACGAGCACCCGACAAGAAAGCCGCGTCGGCTGAGCTTGAATGTCACGGTGTACTCCTTGGTGGGCGCTAAAGGCTGGAGGCGTGTCGTGATGTGCCAACCGCAGATTTGTTCCGAGGCCGAACCGGTAGTGGATTGTCAGCGGCGTTTTTGGACATGGGCACCGACGGAACAGCACCAGAACGGCCGAACCCTGTCCCCTCCACCTTTACCCCTCTGCTGGAAGCGCACGAGCCTCCAGCCTCCGATCTCTGGCCTACCGCCACTGAAACTCCGGGGTCATGATCACCAGCGCCACCATGTGCTTCAGCCGCTCGTCGATCTCTTGCGACGTAAGCACCGAGTCGGCGCCCTTCGAGCCGCGCATGAAGTCCACGATCGCCTGTCGTGGTGCGCCGGCCAGCGGCCGGCCCAGAATGCGGTTGATCCAGTGATCGGCGATGCTGCTGGCGGTGTTGCCGCCGCTCTGTGCGACCACATTGACGCTGTTCTTGTCATCGATCGAGTTGCGCAGCAGGTCGATCACGAGCTGCCAGCGCTTGAGCATGGTGGTGGTGTTCGTCCATGCCCGCCGCACGTCCGGGTAGCCGTCCGGCGAGCGCCGGCCGAAGAGCGCCTGCCCCATGGCGTCGTAGCACCAGAAGAACGAGTCGGTCGGTGTGAAATTTGCGTTGACCGCTCGCAGCGCGCCGACGGCTGACTCGAACGGACGCTTCACCTTCTGGCCATAGGTCTGGAGGAACAGGCAGTCCGGCGCCGCCGGGCCGCTATCCGTCTGGCAGATGATGAAGCGCACCACTTTAAGAAGCTGCGCCGGGTCGTCCTGCAGCGCCAGAAACTTCGCCGCCGCGGCCTCGACCAGCGCCTCGGGCGGGTCGTCGGTCACCAGCCGGCGGATCAGCTTGCGGCAGATGAAGCGAGCGGTGCCGGGGTGGGAGGCGAGCAGATCGAGGACATCCCGTCCATCCTTCATGTCTCCTTGATCGGGCGGGATGTTTGGCTCGGGCGTGGGTGAGAGCACCTTCTTCTGGAAGCGGTCGTGCCAGTCTTTGAAGTAATAGAACTCCCCGGTGCTCTCCTGGACCGGCCAGCGGCCGTCCTTCAGCCGCCAGCCGGTGAAGCAGCGCGTCGCCTCGTAGATGTCGCCGTCGACATAACCGAGCGGCACCAGCGTATTGGGCCACTTCGGCACCTCGCTCTGGCTCTTCGTGCCGTAGTAGTTCTCTGCGCCGAGCGTGTGCAACTCGAACAGCTCGCGGGCGTAGTTCTCATTCGGGCCGCCGACTTCATTGACATAATTATCGAGATAATACAGCATCGCCGGGCTGGTGGCCACCGCTTCGAGGAAGGTGCGGAAGCGCCCCCACATGTTCGCCCGGATGACGTCCCGGTCGTAGTGCATGTAGGTCGCGCTGGCGTAGGCGTAGTCCCAGGCGTAGACGCTGAAATGGTTGTGCCAGAAGTCGGCCAGCACCTCCTGGAGCTGGCGCTTGCTGTAGGTGGCGCGGATGAACGTCGCGGCGCGCACCTCGCGCACCGGGCGGGTCCGGTCGGCGTTTTGCGCCTTGTAATAGTTTGCCCAGAGTTGCGTGAGCGATTGGCCCATCGTCGCCAGGCCGGCGGCGGCCAGCTTCTGGTCGCACTCGGCGTCGGCGATCCCGCCGGGGTTGAGCTGCCAGTCCACCCACGCGCCGAGCTTCTCCTGAGCGGTCGCGCCGGCCATGCTGTTGAAGGTGGCGTAGTCGAAGCTGCCCGGCTTGGGGCCGAACGCCAGGCGGTTGAGGACGATCACGGCCGGGGGCGGCAGCGGCGGGTCGCTGGCGGTGGTGGCGTTGCCCTGCGCCATGGCGGTCGGGGCCGCCAGCGTGTCCAGGAGGCCCTCGGGGGCGGCGACAGCCGCGGCCCCGGCGGCGATGGCCACGCCCTGGAGCTTGAGCATGCCGCGGCGGCTGAGACGGGGGCGGCCTGAGGCGTTGGTCATACTCGAAAAACTCCCCTGTGTGCGTAGTGGTAGAAATACCGTTAAGGAGTCTACCATCAGGGCGACCCTTCGCACATAAAAAGATGCTCACAACCTCTGCGACCGGCTGTCGTAGCGGCCGTGGGTCGGAGGCGATCTGGCAGGGTGCCAAGATGGCAAGGTGGCGAGGTGAAGCCCGTTCCTTGTTGCGCCTCCAAAGGACGTTTTCGGCATGGGCGTGCAAGCGACAGCATCTGAACGCCCGATCCTTGCACCCTCACCCCTGTGCTGCAAGCGCACTGGGCCTGTCTGCGGTTTCGCGGTTCCGCGCGTCCTCTCCCGCGTCCCCTGCTATAATCTCCCGGACCGCCCGCTTATTCCGGGGAGACATGGCCATGCCAGAGACGAGCCTGGATGATCTGCTCGGCGGCGCGCCGCTGGACGTGCGCTCCAGCGCCCCCGGCCCGCAGGGCGCGCTGCCGTTCACCGACGAGATGCTGCGCGAGGCGCCCAGCGGCGACCTGTTCGCCTGGAGCCAGAACGTCGGCATGGGTTGGGACCCCGCCGACCTGAACCGGCCGCAGGTGCTCATCCTCAGCACACAGGGCGGCATCCGTGCGGCGGACGGCACACCGATCGCCCTTGGCTACCACACCGGCCACTGGGAGGTCGGCCTGCTGATGCAGGCGGCGGCGGCGGAGCTGCGCGCCCGCGGCGCGATGCCCTTCGCCGGCTACGTGACCGATCCGTGCGACGGGCGCTCGCAGGGCACCGAGGGCATGCTCGACAGCCTGCCCTACCGTAACGATGCCGCTATTGTCCTCCGCCGCCTCATCCGCTCGCTGCCGACGCGCCACGCCGTCATCGGTGTCGCCACCTGCGACAAGGGGCTGCCGGCGATGATGATGGCGCTGGCCGGCACGCCCGACCTGCCGACCATCCTGGTGCCGGGCGGGGTGACGCTGCCGCCGGAGCACGGCGAGGATGCCGGCACGGTGCAGACGATCGGCGCGCGCTTCGCCCACGGCGAGCTCACGCTGGCGGAAGCTGCCGAACTCGGCTGCCGCGCCTGTGCCTCGCCCGGTGGCGGTTGCCAGTTCCTCGGCACCGCCGCCACCTCGCAGGTCGTCGCCGAGGCGCTCGGGCTGGCGTTGCCGCACGCCGCGCTCGCGCCCTCCGGCCAGCCGATCTGGCTGGAGCTCGCCCGCGCCTCGGCCCGCGCCGCCCTGCGCCTGCGCGAGCGCCGCCTGACGACCCGCGACATCTTGACGCCCGCCGCGATCCACAACGCCATGGCCGTCCACGCCGCGTTCGGCGGCTCGACCAACCTGCTGCTCCACATCCCGGCCATCGCCCACGCCGCCGGCCTGCCGCGCCCGACGGTCGATGACTGGATCGCCGTCAACCGCCAGGTTCCCCGGCTGGTGGATGCGCTGCCGAACGGCCCGCGCAACCATCCGACGGTGCGCGTCTTTCTCGCTGGCGGGGTGCCGGAGGTGATGCTGCACCTGCGCCGCCTCGGCCTGCTGGACGAAGACGCGCTCACCGTCACCGGCGAGCGCCTCGGTGCGAACCTCGACTGGTGGGAGCGCTCGGCGCGTCGCGCCCGGCTGCGCGAGCTCCTCCAGGCGCAGGACGGCGTCGCGCCGGACGAGGTGATCATGGCGCCAGAGCAGGCCCGCGCCCGTGGCCTGGCCAGCACCGTCACTTTTCCGCGCGGCAACCTCGCCCCTGATGGCGCGGTGATCAAGAGCACCGCGATCGACCCGCGCGTGGTGGACCCGGATGGCGTCTACCGCAAGCTCGGGCGGGCGCGGGTCTTCACCCGCGAGCGCGACGCGGTGCGGGCGATCAAGAGCCAGGGCCCAGAGCGCGTCCAGCCGGGCGAGATCGTCGTCCTGATCTGCGGCGGGCCGATGGGCACCGGCATGGAAGAGATCTACCAGGTCACCTCGGCGCTGAAGCACCTGAGCTGGGGGCGCGACGTAGCGGTGCTCACCGACGCGCGCTTCTCCGGCGTGAGCACCGGGGCGTGCATCGGCCACATCAGCCCGGAGGCGCTGGCCGGCGGGCCGATCGGCAGGGTGCGCGACGGCGACCTGATCGAGATCATCATCGATAGAAATCGGCTCGTCGGCAGCGTGAATCTGGTCGGAGCGGACGGGACGGTGCATGGCGCGGTGTGGGGCACGGAGGAACTGGCGCGCCGGCCACCGCGGGGCGACCTGGCGCCCCACCCGAAGCTCCCGGCCGACACCCGGCTATGGGCGGCGCTGCAACACGCCAGCGGCGGCGTCTGGGGCGGCTGCGTCTACGACGCCGAGGCGATCCTGGATGCGCTGCGCGTCGCGGGGTAGATCGGCCCGGAGGCCGGGCGCCACAAGCCTGCGAAACAAACACAAGGAGGTTGCCATGAGCCAGCCAGGCAAGAAGCGCACACCGGGCGCCGCCGCGAAGCAGCCCCGCACATTCACCGACGAGGAACGCGCCGCGATGCAGGAGCGCGCCAGGGAGCTGAAGGCGGAAGCGCGCGCGCAGAAAGACAAGGCGGCCGGGGAACGCGACGTGCTGGCGAAGATCGCCGAGATGCCGGAGCCGGATCGCTCCATGGCCATGCGGATCCACGCGATCGTCACAGCCAGCGCGCCGGACCTCGTGCCGAGAACCTGGTACGGGATGCCGGCGTATGCCAGGGACGGCAAGGTTGTCTGCTTTTTTCAGCCCGCCTCGAAATTCAACACACGCTATGCGACCTTCGGCTTCAACGACGCGGCGCACCTCGACGATGGGGCGATGTGGCCCACCGCCTTCGCGCTGACGGCGTTGACCGCCGCCGAAGCGGAGCGGATCGGCGCGCTGGTGAGGCGGGCGGTGCGCTGAGGGGCGCTATGTGGCGGGGACCGCGCGTGCGATGGGCCCTGGCGCGCTACAATCGCTGGCCTGTAGTACGGTGGGGGTGTCTGCGTTCCACCTTATCGCCCTGGCCTTGCGTAGAACCACCGCTTCATCGCCTCCGCCGCGGCGACATATAGTGCGACGATGCCGCCGAGCAGCAGCAGCAGCCAGGCGGGCAGTGGCGTGAAACCGAGCAGTCCGGCCAAGGGCGAGTACGGCAGGGCCAGGACGACCAGCAGGACCGCGCCGGTCACCAGCAGCATCAGCCGGCTGGGTTGGCTGCGCCACAGGGGCAGGCGCGTCCGGATGGCGTAGACCACCAGCGTCGCCGACCAGACCGACTCGACGAACCAGCCGGTGTGAAACAGCGCCGGGCCGGCGCGTAGCCACCACCAGAGTACCCCGAATGTCAGGTAGTCGAACACCGAGCTGAGCAGCCCGAAGACAAGCATAAAGTCGCGAATGCCGCCGATATCCCAGCGCTCTGGCCGCGCGATCTGTTCCGAGTCGACATTGTCGCCAGCGATAGTCATCTCGGGCAGATCGGTCAGCACGTTGATCAGCAGGATCTGCTTCGGCAGCATCGGCAGGAAGGGCAGAAAGAGCGCTGCCCCGGCGACGCTGAACATATTACCGAAATTCGCACTGACTGCCATGAACACATACTTGAGCGTGTTGGCAAAAGTTGTGCGTCCGGCGATGATCCCTTGGTGCAAGACCGCCAGGTCCTTTTGGAGCAACACGAAGTCCGCCGCGTCCTTCGCCACATCCACCGCCGTGTCCACCGAGATACTGACATCGGCGCTATGTAGCGCGGGTGCGTCGTTGATCCCATCGCCCATGTAGCCGACGACCGCGCCACTCTGCCGCAACGCCCGGATGATCTGCTCCTTCTGGTTCGGATCGACCTTGGCGAACAGGCTGGCCTCGCCAGCCACGCGCGGCAGCGCCTCGCTGGGAAGCGCCGTCAGTTCGCCGCCGGTCACGACCCGGCTGGCATCCAGCCCGAGCTGCTGCGCCACATGCTGCGCCACCAGCCGGTTGTCGCCGGTGATTATCTTGAGCGCCACGCCGAGCTGCCGCAGGTCGCCGATTACCGCTGCCACACCTGGCTTCGGCGGGTCAAGAAACAGCAGAAAGCCGAGAAAGGTCAGGTCGCGCTCGTCGTCGCGGGTGTAGCCGTGGGCCGGCGGCTCGCCGTGGTGTGTCACATCCGCTGCGGCGACGCCGAGCACGCGGTACCCCTGCGCGCTCCAGGCGGCGAAACGCTGCCGCAATGCCGCCCGCAGCGCGTCATCGAGCGGCGCGCTGCCCCCCGCCCGCGCGACCGTGGTGCAGACCGCTAATACCTGCTCGAACGCCCCCTTGATCAGCAGTTCCAACCGCGCCCCATCGCGCACCACGACCGACAACCGCTTGCGGCTGAAGTCGTATGGCACCTCGTCAACCTTGACAACCCCATCCGTTCCAGGCGGCGGCGAGGCGGCGCAGATCGCTTCATCCAGCGGATTCGGCAGCCCGGATTGCAGGCGGGCGTTCAGCCAGGCGGCGCGACGGACGGCATCGGACGGGTGGCCGTCCGGGTCAAGCGCGCCGTCGAGCCGCACCACTCCAAGCGTCAGCGTGCCCGTCTTGTCGGTGCAGAGCACGTTCATCGCGCCGAAGTTCTCGATCGCGGCCAGCCGCCGCACGATCACCCCGGCGCGCGCCATGGCCTGAGCCCCGCGCGATAGGTTGATGTTGATGATCGCTGGGAGCAATTGCGGCGTCAGCCCGACCGCTAGGGCGAGCGAGAACAGGAGCGAGTCGATCACCGGCTGCCTGAAAAAGACGTTCACCGCGAAGACCGCCAGGACCAGCAGCAGGGTCACCTCGCTGAGCAGCGCGCCCAGCCGGCGGATGCCGCGCTCGAAGTCCGTCTCTGGCGGGCGGGTCTGCAGCCGCGCGGCGATCCCGCCGAGTGCCGTCGCCGCGCCGGTCTGCACCACCAGCATCCGCCCGCTGCCGCTGCTGATGCTGGTGCCAAAGAAGACGCAGTTCCCCCGCGCCGCCAGCGTCGCGCCCGGCGGACTCGGCGTGGTGTGCTTTTCGACCGGGAACGCCTCGCCGGTGAGGACCGCCTGATTCGCAAAGAGATCCTTCGCTTCCAGCAGCACACCATCGGCAGGGACGCGGCTCCCGGCTGAAAGCAGAGCGATATCGCCGGGGACGACCTCGGTCATAGGGATGCTGCGCGGCTGGCCGTCGCGCACAACGGTCGCTGTCATCTGTACCTGGGCGCGCAGCTTTTCGGCGGCGGCGTCGGCGCGATACTCCTGCGCGAAGCTGAGGGTTGCACTGCCCAGAATGATCGCAAGGATAATCGCAGCGTCTATCCAGTCCCCCAGGACGGCGGAAACCGTGGTGGCGAAGAGCAGGATGAGGATGATCGGGCTGGTGAACTGGCGCAGGAAGGTCCGGAGCGCGCCGGCCCGCTGGCGGGCGTGGAGCTGGTTCGGGCCATAACGGGCCAGCCGCGCGGCGGCTTCGGCGTCGCTCAGGCCGGCTGGCCCGCTGCCGAGCGCCGCGAGCAGGTCATCTGGCGGCATCGCCCAGTACGTTTCCAGCGCCGGCGTGGCTCCGCGCGGCAGGCGGTGCGCTGCCAGTGGGGGGAAGGACGATTGCATTGCATCTCCGCCGCGGGATGCCCTGAACGGGTGAATCCGCATCCTGCGCCAACTGCCCGGGTGAACGGGCGTGTTTGCGCGCGCTGTGCTGTGGGCCGCGCCGCTGATCACCACGCGGCAGCCACCGACGCGGTGCAGTATAGCACAGGCGCTCGCCCGGTTCTGACCCCGCTCGCCCCAACGCGCCCGGCGCCCAACTCCGAAAACGCGCGCCAGGGCTGTTCTTTTAGGCAGTATCAACCTTGCGCGATGCAAAGGAGCAACCCCATGGATCCGCAAGCTACGCTCACCCCGTACGCCAACATCCCCTGCTGCCCTGACCTGGACACCGCGCCGACCTGCGATGTGGTGGACATGCGCCGCCGCCTGGTCTTTCCGACCGCGGTGCGTGTCCCCGGCGGCCAGACGGTGCGGGTCGAAGTGATCATCCACACCCGTTTTACCCGCTGCTCTGGCCCGCTGGCGCTCGGCGACATCGTGTACAGCACCACCCTCCTGCCGGGTGAAAAAGTGCGCCTGGCGACCACCGACCGCCGCAGCCGCTTCAGCTTCGACAGTGAGACCAACCTGAGCTACCGCAGCGAGCAACTGTCGGAGGATCAGTATCGCATGCAGGCGCTGCGCACCTTCATGACGGATGAGAACGTGGTGGATCGCGGCGAAAACCGCGCTTCGTCCAGCGGCTCGTGGGATTTCCACGGCGACGCCAGCGGCAGTCTCGGCTTCTTCTCCGTCAGCGCCGATACCAACGCCCGTGGCAGCCATAACGCCCAATCCGCCAGCGACTATCTGCGCGAGCATCGCGCCCATGCCGAGATGGCCGACCACCAGTCGGTCGAGGCGACGCGCAAGGCGCACTCGCTGTCGATCGGCGAGGTTTCGACCCGCGCCCACCAGCAAGGCGAATCCGAGGACCACTTCGAGTCGTCGTCGCGCGAGTTCAGCAATCCTAATCGCTGCCATGCCGTAACCTACCTGTTCTACCGGATCAACAAGACCGAGACGATCACCTTTGAGCTGGTCTCGGTCGAGCGCCGGGTGATCGACCCGGCGGCGCTGATGCCGGTGCCGGCCAACCCGATCCGCGCCGTCGGGCAGCTCGCCGCCATTCCCCAGGAGGTGCCGGCCACCGCCAAGACACGTCTGGAGATCGAGGCGCGCGGCCTGCAGAGCGTTGCGCAGTATGCACAAGCCGGCCAGGTCGGGCTTGCCGGTGGGCGGGTGGCGCTGGCCGCCGGGCGGCTGGCGACCGCCGTCGCCGTCGAGCCCGCCGCCGAGCCACTGCCGAGAGCGGTGCGCGACGCCGCCCTGGCGGCGGTGGATAAGCAGTTGGTCGAGGCCGGGCTGCTCGACCCGGAGACCCGTGAGGTGTCGAAGCAGGCCCAGACGCAGATCGGCTACACCCGGCGTACCTCGCTCCCAACCGCCGGGGTGATCGTCAAGGGCTGCCTTGACACCTGCGGCACCTGCGAGCCAGCGCTCGAGCGCCAGATCCAGCTGGAGCTAGAGCGCATGGAACTGGAGAACAAGCTGCTGGCGCGCAAGATCGAGCTGCTGGACAAATCGCAGGAGTACCGCTGCTGCCCGGCGGGCGAGGGCGAACCGGCGTAGCGACGTGTGACCTCCAGGAACAGACAGGGTGGTGCGATCCTGGAGAGGCAAAGCCTCTCCAGGGTGACCTCGGGCGCCCCAGCGCTTTTCGGCAGGCCGCAGGCCTGCCCCGCTCCTGGCACCCGCACCCGACATCCGCCTGGCCGCCGCGCCCGTAGGTTGGGCAGAACATTCATCGCGCATCAATGCATTATTGCTCCATGCTCCTCCACTGGTTCCGGCGCGACCTGCGCCTGCGTGACAACCCGGCCCTCGGCAGCGCCCTGCGCGAAAGCGGCGGGCAGGTCATCCCGGTCTTCGTGCTCGATGACGCGATCCTCAGCTCGCCGCGCATGAGCCCGGCGCGCGTGCGCTTTCTGTTCGAGGCGCTGCACGACCTGGACGCCCAGCTCCGCGCCCGCGGCTCGCGCCTGATCATCCGGCGTGGCGACCCGGCGGCGGAGCTGCGTGCCCTGGCGGAGCGCTGCGGCGCCTCCGGAGTGCGCTTCAACCGCGACTACACGCCCTACGCCCGCCGCCGCGACGAGCAGGTGAGCGCCGCGCTCCGGGCCGCCGGCCTGAGTGTCGCTGCATCGCATGATACGACCGCTGTGCCCCCGGGCGCGCTCCGCACGGCGAACGGCCAGCCGTACACCGTCTTCACCCCCTATTTCCGCGCCTGGCGCGCCGCCATCGAGCAGGAGCATACCCCGCCGCCGGAATCCGACCTCCCACCCTTCGCTTCCGTGCCGGAGGCCGCCCGCTCGCTGCCGCTGCCGGAGCCCCCGGCGCTCCCCGGCGTGGAGCTGCCGCGCGGCGGCGAGACCGCCGGCCTTGACCGGCTGCGCGCCTTTCTGGATCCGGCGAACCCGCACGGGATCGGGTCGTATGGGGCGGAGCGCGACGTGCTGGCGCTTCCGTCCACCTCGCGGCTATCGCCCTATATCCACTTCGGCTGTGTCGCGATGGTGACTGCGCTGCGGGGGGCGCTTGATGTGGCACGTGCCTGGAGATCGGAGGCGAGCGATCCGCCGGGTCGTTCGTCGCGGCCCCGCCACAACTCTCCGATCTCGGATCGCCATGCTTCAGCGGAAAAATGGATCGCGGAACTTGCCTGGCGCGAGTTTTACGTCCAGATTCTGTTCCACTTTCCCTATGTGCTCCGCGGCGCGTTCCGCCCGGCGTACGATCAGCTCGCCTGGGAGAACGACTCGGCGCTCTTCGCCGCCTGGCGCGCCGGGCGCACCGGCTACCCGATCGTCGATGCGGCGATGCGCCAGCTCGAAGCCGAGGCCTGGATGCATAACCGCGCCCGCATGATCGCCGCCTCGTTCCTCGTCAAGGACCTGCTGATCGACTGGCGCTGGGGCGAGCGGCACTTTCTGCAGAAGTTGGTAGACGCCGACCACGCAGCGAACAACGGTGGCTGGCAGTGGGTGGCCGGTACGGGCACCGATGCGCAACCGTTCTTCCGGGTCTTCAACCCGGTCAGCCAGGGCAAGAAGTTCGACCCGCAGGGCGCGTATGTGCGGCGCTATCTGCCCGAGCTGGCGAACGTGCCCGACGAATACATCCACGAGCCCTGGGCCATGCCCGCCGAGGTGCAGCGCCGCGCCGGGATCCGGATCGGCCGGCACTACCCCGCCCCGATCGTCGATCACGACGTGCAGCGGGCGCGCGCTCTGGCGCTGTACCGCGCCGTGCGATAGGCGTTCAGAGTTCATATGGTCAGGGGTTCACAGAACGTACGCCGTGGGGAGGTGTGGCGGAGCACCCCCCCCCGCCACGACCCCGCCCGCGGTGTGGGTGACCGCGTACCTCCTGGGTGGAGGGTAAAGCTCCTTCAACGTTTGCACGCTGCGCTGTGAACGCTGAGACGCTATCTGAACCGGGGAGGTGTGGCGGGCGCAGCCCGCCAAGATCCTGGTGTATCGCCGCTGACTTGCAAGCCGGTTGCGAACTCAGCGTTCTGGTGCTATAGTTAGCCTGTCAGCACGTTGGTGCGGTGGATGGCGACCCCGCGGCCGACGCTTGATCACGAAACTGTTTCGAACCTTAACAACGGATCGACGCGCACCCGGACGCCGCGCCCGGCCCGCTGGACGCGCCCGCCGCGCCTCTGCGCCGCCCCTCGTGGGCGCCGCGCTGGGCGCCGGCTGGCCCGTCGCTGGGCCGCGCCGGCCACGCCGTCGCGCGCAGCAGGGGCGGGCTTTGCAGCGATGCTGGCCGTGCCATTCTGACGGCGCGCCGCCCGATCCGCTGTTCCAGCCTCAAAGGAGTGAAGTTCACAACACATGGCAAACGATAGCCGCACGTCGGACGTTGCCGTTTTCATCGATTTTGAAAACGTCTATGTCAGCGTCCGCGACAAGCTCGACGCGAATCCGAACTTCGAGTCGATCATGGATCGCTGCGAGGATCTCGGCCGCGTCGTGATCGCCCGCGCCTACGCCGACTGGTACCGGTATCCCCGTGTCACGAGTGCGCTCTATGCCAATGGCATCGAGCCGATGTACGTGCCCACCTATTACTACGACCGTGATCTCGGTCGCACCGGCCGCGCGATCAAGAACAGCGTCGACATGAACCTCTGCGTCGACGCGATGAAAACCCTGTTCACCAACCCGAATATCGCCAAATTCGTGCTGGCGACAGGTGACCGCGATTTCATCCCACTGGTGAACACCATCCGCCAGCAGGGCAAAGAGGTGATCATTATCGGAGTCGGCGGGGCGGCCTCGTCGCACCTGGCGCAAAGCGCCGACGAGTTTATTTTCTACGAGTCGCTGATCGGGAAAAAGCCGAGCCAGCTGGTGGCCGACCAGCCGCGCGCCCGGATGCCGGAAAAAGGCCGTGAGACCGACACCGAGGAGGCGGAGGAGGCCGCGCCGCCCGCCCGCCCGAGCGGTCGCCAGGGCCGGCCGCCGCGCCCGCCTGCGGCCGAGGTCGCCACGCCGGAGCCGGCCGCCGAGCCGCTCGCCGACGCTGGCGAGCCGGATGTGTACGATGTGCTGATTCGGGCCATCCACCTGGCCCGCGAGCGTGGCTACGTCTGCTCGTTCGGCTCGCTCAAGCTCCTGATGAAGGAGCTGATGGGCGGCGAGTTCCGCGAGAACCGCTACAAAGATCTGTCCGGTAAGCCGTTCGCCAAGTTCAAGGACTTCGTGCTGGACGCCGAGCGGCGCGGCAAGGTGCAGGTGTTCACCAACGGCACGGTGAACGAAGTCTTCCTGCCCGGCGAAGACCCATACAAGCTCTCGCAGTTCGCGCTCGACCTGAAGGAAGAGCCGGCCCCGCCCACCGAGGCCGGCCCGGAGCCGCGGATCGACGGCCGCCCACTGAGCGGCCGCCCGCGCCGCCGCCGCCGCCCGCGCGGTGGGGCCCGCACCACCGAAGCCGCGCCGCCTGCCGAGGAGTTCACCGACCTCGACCAGGTGTCGGAGGTGGAGCCGATCGACCTGCCGGCGCTCGACCTGTCGGAGCTCGACGTGGAGCCGGCGATCCCCGACAGCCGCTTCGACGACCTGCTGGCGCAGGTGATTCAGAATGGCTACGCGGGGGAGATGCTGGAGCCGGAGCCCGCGCCGGCCGGGGAGGCGCCGGAGCCCGCACCAGTCGAGGAGGCGCCGCCGCCGATCCTGGCAGTGGTGTTCACGGAGGACGATTGGGCAGTGCTGCGTGCGGTGCTCGAAGCCAGCGGCCGGCCCCTTTCGTTCGTGCAACTGCACGATGCGCTGCGCGACGCGCGCAACCGCGCCGCGATCCACCGCTCGAACGAAGAGCTGCGCACGCTGATCAAGCAGGCGATCAATAGCGGCATGCTGCAGCGCAGCGGGAAGGGCAGCCGCGCCGTCTATCGGCTGGCTGCGCCGGCCGCGGAGGCGGACGCGCCCGACCAGCCGGCGCTCGTCAAGGCGGAGCCGGCCGAGGCGCCGGGCGTGCCGGTCGAAGTGCTGGACACGCCGGTCGAACCCCTTGATGTGCCGGTGGATGTGCCGCCGCTGATCGCGCATCCAGGGCCGGATGTCGTGGCGGACGATCTGCTCGCTGCGCCTGCCGAAGAAGAGGTGGCGGCCCCGGCGCGCCGCAGCCGCTCGCGGCGGCGCAAGCCGGCCCCCGCTGCTGAGCCGGTGATCGAGCCGGACGACGCGGTGCAGCAGGCCGCGCCTGCGGCCGAAACGCCCACGCCGGCGCCAGCGTCGCGTTCGCGCCGGCGCAAGGCGGCCCCGCCGGCGGAGGCCGCCCCTGCGCCGGTGGCCGAGGCCGTACCTGCCGCCGAAGCCGCGCCGAAGCGCCGGCCGCGCCGCACGCCGGCCGCCAGCGAGACGCCCGGCAGCGAGTAGCGCGATGGCCGTCGTTAAAATCTGCGGCGTGCGCACGGTGGAGCACGCGCTCGTGGCCGCCTCCTGCGGCGCAGCCTATGTGGGCCTGATCTTCGCGCCGAGCCGGCGGCAGGTAACGGTCGAGCAGGCCGCGACGATCGCCGCCGCCCTGCGCCGGGCGCCGGCCCGCCCACGGCTGGTCGGCGTCTTCGTGAACGAGGCCCCGGCGCGCATGCTGGCGATCGCTGAGACGTGCCCTCTGGATGCGATCCAGCTCAGCGGCGACGAAGATATCGCGCTGCTGGAGGCGCTCCGGGGCTGCGAGGTGCTCAAGGCCATCCGCCTGGGCACGCCCGAAGCCGCAGCCTGGCGCGACGCTCCGGCGCGGCTGCTGGTAGACGCGCACGTTCCCGGATCCTATGGCGGCGCCGGTGTCGTCGCCGATTGGGATGCCGCCGCAGCCCTGGCCGGGGAGCGCCCGATCATCCTGGCCGGCGGGCTCACACCAGAAAACGTCGCTGCGGCGATCCGCCGGGTGCGCCCGTGGGGTGTCGATGTGAGCAGTGGCGTCGAGACCGATGGTGTGAAAGATAGCGGGAAGATTCGCGCGTTTGTCGCCGCGGCGCATACGGTCTGAACCTGAGAAGAACGGATGAGCCACGACGGACACCGGGCGGCAGAGCGATGCGCCGCGATCGCCGTGATCGCCACGTTCGCCGTAGGCTGGTGACCCTGTAAGCCAGAGGAGGAGATGGTATGAAGAATCTGCTGCGGGTGCTCGGCATCCTGGCGCTGGTCGGGCTTGCGTTCGTCATTTTCCGGGCGATCAAGCAGTATCGCGAGGACAGCGTCTTCGACCTGTCGCCGGTCACCGGGACGGGCGGGGGCGGCGAACGACGAGGCATCAGTCCGGAGTTGCTGTCGATCCTGGCCGACCCGGGCGACAAGGGGCCTGTCGAACTGATGACCGATGCCGCCGGCAAGGAGTGGCTGGTCAACCGACGCAACGGCTACCGCTACCCGGTCGAGGACGGCATCCCGATCATGCTGCTGGAAGAGGGCGAGAAGAACCGCGATGAGAGTCTGATCGTGCGGAGCTAGGCGTTGATGCCCAACATCATCAACGCTGGAGCGAGCACGGGGAGCACAACGCTATATTGCGGTTGCTAGAGCCTGTTCTGTACGTCGCTGCCTGATCGTGATGGACTCCAAACATAATACGAAACCCCTATCCGCCTGACCTCAGTGATGGCCAAAGGCGGATAGGGCGCACCATCCGCAGGCGGCGATCTCGGATACCTGTACGCTGTCGTCCGGAAAGCGGGGCGCGCGCAGGTTACCACGGTCACACACGCTGTCGGGGCAGCAAGGTGTATCTCGCTGTCTCCGTCGGCGTTGGTGGCCGTGCTTGTTCCCCGCGGCCCTCGAACAGAAGCGCCCGGGCGGCCGCCTGGGCTGCCCAGGTGCAAGCAACCATAGCCGAATCGATGGGGATCGCCCCGACCCTGTGGTGCATCGCATGCGGCTGGACATCGTCAAGCTGCCCGCCGCCAGGCGCGGTGTGGCCCTGCCGCTGAGCCGGTAGGCCGTTGAAGGCAGGTTCGCGCAGATGGCGCGCTCGCGTCAGGTGGCTCGCGGTTATGAACAATCGTCCGCGATGCTGGCTGGCTTACACATCTCGCCTTTGCGATGCTGATGCTCAAGCGCTTCACCGTCTCCAGGTCGACAGTCCAGACCAGGTTCTAGAGAAGTGCCATATAACCCACGAGTTGGATCGTCTGCTGGCCGTTGCTGGCCTCGCCGGCGATCCGGTACTCATTCGCACTCAGGATATTTTGACGGAGCCCCTCGCGGAACAGGGTATGCGCATGAACGAGTACGATCGAGGTCTGAGCCACCGCGTCCTCCCGCACAGCTCCATCCGCGTACGGTGCGATCCGCGCGGGTGGGGCGCCGGTGGCATCCTACTCGGGTTCTGTGCGCGTAACGGCGTGTTGGCGCTTTATACCGCAACAAAAGTCTGTACACAAGCGTCTTCGTGACGATCGCCAGGCCCCGGCAACGTTCGGGAACACGCGCGGCTTGGCCCCTGGTCGCCCGCAGGCTCGTGGCGCGTCACTGCCAGCGATGCCGTGGTTGACTC
>JBHOQX010000002.1:0-36017 GCA_042408595.1 Roseiflexaceae bacterium | reverse complement strand
AGATTTGCCGCTGTCTGGCTGCGGGCTGCCGCATGAATCGTCGCAAGCAAGCGCCAAATACCTACCAGCTCTTGCTAGACCTCCCAGAGGTTGTTCCCGTACCCCATCGCACGGAGGTCGCTTAACTTGATGCGCATGGGCACGATGAATATCGTGCCCCCTCAGACAGGATTGCTGTAGTGCACAGACCACCGTTCATCACCATACGCCCTGGTCATACACCGCTCGGTGCCGCCCACCCGCGCGCCAGATGCCACCCATCGCCGACATACGCCACACGAGCCTATCGTCGCCGTATCTCGGCCGCGCCGGTTGCGTAAAGCCTTCTTCGCTGCTATAATCACCGGCACCCAAGGCATAGAGAAGCGTTTGGCGCGGTGTGGCGGGAAAAGTCGCATACCCCGGCGGAGCGAGCGATCATCGCGCACCGCACGAGATGCGTGGGGGGCGGCTCCCGCCCGGCGCGCGAGACGCCCTTTGTGCCGAGCGTCCTGCTGTGAAGGAGGAAGATTCCCATGCGAAAGTCGCTGCCCGCGATGCTGCTCGCGCTGGCCCTGCTGGTTCCGCTGCTGGCGGCCTGCGGCGCCGGCGGCGGCGCGGCACAGCCCACGGCGGCCCCAGCCCAGCCGACGACCGCGCCGGCCCCGACCACCGCTCCTGCACCCACGGCGGCCCCCGAGGCGACCAAGGCCCCCGAGCCAACCAAGGCGCCCGAGCCGACCAAGGCCCCCGAGGGCGGCAAGAAGCTCAAGGTCGGTCTGGTGACGGACGTCGGCAAGGTCAACGACGGCACATTCAACCAGTATGCCTTCGAGGGGCTCAAGCGCGCCGAGAAGGAGCTCGGCGTCGAGACGGCATTCATCGAGACGCAGGCCCAGGCCGATTATCTCAAGAACATCGAGCAATTCATCAATCAGGGCTTCGATATGGTGATCGCGGTCGGCTTCCTGATGGGCGACGCCGTGAAGGAGGCCGCGAACAAGCACCCGAACACCAAATTCGCGATTGTCGACTTCGCCTATGACCCGCCGCTGCCGAACGTCGAGGGGCTGGTCTTCCGCGAAGACCAGGCCGGCTACCTGGCCGGGGCCCTGGCCGCCTCGATGAGCAAGAGCGGCACGATCGCGGTGGTCGGCGGCGTGCAGATCCCGCCAGTCGAGAAGTTCGTCAAGGGGTATCAGGCCGGCGCGAAATCGATCAAGCCGGATATCCAGGTCAAATTCGTCTACATCGATTCGTTCACCGACCGCGCGCGCGGCGCGGAGGCGGCCAAGAGCTTCATCTCCGAGGGCGCAGACGTGATCTTCGGCGCCGGCGGGCAGACCGGCTCGGGCGCCATTCAGGCCGCGGCGCAGCAGGGTGTCTATGTGATCGGCGTCGACCAGGACGAGTACGTGACGACCTTCCAGAACGGCAAAGCCCCCGGCGCGAACAAAATCCTCTCCAGCGCTGTCAAGCGGGTGGATAACGCCGTGTTCCTCTCGATCAAGTCGGCGGTCGATGGCACCTTCAAGGGCCAGACGGTGGTGAACGATGCCAAGAGCGAAGGCGTTGGCCTGGCGCCGTTCCATGACACCGATGCGGAGATCCCGGCCGCGGTCAAGACCAAGCTTCAGGAGATCCAGAAGGGCCTGGCCGACGGTTCGATCAAGACCGGCCTGGAGTAAAAAAGGTCGGCGTGCTGGCGCAGCGTTCAGAGTTGCTCTCGGCAACTCTGAACGCTGCACGTTGAACCCGGCACGCTGCACGTTGACCGCCGAACTATACCCCCCGCACCGGTGGAGGGCCTATGTCGCCCGTGCTCGAGGTTCGCAACATCACCAAACGCTTCCCCGGCGTGCTTGCGAACGACCGTGTCAGCTTCGCCCTCGAGCCGGGTGAGATCCACGCCTTGCTCGGCGAGAACGGCGCCGGCAAGTCCACGTTGATGAACATCCTCTACGGCCTATACAGGCCGGACGAGGGCCAGATTCTGATCAACGGCGAGCCGGTGGCTATCCACGGGCCGGCGGACGCCATCCGCCGCGGCTTGGGCATGGTCCACCAGCACTTTATGCTGGTACCGACGCTGACGGTCGCCGAAAACATTACCCTCGGCACCGAGATCACGCGCGGGATACTGCTGGACGAGCTGACTGCCAACCAGCGCATCCGCGCGCTCGCCCGGCAGTACGGCCTCGACGTGCCGCCCGAGGCGTTGGTGATGGACCTGCCGGTCGGCGTGCAGCAGCGCGCCGAGATTATCAAGGCGCTCTATCGCGGCGCGGACATCCTGATCCTCGACGAGCCGACCGCCGTCCTCACCCCGCAGGAGACCGAGGACCTGTTCGAGGTCATCCGCGCGCTGCGCGCCCAGGGCAAGTCGATCATCTTCATCAGCCATAAACTCAAGGAAGTGCTCGAGATCGCCGACCGGATCACCGTGCTGCGCCGCGGCCGGGTGGTCGGGATGACCACCCCGGCCCAGACCGACGAGGAGCACCTGGCGGCGATGATGGTCGGCCGCGATGTCGAGCTGGTCGTGGCGAAAGGCCCGGCGACGCCCGGCGAGGTCGTGCTGGACGTGCGCGACCTGCGCGTGCTGGACGACCGGCGCACCGCCGCAGTGGACGGCCTGAGCCTGCAGGTGCGCGCCGGCGAGGTGCTGGGCATCGCCGGAGTGCAGGGCAACGGCCAGACCGAACTGGTGGAGGCGATCACCGGGCTGCGCCACGTCGAGGCCGGGTGTGTGCTGCTGGGCGGGCGCGACCTGACCAACGCCTCGCCGCGGCGTGTGCTGGAGGCTGGCGTCGCCTACGTGCCAGAGGACCGCCACCGCCACGGCCTGGTGCTGAGCTACCCGATCGAGGATAACCTGGTGCTCTCGACCTACTATCAGCCGCCGTTCGCCCACGGCATCGTGATCGACCCCCGGGCGATCGACGCGTGGGCCGAGAAGCTAGTGCGCGCGTTCGATGTGCGCACCCCGAGCATCGAGACGCCGGCCGCCGCGCTGTCCGGCGGGAACCAGCAGAAAGTCGTGATCGCACGCGAGCTGTCACGCCCGGTGCGCCTGCTGGTCGCCGCTCAGCCGACGCGTGGGCTGGATGTCGGCTCGATCGAGTTCATCCACCGCGAGATCGTCCGCCAGCGCGACAGCGGCACGGCGGTGCTACTGGTCTCGGCCGAGCTCGACGAAGTGATGGCGCTGGCCGATCGGATCGCGGTGATGTTCAAGGGCAGGATCATCGCCACCGTGCGGGCCGAGGACGCGACACGCGAGGGCCTGGGGCTGCTGATGGCCGGCATCGTGAACGGGCAGGACGCTGCCGGCGTGGAGAGAGCGCATGTCGACACGGCCTGAGGGCGCGCCGAGCGAGGCCGCGCCGGAGATCGAGCGACCGGGCGCGGCCGGCACGGCCGATGATTCGCCGACGCCGCTGCCGGGGACGGATAGCGCGCACCGTGGCCGCCGGCCGTTCACCTGGCGCGGGCTGCTGCTCGATCTTGCCGTGCCGCTGCTGGCGATCATCACCGCCCTGGCGATCGGCGCGCTGATCATCTTCTTGAGCGGGGCGAGCGTCGTGGCGGCCTATTCCGGGCTGTTCATAGGCGCGCTCGGCTCGCCGAAGGCGTTCGCCTCAACGCTGGTAGAAGCGACGCCGTACATCCTCGGCGGCCTGGCCGTGGCGCTCGGCTTCAAGTGCGGGCTGTTCAACATCGGCGTCGAGGGGCAGATCGCCATGGGCTCGATGGCCGCGGCGGTCGCCGGGTTCGCGATCACCGGCCTGCCGGCGGTTATTCATCTGCCGCTCGCCATCGCGATCGGCATCCTCGGCGGGGCGGCCTGGGGCGCCATCCCCGGCTACCTGCGGGCGAAGACCGGCGCACATGAAGTGATCACGACGATCATGTTCAACTACATCGCGATCCGCCTCACCGATTACCTGATCAAGGGGCCGTTCCGCGACACCGGCTCCAGCGCGCCCCGCACGCCCTTCATCCAGCCCACGGCCGAGCTGCCCTACCTGTTCGGGGCGGACTACCGGCTGCACGCCGGGTTCATCCTTGCGGTCCTGGCGGCGGTCGGCGTCTGGTGGCTGCTGAGCAAGACGACGATCGGCTTCGAGATCCGCACCGTCGGCGCAAACCCGGACGCCGCGCAGTACGCCGGGATGAGCATCACGCGCAACTTCGTGCTGGCGATGGCGCTGAGCGGCGGGTTGGCAGGGCTGGCCGGCGCATCGCAGGTGCTCGGGCTGGAGCATAACCTGAAGGCGGCCTTCTCCGCCGGCTACGGTTTCGACAGCATCGCGATCGCGCTGCTGGCCCGCAGCAACCCGCTCGGGATCGTCCCGGCGGCGATCTTCTGGGGCGCGCTGCGCAACGGCGCCGGGCTGATGCAACTGCAGAGCGGCATTTCGATCAACCTGATCAATATCGTCCAGGCGCTGGTGATCACCTTCGTCGCCGCGCCGCAGATCGTCCGCTGGATCTACCGCCTCAAGGAGGGCGGCGGCGTGCAGACGATCTTCACCCGCGGGTGGGGCGGATGATGAGTCGTGCGTGCTGAGTGCTGAATGGTCGACGGCAGAGGACGGTGGACGAAGGACGAATGCAGGCCGTGCCAAATCGTACGGCCATGATCGTGGTCAGGCATGCCTTTGTCCTCCGTCCTTCGTCGTCCGCCGGCCACCATTCACCCAGAGGGTCCGCCATGGCTGATCGCTTTCGTCTGAACCGGGCGCAAATTGTCGGGATCGTCGGCATGCTCGTCGCTGCGCTGCTCTTCTGGCTGGTCAGCCGGGCGGTCGAGTTCGCCAAGGTCTCGACGCTGCGCATCACCTGGCCCGGCGCCCGCCCGGTCGACCCGCCGCTGCTCGACATCCCGCTGCCGACAGTGCTGACGGTCGGGGTCATCTGCGGGCTGCTGATCGCCGGGGCTTTCTACCTGCTGTTTCGCCCGAGCCAGGGGCTGACCACGCCCTACATCGCGGTGCTGATCTTCAGCGTGATCGTGATCATCCTCCTGTGGGCGATCGCCGGCAGCCGCACCGACATCGTCGACCTGCTCTCGCGCACGGTGCGCCTGGCGACGCCGATCGCGCTGGGGGCGATCGCTGGCATCCTGTGTGAGCGCTCCGGCGTGATCAATATCGCGATCGAAGGGCTGATGCTGATGGGCGCGTGCATCGGGTTCATCGCCGCGCTGCTGTTCGGCAGCAGCTGGATCGGGCTGCTGGCCGCCATCCTGGCCGGCGGGGTGACGGTGCTGCTACACGCGCTGCTGTCCATCCGCTTCAAGACCGACCAGATCATCAGCGGCACCGTGATCAACATCCTGGCGGTCGGGGTGACCGGCTTTCTGCGCAACAATGTGATCCTGCCGCTCGACCAGCGCGGCGTCACCGGCGCGGCGCTGCCGACGCTGCCGATCCCGCTGCTCGCGCAGATACCGGTGCTCGGGCCGATCTTCTTCGATCACAAGCCGATCACCTACGCGATGCTGATCATGGTGCCAGTGATGAGCCTGCTGCTCTTCCGCACGCCGTGGGGCCTGCGGACGCGGGCGATCGGCGAGCACCCACGCGCAGCAGACACGATGGGGGTCGACGTCATCCGCATGCGCTATCTGAATGTCTTCTTCGCCGGGCTGGTGGCCGGGCTGGCCGGGGCGTGGTTCTCGCTGGAAGCCTCGTTTAACTTCGACGATCTGATGACCAACGGCAAAGGGTTCATCGCGCTGGCGGCGATGATCTTCGGCAAGTGGACGCCGTTCGGCGCGCTAGCCGGCGCGCTGATCTTCAGCGCCTCGGATGCGCTGCAGATCAAGATCCAGGGGTTCAACTTCGACCTGCCGACTCAGTTCATCCAGATGCTGCCGTACGTCATCACGGTGACTGTGCTGGCGGGCGTGGTCGGGCGGGCGCGGCCCCCGGCGGCGGTCGGCAAGCCGTATGAGAAGTGATGGAGCGGGTAGCTGACTGCCTCGCAGATTGAGAGACAAGGAGAGCAAGAGACAGGGAGAACAGACACTAGAGATTATCCCGATGTATGGTCTGAGTAACTACTCAGCCGGTCAGGCAGGCGATAACCTGGTGGACCGCATCCCTGGTCAAGACGGATGGCACGCGTCGGTCGGTGCGGGCACGAACGAGTCAATCGTGCCGAGTTCCTGGTGCGGCACCTCCCGCTACAGGAAAAGAAGGGCCGCCAGCGCCTGGTTTTGGGTGGAGGCGGAGACATGTTCAGTCACCGCCAGATGGGTCAGCAAGGTCGCACCCGCCGCGGCGCCCATCTCAGTGGGGTGACGTTTGGTATGAAAGCGGACGAAGCGTTTGATCCACTGCACGTACGCTTCTTCGATGCGGATGGCAGAGTGTTTCCGACGGATGGCGGCGCGCACCTGGTCGAGGAGTTTTGGGACATGCATGCGCGATCACCTTAGATTGACATAGGGGCAGCGGCGTGCTATGGTAGCAGTGGGAGTCGCATGGGAACGGCCAGGGCTGGCACTCCCCACGTCGCTCCCCCCGGAGGCAGTCTACGAAACCATCCCGCACAACGCAACCCGAGGGATGTTTAGGCGGAATCGGGCTACATCGACTGGTAGGGACTTTAGGCGGAAGAGGTCTAAATCATAGTTGGGCAGCTCAATCAAACCCTCTGCATTACCATTGCTCTTATTGACGCTAGTGTTACAATTACACGTAGAGCAAGCCCGCGTTGAGCTTTGAGGAAAGCCCTATGCACTTTCTGCAAAAGGTATGGTCAGACATACGCCGAGGAGAGAACATAGATGTATATGTTACAGCTCTATTAGCAGTAGCTCTCGCTATCATGAATGTGATTGGCCTCGCCGATGCAAAGTTTATAGGGCCACTTACGCTGGCAGTATTATCCCTTCTCTCTGTTGCGATTTTAGGCAGTCGTCACCGCGTCGAGCAAGTACATCAAGACGTGGTACAAGCATCCATTAAAATTTTAACGACAGTGCAAGGTTTAGTTGAAAGAAGCTCCCATGCAAGTTCTGCAGAAGACCTCTTTTGGCGTGAACGTACACCGCTAGACAAATATTTCTTACAGGCAAGAACAATTTATGTCTCAGGTATTACGCTTAATAGAACAGTGAGAGATTACGCAGCAGTTTTTGAGCGTCGTTTGAAAGCAGGAGCACGTATACGGTTTATTATTATCGACCCCGATAGTGCTGCAACCAAACAAGCTGTTCTGAGGAGCAAAGGTGTTCTGTACGATTCGTTCTATAACGATTCCATTAATCCTACTTTGAATAGGATTTCCAGTCTATCGCAGATATCAGACGCATCAATTGAACTAGGGCTACTGCCGTACATACCCTCATTTGGCTTGATCCTAATCGATCCTGATGAGTCGTATGGTCGAATTATCGTTGAAATTTATCAGCATCGAACAACTGAATCACTACATCCAACATTTGAGCTTACACCTCAAGGTCATGGCCGGTGGTACGAGTCTTTTCGGGAACAGTTTGATGCACTTTGGCAAAGTTGTGGTGAAAGGAAAGCTGCTGGCAAGGACATTCCAAATATTAGAATCCTTCAGGCACCAACTGCGCCAAAAGTAACGCAGTAAGCATCTTCGCTGAGCCGCCGAACACGCGCATGTAGCCGACCGCTTTGCGCGCGACCAGCAGCTGCCGGTTGGCGTCAAGGCCACGGGCCACAACTTTGGCTTCTCCTGGCCTGGCGGCCTGATGGTGAACACCGAGCGCATGCAAGGGATCCAGATCGACCCCATCCTACGTACCGCACGCGTCGAGACTGGCGTACGCTGGCGCTCTGTGATAGCCGCTGCCGAACCCCACGGCTTAGCGCCGTTGAGTGGCTCCACGGGCGACGTTGGCGTCGTTGGCTATACCCTGTCGGGCGGGCTCGGCTGGTTGCTACGCAAGTATGGTGCCGCTGTAGATAGCGTTCTTTCGGCCGAGGTGGTGACCGCCGATGGACAGCTCCGTCATGAGAGCCCGCAGCACAATACCGACCTGTGCTGGGCCCTGTGTGGCGGTGGTGGCAACTTCGACATTCTCATCGCCCTAGAGTTTCGACTCTACCCGGTTTCCAGCGTCTATGGCGGCGCGCTGTTCTTCCCGATCGAGTCCGCAGCTGAGGTGTTACATGCCTACAGCGCATGGACCGCAACGGTGCCTGAGACCATGACATCGGCAGTGGTTCTGCTGCGAGTCCTGCCGTTGCCAATGGGACCGTGCTTGATCTCGCAGGCCCGCAGGCCGAGCAGCCGCTTATGGTGGTTGAGATTCGCCACCATGGTGGAGCGATGACCCGTGTCGCCACAGACCGCACTCCCTTTAGCCAGCGCGGTGCGCCGTTTCTGCTGCAGGCCCTTGACCTCGTACCAGGCCCGGCCCATGCTGCCGTAGCCGAGCGCAAGATTAGCCAGGCCCTGGCGGCGCTTCGTGCCCACTCAACCGGTGGCGTGATGGTCGGCTGGCTGGGCGGTGGCGACTACGGCCCGGAGCGGAGCCGCGCCGCCTACAGCTTCCCAGCACGACCCTGGAAGAACATCCGCACGAACAACAGCATCGAGCGCCTGTTCGAGGAAGTCAAGCAGCGCTGCAAGAAGCTGGCTTCGGCCTTCCGCAATGAGGGCAGCTGCTTGCTGCTGTTCTACTCCGTCATACGTGGCGTACGCTTCAGAAAGCTACGGATGCCCGGCGAACCATTTTGCGCTCCTCGTGACATACAGCCGCCGAAAGGGGGCCAGGGCGAAGCCCTGCTGCCTGCCACGCGCAGCGGCTCGCATATTGAAACAAGAATCATGATGGGGTACAGGGGTGGAATCCCTACCGCCCACCCATACCGGTAAGGGTCACACCCTGCACGAACAGCTTCTGCGCCAGGAAGAACACCACCAGCACCGGGATCAGCGTGATGATCGACACCGCCATCAGCATGTTGAACTGCGTGAAGTTCTGGCCGCGGAACAGGTTCAGGCCGAGCGCCAGGGTGTAGAGCTCCTGCGAGCGCAGGTAGATCAGCGGGTCCAGCAGGTTGCTCCAGTTGCCGATGAACGAGAAGATCGCCACGGTGGCCAGCGCCGGGCCGGAGAGCGGCAGGATGATGTCGGTGAGGATGCGAAAGGTCGAGGCCCCGTCGATGCGCGCCGCGTCGTCGAGCTCGTGCGGGATGCTCATGAAGAACTGCCGCAACAGGAAGATGAAGAAGGGGTAGCCGAACCAGGCCGGCAGGATCAGCGGCCAGAGGGTGTTCACCAGCCTGAGCTGGCTGAACAGCAGGAAGCGCGGCACGATCGTCACCTCGCGCGGGATCATGAGCGTGGCCAGCAGTAGCAGGAACAGCACGTCGCGCCCACGCGCCCTGAGGCGTGCGAAGCCGAACGCGACCAGCGAGCACGAGAGCAGATTGCCCACCACGTTGGCGGTCGTCACGATCAGCGAGTTGATCAGGAAGGTGTTGAACGGCAGGATGTTCCAGCCGGCCGGGTAGTTCTGCCACACAAAGCTCGAAGGCAGAAAGCTCGGCGGGTAGGTGAACACGTCCTGCGACTCCTTCAGCGAGGTCGAGACCATCCAGCCGAAGGGCAGCAGGAAAACGATCGAGAGCCCGACCAGCAGCGCGTAGGTGATCACCTTCTGCAGCAGCCTTTGCGCACGCATCCCGAGCATGGGGCCGTGCGCCGGAGAGGCCAGAGGTGTCGGGCGGCCAGTTGTTTCAGCCTTCATCGTTGCACCTCACCGCTTCAGGTCGCCCTCGTAGAACACCCAGTATTTGGCGAAGAAGAACTGCGCGGCGGTGATCAGCATGATCACCACCAGCAGCACCCACGCCAGCGCCGAGGCGTAGCCCATCTGGAAGAACTGGAACGCGTTGCGGTACAGGTACAACCCGTAGACCAGCGTCGCGTTGGCCGGGCCGCCGTTGGTCATGATCAGCACCAGCACGAAGCCCTGGATCGAGGCGATAAAGCCGACGATCAGGTTGTAGAAGATCACCGGGCTCATCATCGGCAGAGTGACGTTGAGGAACTTGCCCCACGGGCCAGCGCCGTCGATCGAGGCGGCCTCGTACAGGTGCTGCGGCACGCTCTGCAGCCCGGCCAGATAGATCACCATCGAGCCGCCGGCGCCCCACAGGCTCATGAGGATCAGCGCCGGCATGGCCCACTGCGGATCCACCAGCCAGCCCGGGCCGCGGATGCCGAACCAGGCCAGCACCGAGTTGATCAGGCCGAAGTCCTTGTGCAGGATCATGATCCACAGGATCGCCACCGCGATGCCGCTCACCACCGAGGGCAGGTAGAAGATCGTGCGGAACACGCTCATGCCGAGGACCTTCTGGTTGAGCAGCAGCGCCAGCAAGAACGAGACGATCATGCCGAGTCCGACCGAGCCGACGCCGAAGTAGAGCGAGTTCCACAGCGCGGTGCGGAACAGCGGATCGGCCAGCATCTTCTGATAGTTGAGCAGCCCCACGAATTTGGGCGGCGAGAGCGCCGTCCAGTTGGTGAAGCTGATCAGGAGCGACGCAAGGATCGGCCCGGCGTCGAACAGCACGAAGCCGACGATCCAGAGCGAGATGAACAGGTAGAACTCACGCTCTTCCCGGCGCGCCTGCGGGCCGCGCCGCGGCCTCGTCGTCGGACGGGTGGTGGCCTGTGCGGCATGCTGCACTGCCATAGGCTGCTCCTTGCCTGCTCGCAGGGGCCAGGCCCCTGCGAGCAGAAGAACGATCTCGCGGGGGGCCTGGCCCCCGCACCTCTTGCGGCGCGCGTGCGGGCGATGATGCCGGCGCGGGCCTGGCCCGCACCTGGCCGCACCAGTGCGCTCAAGCGCAGGTCGGGATGCGGTGTGCACCGCGTGCTGGCCAGCTCACACCGTGTCCAACCGGTGGCGAACGGACGCTTCAGCGTCCTCGGAGTACGCGACGGCGTCCGTTCGCTACAGGTTTCACGCGTGCGCCCGCCAGCAGGCAGGACGCGAAGCGCAACAACGGACGCGTGAGCGTACTAGGCGCGGTTCTCCGCCACGATCGGGTCCACCGCGGCGAAGACCTGGTCGCACGCCTCCTTGACGCCCAGTTGCCCGGCCACCACCAGATCCCAGATCGGCTGCGCCGCCTGCGTCACGCGCGGGCCGGTGGGCTGGTCGATGATGTCGTGCGAGGCGATCGTCCGCATGGCCTCCTCGACATGCTTGGCGCCGGGAGGGGCGAACTTGGACTCGAGGTACGACGGCCAGGCCGACAGGCGCGCCGGGCTGCCGCGGCCGGTGCTGCCCCACATATAGGCCTGCCCGGCGGTGGACAGGTAGTCGTTGAGGTAGATCCAGGCCGCGTCGGGGTTTTTGCTGTCGCGCGTAATCATGTAGGCCGAGCCGGCCGAGAAGGTCGAGTGGCGCTTGGGGCCCTTGGGCCACTTGGCGATATCCCAGTTGAACTTCGCGCCGGCCGCGATCGGCGGGGTGGCCCACGAGCCCTGGAAGGTCATGGCGATCTTGCCGAACTGGAACGCCGGCCAGGCGACGTTCTGCAGGTCGGCCGGGCTGGGCACGGCGCCCTTCGCGCGCAGTTCCTCCCACCACTCCAACGCCGCCACCGCCTCGGGCTGATTGATCAGCACCTGGTCCTCCTTCGGCTCAGCCAGGTATGCCCCGCCGAAGGGGAACAGGTAGGGCGGCGCCATCAGGGTATCGCCGAGGCTCGGCAGCTCGCCGAGGCCGAACTGCTTCTCGGGGCCCTCGCCCTTGGTGAGCTTGAGCGCCACCGCTTTGAGCTTCTCGAGGTCCCAGCTGTCGTCCGGGTAGGGCTCGCCGGCGGCGTCGAAGATGTCCTTGTTGTAGTACAGGTTGCCGGGGCCCTCGTCGTAGGGGATGCCCCACAGCTTGCCGTCGCGCTGGTAGGACTGGAGCGACTGGGGCGTGAAATCGGCCAGGTTGAAATCGGGCTCCTTCTTGATGTAGTCGTCGAGTGGCTTGAACAGCCCCTGCTTGATCATCTCCTGGGCCCAGGCGAACTGGCAGTACATAATGTCCGGCAGGGCGTTGCCGGCCGCCTGCGTCACGTACTTCTGGCGGAACTCGCCCCAGGGGGTGTTCTCGGCCTTGACCTCGATGTTGGGGTGGCGCTGCATGAAGAGCTGGTCGAACTGTTTCTGGCGCTCGAAGAACACCGCGTCCCAGGCATGCGCCACGCTGATCGTGACCTTGGCGCCGGGGTCACCGACGACGCTCTTCGGCCAGTTGGCGTCGGCGCCCTTGCTGGCGTCGTAGATCGAGGCGGCGGTGGGCTCGGCGGGGGTGGGCGCGGCGGGGGCGCTGGTGGCAGCGGTGCCCTGGCCGCTCTGCGGCGCCTGCCCGCAGGCGGCGAGGACCGCACCGATACTGGTGGCGCCGAGGCCGAGGCGCAGCATGGCGCCGATCATCTGTCGGCGGCTCATTCCGCACCGCATCATCTCACGCGCGAGCTCGTTCTCGTGGTGGTTTGCCATTGTGTACTCCTTGTTTGGTCGTCGGCCCCGCCGGCCGCTGCAAGCATCCGTGCCGATGGGAACTATAGCAATCCTCCCGGATTTGTGAAGCGGATGATGTTTTTTCGGGGACACCCGCAGGGTACCCGGCCCCCAATCCTCCGCTTCGCGCTGCCGCGCGTTTACAAATCATGGGGGTTTGCTATAGTGAGCGCCTACTGTTTGCGAACGCCTCCTTTCCAGTGACCTGCGCTACACCTTGGAGGATCGCTGCCTGCACGGCGAGATACGTCACTCCCTTCAGTATGACAACGATGAGCAGTGGTGCCGCTGCACCACACTGCTGGCTCGATATACTTGGTGAGCGCGAGCGGTTCAAAGCTCCTCCGGCCGCAGCGACCGATGCTCGGCCACCGAGCGATAGGCGGCGTGCACCACCTGCAGCGTGCCGAAGTTGTCGGATGCGGCGGTGGCGGGCTCGCCGCCGGTCTGGATCGCCTCCATCAGCGAAGCCATCGGGCCGATGAAGGCGTCCGGGATCCACAGTCCTTCGAGCGCGATGTCGTACCATACCGCCGGCCTGACGCGGGTCGAGCGGCACTGCAGTGTGTCAGGCCGGCCGTGCGGGTAGTTGTAGAGCAGCCCGATCGCCCCATTGATCACACCCTCGGCGCCGACGAAGCGGTACGTCGCGTAGTGGTCACCGCTCTTGTCGTGGTGGTTGACCACCACGAGCATCTGCATCCCAGTTACTGTTTTGGTTTCGGCGCGTTCCGACTGGCCGGGGCAGCGCGTATGGCGGCTCGTGACCCACTGCGGGTCGCCGAGGATCGAGCGCAAGCTGTCGAGGTGGTGGATGCTGTGGTACATCACGTCCAGCCGCGGCGCCTCGCGCAGCCAGGGCCACATGTGCCAGGGCGTGCTGGTGGAGACCTGGATCTGGATGTCGGTGACCTGGCCGATGAAGCCGCGCCCGATCAGGTCGCGCGCCGCGGCGATGCCCGCGCTCCAGCACATCTGCTGGTTGACTGCCGCCGTGCGTCCGACGCGCCGGCCAGCCGCCACGATCGCGCGCGTCGTCGAGCTCCTCGGCCGGCGGCTTCTGGCACAGCAGGTGCCTGCCGGCCGCCAGTGCGCGCTCGGCGAGCGTGCGCTGCTCCCAGGCCGGCACCGCGATGTCGACGATCTCGACCGTGGGGTCGGCCAGCATGGCATCGAGTATCGGGTGGACGCGGTCGATCCCGTGAGCGGCGGTCTTTCGGGCCGCCTCGGGGTCGATGTCGTTGCAGGCCACGACGTTCAGCCGGTTGCTGGCGTAGGCCGGCAGGTGGGCGTGGTTCACGATCCCGCCGCAGCCGATCACGCCGATGCCGTAGCCGTGCCTGGGCGGGAGCGCCGATTGATTGCGCAGCTCAAGCGGCGCGATGGTCATGGCTGAGCTCCTGTGGACGCTGCGCCGTGCGCAGTTGCGCGAGCAAGCTGACCGTCGTCTGGTGCACGTGATGGCGCGCCGTGATCCCCATCGCGTCCGGGTCGCGCCGCCGGCAGGCCTCGATGATCGCGCGGTGCTCGGCCTGTGCCCTGCGCGCGCGCTCCGGCAGCTCGGTGTAGATGCGCCGGTAGTGGTCGCCCTGGTCCCACAGCTGCGTGATGATCTGCAGAAGGTGGGTGCGGTGCGCGGCGCAGTAGATCGTGAAGTGAAACTCGCGGTTGAGCACGAACAGCGCGGCGTAGTCCTCGCGCGTG
The DNA here is from genome assembly GCA_042408595.1 of Roseiflexaceae bacterium. Classification (GTDB taxonomy): domain Bacteria; phylum Chloroflexota; class Chloroflexia; order Chloroflexales; family Roseiflexaceae; genus JBHOQX01. The sequence goes on along the minus strand of JBHOQX010000002.1, from coordinate 21,809 downwards.
ATGGCGGCGTCCATCTGCGTCAGCAACTCGTCGAGCCGTGCGAGCTCCGCCTCGCCGATATGCGCGGCTGCCAGCCTGGCGGCATCCTCCTCCAGGAGTTCGCGCATGGCGTAGATGTCGATCAGCATCTCGGGCGACATCTGCTCCACAAAGGCGCCGCGGTGGGCCACGAGCCGCACGAGCCCGTCGGCCTGCAGCCGCGCCAGCGCCTCGCGTACCGGGACGATACTGGTGCCGAAGCGCCGCGCGAGCCCGGCCTGGTCGATGCGCTGGCCGGGGACGAGCGCGCCGCTGCGGATGCTGTCGCGCACTTGCTCGTACACCTGCTCGGTGACAGTGCGTTGGAGCGGCTGTCGCATATGCTTCTGGCGGTAAAAGGGCGGTCAGGTTATATATTATAATCGCCGACCGCAATTGTCAAGAGCCAGGTTGGCCAGGACCAATTTGAAGCGACAGGATGCGACGGATTGCGGCATTGTGCCAGCTTCCTGGTTCGGTTCTTATAAACAGCCAGGCGGTGTAGACGCGCATCATCGGCGTGCGGTTGCCGATCGTGCAGTCGGGGCCGATCAACTGCGAGCAGTATGGGATGGTCGAGGTGCGGGCGATCAGCCGGGCGGCGCCGAGGCTCACGTCGATATCCGGCGGCGTCAGCGCCCCGGCGCGCACGCTCGCCGCGCCAAGGCCGCAGGCCAGCAACAGGGCCAGCAGGGGGATCACGGCATATCTGGCGTGGCGTGCATCCATCGTGTTACGCGCGTCGCTGAACCAGGTACAGGTGCTCGCAGGCCACTACGGTCTCGTCGCGCTGGTTCAGGACCCCGACCTGCTCCACTACGATCCCGTGACCGGCGCGCTTCGGGTGGTCGCGCCGCTCCGTGATCGTGGCGCGCACCCGGATCGTGTCGCCGATGAACACCGACCGGATGAAGCGCAGCCGGTCGTAGCCGTCGGACACGGCGCGCGGGTTGACGGCTCCGGCGGTCATGCCGATTGCGACGCTGAAGATCAGGGTGCCGTGGGCGATGCGCTGGCCGAAGTCCTGTGTCTTGCACCGCTCGGCCTCCATGTGATCTGGGTAGAAGTCGCCGGCTTGCCCGGCATGCAGCACCACGTCGGCCTCGGTGATCGTGCGGCTGAAGGTGGAGCGGCTAAAGCCGACCTCGTAGTCTTCGAAGAACTGCTCGTGGATCACGGTCCCTCCTGTGCCGGGCGGTCATTCCACCCGCGATGCCGCGCGGCGGGGCGCCCCCCAAGGCCCGGCGCCTCGCGAGGCGCCCCGACAACGTCACCCACGATGCCGTGCGGCCGGGTGGATCTTACGCAAGGCCGAACTCGCGCGCGATCAGATCGTTGTGCTCGCCGATCTTCGGCGCGCCCTGGGCGGCGGTGAGCAGCGCGCCGTCGATGGCTACCTGGCGCTGGCTATGGGCTCGGTGACGCGCCAGGTAGCCATCGGCGGTGGCGTAGATCCCGTAGGGCGCGCCGAGGTAGGCGTGGGCGTTATTCACGGCGCTGCGCTCGGGGAGCATGCCGCCGTCGTTCAGGCGGGTGGTGAGCACCTCGAACTGGAAGTCGAGCGCCGATTCGAGCAGGCTCACCTCCACCAACCCGCCGCGCCCGGTCACGCCGCGCCGCACCAGGCAGGCCAGGATGCCGTGCGCCAGGTGCGCGCCGGCGAACATGTCGGCCACTGCCAGACCGAACGGCAGCGGCGGCTGGCCCGCGTCGCCGTTGAGCCACACCATGCCGGAGAGCGCCAGCGCCAGCAGGTCGTCCCAGGTCTCGGGCGGACGCTGGCCGGCCAGCTCCAACAGGTCCGGCCGCCAGGCGCTCACCGGAGTGGCGGCGTCGATCGGCAGCACCCACAGGTGGCCGCCGTACACGTAGCTGGGGTAGGAGGCGCCGACCGAGTTGGCGGCCTGGTTGGCCAGGAACGCGGCGGACAGGTGCTCGTCCAGCGGCAGCAACAGCCCGCGCGCGTGCGCCAGCCCGACGAACGGGTGGTCGATCACCAGCAGGTCGAAGTGCGGCGCCAGCTCTGCGAGCGGCTGGTCGCCGAAGGCGTTGAACGAGCGGTTGCGCCACTCGATCGTGACTCCGGGATGGCTCTCGCCGAAGCGCTGCGCGGTGGCCACCGTGGACAGGTCGCCGCGCGTGCGGTCCCAGGTGATGCCGGTGAGCTGGATATCCGGCATATGGACACTCCGATGCGTCGGGCGTACGACGAGAAACGCAAAGCGGCCGGTGCGGCGTGATCGCGGTTCAGGTGGCGCCAGCGCACCCGGCGCGTCGGCTGGTACGGCACGGCACTGAAACGGGAACGCGTGCGCCCCACTGTGGCGCCTCTTGCACGGAGCACGAACGGCGGTGCTCAACTGTCGACGGCGCCTGGGTTCGAGGCAGTCTGCGCGCGCTGCATCTGGTCCAGCAGGCCGACGGTGGTCTGGTGCAATTTGTAGCGCACCAGGTAGCCCATGGCGTCGGCGTCGCGGCGGCGGCATGCGGCGATGATCGCCTCGATCTCGAACAGCGCGTCGCGCGCGCGGCTGGGGATGGCGTGCAGCTGCAGCAGCCGGTAGCGCGTGCTGCGGTCCCACAGCTGCTCGATGATCTGCAACAGGTAGGGGCGGCGCGCGGCGCGGTAGATGCGGAAGTGCAGCTCGCGGTTGAGCGCCAGGTAGGTATCGTAGTCCTGCGCCTCGCCGGCGGTCGCCATGCGCTCACAGATCTCCTCGAGCGCGGCGACGTCCGCATCGGTCAGGTTGGCGGCTGCCAGGCGCGCGGCATACTCCTCGAGCAGCTCGCGGACGTTGTAGATATCGACCAGCTCCTCGGCTGAAAGCGACTCGACGAACACGCCGCGGTGAGGCACGATCCGCACCAGGCCGCTCGACTGCAGGCGCGCCAACGCCTCACGCACCGGCACTACGCTCACCCCGAAGCGCTGCGCCAGCTCGGCCTGGTCGATGCGCTCGCCGGGAACCAGCGCACCGCTCAAAATCAACTGCCGCAGACGCGTGAGCACGTGCTCGGTCATGGTACGCTGGGGGATGTCGGTCATGGTTGCGCTCCGGCAGGAAGTTATTATAGTATATAATCCTGGAGCTGTGACTGTCAATACCCAGAACGCTGCGGGCACTGATCGAGTGGCGATGAGGCGCATCATGCACGCTCAGCAGCATCAGTCCATCAGTGCCCTCAGCAATACTTGACTTTGGGCGCGGTTGCATGTACACTGGCCGCGACCCCGAAATTATAAAATGGAAGTAGGAACATCACCGTGTCGATGACCATCACCGACGTCGCTGTTCGCGACGTACGCTTCCCGACCTCGCGCGCACTGGACGGCTCCGACGCCATGAACCCCGACCCAGATTATTCGGCGGCTTACGTCGTGCTGAGCACCGACAGCCCACAGGGCCTCGAGGGCCACGGCCTGACGTTTACGATCGGGCGCGGCAACGAGCTGTGTGTGGCGGCGGTGAAGGCGCTGGCACCGCGCCTGCGCGGGCACACGCTCGAGTCGATCACCGCCGACATGGGCGGCTTCTGGCGCCACATCACCGGTGACAGCCAGTTGCGCTGGGTGGGGCCGGAGAAGGGCGTGATCCACCTCGCCACCGCGGCGCTCGTCAACGCGGTGTGGGACCTGTGGGCCAAGGCCGAGGGGGCGCCGCTCTGGAAGCTGCTGGTGGACATGCCGCCCGAGCAGTTGGTGGCCTGCATCGACTTCCGCTACATCACCGACGCCCTGACGCCCGCCGAGGCGCTCGAGATCCTGCAGCGCAACGCGGCGACGCGGGCCGCGCGCGAGGCCGAGATGCTTGCCCACGGCTTCCCGGCCTACACCACCTCGGCCGGCTGGCTCGGCTACTCCGATGAGAAGGTGCGCCAGTTGTGCCGGCAGGCGGTGGCCGAGGGCTGGACCCATATCAAGATGAAGGTCGGCGTGAACATCGAGGCTGACGTGCGCCGCGCCGCGCTGATCCGCGAGGAGATCGGGCCGGGGCGCACGCTGATGGTGGACGCCAACCAGGTGTGGGACGTGGACGAGGCGATCGCGTACATGCGGCACCTGGCGCCGTTCCGCCCGCTGTGGATCGAGGAGCCCACCAGCCCGGACGACATCCTGGGGCACGCGGCGATCACCCGCGCCGTGGCGCCGATCGGCGTCGCCACCGGCGAGCATGTCCACAACCGCATCATGTTCAAGCAGCTGCTGCAAGCGAATGCTATCAGCTTCTGCCAGATCGACGCCTGCCGACTCGGCGGGGTGAACGAGTGCCTGGCGGTCATCCTCATGGCCGCCAAGTTTGGCGTGCCGGTCTGCCCGCACGCCGGCGGGGTCGGGCTGTGCGAGTACGTCCAGCACCTGTCGCTGTGGGATTACATCAGCGTCTCGGCCTCGCTCGAGCACCGCGTGCTGGAGTACGTGGATCACCTGCATGAGCACTTCCTCGACCCGGTGATCATCAAGAACGCGCGCTACATGCCGCCCACGCGCCCGGGCTACAGCATCGAGATGAAGCCCGAGTCGCTTGCGACATACGAGTACCCGCACGGGCCGACGTGGCAGCACCGTTAAAGGAACGGAACACGAAGACCCAACGGCACGAGGGTACGAAGACTAAACATAGCGCTTCGGACTCTGGAGCGTCGTACGGGCGGGAGCAGTGTCTACGCCTGTACGGCGTTGCTCTACGAAAGCGACCTGCCGGCTCTTCGTGCCTTCGTGGTTAAATGCTGAACTGCACGAGAAAGGGCGCTGAATGACGCACTACGAGCCAAACCCCGAGTCGGTCCGGTCCCACACCGTACCAGACTGGTTCCACGATGCCAAGCTCGGGATCTTTGTCCACTGGGGGTTGTACTCGGTGCCGGGTTGGGCGCCCACCACCGGCCCGCTGCACGAGGTGGTGGCGCAGGAGGGCTGGCGCAGCTGGTTCGCACGCAACCCGTACGCCGAGTGGTACCTGAACTCGCTGCGCATCCCCGGCAGCCCCACCGCCGAGTACCATGCGCAGCACTACGGCGCCATGCCCTACGCCGGGTTCGCGAACGCCTTCAACGCCGCGGTGCACAGTTGGGATCCGGCCGCATGGGCCGATCTCTTCGCCCGCGCCGGCGCGCGCTACGTGGTGCTCACCACCAAGCACCACGACGGGTTCCTGCTCTGGCCGAGCAGCACGCCCAACCCGAGCGTTCCGGGCTACCACGCCAATCGCGACCTGGTGGGCGATCTGACGGCGGCGGTGCGGGCGCGCGGCCTCACCATGGGGCTGTACTACTCGGGCGGGCTGGACTGGACCTTCAACGACCGCGTGATCGCCGACGTCACCGACCTGTTCTTGGGGGTCCCACAGAGCCAGGAGTACGTGGCGTACGCCGGGGCACACCTCCGCGAGCTGACCGCGCGCTACCGCCCGGCGGTGCTGTGGAACGACATCGGCTACCCTGGAGCGGCCGACATCTGGCAGTTGTTCGCGGAGTACTACAACGCCGTGCCGGAGGGGGTGATCAACGATCGGTTCATCAAGGCGCCGGTGCACGACGGCCAGATCGACCTCGAGGCGGTGCAGCGCGCGATGGTGGGCGGCATGCTGCCGCAGCCGGCGCACTTCGACTTCCGCACGCCCGAGTACGCGGTCTACCCGGACATCCAGCCTGAGAAGTGGGAGGCGTGCCGCGGCCTGGGCTTCTCGTTCGGCTACAACCGCAACGAGACGGCCGCCGACATGCTTTCGCCGGCCGAGCTGATCCGTTCGTTCGTGGACGTGGTGAGCAAGAACGGCAACCTGCTGATCAACGTCGGCCCCACGGGCGACGGGACGATCCCGCCCGAGCAGGCCGAGCGGCTGCTGGCGCTGGGCGCGTGGCTGGCGGTGAATGGCGAGGCGATCTACGGCACGCGCCCGTGGGAGCGCGCCGAGGGCCGCGCGAGCGATGGGACGCCGCTGCGCTTCACGCGCGGCGCCGACGCGTTGTACGCCGTGCTGCTCGACACCCCGCGCCGGGCACGCATCACGATCGAGGGGCTGCGCGCCCCTTCCGGTGCGCGCGTGACGCTGCTGGGGCACGAGGCGCCGCTTGCGGCCGTACAGGAGGACGGTGGCCTGACGGTGGAGCTGCCGGAGCTGCTGGAGGCGCCGGCGCACGCGCTGCGGATCGGGAGCGGCTAGCACTTCAGCAAGATGTCGCTTGCCATAGCGGACACAGAAGGCTTAGAGGCGAGCAGTCTGCGCACTCCAACTCTATACGCTCGTGTCCTCTATGGCTGAAGCTTGCACTACAAGGGTCGCAGCGCGCGGTAGCGGCCGCGGTAGTACAGCAGCGGCGCCGCGCCCTCGCGCGCGGATACCGCCCGCACCGCGCCGACGAAGATCGTGTGGTCGCCGCCGGGGCGCGCCGCCGCCAGGTCGCACTCGATCGTCACGAGCGCGCCGCCCGTGCTGATGCGGTGTGGCACACCGGCGAACGTGTCGGTGCTGCGGCTTGTGAAGCGCCGAGACAGGTGCTCGCCGTCGTCACCCGGGATGTTTCACGGCGGCGATGATGTTGAGCCTGCTCGTGACGGCTGCCAGCGCGTAGTCGAAGCAGGCCGCCTCAGCAGTGCGTGCAGCCGCCGCAGCAGCGCCCGTTCCTCGACATCCAGCTGTGGCCTGGTCGCCTGCTCCAGCGCCCGCCGCGCCATCTCAAGATCCCATTCAAGTTCCTTCTCGTGAGTAATATCTAAGCGCACGCCACAGATACCGGTGGGGCGTCCAGCGGGGTCACGCAGTACCGCGACCATGTCGCGTACCCAGCGTACCGCGCCGTCGCGCGCCAGCATGCGGTAGTCGAGTGGTTCCGGCTCCGCGCCGGCGTGGAACCGCGCCAGCGCCGCCAGCACCCGCTCGCGGTCGTCGGGGTGCAGCTGCAGCTGCCAACGGACGGGATTAGTCAGCCACTCGGCCTGGGTGAAGCCAAGCAGCGCCTCGATCTGCGGGCTGGTGTAAATCGTGCCGCGGGCCTCGTCCCACGCCGCGGTATAGAGAACAGCGGGCAGGCTTTCTGTCAGCGCGCGGTAATCGATATCCGGCGGATCGTTCGCTGAGTCGGTCAGGAATGCTGCGTGCATCATGGCACGTCTCCTGGCGCGGTGGAGCCTGTTGAATGGGGTAGGATGAGGGCGCCGAGGTGGGTAAGATCCTCCCAACCGGGGCGCGGGTTGTCAAAGCGGGCGCGACAGCAAAGGCGGCAGGCGGGATGCCGCGCATGGTCTTCTCCTGATACTGATACACCGCCCCTACCCCTCCTCGAACGCCGCCAGGTCATGGAACGCGCCGCGCAGCGCCGGGTAGAGCGCCCGGTAGGTCGGGTAGAGCTGGGCGTACTCAGCGGCGCCCGCCGCATCCGGCTCGGTCCGGTCGATCTGGCGAATGAGCGCCGCGACGGCGGCGGCGACATCCGGCCACGCGCCCGCTCCGACCCCCGCCAGCAGCGCTGCGCCGAAGGCCGCACCCTCGGTGCTGGTGACGGTGTAGAGCGGCATATCTGCCACATCGGTCAGAATCTGCCGCCAGGTCGGGCTTTGCATCGCCCCGCCGCTCACCGCCGCGGCCGGCGGGCGCACGCCGCGCGCCCGCAGCAGCTCCAGGTTGTCGCGCAGGCCGAAGGCCACCCCCTCCATCACGGCGCGCACCATCTCCGCCAGCCCGCTGCGGAGCGTCAGGCCGACGAACGCCCCGCGCGCCAGCGGGTCGGGGTGCGGGTGGCGCTCGCCGGTGAGGTACGGCAGGAACAGTAGCCCGCGCGCGCCACGCGGCACACCGGCCGCCGCCGCGCTCAGTTCCTCGTAGGTCGCATCAGGCGCGAGGCTGTCGTGCAGCCAGCGCATGCCACCGGCGGCGCTCAGCATCACGCCCATATAAAACCATTGTCCCGGCACAGCGTGACAAAAGTGATGCAGCCGCCCTTCCGGCTCTGGGTCGTAGCGGTCGCTGGCGGTGAAGACCACCCCGGACGTGCCGACGGTGATGCTCGTCTGCCCCGGCGCGAGGATGCCGCTGCCGATGCCGGAGGCCGGCTGGTCGCCCGCACCGCCGACGACCGGCGTGCCGGGGCGCAGCCCGGTCGCCTCGGCCCCGGCGGCGCCGACCACGGCGCAGACCTCCGGCGACTCGCACAGGCGCGGCAGCCAGGCGGCGGGGATGTCGAGCGCGGCGAGCAGGTCGTCCGACCAGGCGCGCCGGCCCACGTCCATCAGCGCCATGCCGGAGCCGTCGGCCACATCGGTCACTGCCTCGCCGGTCAGCTTGAGGCGGACATAATCCTTGGGCAGCAGCACACGCGCCGTGCGACGGAACACCTCCGGCTCGTTTTGGCGCACCCAGAGCAGCTTCGGCGCGGTGAAGCCGGGCAGCATCGCGCTGCCGATCAGGCGATGCAGCCGCGCCGGGCCGACCTGTGCGGTGATCGCGGCGCACTGCGGCGCGGAGCGGCCATCGTTCCAGAGGATGGCCGGGCGCAGCGGCTCGTCGCGCTCGTCCAGCAGCGTCAGGCCGTGCATCTGGCCGGTCAGCCCCACGGCGGCGACGGCCTCGGCCGGGATCTGCCGAAGCACCGCGCGCAGGCTGGCGACCGTCGCCGCCCACCACTGCCGTGGGTCCTGCTCGGACCAGAGCGGGCGCGGCGTCGCAAGGTCGTGCGACGCGCTGTGGCTGGCGACCGTCGCCCCCTGCTCGTCGATCACCAGCGCCTTGGATGCGGTCGTGCTGACGTCGATTCCGACAAAGTAGCGAGCCATGGTCATCCTCTCTGCATTGCACCGGCGATGCGCCGGTTTTCACGTGAAACTGCTGGCGGCGTCCGCCGATTTCTTCCAACAACGGCGACAGCTATGATACCGCGATCTCAGATTTGCCGGATCAGCCGTTTTGCGGTAGGCTATAGCCTGGATCGCGCGCCGCTCCGTACCGCGGCCACGATCCGGCCCCTGACGGCGTGACCGCTGAATGACTGCTCGTTCCGCACAAACTCGCCGTGAAAAAGGTGATTGCCGCGTTTCTGCAAGCAAGGGAGAGCAGAATGCCAAGACTCCGCAAATTAAGCCCTGAAGAAGTACGGGCGATGGAGCGGAAGCGTGTCGGCGTGCGGCGGGCGACCGCCGCCGAATACGATGCGCTGCTTGCGAATTTCGACATCGGCGACTACGGCGAGGTCGAGCTGGAGCCGGGCGAGGCGCGGCTGACGGTGCGGAACCGGATGAAGGCCGCTGCCGCCCGGCGCGATCCGCCCATCCGGCTCACCTTCCTTCGCGGGCGCGAAGGGCTGCTGCGCTTCACGGTAAGCGCCGCGGAAACGCCAGCCGCCTCCAGCTCGGGCGCGGCCGTCGGGTCGGACACGCCCCCGAAGCGCCCCGGCCGCCCGGCTGGGCGGAGCAGAAAGACGTAACAGCCAAGGCAGTCAGGCGGCCAAAAGCCAGAAGCCGGAAGCCAGGAAACAGACGGTCAGACGGTCGAGCGGTCAGACGATCTGCAATCTGCCATCGCCCAATGGTCGGACGGTCAGGCAGCCAGAACACCGATGGCAGGCCGGTCTGTGCCGGCGGTCCGCTCTCTAGCCGTCTGATCGCCGACTGCCTGAGCCCCCACGTTTGTGGCCGGCCCGAGGTGCTATGACTGCCCTGTTGACCGTCCGTGCGCTCCAGACGACCGATCCGGATTGCGCCGCGGTCGCCGCGATCGCGGCGGCGGAGCCCGAGACGCTCTGCGATTTCGAGTACCCGGCGGTGGGCGAGGTGCGGGCCTTCATCGATAGTTTTGCCGCCACCGGCCAGACGCTGCGCTACTATCTGGCGGAAACGGGCGGCGAGCCGGTCGGCTACGGGTTCCTCTTTCACATCCCCTGGCTGGACGAACCGGGGCGCTACTGGGTGGCCGTGCGCGTCCGGCCCGAGGCCCGGCGACGCGGCGCGGGCCGGCTGCTCTACAGCCGGCTGTGCGCCGACCTCCACGCGCTCGGCGCGGCGGCGGCGCGAGCGATGATCCGTGAGGGCCGGCCGGAGATCGCCCTCGCCGAGCGCGCCGGCTTCCGTGAAGTGCTGCGCACCCTGCCGTTCACGTTGGAGCTCGCCGGGGCCAACACGGCGGCGCTCGACGCGGCGCGGGCCCGCGTCGAGGCGCAGGGGCTGGCGATCCGCACACTGGCCGAGCTGCGCGCCAGCGACCCCGCTTGGCTGCCGAAGCTCTTTGCCCTGCACGCCGCCCTCACTCGCGACGTGCCGATCCCGACCCAGCCGCTGCCAACGCTCGCCTGGTTCGAGGGCTTCGCCACCCGCCTGCCGCAGGCGTTCTTCGTGGCGCTCGACGGCGACCAGTACATCGGCGAAAGCTTTCTTCACCCCGACGCCGAGGACCCGAGACTGCTCAACCAGCAGGTGACCGGCGTGCTGCGTTCACACCGCGGCCGCGGCGTGGCCATGGCGCTCAAGCTGGCGACCATCGACTATGCGCAGCGGGCCGGCTACCGCGCCATCCGCACCTGGGTCGAGACCAACAATGCGAGCATGCTGGCGATCAACCGCAACCTCGGCTTTGTCGCGGGGCCGGGAGCGATTCTCTTCGAGCGGATGGAAAAGTGACACGGTGACAAGGCGACAGCGTGGCGAGCGCGCCGCAAGTGCGCACCCCTGCGTCTGCGCCGGATTGCATCCGCCCGCCGCGCCATTGCGCTATGGCGCGCTGCTTGCTACAATACGCGCATCACTCTCAACCGCCACGCATTGGGCGATGCGCCGCTGCCGGATACAGCCGCAGCGCACAGCCCGTTCAGAGGCGCAGCGCGTTGCGCTCTACCCGTATGCTCACCACGACAGAACCCACCTACGCCGCCACCGCCCCCGGCCCACCAGCGCCGTTCGGCTGGCGCGGCCAATCGATCGCTTTTCTCCGCGACTCGATCGGCTTTATGACCCGGCTCTACCAGCGCTACGGCCTGGTCGCGAGCTGGATGGCGGGCAACCCATGGTGGCTGTTCGCCTTCGGCCCGGAACACAACCACCAGGTGCTGTCCGACCCGGCGCTGTTCAACTCGGCGCCGATCGCACCGCCCGGCGCCCCGCCCGACTCGGCGCTGGCGCGGCTGACGTACAACCTGCTCAGCATGAACGGCGCGGTGCATCGCCAGCAGCGGCGGCTGGTGCTACCCGCTTTCCATCGCACGCGGGTGAAGACCTACCGCGACCAGATGGTCGCGCTCACCGCCCGCCACCTGGACGCCTGGCGGCCCGGGGCACGGCTCGACCTGGCGGCGGAGATGCGCCGGCTGACGCTCTGCATCGCCAGCCGCACCCTGTTCGGCCTGGACGCTGAGCGCGATGCCCACAGCGTCGGCGCGGAGATCCAGGATTGGATGGCGCGGCTCGAATCGTCCGGCGTCTACTTGCTGCCGCCGGGCCTGCCCGGCGGCCCGTTCCGCCGCCTGCTGCGCCGCTCTGACCATCTGGAGGAGCGGGTACGGGCCATGATCGACGCGCGCCGCGCCTGCCCAGACGGCGATGACGTGCTCGCCATGCTGCTCCAGGCGCACGATGAGGACGGCGCGCGCCTGAGCGAGTCCGAGCTGATCGGCCAGACCAGCCTGGTCTTCGTCGCCGGGCACGAGACGAGCTCGAACGCGCTGACCTGGACGCTCTTTCTGCTCGCGCAGCACCCGCAGGTCGCCGCCGATCTGTGCGACGAGCTGGCCGGCGAGCTGCGCGGCGCTCCGCCGACGGTCGAGCAACTCGGGCGGCTGCCGCTGCTGGAGCGGGTGGTGAAGGAGAGCCTGCGCCTGTTGCCGCCCGCGCCATTCCTCGTACGGGTCGCTACGGCGCCGTTCAGCCTCGGGGCGTACCACGGGCCGCAGGGCGGCACGGTCACGATCAGCCCATACCTCACCCACCGCCTACCGGAACTGTACGACGAGCCGGCGCGCTTCCAGCCGGCCCGCTGGGAGCGGCTCGACGCCGGAACCTATGGTTACCTGCCGTTCGGTGCAGGGCCGCACATGTGCCTCGGCGCGACCTTCGCGCTCATGGAGGTCCGGATCGTCCTGGCGATGATCCTGCAGCGCTATCGGCTGGCGGTCATCCCCGGCGCGCGGATCGACCGGCGGGTGAAGATCACGCTTTCGCCGCGCCACGGGATGCCGGTGGTCGTTCACCCGGCGGACGGGCGCTTTGCCGCCAGCCGCGCGCCGGTGCGCGGCAACATTCACGAGATGGTAGATCTGGCACAGACCGCCTGATGCCGCTCAGGGGTTCTGGGCGGCGGGCCGCCGGCTCTTATGCGTCTGCGGCGCAGGGATCAGGGCTCAGAAGCTGTCTGCAACGGGAAGGTTTCGCGGGCGCCGCCCTCCAAGCCCCCTCATGTTCCGCCGCGCGGGCAGCCCCAATCAGCCTACACCCCGGTGACGCGCACGCGGTGCCAGGCGTTGTTCATGTAGCCCTTGAAATTCCACACCTCGCCTAGCTCGCACGGCTGTGCCCGACCCGAGGTATCCCACGCCCGGACGACCAGCTCGGTCTCACCCGGCGGCACGACAAGGCGCGCTCGCCACAGCCGCCAGGCCCACGGCTCCGCCGCGCCCAGCAACTCAGCCTCGACCCAGGTCGCCCCGCCATCGCACGAGAGCTCGACGCGCACCAGCGCCGCGCCGGCCCCTGCCAGCGCGAAGCCGCGCACCAGGGTCTCGCCGGCTGGCAGCTGCGCGCCATCCTCCGGCGCGCAGATCGCCGCCGTCAGCTCGATCTCGCTCAGCATCTCGCCCTGCGACCAATCCACGGTCTCGGCGCGCACATCCGCCGGAAAGCGCTTGTAGGCCTGCGCCTGGAAATAGTTGTCGGACGGCTCAGCCTGCACGCTGATCTCGCCCAGCCACTTCACGCTGCGTGCGCCGATGTAGCCCGGTACGACCGCCCGGAGCGGCGCGCCATGGATGGGCGGCAGCGGCGCGCCGTTCATCTCGAACGCCAGCAGCACCTCCGGGCCGAGCGCCTTGTCGAGCGGGATAGAGCCGCCGAAGCCGAAGGTGCGCCCCAGCCGCGTCACCGCGTCCAGCCCGGTGAAGGCGACATGGCGCGCGCCGTCCAGCGGGCCCGCGGCAGCGAGCACGTCCTGCAGCCGGACACCGTGCCAGGTCGCCGTGCTGACCGCCTCCAGGCCCCACGGCACCTCGCCAGAGATCGACTCGATAGCCATCAGTTCGCTGCGGCGGTTGCCGGCGCACTGAATCGTCGCGGTCACGGTGACAGCGCGAAAGCGCGCGCGTAGCTCATCGAGCGAGAGGACCAGCGGCGCCCCTACCAGCCCGCTAACCCGCAGCCGGTAGCTCGCCGGATCGATCTCCGGAATGTCGCCATGATTGCGCACAAAGAATAGCTCGGTCGGTGTGATGAACGACTCGCCCATCCGCGCTGGCGGCGGCCCGCCGTTCAGCGGCTCACGGGTGCGGACGATCAGAGCGGGATGCTTGTCCATCATTGGCGCGTTCCTCCCGGAAGGTCACCGGGGCAATATCGTCCCGAGTATGTGCGCACGCAGCCGATCTGGCCCGTCCCCCGCTCCCCTGCTCCCGTCCCATGGCTCGTGGCTGCTGGCCGCTGGCTTGCCTTCCCCGCTCCTGCTCTCCCGGCCTCCGTGTCTGGCTCCTGGCTGCTGGCCAGATTATCGCACCCGTACCAGATCCGGGTTGTCGCACGCCCGCCGACCTACCTTGGCCATATCGCGCCATTCGCCGCCGACCTTCACCCGTACCACATCGGCGGTAAAGTCGTTGTTCGTTCCCTCTTCGTCGCTGTTCGAGAAGAGCGACGAGCCGACGCCGTAGATATCCGCCGGCACGCCCAGCTCCTCGAACCAGCGGATCTTGTTGGGGTTGAAGCCGCCGGTGACCACGATCTTCACATCGCGGCACCACTCGCGCGCCGGCGCCTGCCAGTGCGACGGCAGATCCCAGCGCGTCCAGGCGGTATCGATCGCCTGGCGCAGGAAGAACACGAGACGCGGTGTCACGCCCAGGTCGGTCTTCTTCAGCCCAAGCGGGGGGACGCTGACATCGCGGAGTGTGCCGGCGGTGTCGGGGCGCACGCCGAAGAGCCGGTAGCGCCGCGCCTGGTCCGGCAGGCCGGCGTCCATCAACTCCCGGTAGCGGGCGAACATCGCGTCCATCACCGCCAGGGTCGTGCCGACGCAATCGTTGTCGAAATCCACCAGCGCGATCCGCGGGATCTCGACCGGGCGCGTCTCGGCGAACGCCAGCATGCAGGCGACGGTATCCCCCAGAAAGGCGGCGATCGCGGCGTGTGCCACTGTGCCGCCGCCCAGGCCGCCCCACCAGTCGCCCTGCGCGTCGGTCGAGATGAACGAGCCGACGGTGTGGCCGTAGTCCATGTTGTAGCGCTGCACGGCGATGTTGTAGGCGTAGCCGTCGGCGGCCTGCACCTCGTGGGCGTCGAAGCGGGCCGGGAAGAACAGCACCGGCTTGCCGCGCGCCGCCACCAGCACGTTGTAGACGTTCGTGGCGATACGGGTGGCCCGCGTCAGCGCGCCGAGCGTCGGCGTCTCCAGCAAGGCGAAATCGCGGTAGCGCCCGCGGACTCGCAGCACAGGGCGGACATTGCGCGGGTCACCGTCGTAGCGCGCCAAGACGCCGTCGTGCACCGCTTCGACCTCCAGCTGGTCGTAGGTGTTGATGAAGCGGGCGCGCTCATCGAAATAGCCGGTGCAGCATTCGAGGATCGCCAGCGCCTTGTCCACCCCGGCGACGACCGAGAACGGCCGGCGGCGGGTGAACCACTGCATCTCGACTTCGATATTGCCGATATCGGCGCTGCGCGCGTCCACGCCGGCGGCCTCCAGCCGGGCCGAGTGACCGTCGAAGCGATAGCCGCGCCGCGCCAGCGCCTCCAGCATCCCTACGATGTTCTCGAAATATTTGTCCGAGTACCAGCCGGTACGCATGCGCTCGGCGTCCAGCTTGAAGGTTTCAGGCGGCAGACGGCGGTTGTCGAAGATGCTCATGGGAAGCTCCTGCAAAAAGACTCAACGATCAGGACGGACGGATGGATGGACGGTGGGCGGTGGACGGTGGAAGATGGCTATCTCGTATCGCTCGAATAGCGATCGGCGTTTGGCCTGCTTGTGCCCTGCCAGCAGCGCTCATCCAACCGGAAGCGCCGGCTCCGGCGATTATTGTCAAATTGACACTATTTTAGCGGCAAGGCGGCAGGTTGTCAAGGGCTGGGGCCGGGCATGCACGACGACGCCAGGAGCCGGTGGCCGGCCCTGGCGTCGTGTACAGGGGCGCTGGCGGGCGCTACGGCTCGAAATTGACCGCGGCGGTCATGTTCCAGCGCAGGCGGGGGTCCTGCTGGTCGAGCCCGATCGTCGCGACGTAGACGATATCGCCCTGCCGGTTTTCGCCGAGCGGGCGGATGCGGATGACCGCACCCTGGAGCTCCAGATCGGGCAGCGCATCGAGCGTGATCGTAGCCCGGCTGCCTGCGTGGACGCGCGCGACGCTCCGCTCGTTCAAGTCGGTCGTCTCGACCTGCCAGGCGGTGAGGTCCGCCAGTTGCGCCAGCGGCGCGCCGGGGGCGACATATTCGCCCACCCGCGCTTCGAGCGCGCCGATCGTGCCGGCGAACGGGGCGAGCAATTCGGCTTCCGCGGCGACGGCCTGGGCGAGCCGGAGCGCCGCCTGGGCGCGCTGTACGGCGGCGGCGGCGACGGCCAGGTCGCTCTCGGAAGCGCCGCTGCGCAGCTTCTCCAGGTTGGCCTGGGCCTGATCGACCTCTGCCTGGGCCTCCTCCACGGCTCCGGCGCGCTGCGCGCCCGTCAGCTTATCGAGGGCGGCCTGGGCCCGCGCCACCTCGGCGCGCGCAGCGGCGATGGCGTCCGCATCCGCCGGGGCGCGCAGCTTGTCCAAAGTGGCCTGTGCGGCAGCCACCTGCTGTTCGGCGGCCTGCACGCCGCTGGCCTCGGCCTGGCGCGCGGTATCGTAGGCGACCTGCGCCTGCTGCACGGCGGCCTCGGCGTTGTGCAGCGCGGCCTCGGCGCGCACAAAGGCATCGTAGTAGGCCCGCTGCTGCGCGTCGCTCAGCCGCAGCCCGGTGATCGGATCCTTGCCGGTCTCCTGGACATGCTCCCAGTTGCGCTGCGCGGTCACATACGCCGCCTGCGCCTGGGTCAGGTCATTGGTGCGCTGCTCCATCTGCAATCGAGCGTTGGTTTTGGCCGCCGAGAGTTGGTCGCGTCGGGTCGCGAGCTCGGCCTGCGCCTGGGCGAGCTGGGCCTCGGCGGCCTGCAGGTCGGCGGCCTTCGGGCCGCCCTGCAACGCGGCCAGATGCGCCCGTGCCCCATCGAGCTGTGCCTGGGCGGCCGCCCGGTCGGCGGGGGTGACGCCGCCGCTCGTCCGGCGCAGCCCGGCCTGAGCGGCACGTAGTCGCGCCTCGGCCGCTGCGATCTCGGCCGGCGTGGCGCCAGCTTTGAGCTTCGCGTAGGCTGCCTGCGCGCTGGCCAGATCTGCCTCGGCCTGGGCGACCGCGGCGTCGGCGCGGGCACGCTCCAGGCGGAGCAGCACCTGGCCGGCCTGGACCTGCTGGCCCTCGGTCACCAGCACTGTGGCGATGATGCCGCCGTTGGGCAGGCTGAGGGTCGCGGAGCGCGCTGGAACAACACGCCCCTGGGCGCTGAGCGCTCCGCTCGCGGTGGCCCGCGCCGTCGGGGCGGGCGGGGCCGGCGTGGGCGTCGGGGCCGCCGCCCCCGGAGTGACGGCGCAGGCGGCGCACAGCAGCAGAAAGACGGCGGCGAATGGAATAACCCTGATCATGATACACCTTGACCTCATCGTGAATGGGCGTGATGCGTGCAGCGCCGGTCTTGTCAGTATGGCGCAAGGTGGGGCACGCGTCCGTCCCGTTTCAGGCAGCGTGTGTCTGGCCGACCGTCTGACCGTTTGCCGGGCTGACCATCGCCCCATCCGCTCCATCGGCGACGATCCGCCCGTCGCGCATCGTCACCACGCGCCGGGCGAAGGCGACCACCCGCGGGTCGTGGGTCGAGAACACGAAGGCCGTGCCGGTCTCGCGGTTGAGGCGCTGCATGATCTCCATGACCTGCTGGCCGTTGGCCGTGTCGAGGTTGGCGGTCGGCTCGTCGGCCAGCACCAGCGCCGGGCGCGAGGCCAGCGCGCGGGCGATCGCCACGCGCTGCTGTTCACCGCCGCTCATCTGGCTGGGCTGGTGATTGGCGCGGTGCGCCACGCCCACTGCCTCCAGTAGCTCCATTGCGCGGGCGCGCCGCTCGCCGGCTTTGACGCTGTTCAGCAGCAACGGAAGCTCGACGTTCTCGTACGCGGTGAGCACCGGCACGAGCGCGAAGAACTGGAAGACAAAGCCGATCCGCTCGCGGCGCAGATCGGCGCGCTGGTTGGCGGAGAGGCGCGTCACATCGCGCCCCTCGAAGCTCACCACCCCCTCGTCGGGCTTGTCCAGGCAGCCGATCAATTGGAGGAGGGTGGTCTTGCCGGAGCCGGACGGGCCGACCAGCGCAGTGAATTCGCCCGGCGCGATATCGAGCGAGACATCCCGCAGCGCCCTGGTTTCGACTGCGCCGGTGTGGTAGGTTTTGCTGACATGCTCGATGTGAACAGCGTTCATCGACGTCTTCCTTTGTGCCGCCTTCAAGCGGCGCTAATGAGGATCTTTGTTGTGCCGCCTTCAGGCGGCAGTAATGAGGATCTTTGCTGTGCCACCTTCAGGTGACGGGTAGGGTGCCGCCTGAAGGCAGCACTACAAAGAAGATCGCTCTATGACGAGAGATAAATGTCGAAAGCCCGTGTACCGATCTCCGACCGGCCTGCCCTACTCCGCCCGCAGCGCAACGACCGGCTCCAGCCGGGCGGCGTACCACGCCGGGTAGAGCGCGGCCAACACGACGATCACGAGCGTTGCAACAGCCAGCGCGGCGAAGGTCCCCGGAGCGAAGTGGGCGTGGACCGTGGTTCCCAGCGCCAGGGCGCTGCCGCCCACCGATGCCGCCTGATCGCTGATCGGGATGCCGCGGGTGGACAGATACCCGACGACGGCTGTGCCGAGCGCGCTCCCAACGGCGATGCCGGCCAGCCCTAGCAGGCCGGCCTCCAGCAGAAACAGCCGCAGGACCGTGCCCCGCCGCATCCCCAACGCGCCGAAGATGCCGATCTCGCGGATGCGCTCGAACACCGCCATGAGCAGGGTGTTGGCCAGGATCACCGCAACGATCAGGATCACGATCGCATCCAGCACCAGGTAGAACCCCGCTGCGGCCTGCATCGTTTGGAGAACCTCGCGGTTCAGATCGCGCCAGGTGAGCGTCGCCGTCTCCGGGCTGCGCAGCGCGGCCGCCACCTGGTCGGCAGCGTTTTGGTCGCGCAGCACGACGACGATCGCACTGGCGTGCCGGCCCGCGGCGGTAAAGCCCTGCGCCGCAGCCAGTGGCAGCAGCGCGGCGCTCTGGTCGTAGCTGGGGATGCCGGTGGCGAACAGTCCGCGCACGGTAAAAACACCATCGTGGGGCCGGTCGTCGGCATCGATCACCGTCAGCAGGACGTTCTGGCCCACGGCGATGCCCAGGCTGTCGGCCAACGCCTTGCCGATCACGATCCCGTTGCGGTCGTCCGGCGCAAGAAAATCGCCGCCGACTGTGGCGGAACGGATCGACGCGTGAACCGGCGAGGCCGGGTCGATGCCGAAGAGCTGCACGCCGACCGAGTCGTCGCCGGTCACCAGGACGGCGTTCGCCCACAACACCGGGGTCGCGGCCTGTACGTCCGGCAGGGCTGCGGCGCGGGTCGCCAGCGCCGCCGGATTCTCCAGCAAGTCGGTGGCTTTGAGGCTGAGCGTGTCCTCTTCGTAGGAGGGCGCGCGCAGTTGCACGTGGCCGGTGCGGAGGCGGATACTGTGTTCGATCGTCTCTTCGGTGACACCGGCGATGAAGCCGTTCATACTCATCAGGAGCGCCAGGCCGAGCGCCACGGCCAGCATGGTCAGCAGCGTGCGACGGCGGTTGCGCCCCAGGTCGCGCCAGGCGAGGGTCCAGAGTTTATTCAGCGACATTGCAGTAACCTTCATGTGAATGCAGATCGCACAGGTTGCATCCGGATGCGATCAATGGCCATCTGCGAGCCCTGGCTAGCGGATCCGCGTCCCAGCCGCTCGTCACTGGATTCCAGCCCTGGCGCTACACATGGTGCAGCGCCTGAGCCGGCTCGCGGCGCGACGCCTGCCAAGCCGGGTAGAGCGAGGCCAGCGCCGCGACGGCGATCGCCAGCGCGCCCTGGCTGAGCACGGCGCCCGGCGTCACCACCGGATAGAGCCGGCTGCCGAGCAGCGCCCCGACTTCGCCGAGTCCGGAGGCCCCGGCCAGGTCGATGCCGACCTGTCCCAGCAGCCCGACCAGCAGCACGCTGAGCGCGCCCCCAACCACCGCGCCGACCAGCCCGATCAGCGCGCCCTCGGTCACGAACAGCCCCATGATCTGCCGGCCCTTCATGCCCAGCGCCGCCAGCACCCCCATCTCGCGCGTGCGCTCGAAGGCCGCCATCAGCATCAGGTTCAGCACACCGATCCCGCCGATCAGCAGCACCACCATCCCGATGACGCGGCTGAAGGCCAGCTTGGTCGCGAATGTCTGCCGAATCTCGGGGCGGAGCGTCTGCCACGAGTCGACCTCATAATTCGGCAGCTCCGCCTGGAGCGCGGCCATCACCCGATCCTCGCTGCCGATCTGGCGCAGAAAGATCGCCACCTCGGTCGCCTGGTCGCGCAGGTTGTAGAGCGTCTGCGCGGCGGCCAGCGGGATGAACACCGCACGCTTCTCGATCTCCGGGGTGCCGAGATCGTAAATGCCGACGACGGTCATCGAATGGCGGCGCAGCGACTCGTCCCGGCTGCGGCCCAGCAGCGTCACCCGGTCGCCGACACCGACCTCCAGGCGCTCGGCCAGCGCCCGACCGATCAGGATGGCGTCGCCGTCGCTGTCGGCTAGGAAGCGCCCCTGGGTGATGCGCTCGGCCTGCAGGCTCAGCGGCGCCTCGACCGACGGCTCGATCGCAGTGATCGCGACCGGCAAAGAGGTGCCGCGGCTGCTCACCAGGCCGCCGGTGATGATCCGCCGGCTCGCGGTGGCGACCTCCGGTCGGGCGCGCACGGCTTGGAGCACGGCGGCCGGGTCGGCCAGCGGCAGCAGTAGCAGGCGGTTGGCCTTGGCGCGGTATCCCGGCGCGTGGACCTGCAGATTGCCGCCGTACAGCCGCACGGCGTTGCCGAAGATCGCCTGGTCCGAGCCGCGGATCAGGCCGTTGAACAGCAGCAGCAGAATGAGGCCGAGCGCGATCGCCACCAGTGCGATCAGGGTGCGCCGCCAGTTGCGCCACATGTTGCGCCAGGACAGTTTCATCGATTGATACATCGCTCACCTCGCCAGGGTTGCCCCAATCATACAGACATCGAGGGACGAAAGGGTTATGTGCATCTTGAGGACTCCGCTCTATGTGGGTTGTAGAACACGTGACTGCTGATCATCCATTCCGGAGTCTGATGTTCTGGCAGCCATGTCGAGTGTGTTCTGCGCCTCCAGCGTGTCGAACCAAGCCTGCAGCACGGCGGGGTCCATCAGCCGGATCGCACCGGCGGGAGCGCCGAGCAGCCGCTCCAGCGCACCGTTGTAGGCGTCGAGGATGCGTGCGGCCTGCTGCAGGGCGTCCTCCGGCGGGGGCTCCGCCAGGAGCAGCTCCGCGAGCGCATCGCCCAGGCTTTGAAACAGCGCCATGACGATCGACCCCATCTCCTCGGGATGCGGAATATCCAGCGTGCCCTCGCGAATGCCCTGTTCGAGAATGGCGACGAATGGCGCCATCGCAACCTTCGTCCTCGTTCGCCAAATTTTCTGCCGGACGATGGCGTTGTGGTCGCTATACCAGACGCGCAACAGCTGAATCAGGAGCTCCCGGCGCGTCATCTTCCAGCGGACCGCGACATCGAAATAGCGCTGGAGTTTGTCGAGCGCTGATAGATCCGGGGCTTCGGCAATCGGGATCAGGACCTGGTTCACCGCATCGATGATGCGATCGACCAGCGCTTCGAGCAGGTCGGACTTCCCGTCGAAGTAGTGGTAGAACGCTCCTTTCGACATGGCAAGCTCATCCAGAATGTCCTGGATCGACATCTGCTCGTAGCCCTTGGTATAGATCAGGCGCTCGGCCACATCCAGGATCTCGTTGCGTTTCTCGAGGTAGAGCTGTTCATTGACTGTCCGCGGCATCGGGCCTCCCTCTAAAAACAAACCGACCGTCGGTTTATTATTATAGCACGCGATCGCGGCCTGTCAAGGGGTCATTTGGGACGCGCGGGGGTGAGCTCACAGGGCGCACTGGCATCGGTTAGGACACGGGCGCTGGCCAGGAGACAACAACTCGATCTGCAAGCGACAATCTGCAATTGCGCTAGCCAGCCGCTGGCACCTGGCTGGTCGGCGCCGTGTCTCGGTGTCGGGCATACTCGGCTGGGGTGCTGCCGACGGTGGCCCGGAAGTCGTTGATGAAGTGGGCCTGGTCGAAATAGCCCAATGCCTGGGCCAGCGCGGGCAGGTCGACGTGCGCATGGGTCGCCAGTTGGTCAGCAGCTTCGAGCAGGCGATAGCGCCGGATGACCCACTTGGGGCTGACCCCGACATACCGCGCGAAAAGGCGCTGCATGGTCCGCCGGCTGAGGCCAGCGCAGTTGGCGAGCATGGCGACGCGGGTGA
>JBHOQX010000121.1:0-5997 GCA_042408595.1 Roseiflexaceae bacterium | reverse complement strand
GACGTGCTCGGTGTGGCGCAGGTCGGGCGCGCCGACAGCTTCTTCGCGCTGGGGGGCGACTCGATCCTGGCGATCCAGGTGATCGCCCGGGCGCGGCAGGCCGGGCTGCACCTGGCGCCGCGCGACCTGTTCCAGCACCCGACGCTGGCCGCGCTGGCTGCGCAGGCCGCGCCGGCGCGCCCGATCATCGCCGAGCAGGGGCCGGTCACCGGGCCAGCGCCGCTCACGCCGATCCAGCGCTGGTTCTTCGCCCAGGCGCTGCCCGCGCCGCACCACTGGAACCAGGCGCTGCTCCTGGAGGCCGATGTGCCGCTGGAGCGGGCGGCGCTGAAGGGGGCCGCCGCCGCGCTGTTGCTGCAGCACGATGCGCTGCGGCTGCGCTTCGCCCGCACCGCCGACGGCTGGCGGCAGGAGATCGCCGCGCCCGCGCCCGAGGCCAGCGTGCGCTGGTTCGATCTGGCCGATGTACCAGGTGATCAGCTCGCCGCGCGGATCGAAGCGCTGGCCGCCGAGGTACAGGCCAGCCTCGACCTCGAACACGGGCCGCTGCTGCGCATCGGCGCCTTCGACCCCGGCGCAGGCCGGGCCGGGCGGCTGCTGATCGTCGTCCACCACGTAGCGGTGGATGGCGTCTCCTGGCGCATTCTGCTCGAGGATCTGCAGGCCGCCTACCTTCAGGCGCTCGCCGGACAGACGCCGCGCCTGCCGCCGAAGACGACGTCGTTCCAGCACTGGGCGGCGCGCCTCGGCGAGCACGCTCGCGCCGATGCGACGCGCGCCGAACTGGCGTACTGGCGGCGCCTGGCCGACCTGCCGGTCGCGCCGCTCCCGCGCGACGGCGACGGCCCCAACAGCGAGGAGTCGGCCCGCGAGCTGGCCACTGCGCTCGGCGCCGCAGAGACCGAGGCACTGCTGCGCGATCTGCCGTCGCTGTATCGCACCGAGATCAACGACGCCCTGCTGGCCGCGCTGGCGCTGGCGCTGCGCGACTGGGCCGGTGCGCCGGTGGCGCTGGTGGAGCTTGAGGGGCACGGCAGAGAGGACCTGTTCGATGACGTCGACCTGTCGCGCACAGTCGGCTGGTTCACCACGCTCTACCCGGTCGCGCTGGATCTGCGCGGCGCAGATGGCCCCGGCGCGGCGATCCGGCTCGTGAAAGAGGAGCTCCGACGCGTGCCGCGCCGCGGCATCGGTTACGGCCTGCTGCGCGAGCTGGGCGACGACACGGCGCGGGCCGAGCTGGCCGCTCTGCCGCAGCCGGAGCTGAGCTTCAATTACCTGGGACAATTTGACCAGCCAATGACCGGGGGCACGCCGTTCCGCCCGGCCCGCGAGGCCCGCGGCCCCGACCGCGATCCGCGGGGCGCGCGTGGCGCGCTGCTGGAATTGACGGCCAGTGTCGCTGGCGGCTGCCTGCGCATCGCGTGGAGCTACAGCGCGAATATCCACCACGAGGCGACCGTTCGGGCGCTGGCCGACGGCTACCTGGCCGCTTTGCGGACGCTGATCGCCCACAGCCGCGAGGAGGCCGGCGGCCTGACGCCGGCGGATGTGACGCTGGCGAACCTTGACCAGAAACAGCTCGACCGGGTGCTGGCGCGATTCGCCCGGCGCGGCGCAAGCTGACAATTCTGTCATCCAAGGCCGCCCGTCGGCGCGCCGCACGGAAAACGGCGCGTCGGGCGGTTGTAGTTGTAGGTTATGCACGATCGCATTGCCGGGGCCGGCGTTCGCCATGTCTGAAGGCTGAGAAGGGGCATGAGCGCGCAGACGATCGAAGATATCTACCCACTCGCGCCGATGCAGCAGGGCATGCTGTTCCACAGCGTGCTCGCGCCGGGCGGCGGTGTGTATGTCGAGGTGATGAGCTGCGCACTGCGAGGCGCGCTGGATGTCACGGCGTTCGAGCGCGCCTGGCAGCTCGCGCTGGACCGGCACGCCATCCTGCGCAGCGGCTTTGTCTGGGAGGAGACCGACGAGCCGCTTCAGGTGGTGCAGCGCCGGGCGCACCTGCCGCTGGCGCAGGAGGACTGGCGCGGCCTGCCGGCGGCGGCCCAAGCGGAGCGCCTGGCCGCGCTGGTGGCCGCCGAGCGCGCCCGCGGGTTCGATCTGGCCGCGCCGCCGCTGATGCGCCTCACGCTCGCCCGCATCGCCGATGACGGCTGGCGGCTGGTCTGGGCGCACCATCACCTGCTGCTCGACGGCTGGTCGGTGCCGCTGCTGCTGCGTGAGGTGCTGGCCGCCTACGAAGCGCTCAGCCGCGGCGAGACCCCGCGCCTGCCGCCTGCCCGGCCCTACCGCGACTACATCGCCTGGCTGGTGGCGCAGGACGCCAGCGCCGCCGCGGCCTACTGGCGCGGGGCGCTGGCCGGCTTCCGCGCGCCCACCCCGCTCACCATCGATCATCCGCCCACCGGCCCGGATGAGAGCGCCGCGACCAACGCGCGGCTGCCGGCCGACCTGACCGCCGCGCTGCGCGAGCTGGCCCGCCGCGCCGGGCTGACGCTCAACACCCTGGTGCAGGGCGCCTGGGCGCTGTTGCTCAGCCGCTACAGCGGCGAGGAGGATATCGTCTTCGGTACGACCGTCGCCGGCCGCCCGCTCGACCTGCCCGGCGCCGACGAGATGGTCGGGCTGTTCATCAACACGCTGCCGGTGCGTGTTGCTGTGCGTGATGACATGCCGCTCGGCGCGTGGTTGGAGGCGCTCCAGCGCTCCCAGGCAGCGCACCGCCAGTTCGAACACTGCTCGCTGGTGCAGATCCAGGGCTGGAGCGACATGCCGCGCGGCACGCCCCTGTTTGAAAGCCTGCTGGTCTTCGAAAACTACCCGGTGAGCGAAGCGCTGCGCGCGCCGGGCGGCAGCCTGCGGATCGAGGATGTACGCGCGTTCTCGCGCACCAACTACCCGCTGCTGCTGGTCGCGACGCCAGGGCGCGAGCTGGGGCTCGATCTGGAGTACGACCGCCGCCGGTTCGACGATGCCGCGATCCAACGGATGCTCGGCCATCTCCAGACACTGCTGGCCGGCTTCGCCGGCGGGCCAGACCAGCCCATCGGCGGGCTGCCGCTGCTGACCGCCGCCGAACTGGCGCAGATCGCCGCCTGGAACGACACGGCCCGCCCGTTCCCGCCGGGCCTGGCGCACGACCTGATCGCAGCCCGGGCCGCCGCAACGCCGGCGGCGACCGCGCTGCGCTGGGGGGGTGCAACGTTGAGCTACGGCGAGCTGAACGCGCGGGCCAATCAACTCGCCCACCACCTGCGCAGCCTCGGCATTGGCCCGGACGCGCTGGTCGGCCTCCATGCCGCCCCATCGTTCGACATGGTGATCGGGATGCTCGGCATCCTCAAAGCCGGCGGCGCGTATCTGCCGCTCGACCCGGCCTACCCGTCGGAGCGGCTGCGCTTCATGCTGGAGGATGCCCGGCCCGTGGCGGTGCTGACGGACGGGGGACGAGAGGCGCACGACGACGGGGCAGGGACGAATCGCCCGACGATCATCCAGGATGGGCCGTGGCCGGTGATCGACCTGACCGCCGACTGGCCCGCTATTGCCCGGCAGCCAGCCGCCGACCCGCCACCCCACGCTACGCCCGACAGCCTGGCCTATTGTATCTACACCTCGGGCTCGACCGGCCAGCCCAAAGGGGTGTTGATCGAGCATCGCGGGCTGGCGAACCTGCTCCATGTCGTCAACGAAGAGTTCGCGATCACGCCCGAGAGTCGCGTGCTCCAGTTCGCCGCCATCAGCTTCGATGCGGCGGTGACCGAGATCCTGCCGCCGCTGGCGGCCGGTGCCACGGTTGTTCTGGCGCCCCGCGCGTGCCTGACCGACCCGGCGCGGCTCCACGCGCTGCTGCGCGAGGAGGCGATCAGCGTCGTCACGCTGCCGCCGGCGCTTCTGGCGCTGTTGGAAGCGGACGGGCTCCCGGCGCTCGCAACCGTGGTCTCCGCCGGCGAGCGCTGCCCCGCCGCCGTCGCCGCCCGCTGGGCCCCGGGGCGCCGCTTCCTGAACGGCTACGGCCCGACGGAGGCGACGGTCGCCGCGTCCTACTACCGTGTTACGCTGCCGCTGGAAGGGGAAGACGTTCCGCTTGGTCGGCCGATCGCCAACGCGACGATGCTGGTGCTGGATCGGCGCGGCGAGCCGGCTCCCGTCGGGGTCCCCGGCGAGCTGTACCTCGGCGGCGTCGGCGTGGCCCGCGGCTACCTCCATCGCCCGGAGCTGACGGCGGAGAAGTTCCCGGAGATGGGCGGTTGGCGATGGGCGATAGCGGGCGCGGGCGCTGCCGTCCGCCGTGCGTCGGCCCGCCTCTACCGCACCGGCGACCTCGGCCGCCTTCGGCCCGACGGCACGATCGAGTTCCTCGGGCGGACCGACGAGCAGGTGAAGCTGCGTGGCTACCGGATCGAACTGGGCGAGATCGAGTCCGCCCTTCGCCGACACCCCGCCCTGGCCGACGCGGCGGTGGCCCTGCGCGAGGACGTGCCGGGCGACCCGCGCCTGGTGGCGTATGTGGTGCCGGGGGTCAGGATCCCAGCGGACGCGGAGCGCGGAAGCGGGGGAGCGGGGGAGCGCAGGGACGGTGGACGGCAGATGTTGGACAGCAGCCGTGCTGCATCCAGCCCATCGCATGCGGTGCACAGCGCTCCGGACGCACATCGCGGCACGCCGCCCGCAGAACTCATCACCTGGCTGCGCGAGCGATTGCCCGCCTGGATGGTCCCATCGGTAGTTGTGCCGCTCGACGCGCTGCCGCTGACACCGAACGGCAAGCTCGACCGGCGCGCGTTGCCGCCGCCGGACACGCTCTATATCGGCATTGCACCTTTCATGGCGCCACGGACGCCAGACGAGCACCTGCTGGCTGAGTTATGGGCGCAGGTGCTCGGCGTGGCGCGGGTCGGCGCGCACGACGACTTCTTTGCGCTCGGCGGTCACTCGCTGCGGGCGACACAGCTTCTGGCCCGGCTGCGCGAGGCAGCCCAGATCGATCTGCCACTGGGAACGATCTTCGAGCGACCGACCCTGGCCGCCATGGCAGCCGCCATCACCGATGCCCGCCGCGCGCAGGCCAGGGTGACTCTGCCGCCGCTGACGCCCGTTCCTCGCGACGGCGATCTGCCGCTGTCATTCGCCCAGCAGCGCCTGTGGTTCCTCGACCAGCTCGAGCCGGAAAGCCCGTTCTACAACAACCCGGTGGCCGTCCGCCTCTGTGGCCGGCTGGATGTCGCCGCGCTGCAGGCCAGCCTCGACACGATCATCCGGCGGCACGAGGCGCTGCGCACTGTGTTCGCCGCCCGCGATGGCCGGCCTGTGCAGGTGATCCTGCCGCCCCAGCCCGCCCCGCTGGAGATCGTCGATCTGCGCCGTCTGCCAGAGGCCGGGCGCGATGCTGAGGCGATGCGCCACATCCGCCGGGAAGCAGTGCGCCCATTCGATCTGCAGCGCGACCTGATGCTGCGCGCAGTGCTCATCCGGCTGGCAGACGACGAGCATATCGTCGCGATGACGCTCCATCACATCGCCTCGGACGGCTGGTCGATCGGCGTTTTGATCCAGGAGCTCGGGGCAGTGTATGCCGCGCACACGGCGGGCCGCAGTCCAAGCCTGCCGGCGCTGCTTATTCAGTACGCCGACTACGCCGCCTGGCAGCGCGCCTGGCTCCAGGGCGCTGCCCTGGAGGCGCACCTGCGCTTCTGGCGCGACGAGCTGGCCGGCCTGCCCGACCTGCTCGATCTCCCCACCGACCGCCCCCGCCCGGCGGTGCAAACGGCCAACGGTGCGACCTATGGCTTCGCGCTCCCCGCCGACCTGGCCGGGTCGTTGCGAACCCTGAGCCGCTCGGAGGGTGTGACGCTGTTCATGACGCTGCTGGCCGCGTTCCAGACGCTGCTGGCGCGCACGAGCGGCCAGGACGACCTGTGCATCGGCACGCCGGTCGCCGGGCGCAGCCACCCGGCGCTCGAGGGGCTGATCGGCGGCTTCGTCAAC
>JBHOQX010000120.1:0-1293 GCA_042408595.1 Roseiflexaceae bacterium | reverse complement strand
CTGCCGGCAGTGATGGTGCCGACGGCGCTCGTGGTCCTGGAGGCGCTGCCGCTGCTGCCGAACGGCAAGCTCGACCGGCGCGCGCTGCCCCCGCCGGACGACCGCCCGGCCGACGCGCCCGCCCTGGTCGCGCCGCGGACGCCGGATGAGGAGTTGCTGGCCGAATTGTGGGTGCAGGTGCTCGGTGGCGCGCGCCCCGGCATCAACGACAACTTCTTCGACCTGGGCGGGCATTCGCTCCTGGCGACTCGCCTTGCGGCCCGCGTGCGCGAAACATTTCAGGTCGAATTGCCGTTGCGCACGATCTTCGAGCGGCCGACCCTGGCCGCCATGGCCGCGGAGATCGGCGCGCTGCGCCGCGCGGAGGCCGGGGTGATACCGCCGCCGCTGACGCCCACCCCCCGCGACGGCGAGCTGCCGCTGTCGTTCGCCCAGCAGCGCCTGTGGTTCCTCGACCAGCTTGAGCCCGGCAGCCCGCTGTACAACAACTTCGGCGCGCTGCGCCTGCGGGGCCGGCTGGATGTCGCCGCGCTGCGGGCCAGCCTCGACGCGATCGTCCAGCGGCACGAGGCGCTGCGCACCGTGTTCGCCGCCCGCGATGGCCGACCCATGCAGGTGATCCTCTCGGCGGACAGCGCCCGGGCCGCGGTCCGGCTGATCGATCTGAGCGACAGGCCGGAGACGGACCACGAGGCAGCGGTGGCCGAGCTGGCCGCGGAGGAGGCCCGCGCGTCGATCGACCTGGCGCAGGGGCCGCTGCTGCGTGTGACCCTCGCGCGGCTGACGGACGACGACCACGTCGCGCTGTTCACCATTCATCACATCGTCTCGGATGGCTGGTCGCTGGGGGTGTTGGTGCGCGAGTTGGGGGCGCACTACGCCGCCTTCGTCGCTGGGCGCGCCGCCGACCTGCCAGCGCTGCCCATTCAATACGCCGACTACGCCGCCTGGCAGCGCGCCTGGCTCCAGGGCGACGCCCTGGAGGCGCACCTGCGCTTCTGGCGCGACGAGCTGGCCGGCCTGCCCGACCTGCTCGATCTCCCCACCGACCGCCCCCGCCCGGCGGTGCAGTCGTTTCGTGGCGCGCACCTGCGCTTCCAGATCGACAGCGAACTCACCGCCAGCCTGGCGGCGGTCGGTCGGGCGGAAGGCGTGACGCTGTTCATGACGCTGCTGGCCGCGTTCCAGACGCTGCTGGCGCGCACGAGCGGCCAGGACGACCTGTGCATCGGCACGCCGGTCGCCGGGCGCAGCCACCCGGCGCTCGAGGGGCTGATCGGCGGCTTCGTCAAC
>JBHOQX010000117.1:0-61815 GCA_042408595.1 Roseiflexaceae bacterium | reverse complement strand
CCGCCGCCCGAGCCGCCGACGCCGGCGCCCGCGCCGCCCGTCGATCCGCCCACCGCGGCGCCGTCGCTCGCTCGGCGCACCATGCAGCACGTGATGGCCGGCACCGACGAACGATCACGTATCCATCGTGGCTGTACTGACGGCGCCGGCCGCGGAGGGGGCCGATGAGACGCATGGGTGTGATCCTGCTGATAGTGGCGGTCGGGCTGGCGTTGCTGCCGCTCGCCGGCGCGACGGCCATCGTCGCGCTGACCGGCCGGCCGGGCGTGCCGCAGGTGCTGGAGCTGCCACTCGGGCCGCGGCGTGGGTTGCTGGCCCACCTGCAGCCATGCAGGCCGGATCGCCCAGGCCGGGTGACCGTCTGGTATGTGGATGGGACCCGCCCGAACCGCCTGAATCCGAGCAACATCCATACGCTGCTCGGTGTGCGGACGGCGCCGCCGTGCTCCTGATCGGAAATGGGAAGACGAGTGTGTAGTTTGTAGGGCATCGTTTGTCATTCCCGATCTCCACAGCTCTGCGAAACACCAATGACGCCAGAGACCGCACTCCCCCGCCTCCGCCCCATCGACGCGCGCCCCATCCGGCACGGTGGGCAGGCGGCCTTGCTGCTGCGCGATCCGCTCCAGATCAGCGACCGGATGCTGATTGTTCCCCAAGCGCTTGGGCCGGCGCTGGCCATGTGCGACGGCACCCGCGATGGGTGGGCGATCTGCGAGGCGTATCGTGTCCAGTTCGGCGCGCGGCTCGATATGGAGGTGATCGACGGGCTGCTGGCGGCGCTTGACGAGGCGCTGCTGCTCGACAACGCGCGTTTTGCCGAGGCGCGCGATCAGGCGCTGCATGCGTACCGCGCCGCCCCATTCCGCCCGCTCTCGCACGCCGGCGCGGTCTACCCCGCAGCGCCAGACGAGCTGCAGGCGATGCTGCGCGCCTACCTGGACGAGGTGGATGCTGCGCCGGTGACGACCGGGCGCGGCATCTTCAGCCCGCATATCGACTACGCGCGCGGCGGCGCGGTCTACGCCGCGGTCTGGAAGCGGGCCGCCGCGCTGGCGCGCGCCGCCGACCTGGTGGTGCTGCTGGCGACCGACCACTACGGCGAGGAAGCCAGCCTGACGCTCACCCGGCAGCACTACGCCACGCCGCTCGGCGTGCTCCCGACGGCCCAGGGTGTCGTGGACGAAGTGGCGCGCGCGATCGGCGAGGAGCGGGCCTTCGCCGGAGAGTTGCGCAACCTGGCGGAGCATTCGATCGAGTTAGTCGCCGTCTGGTTGCACGGCGTCCGCGAGGGGCGGCCGGTAGAGCTGGTGCCGATCCTGTGTGGTGGGTTCGGGCCGTATGTGCGCGGCGAGGCCGATCCGGCGGCGGACGCAACGATCGCGTCCGCCCTGGGCGCGCTCGTGCGGGCGACAGCCGGGCGCAACGTGCTGTACGTCGTCTCGGGCGACCTGGCGCATGTCGGGCCGGCGTTCGGGGGGCGGGCGCTCACCGCCGCGGCCCGCGCCCGCATCCGCGCCGACGACGAGGCGCTGATCGGCGCGCTGTGCGCCGGCGATCCGGCGGAGTTCATCGGGCTGGCGCGGCGCACCGGCGACCGCAACAACGTCTGCGGGCTGCCGCCGGGCTATCTGGCGCTGCGCGCCCTGGGCCCCGGTGCCGGAGTCCTCGCCGGCTATGCCCACTGCCCGGCGGACGACGCTGGCACGTCGTTGGTGTCGGTGTGCGGGGCGGTGTTGGGGTAGAAGTTCGGAGTCATGAGAGGCTGCCTGAAACGGGGAGGTGTGGCAGGCTGTGCCGCCAACCGCGCGGCGGGGGAGGATGTCGCCGGCGGCCGGCGGCCCCCAACACCCCTGTGGGGAGCGCTGTACGCAGCCTCTGAGACCTACGCGCTCTGAACTTAGAACTCTGAACTCAGCACCACCAGCCGGTACCCCTGCCCGCGGACGCTTTCGATCCGCACCGGCTCATCTTTCAGCTTGGCCCGCAGCCGCGACACGAGCGTGTCGAGCTTGCCGCGCGCCTTGGACGGGTCGGCGCGCGGGTCGTAGAGCGCGGCGATGATCTCGTCGCGGCCGACGATCGCGCCCGGACGCGCCCGCAGCACGTTGTACAACCGCTCCTCCAGGTCGGTCAGGCCCCCACGCGGGGCCGGAACGGCGGCAGCGCGCGCTTCATCCAGCATCGCCTGCTCGCGCACGAAGTCCTCGAACAGGCCGGCGAACAACCGGTAGCGCCCCTCGCGGTACACCACATAGCCACGGCTGACCAGCGATGGCGGGATATCGCCCGGATCGCGCAGCTTCCCGGCCGCAATCGCCGTGAGCACACGCCGCTCGACGGGTGTGAGCGGGTGCCACAGCAAAGCGAAAAAGTCGGCGAAGCGGTCGCGCAGCAGCGCCCGCACCAGCGGCCGCTCCGCAGGCGGGACGACATCCAGCCCCAGCGGCGCGCGGCGGGTGCGGTAGAGAAACTCGCACGTCGCGCTGATCAGATCGGGGTGCAGGCCGGTGAGCGACAGGATGAAATCGGTATCCGACTCGCTGAAGCGGAAGCCGGCGGTCGCTTCGAACCAGCCGGGCGGCTCGGTCACCAGCCGGCGCGCCTCCTCGTCCACCAGGAAATGGATGCTCACCAGGTTCAGGCGTTCGAGCAGGTTGAAAAATGGCGACGACTGGACCTCCGCAGGCACCTGCTCACTCAGCGCACGGGTCGAGGCGATCACCAGCGACGCAGCGGAGAGCAGCGCGCGCAGGTGGTCGTACTCGCTGTGGGTGAGGTGGCCGGCGATGCTGTCGAAATCATCCAGCAGAAAGACGACGCGCAGCCCCCAGCTCTCTAGGGTGCGAAGCAGTTGCAGCAAGGCATCCGGCTGGCGGCCGAAGCGGGCGGTGAACACGTCCCGCAGCTCGTCGTCGGTCGCCGCGGCACGGGCCTCCGCCAGGGCGCGAGCGGCCTCGGCGCGCAGCGCGGCGATGGAGCGCGCCCGGGTGGTGCGCATCCGGTCCAGCGGCAACAGCCGGGCGTCTTCGATCCGGAGCAGACGCGCCAGCGATCTCAGCAGCCTGTCGAACAGCAGCGGCATCAGGTCCGGCGCGCGCCCGGTGAGCGCAGCGTCGCCGAAGTCCAGCCGGACAAACAGCAGCCGTTCCGGATCGTCGGCGAAGCGCGGGCCGATGGCGGCGGCGTAGGCCGGCTGTGGGCCGTGCGCTTCGTCCAGGTAGCGCAAGAGAAAGCTCTTGCCCAGCCCGCGCGGCCCGACCAGCGATACCGCCGCTGGGCGTTCGTCGCTGATGCGCGCCACCAGCAGCTCGAGCTCGTCGCGCAGGCCGATAAAGCGTCCGCCTGCCTGCGCCATGCCCGTGAGCAGGATGTCTTCGCGGTAGGGGTTCATGGTGCAAGTTCCTTACCATCGACTGTAGACTGTAGGTGGTGGACGACGGATGGTTGGACGGAAACCGCAGGACGAAAGTTGGCAGTACCTCTGCCGACGGTGTGCCCGATAAGACGTGCGTTCGTCGGTCGTCCAGACGCAGCCTGCCTTCGTCGTTCGTCTGTCGGATCGGCAGCCCCTGGCCGGGGGGCGCCGCGGCGCCTCACACCGCGTGCCGGCGCAGCCAGCGGGCGACCAGCCCCACCCGGATGCCGATCCCGCCCTCGGCGCGCACCAGGAGATCGGGTCGCTCATCCAGCGCTGCCTCGAGCACATCATCACCCGCCGGCTGGCCCATACGGCGGAGCCTCGCCCGCACTCGGGCTGGCGTCACCAGGCGCTCGGCATCCGATGTGCGCGCCGCGACCGCCCGCAGCACCGCCGCCGTCGTGGGCGAGCTATCCGCCAGCACGTGGTAAAACGCATCGTTGTGGGCGAGCACGTCGGCGAGGGCATCATCCACGATCTCCCCCGGAACGACCTGCCGCTGCCGGCTGGTCAGCAGCCCGATCCGGCGCTGGCGGGCCTGCACGGCGCCCACGACCTTGCTACACACCAGGTGCGCGTAGTACGGGTGGCCACCGGTCGCGGCGACCAGCCGGTCCAGATCGGCCGGTAGGTACTCCAGGTGGGC
Source organism: Roseiflexaceae bacterium (assembly GCA_042408595.1). Classification (GTDB taxonomy): domain Bacteria; phylum Chloroflexota; class Chloroflexia; order Chloroflexales; family Roseiflexaceae; genus JBHOQX01. The sequence goes on along the minus strand of JBHOQX010000117.1, from coordinate 57,748 downwards.
CTTGATCGGTGCAGTGATCAGGTCGCGGACATCGTTCTCGCCCAGCACCGAGAGCCGCACCGGCAGGCCAAGCTCGCCGATCCGTTCCTGCCCACCGGCGTCGAGCGCCTGCGCGGCGGGCAGGTCCGGCAGCACCGCGATCAGGCTGATATGCCGGTAGATGCGCTCGTCGTTCAGCAGGGCGCGCCACTGGTCGAAGAACTCCGACGCCGCCGGCGCGTCGCGCAGCCGGCTGCGGACCACGCCGAGTTCGTCCAGGAGCACGACGAAGGGGTCAACCCCCTGCCGCTCGCGCAGCGCCTCCAGGAACGCGGCGAAGTGGCGCACCGGGTCGTGGGCGAGCAGGCGAACGCTTGGGAGCGGCAGGCGCTGCCCGGCCTTCTGCGCCAGCATCTCCGCCAGGCGGGCCAGCAGCCGCTCGATGCGCAGTTCGTCGGTCGGCAGGCTCTGGAGATCGAGCGTGGCCGGGACGTTGTACTCGCCCAGGTGATACCGGGAGAGGTGCTCCAGCAGCGAGCTCTTGCCGATCCGCTTGGGGCCGCGCAGCAGGATGTGACGCCCGCCGTCGCCGCTGTCGAGCTGGTTCACGATCGCGCGCACTTCATGGTCGCGCCCGACGAACAGTGGCCAGGCGCCCACCGGCTGCGGCCTGTACAGGTTTTGCAACGGCCCGGCGACTGGCGTGGCCGCGTCCAGGAGGGTGACGGCCCGCACCTCGACGTGGCGCCGTTCGGGGAGCGCGTGCAGCGCGCGCTGCACCGCATCGACGGTCGCCTGATCGGGGGCTTCGATCGTCATCCGCACCCGGGCCAGGCTCGGCTCGGGCACGCGCCCCTCGATCGAGCGGATGTTCAGCCCGCCGAGCTGCTCGAGCATGCCGGTCAGGCGATGCACCAGCCCCGGCCGGTCCCAGCCTTCGTAGAGGACATCGGCCAGCACCACCTGCTCAGGTGCGGGGCGCCAGGCGAGCGGGTAGGCCGTACCCCGGACCTGCGCGCAGCCCGCGCGGTGGATCACGAGCCGGTGCCCACCATGCACCAACGCCGCGACGACCGGTTCGTCCGGATGTGGCCAGCAGCACGCGGCCAGACGGACACTGTCAGCGGCGAGGGCATCCGGCGGCAACGCCGAGGTATCGAGCCGTGGCACCAGCAGCGCCTCGATGACCAGGCGCACGATCTCGTCCGGCGCGGCCTCGCCGCGCGCCACCGCGCGATAGAAGGCGTCCTCCACGGCGTAGCCGCGGGCGCGACACAGCGCGGCCACCTGCTCGGTGATCTGCGCCTCGTCGGCGTGGAGGCCGGCCCGCTCGAGCCGGCGGGCGAGCGCCGCCCGGAAGATGTCGCGCCCGCGGGAGGCGCCGCTCGCGCTTCGTTTCAGCGCGCGGCCGATTTGCGACTTTGCGAGCGGCGTGGTCGCCAGGTCGCGCAGGCGTGGGTCGAGCACGCCGGCGTGCTCATCGATCAGCACCTCGCAGACATCGCCGCAGACCAGCGGCTCGCCCGGCGGCACGCGGACGCCGTTGACCAGCGCGCCGCGGCAATAGACGCCCAGGTCCGAATGGACGCGCACGGCGAAATCGAGCACTGTGGCGCGCGGCGGCACGAAGATGGCCTCGGCAGCTGGCGTGAAGACGTAGATCTCGCCCGACTGGCCGGCATCCGCCGCCAGCCAGCGCCGCCGGTCGGCCCACCAGACCGGCCGGTTGTTCGGAACGGGCGTGCCGGCCAAGTGGGCGATCAGTCCCTCGGTGTTGAAGCGCTCCATTTCGGGGGTCGCGATCTGAATGGCGATCTTCACCTCGCGCCCGGCGGCCGCGTAGGCGATCTGCGTAGTGATAGCCTGGTAGCCGTTGTCGCGCTCATCGCCGACATAGTCGCGCACGCTGGCGCCGAACACGCGGTAGGCGGCGTGGATCGCGCCCAGCGCGCGGTAGCAGTCGGGCACGGTCTCGACGTTGACCAGGACTTTCTCGGCCCATGGAGTGGTGCCACGGATGCTTTCCAGTCCATCGTCGATGATCCGGTGCAGCGGTCGGGACTTGCGGCCGATGTCGGCGTGTACGCCGGCCTGCCGCAGGTGGCGCCGGAGGTTCTCCCGCACGTCTTCGAACAGGGCCAGCCGCTCCGGGCGCGACTGTTCGAGCAGGGCGCGGGCCTGCTGGTAGAGATGCGGATCGGCGAGGCGCGCGGCGTGATCGAGCAGCCGGTTGCGAAGTTCCCACATGCCGAAACGCAAGGCCAGCCTGGCTGCCGGACCAAGCAGCTCAAGCTCGCGGGCGAGCAGTGCGTCGTGGGCGCGATCGGCCCGGGCGCGCACCTCCAGCAGCTTGAGCAGGCCGGCGGCGGGCGAGCGGTAGGCCAGCGTGAACAGCCGCCCGATCTCCGGGTTCTGCTGGCGCGCGTGCCGGGGATCGGCCCGGCCGGTCGCTGCGAGCGCCGCGGCGGCCTCGCTGGCATCGTCGCCGAGGGCGGCGACTGCCGCCGCCGGCGCGAGCCGGCCATGCTCCAGCGCCGGCGACAGCACGGCCAGGCGAACCAGCCAGGCTGGGCACTGCCAGCGCTCCAGGTCGGCGGCGACAGCGAGCAGGCGTGGCGGAACCGGCGTGCGATCCGGCAGCAGGCGGAGCGCGGGCGAGAGGTCGGTGTCGAGCGCCAGCAGGGCAAGCTGTAGCTGATCCATCATTGGACCTCGCCTGTCACATACCGAAGCCAGCCGGCTAAGTATCTTACAAAGAAGTATACGCCTGCGTAAGACAAATTGCAAGGATCAAACAACATGAAACATTTGTGGTATTGACAGATATGGACTCATCTAGTATGATAGAATTGTAAGTTTTAATCGAAACTTACTGCCGCTTACACCAAGCTGGCCCAAGAAAGGAGGTGCGCCATGACAGCCGTTCTCACCGTCTTGCTGGTGGCTGCCATCGCCGTTCTGCTCCTCCGCCCGCCACGGCGGCCCTACGACCCGCCGGTGATTGTCGTCCATCAGGAAATACAGCAGGGCGGCGGGTGCCTCACCGTCGCGCTGCTCCTCATCCTGATCACCCTGTTGATCGTCGCCCTCGACAGTTGTTCTGCGCGAGATGTGGTTCTGGCCCTGTAACCACCAACGGCGCGAAGCGCACACCACGGACGCAGGGCGTGCATGCGTTCCTGGCCCCGCGTGCGCTTCCTCCACAAACGTCAGCCGGATGCAGACGCCGGACCGAACGTTCGTTGCTCCCGTCCATGCGCTCTGAAAACCGAATACGAGCCGATGGAGGGCTGCCATGAGCCGCAGACTGCTTCTCGCCCTCGCCCTCGCCGCCCTGGTGCTGCTACCAGCGCCCGCCCACGCCGCGCCCGCCCGAGCGTCTTCCCCCCACGCCGGTACGCAGTGTACCTTTCCGACCAATGTCGTTGTTCGCGTCGGCCAGTCGCTCCGCGAGGCGCTCGGCCTCGACACCAACATCTACGACTCGGTGCAGGTCCCGGTGGATGGCCAGATTTTGACGATCTGGATCTGCGCCCCGCAAGCGGAGGCGGCCCGCGCCCGCACCATGCTCGATCTGATGGCCCACGCCCTGCCGCTGCTTGCCCATCATGCCGGCCTGCGGCTGTACGGCGATACGACGCGCTATGTGCTCGTCGACCCGACTGCTGATATGCTTGACCAGGGCCTCGACGGTTACCACGAGGCCCGCACCGACATCATCCACATCCATCCGCGCAGTGAAGACTGGACGGTCATCCACGAAGCGACGCACTACTGGGACAACCGCCGGACGATGGCGGAACTCTGGCTGCGCGAGGGCTATGCCGAATACCTGACCGAGCTCGTTGTCGCGGATCTGAGCCGGCCCGACCGCTCGACCTGGGAGGACGCCGGGTGCGAGGATGCCCGGCTGCTTCCGGACAACCAGGCGCCGGTCAATTGTCCCTATCGCCTCGGCGCGCGCGTCTTCCGCCAGATCGACCGGATCGCCGGCGGGACGGTCCTGCGCGATACCTTGCAGCAACTCAGCACTGGCATGGCCCGTGTCGACAGCCGCCGGCTGATGGTCGCGCTCGAAGCGGGTGGGCACGATGTCTACGCGCTCTTTGCCCGGCATGTTCTCCCGGAAAGCGATCCGATCGCCGTGGCCTGGGGACGCATCCATCAGCCGCTGCGCCAGACGCTCATCCATAGCCGGGCGCTGAACGCACCCCTCCCGGAGGCGGTCGCCCGTGCCGTCGAGCGTTGGCGCGCCGGTACCCTGGAGCTGACGGATATTCGCGCTGTCCAGCCGTGGCTGGCATCCCTCGCCGAGATGTTCGGCCAGGCGCGAGTCGCCGCGCTGACCTGCGGCCAACTCCGGCTTGCCTGCCTCACCCCCTGGCTCGAACCGAACGAGTCGCCGGAGGGCGTCGCCGAGCGGGCGGCGCAACTGCGGGCGGCGAACGAGATCCTCCTGCCGGCCTATCGCGGTCTTTCGGAAGAGGCCGCCGCCGCCGGATTCGCCATGCCGCAATGGCTCTCCGACGCGGCGGCTGGCCTCGATGCCGCACAGGCGCCGCCGATCGCACAGGCGCGGGCGGTGTTGCGCACCGGCATGGCGCTCAAGAAGCGCTGCACCCCGCTCGGCCTGACCTGCGCCCGCGACTGGCCCGAGGACTGGATGCGTGGCGACCTGCGCGCGGCGGCCGCCAGAATCGCCGCCGCTGGCCCGGTGCTGGACGGCGCCGCCAGCCTCGAGGCCCAATGCGGTGACCTGCGCGCCAGTTGCCGCAGTCTCTGGGTCACGGCATACACCACCCAGGGCGATCAGGGCGCGGCCGCGACGATTGCGGCGCTCAGGGAAGTCTTGCGGCAGGCGGATGACATCCGCGCGGCGTGCGGCGCCCAGGCCGATAGTTGCCACACCCTCTGGGCCGGCCCGCTGCGCAAGGGCGATCTCGCCGGCGCGGCTGCCGCGCAGCGATCGCTCCAGCAGCAGCTCCGCCGAGCGCGCGTGATTGTGGCCTCCTGCGGCGCGGCGGCCGATGCCTGCCGTGCGTCGTTCCACGCCGCGCTGGCGAGCGGCGACCTGGCAGCGATCGCACGGCGCGCCGGAGAGCTGGAAGAGCAGGCGAACCGTGGGCGCAGGCTGGCCGACGTCTGTACCCTGGCCGGTGAGGCGTGCGATGGCGTCTGGGGCGAAGCGCTACGCGAGAGTGTCGAGGCGGCCAATGCCAGGGTCACGGAGCTCGAACAGCGGCTAGCGCACCTCGAAGCGATCCGGCTGCGCGCCGGCGACGACCCCATGGTGGCGGCCGCCGCCTGGCTCCTGGCGAGCGGCCCGGCGGAACACGCACAGCAGGTGCATCAGCGGATCGCGCGCGGCGATATCAGCGGGATCAACGCGGTACATCAGACGGCTGAGCGCGTGCGGCAACTCGCCCACACCCTGTGGATCGCCACGGGCGTTGCGGCGGCACTGCTGGCCGGCGCACTGGCCGGGTTTGCCTGGCGGCGCATCCAGCGCCGCCGCCGCGCCCGCGCGTCGTCCGAGCGGCTGCTTGCCGACTTGCTCTCCCGGCCGCCTGGACGGTAGCAGCAGCGCGACGAAGTGCACGAGGCGGCGAAGCGACAGGAGCGCCTTCCTTCGGGCGCTTCGCCGCGAGTCGGGAGACGGATGCCGCGTGCGCGCTGGCACGTTTTATGCATTGCGCCTCGCGGAACGACCGGCCCTCGCTGCGGATGCGCGCTCAGGCGCCCGCAGCCCAGTGTGAGGCACAGCTATGTTTGGCACGCTCAGGCGTCCGGGGGGCGGCCGCATCGGCGGCCGCCTCGTTATCGCGCTGTTGATCGTCATCATCTCGCTGGTTGGCTATGTTGGCGCCCGCCAGATCAATCCGGTCACCAAGGAGACGCAGCATATCTCCATGACGGTTGAGCAGGAGATCGGCCTGGGGCGCCAGGCCGCGCCGGAGATGGCGGCGCAGTACGGCGGCCTGAGCGCGAACCAGGAAGCTCAGGCGACGGTTCAGCGCATCGGCAGCGCGATTGTGACGGCATCGGACGCGGGGAAGTCGCCCTATCCCTTCGAATTCCACGTCCTGGCGGACCAGCAGACGGTCAACGCCTTCGCCCTGCCGGGGGGCCAGATCTTTGTCACCGAGGGGCTGCTGCGCCTGCTCCAGAGCGAGGGCGAGCTCGCCGGTGTGTTATCGCACGAGATCTTCCACGTCGTCGGGCGGCACTCGGCCGAGCAGGCGGCGCGCATCCAGCTTACCGAGGAGCTGACCGGCGCGGCGGTGCTGGCGACCTACGACCCGAACAACCCGCAGAGCGCGGGGAGCGCGCAGGTCGCCCAGCTCATCGGCCAGATGGTCAACATGCGCTATGGGCGTGGCGATGAGTTGGAGGCCGACAAGAACGGGGTGCGGTATATGGCGCAGGCCGGCTACGACCCGCGCGCCATGATCAGCGTGATGCAGAAGCTGGAGCAGGCGGGTGGGGGGGCGCAGCCGCCCGAGTTTTTCAGCACGCACCCGAGCCCCGATCACCGCATCGAGCAGATTCAGCAGGCGATCAAGGAGCAGTTCCCGAACGGCGTGCAGGATCGTTTGAAGAAGTAAGCGAACACCCCTATACGTGTGACGGGCGCGGGGCGCAGTCCAGGTTCTGCGCCCCGCGCCCGTCGCGTCTCGCGTCCGCCCTCTGTGCCTATGCCGCAACCGGCTCGGCCGCCTTGCTGAAGCGGAACGCGCCGTGGTCGTCCACCTCCATGACGATGGTGTCCCCATCGCGGAACTCGCCCTGAAGCAGCGCCAGCGCCAGCGGGTTCTGGATCTTCTGCTGGATCAACCGCTTGAGCGGCCGCGCGCCGTACACCGGATCGTAGCCCTCCTCCGCCAGGCGGTCGCGCGCCTCCGGCGTTAACTCCAGCGTGATCTTGCGCTCCGCCAGCAACTGGCGCAGCCGCCCGAGCTGGATCTCCACGATCTGCCCGAGCTGCGCGCGGGTGAGCGGCCGGAAGACGATCACCTCGTCGATCCGGTTGAGGAACTCCGGCCGGAACTGGCCGCGCAGCTCCTCCATCACCGCCGCCCGAATCTCGTCCTGCGAGGCTCCCCGCTGCGTCAGTTCCTGAATGGTCGGGCTGGCGATGTTCGAGGTCATGATAATCACGGTGTTCTTGAAATTAACCACCCGCCCATGTCCGTCGGTCAGCCGGCCATCGTCCAGGATTTGCAGCAGGACGTTGAACACGTCTGGGTGCGCTTTCTCGATCTCATCGAACAGCACCACGCTGTAGGGTCGGCGCCGCACCGCCTCGGTGAGCTGGCCGCCCTCGTCGTAGCCGACATAGCCGGGCGGCGCGCCGATCAGCCGCGCGACGGTATGCTTCTCCATGTATTCGGACATGTCGATCCGAATCATGGCGTGCTCGTCGTCGAAGAGCAGCTCGGCCAGCGCCCGCGCCAGCTCGGTCTTGCCTACGCCGGTCGGCCCAAGGAACAGGAACGAGCCAAGCGGCCGGTTCGGGTCCTGCAGGCCGGCGCGCGCGCGCCGCACGGCGTTGGCCACCGCCGTCACCGCTTCGTCCTGCCCGACGACGCGCTGGTGCAGCCGCTCCTCCATCTTGATCAGTTTCTCGACCTCGCCCTCCAGCAGCTTCGCGACCGGCACGCCGGTCCATTTCGAGACGATCTCGGCGATGTCCTGCTCGTCCACTTCCTGCTTCAGCAGCACGCTGCCGCTGGATTTGAGCGCCTGCTCGGCCTCGGCCAGCTCCTTTTCGAGCTGAGTCAGCTTGCCATACTGGAGCTCGGCGGCCTTGTTGTAGTCGTACTCGCGCTGGGCCCGCTCGATCTCGATCTTGGTCGCATCGATCTGCTCCTGGAGCGTCTGGATGCGCTTGATCCGGTCGCGCTCGGCCTGGAGTTGCGCCTCAACGGCGCTGCGCTGTTCCTTGATGTTCGCCAGCTCCTCCTCCAGCTTTGCCAGCCGGTCGCGGCTGGCCTGGTCTTTCTCCTTCTTCAGCGCCTCGCGCTCGATCTCGAGCTGCATCTGCCGCCGCTTCAGGTCGTCCAGCTCCTGCGGGTCGCTGGTGATCTCCATGCGCAGCCGGGCCGCCGCCTCGTCGATCAGGTCGATCGCCTTGTCTGGCAGGAAGCGGTCGGTGATGTAGCGGGCGGAGAGCACCGCCGCCGCCACAATCGCGCCGTCGGTGATCCGCACGCCGTGGTGCGTCTCGTAACGCTCCTTGATGCCGCGCAGGATCGAGATCGTGTCCTCGACGCTCGGCTCATCCACGAACACCGGCTGGAAGCGACGTTCGAGCGCCGCGTCCTTCTCGATGTGCTTGCGGTACTCGTCGAGCGTGGTGGCGCCGATCAGGCGCAGCTCGCCGCGGGCCAGCATCGGCTTAAGCATGTTGCCGGCGTCCATCGCGCCCTCAGCCGCGCCCGCGCCGACGACAGTGTGCAGCTCATCGATGAACAGAATGATGTCGTCGCGCTGCTCGATCTCTTTGAGCACCGCCTTCAGGCGCTCCTCGAACTCGCCACGATACTTCGCGCCGGCGATCAGCGCGCCCATGTCGAGCGCGATCACCCGCTTGTCCTTCAGCGCCTCCGGCACGTCGCCGCGCACAATGCGCTGCGCCAGGCCCTCGACGATCGCCGTCTTGCCGACGCCCGGCTCGCCGATCAGCACCGGGTTGTTCTTGGTGCGGCGCGAGAGAATCTGGATCGTCCGGCGGATCTCTTCGTCGCGGCCGATCACCGGATCGAGCTTGCCTTTGCGCGCAAGGTCGGTCAGGTCACGGCCGTACTGTTCCAGCGCGGCGTAGGTCCCCTCGGGGTTCGGGCTGGTCACGCGCTGCGCGCCACGCACCTCGCGCAGCGCTGCCATCAGCTTGTCGCGCGTCACGCCGTACTGGCGCAGCACCCGCTCCACGCCGCCGCCGGCGTGGTCGAGCAGCGCCAGCAGCAGGTGCTCGGTGGACACATACTCATCGCCGAACTGTGCCAACTCATCGTGGGCGCGCAGGAGCACGGTGCGCAGGCGCGACGAAAGGCCGGCCTGCACATTGCTACCGCTCTGGCGCGGAAACTTTCCGACTTCGGCGGTCGTCGCCTTGATCAGCGCCCCGACCGGCACGCCCAGCTTGTTCAGAACCTGCGGCACCACGCCGTCACTCTGGTTGAGCAACGCGAGCAGCAGGTGTTCCGGCTGGATCTCGGTGTTGCCGGTGCGCTCGGCGATGCCCTGCGCCTCGGCGATCGCTTCCTGCGATTTCTGCGTAAAACGGTTTGTATTGAAAGACATGGCAAATATCTCCTCCTGAATAATGCTGTGATCAGCTTACCAGAAGGAGATATTTTGTTCACTAACGGAGTGTTAGAGGACTGTTGGAATGTCCTTGGCGCGCTTCCAGCGGCCTGCCTGCGGCTTCGGCCTCGCCGTACCGACAGTGCCGCCGGCGCAGCGAGGCGCGCCATGCAACCGCGCCTGCGCCGGCGCGGATGGCCGCGCGGCGGGCAGCGGGCTGACGCGCCGGCACACCCTTTTTACCGGATGATGCGCCTGCGCCGGGAATATGGCCGGCGGACGAGACTCAGGAGCCCGACAAGAATCACCGCGCCGAGGACCGCCCACACAAGCTCGAATCGCACGTCGCCGAAGCGGAACACCAGCAGCTGCGGCAGGCCGAGCTGTCGGGCGAGCCACGCGCCGAGAAATGCGCCGAGCAGGCCGATGACGATCGACAGCAGCAGGCCGCCCGGGCTGTAGCCGACCAGCGCCTGGGCGACAGCGCCGACGATCGCGCCGACCAGCAACCAGACAATGAACTCAATCAGTGAGAACGTGGTTCCGTTGATCGCGAATTCCATGATTCCCCTCCTTCGTGGCCGCACATGGCCGTCGGGGTAGCAGGCCGATTCCGCAGAGGCTGCCTGTTAGCTTCTGACGGGGGCGTTGGGGGACCACAGGCCCTTATGTCTGCAACGCGCCCAGCAGGGGTGTCGGGGGCCGCAGGCCCCCAGACGCCATCCTCCCCCGCTACGCGGTCGGCAGCGCAGCCGCCGACCGCGTAGCGGAGCAGCAGGGATTTTGGAGGGCTGCGCCCGCCACACCGCCCCGTTGCAGACAGCTTCTCAGTGGACATCCTGCGCCGCCGACCGCGCGGCAGCAACCAAGAGTCTTGGAGAGCTGCGCCCGCCACACCGCCCCGTTGCAGATGGCTCCTCATAGCGATCATGGCAACTTTCGTACCAGGGTTCTTGACCGACATGGCAATGGTGAGCGGGGGAGTGCGAACAGCAGCCCCCGCACCAGCACGTGGCCCTGAGCCTGGCGTCGCCCATCCGCCGTCCGCATGTCTCCCCTGCACGCGGCCTTCATCGGTGCTATACTCAAGGAGAGAGGCCATAGTGACAGGACGTACGCGGCCGTTCGCAGCGCGGAGGCGGGGCGGGCGGCAAAACCTCCGCACCTCTCCGGCCGGGTACGTCCCGTCTGTGAAAGGAGCGACCTATGACAACGCTTGGCGGGAATACAGCCATCACCTGGCTCGGGCATGGGACGTTCCATATTGTCAGCCCGGGCGGCAAGCGTCTGCTGATCGATCCCTGGCTGGATACCGGCGGGCACCCGACATGTCCCCCTGGCACGGCGCAGCGCCTCGAACAGGAAGGGCTCGACGCGATCTTTATCACCCACGGCCACTTCGACCATATCGCCGATCTGCTGCGCCTCGCGACGGCCACCGACGCGAAGATCGCGTCGATCTACGACATCACCGGCTGGCTGGTCTCGAAGGGCGTGCCGGAGGATCGGTGCGTCGGCTTCAACAAGGGCGGCACGGTGGAGATCGCCGGCATCCGCGCGACGATGACGAACGCCATCCACAGTAGCAGCTTCAGCGACAATGGGCACACCGTTTACATGGGCACCGCTGCGGGGTACGTCCTGCGGATGGAGAACGGCTTCACGATCTACGCGACCGGCGACACGGCGGTGACGAGCGATATGCAGATCGTCGGCGAGCTGTACCAGCCGGATGTTGTCATCCTGCCGATCGGCGACCACTTCACGATGGACCCGCGCCAGGCCGCCTACGCTCTGAAGCTCATCCGCCCGCGCTTTGCCATTCCCGGCCACTACGGCACCTTCCCGCTGCTGCATGGCACGCCGGAGGCGCTGCGCGAGCACCTGACGGAGTTCGGCGTGGTCTGCGACGTGGTCGCGCTGCGGCCGGGGGAGAGCATCTCCTGAGTGGCGCGCTCAAGCCTGCGCGCCGTGGTGGTGCCCCTGAGCTTCGCCTTTGAGCCTAGACAGATGACGCATGAAGCTGATCCTTCCCCAGGTCATCGCCGGGCGCGTCGAGCCGCAACTCCCGCCGGAGGTCGCCGTCGTGCGGCTCGACGGCGCGGGCGTGCCGGACGGCGACTTGAGCGACGCCGAGGTGTTCTTCCGCTGGTGGATGCCTCCTGAAACCCTGGAGCGCATCCTGGCGGCCGCACCGCGCGTCCGCTGGCTGCATACTCCCAGCGTCGGCGTAGACGAAGTGCTCGTGCCAGCGGTGCTCGCCCGCGACATCACCGTCACCAACTCGGCGGGGGTGAACGCCATCCCGATCGCCGAGTTCGTGCTGATGCTGATGCTGGCGCATGTCAAGCGCGCCCGCGACCTGGCCGCGCTCACTCCCGAGGACGCCTGGGCGCGCGGCGAGGCGCTGCGGCTGGATGAGCTCCACGGCAAGACTGCGCTGATCATCGGGCTGGGGAGCATCGGGCAGGAGGTGGCGCGGCGGGCGGCGGCCTTCGGGATGCGCGTGCTCGCCAGCCGCCGCCGGCCCGCCCCGGCCGAGGGGGTCGCCCAGGTCGTCGGCGAGGGCGGGTGGCGCGACCTGCTGCCCGAGGCCGATGTGATCGTCATCTGCGCGCCGCTGACCGCGGCGACGCGCGGCATGGTGGACGCCGCGGCGCTGGCGCGCGTCAAGCCGGGCGCCTATCTGATCAACATCGCCCGCGGCCAGATCGTGGACACCGACGCGCTCCTGGCCGCGCTCCACGACGGGCGGCTTGGCGGCGCGGCCCTCGACGCGCTGCCGGAAGAGCCGCTCCCGCCCGCCCATCCTCTCTGGCGCGCGCCGAACATCTGGATCACGCCGCACATCTCCTGGTCGTCGCCGCACATCCGTGCCCGCGTGGCTGCCCTGTTCCTGGAGAACTTGCGCCGCTTCCGCGCCGGCGAGCCGCTGCTGAACGTCGTGGACAAACACGCCGGCTACTGAGCAGCTGTCTGCAACGGGGGTGTGGCGGACGCCGCCCACCACGATTCCTGCTGGTCCGCCGCACGGTCGGCAGGGCAGCCGCCGACCGTGCAGCGGGGGAGGATACCGCCTGGGGGCCGCAGGCCCAAAACCCCTGCGGGGAGCGTTGCAGACTGCCTTTAACCCCTGACTCCTGGCTGCTGACCGTCTGGCTGCTGGCTATAGCCGAATCCCCAGGCGTTGGAGCGCGCCGCGCAGCCGCTCGCCGAGCCCGCGCTGGCCGAACTGCTCGACATACGCACTCGTGGCAGCGTCCGGGCCGGGGTCTTCGCCGCGCTGCTCGCGCAGATACCAGCGGTGGTCCATGATCCAGCGGTACAGGTCGGCTTCGGTGCGCCCCGGGAAGTGCCGCAGCACGTCTTGTTCGCGGATGACACGGATGATCGGCATGTACACCGTGTCGTACCAGCTTTGCACCGCCTCCTCGCGGCTGATATCGCGCTGCAGATTCTGGCCCATGTAGTAGCGGTGGGCGTTGATATGCTGCACCAAGTCGAGGTAGCCGCCCAGCTCGGAGAACTCGATCCGCTGATCCGGGCGCAGGTCGTGCAGCCCGGTCCATTCGAGGAAGTCGCTGTACTGCTCTTTCAGCAGCAGATCGTGGAACGACACGTCCGGCGTCAGCGGCACATCCACGATCAGTTCGGTCACGTTCGCGTCGAGAAACTCCTGGCCCTGCTGCCGCGCGACCGAGACGCGGTGGTTGCCGTCGCGGACAAAATACGCGTCGCCGATCTTGAAGAGTTCGACCGGCGGAAGCTGCACATCACGCCGGCGGGCCGCGCCGATGCTGCTCCAGCGCTGCTTGAGCGAATCGCTGCGCGGCAGGAAACGGCGGTCGAAGTCGGCATAGCGCCCCTCACTGCCGATGATCGCGTGGACGGGTACGGAGATATGGCCAAGGTAGCGCTGGCCGCGCACGTTCAGCCGGCGGCGCACGTCGTCGAGCGAGAGCATAGCGTTCGGGCGGCGGCGCAGACTGTCGAGCAGGCGGGCGAGCCAGGCGCGCCGCCGGGCCTCGCGGAAGTCTTCGACAGCCGCGCGCAAGGCGATCGTCGGGTCCATCCTCGTATCCTTTCGGCCGCGTAGGACGCCGGTGTCGCGAGCTGTCTGGTCGGTGAGCAGCGGGGATGCGGCAGTCGCGCAGGGATCGGAGATCCTGAGCCTGGAGATGGGCCGGGAACGTCCGGCCACACTTCCGTCTCGCCGTCCGGTCTCTCCGTCTCCCTGCCTCCGGGACTGTGGGTGATCGCGCGTCAGCCGGCCGCCAGGCGGAGCGCCGGCGCCTCGATGGTGAGCAGCCGGTAGCCGGCGGTGTTGATAACGGTCGTCTGCTGGTAGCGCGTCTCTGTCACCAGGCTGAAGCCATAGGACTTATGAATATGGCCGTGGATCAGATACTGCGGCTTGAAGCGCTCCATGAATCGCAGGAACGCCTCGAAGCCGCGGTGCGGCCGATCCGGGCCGTTGTGAATACCGAGCGGCGGCGCGTGCGTCAGCAGCACGTCCAGATATCGGCCATAGCGCCGCTTGTTCAGCAGCAGGCGCGGGGTCAGCCGCCACATGCGCAGCATCATCTCGGACTCGGTGTACTGCGGCCCCGGCTCGCTGTTGTAGCGCAGGCTCCCCCCAAGGCCGGCCAGAATGATCCCCTCGTGGGCAACGCTTCGCCCTTCGAGCGAGACGCAGCCGCGCGGTTCCGTCAGGGTCTGGCCGTTCTCGGATGCCTCGGTCGTGTCGTGGTTGCCATACACAAAGAAGCACGGCCGGGCCAGCATCGTGACGATAAATTCCAGATAGTAATACGGCAGATCGCCGCAACCGAGCACACAGTCGACCTGGGCGAAGCGCTCTTTGATGTTCAGGCTGTAGATCGCCGGAACAATTTCGTCGCTGACCGTCAAGAATCGCATCGTCGCGCGCCTCGCCGCAAGCCGGACGCAGCCGCCGTGCAGCCACCCTGGCACGCCTACGGCACGGTTGCTTCCACTGGCATTATACGACCTCGCGGGGTTTTTGCAATCGCGGCCGGCGCCCGCCATGGCTGCGCCAGCGCCGGGGATCGCGGGGGCTAGCCGCTGGCGGGCAGGGAGAAGGCGACGGTGCTCCCCTGGCCGCTGCCCGACTCGGGCCAGATGCGGCCGCCCTGCCGCTCGATCACCAGCCGGCTGAACGCCAGCCCGAGCGCCGGGCCGGGCCGCTCGGGCGCCCCGGGCCGGCGGTCGAACAGCGCCTCGCGCTCGGCGGACGACATCCCCGGCCCCTGGTCGCTGATCCGCACGATGACCGAGCCGTTCTGCCGCTCGGTGCGCACCTGCACGGTGGAGTACGGCGGGCTGTGCCGCAGCGCGTGCTCCAGCAAAAAGGTGAATGCCCGCTGCGTCCGCTCGCTGTCCACCTCCACCTGGCCGTCGCTGCCGTACTCCACCGCGACGGTGATCGCGTTCTGCTGCGCCACCGGGGTCATCTGGGCGATTCCGGCGTCCAGCAGGCGGCGCAGCGAGGTACGCGTCCGCCTGAGTGCCGCCGGATTCTGCTCGAGTTGGTCCAGTTCCAGCAGGATGGTCACCAGATCGAGCAGCCGCTGGCCGCTGCGCCGCGCCCCGATCAGCACCCGATCCACATCGTCTGGCAGGTTGGACTGGCCGAGTGTCAGGTCGAGCGCGGTCAGCATGGATGTGAGCGGATTGCGCATCTCCTCAGCCAGCAGGCCGAGCAACTCGCCGCGCAGCCGGGCGTAGTGCAGCCGTTCGCGCCGGTCGCGTAGGATATGAGTGTAGCCGTCGCCGTCGGCTCCGGCGGCTGGCAGGGAGGCGACTTCTGCGACCTGCGAGGCCGGGCCACGGCCCTCGATGGCTGCGCGCGCCGACTCGAACGGCTGGCCGACCAGCTCGCCGGGGGCAGCCTCGGCCCATAGCGCGCGGGCGGTGGGGTTGGCCCGTGCGACCACGCCCGCGCCATCCACGGCGATCAGGCCATCGGCGCTCGCATCCGCTATGATGGCAAGCGCCTCCATACGCCGGGCGGCGGCGGCCTGGGCGCGCGCCTGTGCTTCCTCGGCTGCGCGCGCGGCAGCCTGCGCCGCGTCCCGCTCGGCCTGCAACACCAGGCTGCGCCGGAGCAGCCAGGCGCCCAGGCCGCTCAGCGAGGTGAGAATCAGGGAGAGCAGGAGCAGCGTCGCGCCCAGCATGCCGAGCGCGAGCGTCAGACCGCCTGGTAGCTGTGGGAGCGGCGGTGCTGGCAGAAGCGGCGGACCCAAGAGCGCGCCAGCGGCCACTGCGGCCGCGAGCAGCGCCGCGAGGTAGATGCCCGGCCGGCCGAGCAGCAGCGCCGCCAGCGCCACCGGCAGCACCAAGAGCGGAAGCAGCGCCGGCGCGTGGGCCGGCAGCAGTGCCAGGGGCGCCCCGGCCAGCGCCAGCGCCAGCCCGACGACCAGCCAGCCGCCGGTCCGCAGGCGCCCAAGCCGGCTGAGCAACACGGCAAGGCTGACCAGCGCCGCGCCCAGGGCGAGCGCCAGGGTCTCAAAGAGGGTCAGATGCAGGCCAGCGTCAGCAGTCCGTCGAAGGGCGGCCGCCAGCACGGCGGCCAGGAGCAGCAGGAGCGCGCCGAGCGCGCAGCGGTTCAAGAGCGCCGCACGGCGCCGCAGCAGACCATCCTCCAGGGGGCTGGAGTTGAGCAAACGCGATGGTGGCATAGATGGCGTTGTGTCGTTCGCGTGTTCAGCATCATCGCGAGTCGCGAGGTTGCGCTCTACCAGGCATTATAGCATAGGCGCGTTCTGGCAGGGCAGACAGCCCAGGTGCCGGCAGCGGCGCGCCGGCCGGCTGGAGGGGCAGCCGCAGGCTGAAAACGCTGCCGCGCCCCGGCGCGCTTTCAACCGCCACGCTCCCGCCATGCGCCTCGACGATCCACTTGACAATCGCCAGGCCCAACCCGGCGCCGCCGCGGTCGCGCGTCCGCGCACGATCGCCGCGGTAGAAGCGCTCGAAAATGTGCGGCAGCGCCGCTGGATCGATCCCGGTGCCGGGGTCTGCCACCGACACGACCGCCTCGCCGCCATCGGTCGCCAGGCCGAGCGTGACCGCCCCGCCCGGCGGCGTGTGCTGGATGGCGTTCACCACCAGATTCAGCACCGCCTGCTTGATCCGGTCGCGGTCGCCGAGCACGGTCGCCTGGTCCTCCGCGCCGAGCCGCAACTGCACGCCGTTCGCCAGCGAACGCATCTCGCGGTGGACTTCGAGCAGGAGCGTGTCGAGCTCGACCGGCTCGCGGCGGAGCTGCACGCCGGCGTCGCTCTGCGCCAGCAGCAGCAGGTCGTTCACCATGCGAATCAGGCGGTTCACCTCGCTGCGCATATCTGCCAGCGACTCGGCCAGGAGCTCTGGGTCGTGTGCCGCGCCGCGGCTGAGCACGTCCAGGTTGCCCTGCATCGCGGCCAGCGGCGTGCGCAGTTCGTGGGAGACATCCGCCACAAAGCGCCGCTGCGCGTTGAACAGCGCCTCCGTGCGCGCCAGCATGTCGTTGATCGTGATCGTCAGCCGCTGAAGTTCGTCGTTCGATTCCGGCACCGGGACGCGCCGGCTCAGATCCTCGGCGCTGACGATGCTCTGGGCCGTCTGCGTGATCTGGTCGATCGGGCGCAGGGCGGCGCGGGTCAGCCAGGCGCCGCCGCGCGCCGCCGCCAGCAGGACGATCAGCCCGGCGCCGGTGAGCGCGTAGATCAGCACCTGCAACGCACGCTCGGTCTCGGCCAATGGGCGCGCCAGCAGCACCGTGCCGACGATCTGATCGCCGAAGCGCAGCGGCGTGAGCAGTTGCCGCATCCGGACATCTGCGACGATTTGTGTCCTGATCGCCGGCTCGCCGCCGTTCAAAATCGCGGCGACGGCGCCCGGGTCGGCCGGGATCTCCTGCTGTAGGTTGGGGGATCGCGCCTTCAGCACCCCGTCCGAGTCGTAGATCTGCACCAGCAGATCGGTGGTATTGAAGCCGCCAAGCGACACAAACAGCAGCCGCCAATCCCCCTCGTAGGCGAAGAGCCGCTTGTTGCGCTCGGTAAAGTTCTGCTGGAGCAGGTCGGCGCCGAGTTGGAGCTGGCTGTCCACGCCGGCGATCAGATACTGGCGCACGACCAGGTACGTCCCGATCTCAAGCGCAATCAGGGCGATGGCGAAAAAGGCGACGAAGGTTGTGGCAAGCCGGGTTCGCAGCGACACGGGGGTGCTCCTGCCGCGCGGCGGCGGTGCCGTCCGTCTGGTCATCACGCCGAAATTATAGCACGCGCCCGGTCCGCCTTGCTGAGAACCGGGTGAGTCTTGCATCGACAGCCCCGCCAAGATCTGGTCGCTGCGCGCACACGCGCACGACAGAAGAACGCGGTGGCGGGCTACACCGCAGTGCGGGCGACCGCGTCCCTCCGGTACACACTGGCTGGCAGCCGCTGCATCCCATGCCAGGAGACGCTTCAGGCAGCCTTGCAGGCAGGCAACGAGGAACGGCGCTGGTTGTATGCGCGCCTGCGGGTTGGTATACTACCGACTATGCACGAATCGCCGCGCGAGCTTACGGTCATCCGGGCCGGCCTGGTCGCATACGAGCCAGCCTGGGCCTGGCAGCGCGCCCTGGCGCGGGAGCGCTCCGCCGGGCGGCGCGGGGACACGCTGCTGCTGCTGGAGCACCCCCACACATACACGCTGGGTCGCGCCACAAAGGACGGCCACCTGCTGGTGGCGCCGGAGACGCTGGCGGCGCAGGGGGTGGCGCTGGTCGAGAGCGACCGCGGCGGCGACATCACCTACCATGGGCCGGGGCAGGTCGTCGGCTACCCGATCCTCAAGCTCTCGCGCTACGGCGGGGATGTGCTGCGCTACCTGCGCATGCTGGAGGAGGCGCTGATCGTCGCGCTCGCCGGGTATGGCGTGCGCGGCGAGCGCGTCCCTGGCCTGACGGGTGTGTGGGTCGGCGACGAGAAGATCGCGGCGATCGGCGTCAAGCTCACCGCGGGCGGGGTGACGCTCCACGGCTTCGCGCTGAACGTGGACCCGGACCTGCGCTTCTTCGGCCAGATCATCCCGTGCGGCATCGCCGACCGCGGCGTGACCTCGCTGGCGCGGGTGCTCGGCGCGCCTCCGCCCCACGCCGAGGTCGAGGCGCGGATCGTCGCGGCCTTCGCCGGGGTCTTCGATGTCGCGCCCCGGTTTGAAGCCGCCGAAGCGGGTGTGGTACACTGAAGGACGACCGATGCATGCTGGAGGCTGTCGGGCCCCTTTGTCACCGTGCTACCTTGTCACCGCCTCACGGACGAAAGGCATAGATCATGGCCGATGTCATCCCGCTCGTTTCCGCTTCGGACGGGCCGGCGCCGCACGCGACTCCCGCGCCGCGCAACCGCCGCCCGGAGTGGCTGAAGGTGCGCGCCCCGGCCGGCGCGAATTACACCGAGTTGGTCCACCTGATGCGCCAGCAGCGGCTGCATACCGTCTGCGAAGAGGCGCGCTGCCCGAATATCGGCGAGTGCTGGAACCACCGCACGGCGACTTTTCTGCTGCTCGGCGAGGTCTGCACCCGCGGCTGCCGCTACTGTGCGATCGCCAAGGGGAAGCCGACCGCGATCGATGAGAACGAGCCGGATCGGATCGCCGAGGCCGTGGCCTACTTGAAGCTGCGCCATGCCGTGCTGACCTCGGTCAACCGCGACGACCAGCCGGACGGCGGGGCGCATATCTTCGCCGCCTCGATCCGCAAGATCCGCGAGCGCCTGCCGGAGTGCCGCGTCGAAGTGCTCATCCCCGATTTCGAAGGGAACTGGGGCGCGCTGGAGATGGTGATGGACGCGCGGCCCGATGTGCTCAACCACAACATCGAAACGGTGCCGCGCCTGTTCCGCCGCTTCCGCCCGAAGGCCGGCTACCGCCAGTCGCTCGAACTGCTGGCGCGCGCCCGGCAGCTCGGCGGGCCGGAGGTCGTCACCAAGAGCGGCCTCATGGTCGGCGCGGGCGAGACCAACGACGAGGTGCTCCAGGTGATGGACGACCTGCGCGCCGCCGATGTGGACGTGATGACCATCGGCCAGTACCTCGCACCTACCACGTCGCACTGGCCGATTGACCGCTACGTGACCCCCGCCGAGTTCGCGATGTTCAAGGAGGAAGGGTTGCGCCGCGGCTTCCGGCACATCGAGAGCGGGCCGCTGGTGCGCTCCAGCTACCACGCCCACGAGCACGTCCCGGCGCGCTGAGGGCGCCGCCGCCCCTCAGCCGCACGCCGGCCGCATGCGTTGACAACGGCATGAGCGATGGGGTACACTTAGCATCGGCAAGATGGCCGGCGGCCGCGCCTGTGCGACCACGCCGGAACGTGCGGAGGAACAGGTGATTCAGGGTGTACTCAACGGCGCTGTGGCGCTGGTGGCCTTTCTGTTTATGCTTGGCCTGCTGGTGCTGGTGCACGAGCTCGGCCATTTCTGGACGGCGCGCCGCCTCGGCATCAAGGTCGATGAATTCGGCATCGGCTACCCGCCGCGCGCCGCGACGCTGTTCGAGCGCGGCGGCGTGCGCTATACGCTCAACTGGATCCCGATCGGCGGGTTCGTGCGCTTCGGCGGCGAGGGCGGCGATAGTATCTACGGCGTCGGCAGCCTGGCGGCCGCGCCGCCCTGGAAGAAGATCGCGGTGCTGGCCGCTGGCCCGCTGATGAACCTGCTGCTGGCGATCCTGATCTTCGTCGGTCTGTTTCTGGTCAATGGCGCCCCGCAGGTCGTAGACGGCGCGCGGATCGGCGAGGTGTACCCGAATACCCCCGCCGCCGCCGCCGGCTTCCAGACCGGCGATGTGTTGCTGGCGCTCGCCGGCCAGCCGATCGGCCAGGATACCAAGGCGATCACGGCGATCGCCCGGGCGCACAAGGGCGAGGCGATTCCGGCGATTGTCGAACGCGGCGGCCAGCGGGTGACGCTCATGGTGACCCCCGGGCCATGGACGACACCGGACGGCGAGCAGCGCGAGGTCGGGTTCGGGTTCGCCTACAACGCGCATCTGGCGCTCGTGCCGGTCGGGCCGCTGCGGGCCATCGCGCTCGGCGTGGCCACCACCTTCGACCTGCTCGGCCGCTTCATCGAGGGCCTCGGCCAGTTGATCGGCGGGCTGCTCGGGCTGAACCAGGCGCCGCCCGGCGGTGTGACCGGCGTGGTCGGGATCGCGCGCGGCACCGGCGAGGTCATCCAGCGCGATGGGTTGACCGGCTTCTGGCAGTGGACGGCGCTGCTGAGCCTGAATCTCTTCCTGTTCAATCTGTTGCCCATCCCGGCGCTGGACGGCAGCCACATCATGTTTGCGCTGATCGAGCTGGCGCGGCGCGGCAAGAAGATCCCGCCGGAGCGCGAGGCGATGGTGCATGCCGTCGGGTTCATGATGCTCATAGGCCTGATGGTCGTCATCACCTTCTTCGATATCCGCAACTGGATCGGTGGCGCGTCGGTGCTCGGCGGGTAGCGCCGCCCGGCGGCCAGGCGGCGCGCCGCGCTCCGGCGACGAAGGGATGCCGCTGGTATGGCGAACACGCGTCCAGCTCTTCTTCGCGCCAGCGAGGTGGGCGAGTATGTCTACTGCGCCCGCGCCTGGTGGCTGCGCCGTGTCGCCGGGGTGGAGCCGGTCGGGGCGGAGCGGCGCGAGCAGGGCGCCGCGCTCCATGCCGCGCACGGCCGGGCGGTGGCCGCCAGCCGGCTGCTGCTTGTGGCCGCCGTCCTCCTGGCGCTTGTTGCGGTGGCGCTGCTTGCCCTGAGCCACGGATGAATGTCTCGCTCGCGCTTGCGCTGCTGCTGCTCGCCGTACTGCTCGCCGTCTGGGCCGCGGCGCTCCGGCGGCGTACCGGGCTGCCGTGGGCGCCGGTGCGCTACCGCGATACCGACGGGCGGGCCGTCGAGAAGCCGCTGTTCTCGCGCCGTTTCGGGCTGGCCGGCAGGCCGGACTACCTTATCGAGCTGGGCGGGCGGGCGATTCCGGTCGAGGTGAAGCCGGGCCGCCGGGCGCCGCAGCCATACGAATCCGACCTGATGCAGCTCGCGGCATACTGCCTGCTCGTCGAAGAGACGGAGGGCATCGCGCCGCCGTATGGCCTGCTGCGCTATGCTGGGCGCACCTTCCGTCTCGATTATACGCCAGCGGTGCGCGAGCGGGTGCTGGCGCTGCTGGACGAGATGCGCGCGGCGCTGGCGTACGCCGATTGCGCCCGCAGCCATCGCGACAGCCGCCGCTGCTGGGGGTGCGGCTTCCGCGACCAGTGCGGCGACTCACTGGTCTAGCCTGCGCCAGGGGGCCGGGATGCGGGCATCTGCGTTGGCGCCGCTGCGCCCTTGTTCGAGGGAGTGACGCGTGGCGAGTGTAGACCCGAACGTCGCGGAGCTGGCCGCCGCCGATGTCGTGGCGCAGATCGAAGCCCGCCTGGCCGGGCAGTTGAGTGATGCGGCGCTGGCGGACTGGGCGTTCGACCAGTTCTACGCACTCGAACTCGGCCTGCGGCGCCTGTCGGCCGCCGATGAGGACGTGCTGCGCGAGGCGCTCGACACACTCATGTTCGCCGACATGGCCGACTTTCACCTGAGCGAGGCGGAATTGCGCGCCCTGGCGGCGCGGCTGAGGAACCGATGAAGATCGTGCAACATCCACGCATGCGCAGCGTCGCCATCGGCGATGAGGTGTACTACCGGCCGGGCGGGTTGCACGCGCGCGTGACCGATGTCTTTCCGGCGGCGGTCTGTGTGCGGCTGGCCGTGCTCTCGTTGGGCCGCCGGCTGGAGCTACGCGAGCAGGCGCTGCTCTGGCGCGCCGACGACATCGAGAATCTCAGCGTCTGCCGGGTGTGCGGCGGGCGCGAGGGCGTGGCCGAGAGTGGCGCGGTGCGCTTGTGTACAACCTGCGAACGCCACGCAGCCTACGAAGGCGAGCAGACGCCCGATGGTCAGAGATGAGACGGTCAGTCAATCTCGATCCTCTGACTGTCTGATCGTCTGATTGCTGACGATCTCCCTCCCGCGCTGCTCACTCCTCATTCACCAATCGCCGCGCGAAGACGCCGCCGTAGGCCCCGCCCCACTGCTCTGCCAGGGAGCGCCCTTCCACCAGGAAGATCACCCCGCGCACCGTCTTCAGCGTCGTCAACGACTCCACCACGGTGCGTACCGCCGCATCGCGATCCGGCGCATCGGCGAACGGCTGCGTAAAGTCCACGATCGCGATGCCGTTCTCCAGGCGGATGCCGCGCAGCTCCGTCCCGGGCGGCACGGCCCGCCGCAGCGCATAGCTGTAATCGCCGGGGCCGTCGAGCAGCGCGCGCACCGTCGCCTCCGCCGTTTGCTTCGTCTTCGGTGTCATACGGATCACGCGCACATCATAGCCGCCGTTGATGGCGGGGAAGTAGAGCGGCAGGAACTCGGTCGCGCTGTAGTCCGCCGGCAGGCCCTGCGGGTTGAGCGGGTTCACGATCGGGCGGGTCAGCGCGTCCGCGCCGTCCACGCGGACCGGCTGGCCGTTGATCGCGAACGCCACGCGGCGAATGCTCGGAAACTCGGTGAGTGTGAGGGTCGTCGCGTAGAAGCCGCGCGTGTCGCCCTGGCCGGTCGGCCAGCGGTCGAAGTTCACACGGGCGGTGGCCCCGTCGGGCGTCACCCCGAGCAGCCGGACATCCGGCAGCAGCAGCGGTTGCGGGCCGCGCCGCGGCCCGGCGATCAGTTCGCGCACGGCCGCCGTGGCGACCTGATTGTTCACCACCCGTATACGGCGCTGCACCGGGACAAAAAGGGTCCCGGTGCCGTCGGCGAAGTAGAGGGTCACGATCTGCGATGAGACGTTGCCTTCCGGCGGGTTGCCGCTCTCCGGCGGCGGTGGCGGCGGGCCAGGCTCCGGCGAGGGCACCGGCGGCACGACGACGGCGGGCGGCTCCGTCGGCACCGGGGTGACGGTGGGGCGTGGCCGCGCCGGGGGCGGGGGCGCGCGCGTCGGCTGGGTCGGGGCAGCGGTGGCCGGCGGCTGGGTCGGCGCGGCGGTCGGGGCAGCCGTGGCCGGGGGCGCGGTCGGCGGCTGGGTCGGCAGCGCGGTCGGCGGCAGGATGATCGGCGCGGTCGTCGGTCGCTCCGTCGGGCGGGCGGTCGGCACGCGGGTCGGCAGGTCGGTCGGTGTCGGCGGGACGGCGGTGGGCGGGTTGGCCGTCGGCGCGGCGGTGGCGGGCGCGGCGGTGGTGGGCGCGGCGCCTTCGTCCCCTCGGGCTGCGCCTCGGGACGAAGCCTGGCTCAGGCCGGGGGTCGGCGCCGCGCCCTCGCCCAGGCCCAGCAGTGTCTGCACGCCGAGGAACAGGTAGATGCCGATGATGCCGGCGAGGATCGCCAGCATCAGGGCGTAGACCGCCTGGTCGCGCGGGGCGAGCGAGCGGAACCAGCCGCGCAGGCCGCTGGGCGCAGCGGCCTGCGGCGCGGCGATAACGGCGGGCGCGACCACGCCGGCGTTCGTTGTCGGTGGGATTAAACCTGTGTATAATGGGCAGCGAACGTGGTTCGAGGACAGGCAGTGGCTCGCCTGGTCGACCGGGATCTCCAGCGGGTCGCCGCTGATGTAGCAGCGGTGCTCGGGCGTCGGCGAGGCGAAGCGGATCGCCCGGTTCTGTTTCAGCCCGAGATACGGGCAATGGCCCATGGGTTCTGACATAGCTGCGTCGGGGCCTCCTTGATGCCCGGTGGTACGATACCACTGCATAATTATACGTTCCGCGTTCTGGCGCTGCAAAGGGCCACGATTACTGGAACCTTACAACTGCGGAAAAACGCCCGATGCGTATCGCGATCGTCTCGGACATTCACTCGAATTACACGGCGCTTGAGACGGTGCTCGCGGCGATTGGCTCGGTCGATCAATGCTGGAATCTGGGCGATACCATCGGCTACGGCCCGCGCCCGAACGAGTGCATGGCGGCGATCCGCCCCCTCAGCGACGTGATGATCGCCGGCAATCACGACCTGGCGTGCATCGGCGCGCTGGACTTGCGCGACTTCAACGCGGACGCGCGCACGGCGAACTTGTGGAACGGCCAGCAGTTGCTGCCGGAGCACCACGAAGCGCTGGCTGCCCTGCCGCCCCGCTGCGATGTGGACGAGCGCTTTCTGGTCGTCCATGGCAGCCCGCGCGAGCCGGTGTGGGAATATTTGCTCAGCAGTGCGCAGGCGGAGGAGAACTTTCCGCTGTTCCCGCAGCAGGTCTGCTGCGTCGGCCATTCGCACATGCCGCTTGTCTTCGTCGGCGATGCGGCCGGCGCCTGTACCGACCTGCGCCTGCCGGATGACGGCGAGGTGTTGGAGATCCAGCCGGACGCGCGCTATTTCATCAACCCCGGCAGTGTCGGCCAGCCGCGCAACCACGACCCGCGCGCCGCCTATGCGATCCTCGACACCGCCGCCGGAACGGTGACGTTCCGGCGCGTCGCCTACGATATCGAAACGACCCAGCGCCAGATGCGCGAGGCCGGCCTGCCTGCGTCGCTCATCCGCCGGCTGAGCTACGGGATGTGAATCGGCAAGGCGGAGGGCGGATGACGAACGGTGACCATACGCCGCAGGCGTCGCTCGCCGTCTGGCCGGGTTCAGGGCGGGTGTCCGTCTCTTGCGCATCGTCGTTTGCTCCACCGGCGGAACCAAGGAGGGCGATCGACCCGTTTCATCCTGTCAAACGCCGCGCCGCGTCGGCTTTCTCGCGCCGCAAGCTGTCAGGAAGGTGAAACATCGCTGATGCCGGCGGGACGCGCCAGGCCATGAAAGACGACGGGCGAAGGACCAAAACGGTTCGTGTTCTGTGTCCGCCCTGTGCCATCAGGCTGGCCAGCGCTTGCTATCCGCCCGCCGCCCATCGTCCGCCGCCAGGCGGCGAGCTGCCCGACGACTCGACCCATGACCATTCTGGAGACATACCGCCGCCGCAATCCGCGCTCCGCCGCGCTGTTCGAGCGCGCCGGCGGCCTCGTGCCGGGCGGGCTGACGCACGATGCGCGCTTCGCGCCGCCCTTCCCGCTCTACGTTGAGCGGAGCGCCGGCGCGCGCAAATGGACGGTGGACGGCCAGGAGTTGATCGACTACTGGATGGGCCACGGCGCGCTGCTGCTCGGCCATAGCCACCCGGCGATCGCCGCCGCCGTGCAGCAGCAGATGGAGCGCGGCACCCACTACGGTGCAGAGCACGAACTGACCCTCGTGTGGAGCGACCTGGTGCGCTCGCTCTTCCCCGGCATCGAACGGCTGCGCTTCACTGCCTCCGGCACCGAGGCGACCGCCATGGCGCTGCGGCTGGCACGGGCGTTCACCGGCCGCCCGGCGGTTATCCGCTTCCTCGGCCACTACCACGGCTGGCACGACGGCCTGGCCTACGGCATGGACGGCGACCTGACGCCGCCCGCCGGCATCCCGGGCGCGCTGCTCGAGGCGACCATCCCGCTCCCGGCGGACCTGGAGGCGGTGGCATGCATGTTGCGTGCGCGGGACGATATCGCCGCGGTGATCCTGGAACCGACCGGCGCCTCGTACGGGATGGCGCCGCTGCCGCCGGGCTTTCTAGCGGAACTGCGCCGGCTGACCGCCGCCCGCGATGTGCTGCTGATCTGTGATGAGGTGGTGACCGGCTTCCGCGTCGCGCCGGGCGGCGAGCAGCAGCGGGCCGGCGTCACGGCGGATCTGACGACCCTGGCGAAGATTCTGTGCGGCGGGCTGCCGGGCGGCGCGGTCGGCGGGCGGGCCGCGATCATGGCCCGGCTCCAGTTCGGCGATGCGGCCTGGAACCAGGCGCAAAAAGTGCGCCATAACGGGACGTTCAACGCCAACCCGCTCTCGGCGGCGGCGGGCGTGGCCGCGCTGCGCGAGGTGGCGACCGGCGCGCCGGGGGCGCGCGCCGCTGACCTGGGGCGGCGGCTGGTCGCCGGGCTGAACGACGTGCTGCGCGAACGCCGGTTGCGCGGCTGGGCGGCCTACGGCGACGGTTCGATCTTCCATGTCCTGGCCGCCAGCGCGCACGATTTCCCGCCGGGTGAGTTGCCGGACAACCTGCCGTTGGCCGAACTGAAGGCCGGCGGCGGCCGCGAGACCCTCACGCTGCTGCGGATGGCGCTGGTCAATCATGGCGTGGACTGGATGCGCGGGCGCAGCGGCTTCCTCTCCGCCGCGCACACCGAGGCCGATGTCGCCGCGACGGTGGCGGCCTTCGCCGCGGCGGTGGACGATCTTGCTGCTGAACGCGGTCGGTCAGAGGTTGTCTGAAACGCTGCCGGAGGGCGTTGGGTTGGGCGCCGCGGGCCCCACCAGCGGTCGGGCGCGCCGCTGCCGACTGTTCGATGGCATCAAGAACCCTGGAGGGCGGCGCCCGCCAAACCGCCCTGGTTGCGGACGGCTTCTCAGGCGGAGGTGACTGTGGACATAGCCATCATCGGCGTGCCATACAGCCAGGACCGGCGCGAGGTCGGGATGGGGCGTGCACCCGCGGCGCTGCTCGCTGCCGGGCTGCCCGACCGGCTCGCCGCCCTGGGCGCGGAGGTCGTCTCGGTCGAGACGGTTACCATCCCCGATTGATTCAGGCGCGCCGCGCGAGGAGCGGATCGGCGACCTGCTGGCGGCGCTTGGCCGGGCGGTGGCGGTGGCGCGCGAGCGCGGCGCGCTGCCGCTGGTGCTCGGCGGGGACTGCCTGACAGCGCTGGGGGTGCTGGCCGGCCTGGGCCGCCCGGAGGAGACCGGCATCGCCTGGCTCGACGCCCACGGCGACTTCAACACGCCGGAGACGACCCTAAGCGGCTACCTGGGCGGGATGCCGCTGGCCTGCGCGGTGGGCCGCGGCCTGGACGAACTGCGCGCGCGCGTCGGCCTGACGCCGATCCCGGAGCGCAACGTGGCCCTGCTCGGCCCGCGCGATCTCGATCCGCTGGCTGAGCACGCCCTGGTTCATTCGCAGGTGATGCTCGTCCGGCCGATCGACCTGGTCGGCGGCGCGGTGCTGGATGATGCCATGACGGCCCTGAGGGACCTGCCCCAACTCTACCTGCACATCGACATCGACCTGGTCAACCCGGAGGATGCGCCGGGCGTGGACTTCGCAGCGCCGGATGGCCCGCGCGCCGCCGATGTCGCCGTGCTGGCGGGGCGGCTGGCCGGGCTGGGCAACCTGGCGGCGCTCGCGCTGACCGCGGTCAACCCGGAGAAGGACGACGGCCGCACGGTGAAAGCAGCGCTGACGGTCATCGTCGGTGCGGTCGGCGGGGCCGCCGGGCGGGGAGCGTAAGCCGATGCGCGTCATCACCGGCTCCGCCAAGGGGCACAAGCTCAAGGCGCCCAAGGGCCTCGGCACCCGCCCGATGCTCGACCGGGTGAAGGAGGCGCTGTTCTCCGTGCTCGAGGGCTACGGGCCGATCCGCGGCCGGGTGCTCGATCTCTACGCCGGCACCGGCTCGCTCGGGATCGAGTGCCTCTCGCGCGGGGCCGCCTGGGCCGACTTCGTCGAACGCAGCCCGCACGTCTGTCGGGTCATCGAGGAAAACCTGCGCCATACCCGCTTCAGCGACCGGGCGCAGGTCTTCACCATGCCGGTGGGCCGCTTCCTGGCGGCGGTACGCCCCCCGGAGAAGTATGCTATAATCCTGATGGACCCGCCCTACGCCGATCCGGCGATCGACGATACCATCCGCGCTGTGGCGGAGGCGGGGCTGCTTGCCGATGACGGCCTGCTGGTCGTCGGGCACTCGCCCCGCGTCCCCCTGGCCGATCAATATCCCGCGCTGCGCCGGATCAAGTTCCGGCGGCTTGGCGACTCCTGCTTCTCGATCTTCGAACCAGACCCGGCCCCGTAGCCTGCCCGCGTCGAGGAGGACTGCGACGTGACGATAGCCGTCTACCCTGGCAGCTTCGATCCGGTGACCAACGGCCATCTCGATATCGCGGCTCGCGCCGCGCGCCTGTTCGACACGGTGATCATGGCGGTCTTCGACCAGCCGAAACGCCAACTCCTGTTCAGCACCGCGGAGCGGGTGGCGCTGCTGCGCGAGGCGACGCGCGACATGCCGAAGGTGCGGGTGGACAGCTACTCGACGCTGACGGTCGAGTACGCGCGCAGCGTCGGCGCGACGGTGCTGGTGCGCGGGTTGCGGGCGGTCAGCGATTTCGAGCACGAGTTCCAACTCGCTCAGATCAACCAGACGCTGGCGCCGGACATCGATTTCGTGGCGTTCATGGCCGATCACCGCTACACCTTCTTCAGCGCCAGCACGGTGCGCGAGATCGCATCGCTGCATGGGGATGTCTCGTGGCTGGTGCCGCCGCATGTCGCCGTGGCGCTCAAGCGCGTGTATGGCGAGCGGATGTGAACGACGTCCTAGCCAGGTGGCGATGGGCAGAGGCGCTCGCTCATGAGAATGGCTGTCAGGGGCCAGGCGAGCAGGGAGCTACGACGAATCGGCGCTCTGAGCCACCTTGCTCTGTTCGCACTGGGCCATCGTGGCATCGCGTCAGCGGGGAGGGGGTGAGCCGTCATCGAACTCGATGAATTGATCGACGAACTTGAGGCCGCGCTCGCCGAAGGGCGGCGCTTTCCGTTCACCGGCCGACTGATGGTCGATGAGGAGCGCATCCTGGACATCATCGACCGGATGCGTGTCGCCGTGCCGGAGGAACTGAAGCAGGCGCAGCGGATCATCGCCGAGCAGGATCGCCTGCTGGCCGAGGCGCGCACCCATGTCCAGCAGGTGCTGGAGGAGAAGGGCCTGATGGAGGCGATCGAGGCCGAGCGCGCCCGCCTGATCGCCGAGGCCGAGCAGGAGGCGGCCAGCATCCGCGCCGGCGCAGACGACTACGCCCGCCAGGTCCTCGAGGAGCTGGAGCAGCGCCTCGCCCGCCTCACCAGCAATGTCCAAAACGGCCTCAGGGAGCTGCAGCGCGGGTAGACGTCGGGGCCCGACTGGGGATGGCGGTTCTGGCCGTGAGACCGTCCGGCTCGAGCCATCCGGACGCGATGGTCGTGCCATCTTGACGGGCGTCTGCACCGTGTGCGCCGTAGGGCGATCAAGGCCGCACCCGGATGGAGCGCAAGGAGCTGACGGCCTCTTCGCGTGGCCGGCGCGGCAATCACGGGGCCCTGTTGGCTGCGCGCCGCGCCATCCGACGCTGAGGCGGCGTTGGGGGCGCGGTTTTTGGCTTGACAGCGCGCCATCCGTCGCCTATAATGCCGGTCGGCGCTCCGAGGTGCGCCGGCTATGCACGTTCAAAAATCAAAGACCGATCTGAAATTCAACGTCGCGCAGCTGCTGCGTGAAGATACGGGCGGCCGCCGCGACTATTCGTTTCACGAGGACGCCCTGCCGCTGGATGAGACCCTCATCCTGCGGTCCCTCGGCGGGACGGTGCGGTTCACCCGCTCCGCCAGCGGCGTCCTGGCCGATGTCGCCGCGACCGGCGCCGTCGAAATGCCCTGCGACCGCTGCCTGGCGGCTGTGATCGTGGCAGTCGCCGTTCGCTTCCGCGATGAGTTCCACTCGAAGATCGAAGTGAACACCGGCGTGCCGCTGCCGAAGCCCGACGAAGAGGACCCGTTCTTCATCGACGAAAGCCATCTGGTCGATCTCGGCGAGGCGATCCGCGAGTATGCCCTGATCGAACTGCCGATGCGGGCGCTCTGCCGCCCCGATTGCAAGGGCCTCTGCCCGACCTGTGGAGCCGACCTGAACGTCGAAAGGTGTAGCTGCCCGCAGGACGAGCCGGATGAGCGCTTCGCCGCGCTGCGCGATCTGCTCGATAGCTAGAAACCGGGAGGTTTGGAGGAACGACGCTCCGCCGGACCTTCCTTCTTCATTCGCAAAGGAGAGATACATAGACTATGGGCGCCGTTCCAAAGACAAAAGTTTCCCGCCACCGGCGTGGCAATCGCCGCCAGCACCTGCGCCTCGACCCGCCGACACTGGTGCCGTGTCCGCAGTGCGGCAAGCTCATGCGGGCGCATCGCGTCTGCAAGTCTTGCGGCATGTACCGTGGCCGCCAGGTGATCGAGGTCAAGCGCGCCGCGGCCGAGTAGCCGGTGTCGCTGTCGTACGCCGGGGTTATTGGCGCGCCTGCGCCGGTAACCCCTTCTTTGTATCTGAGAGCCAGAGGAAGGAGCCAGAGGTCGGCCGCACCGCCGTCCGCGTTCGGCTCCCGGCTCCTGGCTTCTGGCGAGGAACGCCATGGCACAGTACGCCGCGATTACAGGCTGGGGAATGGCCGTTCCGGAGCGGGTGCTAACCAACGCCGACCTGGAACGGATGGTGGATACATCCGACGAATGGATCACGACCCGCACCGGCATCCGCGAGCGGCGCGTCGCTGCGCCGGGCGAGAGCACCTCGACGCTCGCTACCGCGGCCGCCCGCCGCGCCATCGCCACCGCCGGAATCCCGCCGGCGGCGATCGACCTGATCGTTCTGGCGACCTGTACCCCTGATCGCCCCTTCCCGGCGACGGCCTGTACCATCCAGGCGAACCTCGGCATCCCACAGGCGGCGGCCTTCGATGTCGCCGCAGCGTGCAGCGGCTTCATCTACGGCCTCAGCGTGGCGACTGCCATGATGCGCGCCGGGATGGCGCGCAACGTCCTGTTCGTCGCCGCCGACATTTTTACCCACTATATCAACTGGCACGACCGCAACACCTGTGTCCTGTTCGGCGACGGGGCCGGCGCGGTGGTGTTGCAGCCGAGCGATGCGCCCCTCGGCCTGCTGTCGTGTGTGCTCGGCGCCTCCGGCGCGGACGAGGACCTGATGGCCGTGGAGGTCGGCGGGACGCGCATGCCGGCGACCCCGGAGCTGCTGGAGCAGGGCCGACAGTATGTCTGGATGCAGGGGCGCGAGATCTTCCGCCTCGCGGTGCGCGGCATGGGCGAGTCGTCGCAGCAGGCGCTCGCGCAGGCCGGCATGACTGTCGACGAGATCGCGCTGGTGGTGCCGCATCAGGCGAATCTGCGTATCATCGACGCGACCGCCAAACGGTTGCATGTGCCCCCGGAGAAGGTCTTTGTCAATCTCGACCGGTACGGCAATACCTCGGCGGCGAGCATTCCGCTGGCGCTGGTCGAGGCGGTGGAGCAGGGGCGCATCCGCGATGGCGACAACCTGCTGCTCACGGCCTTCGGCGGCGGGCTGACCTGGGCCTCGGCCGTCGTGCGCTGGGGCCGGCCGTGACGGGGTGAGCAGGTGAAACATAGGTCTCCGTGGCCATCACGACATCGTGCCATCGTGTCATTGTGTCATCGTGTCAGTTGCAAGGTGGACGATTGAGCACGGCATTCATCTTCCCCGGCCAGGGCTCGCAGGCGGTGGGCATGGGCCGGGCGGTGTACGATGCCTCGCCGGCGGCCCGCGCCATCTTCGAGGTGGCGGACGCGACGCTCGGCTTCGCTTTAACCGCCCTGTGCTTCGAGGGGCCGGCGGACGCGCTGACGGCCACTGAGAACGCGCAGCCGGCCATCCTGACGGCCAGCCTGGCGCTGCTGGCCGCCCTGGCCGAGCGTGCCGGAGCCGCCGACGGGCCGGCGTTCGTCGCCCAGCGGGCGGCCTGCGTCGCCGGGCACAGCCTGGGCGAGTACACGGCCCTGGTGGCCGCCGGGGCGCTACCGCTCGGAGCGGCGCTGCGGC
This sequence comes from Roseiflexaceae bacterium, assembly GCA_042408595.1. GTDB lineage: Bacteria > Chloroflexota > Chloroflexia > Chloroflexales > Roseiflexaceae > JBHOQX01. The sequence goes on along the minus strand of JBHOQX010000117.1, from coordinate 25,791 downwards.
TGGTGCGCCGGCGCGGCGAACTCATGGCCGCCGCGCACGAGGGGGGCATGGCGGCGATCATCGGGCTGGAAGAGCCGACGCTCGAAGCTGTCTGCCGCGAGGCGGCCGCGCCGGGCGAGCCGGTGGTGATCGCCAACTACAACACCCCCGACCAGCTGGTGATCAGCGGCGCGTCCGCCGCGGTCGAGCGGGCCATGGAGCTGGCGAAGGCGCGCGGCGCACGGCGCGCCCTGCCGCTCAAGGTCAGCGCGGCGTTCCACTCGCCGCTGATGCAGGCCGCGGCGGATGGGCTTGCGCCGCTGCTCGCCGACGCGCCCCTCGCCGATGCCCGCGTGCCGCTGATCGCCAACGTGGACGCCCGCCCGCTCACCGCTGCCGCCGCCCTCCGCGCCGAACTCGCGGCGCAGGTTGCCGCCCCGGTGCGCTGGACGGCCGGCGTCCGCCGCATGCTGGCGGATGGCTTGGAGATGTTTGTCGAAGTCGGCCCCGGCAGTGTGCTCACCGGCCTGGTCCGCCGCATCGCCCCGGACGCGCGGCTGGTGAATGTGAGCGATTTGGCCGGCGTGGAAGCGCTTCTGGGCGCATGACGAAGCCCGAATGCCAGCCGTGTGCCTGCCGGAGACACGCGCACCATCAGCATTTGCAGCTCGGTTGTTGACCGCTTGTTGCGGGTCAGGCACTTCAACGCATAACACCGATCACGTATCGCTGTGGACTTCACCGGACAGGTCGCAATCGTCACCGGCGGGGCGGGCGGTATCGGGCGGGCGACCGCGCTGATGCTCGCCGAACGCGGCGCGCGCGTCGTGGTCGCCGACCTTGCGCCGGCCGGCGATGCCCTGCCGGAAGCGATTCTCGCGCGATCGGTGGATGTCTGCGACCGCGCGTCGGTCGATCGTCTGGTTGCAGAAACGCTCGCGCAGTGCGGACGGCTCGATGCGCTCATCAATTGCGCCGGCGCGGCCCGGTTTGCCCCATTCGACGCCATCGGCCTCGACCAGTGGCGGGCGGCGCTCGCCGCCAACCTCGATGGCGTGTACAACGCCTGCAAGGCCGTGCTCCGCCCAATGATGCGCCAGCGCGCCGGGCGGATTGTTAACGTCGCCGCGCTGCACGGCCTGGGCGGTGGCCCCGGCCAGGCCGACTACTCCGCTGCCACCGGCGGGGTGATCGGGCTGACGCGCGCGCTCGCCCGCGAGGCCGCCGCCTGGAATATCACCGTCAACGCTGTTGCACCGGGGCTGATCGACACTGAGCAGCTCCAGGTCATCCCGCCAGCGTTGCGCACCTGGGGCGAGCGCGTCATCGCGCTGCGCCGCGTGGGCCGGCCCGAGGAGGTCGCTGCGGCGATCGTCTTCCTGGCCTCGCCGCTCGCTTCCTACATCACCGGGCAGACGCTCACCGTGGACGGCGGCTGGCGGATGGCGTAGGCGGGGCGTGAGCAGGGGCCATCCGCGCGCGAGGAGTGGTGGGAATAGTACCGGCCGTAGCTGGCGCGGCGCAGAATGATCGCGCTGAGTCGGGATGCTGTCCTTGCGATCTGCAATTGCACCAACCATGCCACCTCACATCACCCCCTTGCCTTTTACCCACGTCCGCCTCGACGATGCCTTCTGGGCGCCGCGGATCGCGGTCAACCGCGCCGTCACGCTGCCGCGCGAGTACGAACTGTGCGAGACGACCGGGCGGATCGCCGCGTGGGACCTGGCCTGGACTCCCGCGAGCGGCGCGCCGCCGCCGCATATCTTCTGGGACTCGGACGTCGCCAAGTGGATCGAGGCGGCCAGCTACGCGCTGGCGACCCATCCCGACCCGGCGCTCGATGCGCTGCTCGACCGGGTGATCGCCAGAATCGTCGCCGCACAGGCCCCGGACGGCTACCTGAACACCCATTTCCTCAGCGTCGAGCGCTACGGTCTGGGGCGGCGCTTCACCAACCTGCGTGACGAACACGAACTCTACTGCGCCGGGCACCTGTTCGAGGCGGCCGTCGCGCACGCCCGCGCAACCGGCAAGCGCGCCCTGCTCGACGCCGCCTGCCGCTATGCCGACTACATCGACTCGGTGTTCGGCCCGGAGGAGGGCAAGCTGCGCGGCTACTGCGGCCACGAGGAGATCGAGCTGGCGCTCGTGCGCCTGCACGAAGTGACCGGCGAGCCGCGCTACCTCCGCCTGGCCAGCTATTTCGTGGACGAGCGCGGCCGCCAGCCGCACTACTTCGACCAGGAGGCGCGAGCGCGCGGCGAAGACCCGGCGCGCTTCCGCTTCGGCAATTACGAATACAACCAGGCCCACCGCCCGGTGCGCGAGCAGGAGACGGTCACCGGCCACGCCGTGCGCGCCATGTATTTGTACAGCGCGATGGCCGACCTGGCGCGGGCCAACAACGACCCGACGCTGCTGGCCGCCTGCGAGCGGCTGTGGCGCAGCGTCTGCGAGCAGCGCATGTACCTGACCGGTGGGATCGGCCCCTCGGCCAGCAACGAGGGCTTCACTGCCGCCTACGACCTGCCCGACGAGACGGCCTACGCCGAAACATGCGCCGCGGTCGGTATGGTCTTCTGGAATCAGCGTATGCTCCAGCTGACTGGCGATGGCAGGTACGCCGACGTGATGGAACGGGCGCTCTACAACGGGGCGATTAGCGGCGTCTCGCTCGACGGCGCGCGCTTCTTCTACGAAAATCCGCTCGCCTCGCGCGGCACACACCACCGCCAGGGCTGGTTCGAGTGCGCCTGCTGCCCGCCGAACATCGCCCGGCTGATCGCCAGCGTCGGCGGCTATTGCTACGCGACGGATGCCGACGGCGTATGGGTGCATCTGTATGCCAGTGGAAGGGCGGAGATCAGCGATCGGGGAGTGGTGATCCAGCAGCTGACCGATTATCCGTGGGATGGCACGATCACGCTCGCCATGCACCTGGATCGGCCTGCCGTGTTCGCGTTGCGCCTGCGTGTGCCCGGCTGGTGTCCGACGTATGCGGTGCGCGTCAATCGATCTCCGATCCCCGATCTCTGGCCTCGCAGCGGCTACATCTCGCTCCGCCGCGAGTGGCGCTCTGGCGACACCGTGACGCTCGATCTGGCGATGCCGGTGACACGGATATACGCCAACCCCGCCGTGCGCCAGATGGAAGGGCGCGTCGCCCTCCAGCGCGGGCCGCTGGTCTACTGCCTGGAAGGTGTGGACAATCCGGTCGCGCCGCTCGACCGGATCGCCCTGCCGCGTGGCGCCGCTCTGACGCCGGAGCGCCGCCCGGATCTGCTCGGCGGGGTGACGGTGCTGCGCGGCCCGGCGCTGGCCCTGGATGATGCCGGCTGGAACGGGACCCTCTACCGCAGCCAGCCGCCCGCCGCCCGGCCGTTCGAGATGGTCGCCGTGCCGTACTGCGTGTGGGACAACCGCGCGCCGGGCGAGATGCGTGTCTGGCTGCGCGAGGCAGGGCTTTGACATAACAGGGCAGCCCCTCTACACTGCTGTGCCGAGCGTCTTCGTTCCCGTGTTCCCCCGGTTCTCGGCTCGCAGTGCGTTGTGCTCTGCATGCTCCCTGTGTTATCATGCTCCCGACAGGACGTACACGGCAGGGAGGTGTGCCGGGGCGAAGCCTTCGCGGGGTGGACGTTTCTGCCGACGAAGGGCTGCGGTCCCCTTCCCCGAACAACACCCGTGTGCGGGGAGGGAGCAGGGGGTGGGGCCGTGCTGGCGCCCGGCAATCGCAAGACAACCTTACCTCTCCAAGAGGTGCATCCCGCCCAACCTCGCTGTTTCAGACGGCCCTTGAGCAAGCGCGACGGCGCGCCGGCCAGATAAGGAGCAACTGACGATGACGCAGGCCTTGGAGACCATCCGCGACGCCTACCACGAGTGGGAGCAGCAGACCCTCTGGCCGGCGCTGGCATCCGCACCGGAGCGCGACGCCGACTTCGTGACGACCTCCAGCGCCCCGGTCAACCGGCTGTACACGCCGCTGGACCTGGAGGGCAACGACTACCTCCGCGACATCGGCTTCCCCGGCCAGTACCCCTACACCCGCGGCATCCACGCCACCGGCTACCGCGGCAAGCTCTGGACGATGCGCATGTTCGCTGGCTTCGGCAGCGCCGAGGAGACCAACGCGCGCTTCCGATATCTGCTGGAGCAGGGGCAGACCGGCCTGTCGATCGCCTTCGACATGCCGACACTCTACGGGCGCGACACCGACGACCCGTTTGTCGAGGGCGAGTTCGGCAAGTGCGGCGTGGCTGTTTCGTCGCTGGCCGATATGGAGCTGCTGCTGGACGGGCTGCCGCTCGACCGAATCAGCACGTCGATGACGATCAACTCGCCGGCGGCGATCATCTGGGCGATGTACCTGGTCGTCGCCGAGAAGCGCGGCATCCCCTGGACCCAACTGCGCGGCACGATCCAGAACGACATTTTGAAGGAGTACATCGCGCAGAACGAGTACATCTTCCCGCCTGAGCCTTCGATGCGGCTGGTGGTGGACACGTTCGAGTTCGGCGCGCGGCATGTGCCGCAGTGGAACCCGATCTCGATCAGCGGCTACCACATCCGCGAGGCGGGCAGCACCGCCGTGCAGGAGCTGGCCTTCACCCTCGCCGATGGCCTGGCCTATGTTGAGGCGGCGGTCGCGCGCGGGCTGGATGTGGACGAGTTCGCGCCGCGCCTGTCGTTCTTCTTCAACGCGCACAACGACTTCTTCGAGGAGATCGCCAAATACCGGGCCGCCCGGCGCATCTGGGCCCGGCAGATGCGCGAGCGCTTCGGCGCCCGCAACCCGCGCTCGTGGTGGCTGCGCTTCCACGCACAGACCGCCGGGTGCTCGCTCACGGCGCAGCAGCCCGAGATCAACGTCATCCGCACCACGATCCAGGCGCTCGCCGCGGTGCTCGGCGGCACCCAGTCGCTCCACACCAACTCGCTCGACGAGGCGCTGGCGCTGCCGTCCGAGAAGGCGGTGACGATCGCGCTCCGCACCCAGCAGATCATCGCCGAGGAGAGCGGGGTGGCCAACACCGTCGATCCGCTCGGCGGCTCGTATTTTGTCGAGGCGCTGACCGACCGGATGGAGCGCGAGTGCCTGGCGTACTTCCGCCGGATCGAGGAGCTCGGCGGCGTCATCCCGGCCATTCGGGCCGGCTTCTTCCAGCGGGAGATCGCCGACGCGGCGTATGTCTACCAGCGCGAGATCGACAGCGGCCGGCGCGGGATCGTCGGCGTCAACAAGTATGTGGTTGACGAGCCGCTGGAGATCCCGATTCTGGAGATGGACCCGGACGGCGAGGCGCGCCACCTGCGCCGCCTGAACCACATCCGGGCCACCCGCGACAATGCCCTCGTCCAGCGGCGGCTGGCCGAGCTGCGGGCCGCGGCGGCGGGCGACAGCAACCTGATGCCGGCCATCCTGGAGTGCGTGCGGGCCTATGCCACCCTCGGCGAGATGTGCAATGTCCTGCGCGATGTCTTCGGCGTCTATCAGGAAACGCTGGTGGTATAGACGGCGTGTATCGGTGGTGGCGTGGATCGCGCCGCAGCGGCGCTAGTGGCGCTCCCGGCGCGCCGCAGCGGCGAGGCGGGCGGCGCGTAGCCCGGCGCAGGCCGTGTCGGCGAAGGCCGTAGCCTGGCCGCTGAGGCGCAGCGCCGTCCCGCCGAGGATGACCGCCGCCAACAGGGCCAGCCCGCCGCTGAGCAGCGCGTCCGGGTCGATGCCATCGCCGGCGTTGGTGCGCGGCAGGCGCGGTGGCGTCGCGGCCTTTGCCCTGACGTTGGATGCAGCGCGTAGGAGGGCCGCCCGCGGCGGCGCGTTTTCCGGCGGCGGTTCCATCGCGGCAAGCGCCGCTGGTGAGTGCCTGGGCGCCGGGGGAAGGGAGGCCGCCAACGCAGCAGAGGCAGCGGCTCCGGTCGCGGCGCCCCGCGCGCAGGCGGCCAGCGCCACGGCCGGACGCGCCGCGGCAGCCCGGGGCGCGGGGCGGTTGGCGACCGGCGCAGCGCGCGCGCTGGACGCATCTTGCCCAAGCGGATCCAGCAGCGCCAGAATTTGCAGCGTGGCGCCGACGGTGGCCAGGCACAGCACGCCGAGGATCAGCACGCGGCACACCAGACGCGCCAGAGACATCGTTGTCCTCCGGTTCTAGCGAATCATCGCCAGCGGCGGCCCGCAGGAGCGTGGTTGGAGTGAAGGGGCGCGGTGGGGAGGACCTGGCGGCGTGCCGCGCGTGAGCGAGGGAGCGCTCCGGCTGGATATGTGATCGAAGTGTAATCGCGAAAGGTTTTCGGTCGATGAATTCCGTGCGCAACATGATGATCAATTTCTCATTACGATCCCCTTGCGTATGAGCTGTGTTCGGAAACAGGGGTCGCATGTCCGACCGTAATCCCTTCATCGAGCGCTCGCGTATCACCGACCCGCGCCATTTCGCCGGGCGCTGGGGTGAGCTCTCCATGCTGTTCGAGCGCCTCGAGGCCGGACGCCCGGTGCTGGTCACCGGCGCGGCGGGCATCGGCAAATCCTCCTTTCTCACGCACACCGCTCAGGCCGCCGCCACGGCCATGGACCAGCACGAGATGCGGACCTACTATCTCGATCTCAGCGTGCTGCCCGGGGCCGCAGACGCTTACCGCCTGATTGTCGGCGCGCTGGGCGGCCGCGGCGCCGCCCGTGCGGCGCTGGAGATCGCGCTGCTCGAGGTGGGCGTGCCGGTACTGCTGTGCCTGGACAACGCGGATGCAGCGATCGCCGCCGGGTGGGGAACGGCCTTCATCGAGGAGTTGGCCCGGATCGGGCGTGCCCGCCAACTCAAGCTGGTCGTCGCGGCGAACGGGCCGGCGCCGTTGTTCAGCGAGCGGTTCGCGCAGGTCAACCTGGGCGCGTTCGCGCCGCCCGAGGTGCGCCTGATGACCGATGCCTACCTTGACGAGACCGACGTCGTGTTTTCGCCAGGGGAACTGCGCGAACTGGCGGATTTAAGCGTCGCCCACCCGGCCTACCTCCAGCGCGCCGCCTACCACCTGTTCGAGAGCAAGGTGCGCCCCGGCGGGGATTGGCGGGCGGCGTACCTGGCCGAGGCGCGCGAGCGCCCGGTGCCAGGCGCGCCGCTGCCGCCAGCGGTTTTCGAGGGCGCCGCCAGCAGCCGCACCGGCGAGTCGGCCTATGGCGGCGGCGACGCCCTGCCCGCGACTGCCCCGGGGCAACTCCCGCTGCCGGCGCTGAATACCCGCCTCGCCGTGGCTGTGCTTTTCTGCCTGACGCTCGCGCTGGTGTTGATCGCACTCTGGAGCTGATCACCGACGGAAGACGAACGACGATAGCAGGGCCTCTGCAATCCAACACGCCTCCGGCGAGCAGCACTGACGTCCGCCGTTGGTCATTCGCCCTTCGCCCGCCCCCGCCTGTGCTGTTCCAGGCGAGTTACTCGGGAAGAGAGCAGGCGTACTGGGCGGCACGGCGCATACCCCGGCCCCTTGCCCCTGCGCGGAACGCGCTTGGAGCAGATACAAGCCCCACCAGCAGCATCGCAGCGCTGATCGCCGCATAGAGCGGGGCGGCCTGCGGCGCCGACATGCGCCGGAAACTGGTAATCCCTGCCTGCTAGACTTGATCGTAGCCTTGCGATGGCGCGGTCTTTCTGTCATAATGAAGGCAGGCAACGCATGAATCGGTGGTTCTCTCCTCACGCACTTGCGCAGCGGGCGCGGCTCCTCGCCGCGCTGGCGTGCTTCGTCGGCGCGGTGCTCCTGCTCGGCTGGACATTCGCGCCGCGCCCGGCGCCCCAGGCGATGGCGGCGGACCACCCGGCGGACACGGCGCCGGCTGAGTCGGGCATGCCGCTGGAGGAGGCCACGGCGCCGGGCGCGGCGCCGGCGCGGCTGGTCGTCTACATCACCGGCGCGGTGCGCGCGCCCGATGTCTACGAACTGCCGGCGGATGCCCGGGTCAAGGACCTGGTTGTTGCCGCGGGCGGCCTTGCGCCGGATGCGGACGCGGAGCAGGTGAACCTGGCGGCGCGGCTGAAGGATGGGCAACAATTGCACATCCCGCGGCTCGGCGAGGGCCGGGCGGCGGCGACAGGCGCGGGTGCCGGCCCGGCGCTCGTCGATCTGAACACAGCGAGCGCAGACGCGCTGGAGGCGCTCGACGGGGTCGGGCAGACTACTGCCCGGAAGATCGTCGAATACCGCGATGCGAACGGGCCGTTCACGTCGGTCGAGGAGCTGAAGAACGTCAAGGGGATCGGGCCGTCGCTCTTCGACAAGATCGCCGCGCAGGTGACGGTCGGGCCGTGAGGCGATGGGCGGCCTCGGGGATCGATCGGGGCGCGGTATCGCGCCTGGACGCATCTTTAGCCAGGGGAGAACGCCGTGAGACGCAGCACCAAGATCGTCAACACGATCGGGCCGACCTGCAGTACACGCGAAATCCTGTCCCAGATGCTCGATGCCGGCATGAACGTCGCCCGGCTGAACTTCTCGCACGGCACCCACGAGGCACACAGCGTCACGATCCGTATGCTACGCGAGCTGGCCGCCGAGAAAGACCGCCCGCTCGCCATCCTGCAGGATCTGCAGGGGCCGAAGATCCGGATCGGCGCGCTGCGCGGCGCGCAGCCGGTCGAGCTTCGCCCAGGCCAGCGCTTCATTATTATAACCGAACCGCTTGATGAAGGCACCGCCGAGATCGTCGGCACGACCTACAGCGCCCTTGCCCACGATTGCAAGCCGGGCGACCGCGTGCTGCTGCAGGACGGCACGATCGAGCTGCGCGTCCTCAGCACGACGGCGAAAGAAGTGATCACCCAGGTGGTCAATGGGGGGATGCTGCGCCAGAAGGTCGGCATCAATCTGCCGGGCGTACGGGTGAGCACCCCCGCGCTCACCGAGAAGGATATCGAAGACCTGCGCTTCGGCCTGGAGCACGATGTGGATTGGATCGCGCTGTCGTTCGTCCGCCGCGCCGCCGATGTGCATGTCTGCAAAAACCTGATCGCCGCCGCCGGCAAGCAGACGCCGGTGATCGCCAAGATCGAAAAGCCCGAGGCGCTGACCGAGATCGACCAGATCATCGAGGCGGCGGATGGGATTATGGTCGCGCGTGGCGACCTGGGCGTGGAGCTCCCACTCGACCAGGTGCCGGTGGTGCAGAAGAAATTGATCGCCGCCTGCAACCGGGCGGGCAAGCCGGTGATCACTGCGACACAGATGATCGAATCGATGACGCACGAGCCGCGCCCGACCCGCGCCGAGGTGAGCGATGTCGCCAACGCCATCCTCGACGGCACCGACGCTGTGATGACCAGCGCCGAAACCGCCAACGGCCAGTACCCGGTGGAGGCGGTGCGCTGGATGGATATCATCGCGACGACGACCGAAGCCAGCGATCTGCCCCGCGCCGATACCGCGCGGACCTTGAAACGGATCGACGAGGCGGACGACCTGGCGGGCGCGATCAGCGCCGCGGCCTGCGCGATCGTGGACGCGCTTGATGTGCGCGCCGTCGTGGCCTTCACCATGAGCGGCCGGACGGCCCAGCAGGTCGCGCGCCTGCGGCCCGCCGTGCCGATCTATGCCCTGACGCCGAATGTTCACACCTACCACCGGCTCAGCCTGGTCTGGGGTGTGACGCCGGTGCTGTGCGGTATGTTCGACCGCCTCGACGACCTGAGCGATCACGTCTGCCACGAATGCGTGGCGCACGGCATCGCCAGCCCCGGCGACATGGTGGTGATGACCGGGGGGCATCCGATCGCTATGCAGGGCAGCACCAATTTCCTCAAAGTGATCCAGATCCCGCCGGCGTAAGCCGGCTCTTATCCGCCGCTCATCCGATTCTTACCTTGCTGTGGTATCGTATGGTTGGGCGGCAGCGCTGATGGAATCCTGTACCGCGCCGGGTTTCTGACGCACACTCTCTTCCTATCAGCGATGCCTGTCGTGGGACAGCGCACGTTCGACGCGACCGAGGCGACCATGGACATCGGCATCCCTGAGCTGCTGATCATTCTGGCGATCATCATCATTCTGTTCGGGCCGGCGCGCCTGGCCGGGGCCGGGCGGGCGCTCGGCGAAGCGATCCGCGATTTCCGCCGAGCCGTGCGCGACACGCCGCAGGACACAACGGACCCGCACAAAAAGGCTCCATAGCCCGCCACAGCCGCGGGTCGCCCGCTCTCCGCCGTCCCTTGCCGGGCTCGGGGCGAGGCATGGGCAGCGCGTGGTATACTTCTCTCCAGACAGGCACGGTTGTCAGCACGCCGGGCGGCTCCGTGGTTCGCATGCCACCCCGGCGAGACAGGTCCATGAGCGAAGAGACATTCCGCGCGCTGCTGCTGGAGCAATCCGCCGGCGGCGTTCAGGCCAGCCTGCGCGACCTGCCGCGGAGCGCGCTCCCGGAGGGCGATGTGCTGGTGGCTATCGCCTACTCCGACCTGAACTACAAGGACGGCCTCGCACTGACCGGGCAGGGCCGGGTGGTGCGGGCCTACCCGATGGTGCCCGGCATCGACTTCGCTGGCACCGTGGTCGAGTCGCGCTCGGCGGCCTACCAGCCGGGCGATGCCGTGGTGCTGACCGGCTGGGGCGCTGGCGAATGGCACTGGGGCGGGTACGCGACCATGGCGCGGGTCAAGGCCGACTGGCTCGTGCCGCTGCCCGCCGGGCTGAGCCTTCAGCAGGCGATGGCGATCGGCACAGCGGGATTCACCGCGATGCTCTGCGTCATGGCCCTCGAGGAGCACGGCTTGCAGTCCGTCACGCGCGAAGTGCTCGTCACCGGCGCGGCCGGCGGGGTTGGCAGCATCGCCGTCGCGCTGCTCGCCAACCTCGGCTACAACGTCACCGCGTCCACCGGGCGGGCGGAGGCTCATGGCTATCTGCGCGAGCTCGGCGCTCGGCAGTTCGTTGACCGGGCGGAGCTGACCGCGCCGGGCAAGCCGCTGGAGAGCGAGCGCTGGGGCGCGGCGGTGGACACCGTGGGCGGCGATGTGCTGGCGGGTGCGCTGCGTGCGATGGCCGCCAACACGAGCGTGGCGGCCTGCGGCAACGCCGGCGGCGCCGCGCTCAACACGACCGTCTTCCCCTTCATCCTCCGTGGGGTCAACCTGCTCGGCATCAACTCGGTGGCTGTCCCGACCGAGCGGCGGATCGCCGCCTGGGAGCGGCTGGCGCGCGACCTGCCGGCGGCAGCGCTCGACCGGATGACGCGCGTCGTGCCGCTAGCCGCGGTGCCCGGTCTGGCTGGCGAGATTCTCGCCGGACGGGTGCAGGGCCGTGTTGTCATCGACGTCAACGCCTGACGCGCCCGGCAGGGCGATCGTAAAGGTCGCGCCCCGCCCCGGCGCGCTCTCGACGCTGACCTGCCCGCCGTGCGCCTCGACGATCGATCGCACGATCGCCAGGCCCAGCCCGGAGCCGCCGGTCGCCTGCTGGCGCGAGGTGTCGGCGCGGTAGAAGCGCTCGAAGATGCCGGGCAGGTGCTCCGGGGCGATCCCTTCGCCCGTGTCGCGCACGCGGAGCAGAATGGGGAGCGACCGCTGGCTGAGAGACGCGGAGGGTGGCGTGCCATTCGCTGCGTCCGGTTGCCCTTTCCCGCCGTCTTTCACGGCCGCCTCCAGCGTCACCTGCCCGCCCGGCGGCGTGTGGCGCAGCGCGTTGCTCACCAAGTTCCCCAGCACGCGCACCATCTGTTCGATGTCCACCAGGATACCGGGCACCCTCGCGTCCGCGGCGATGGTGAGCGCTATGCCGGCCTGCTCCGCCGCGTGCCGGTAGGTCTCCACGACCCGTTCGAGCAGGGCGCGCGGCGCAACTGGCTGCCGGGCGAGCCGCAGCTCGCCGGCATCCGCCAGCGAGAGAAGATGCAGATCCTCGACCAGATGCAGCAGCGCCTGTGTCTCGTCGTGCATCGCGCCGAGGCGCTCGGGCGTCGGCGCGAGCACCCGATCACGCATTGCCTCCAGATAGCCAGCGATCACCGTCAGCGGCGTGCGCAGGTCGTGGGCGATATCGGCGGTCATCTGGCGGCGCAGCTCGAGTGCGCGGCCCAGGTCGGCGCTCATGCGGTTGAACTGGGCCGCCAGCGTGCCAAGCTCGTCGGAGGAGCGCACCGGCACGCGCTGCGTCAGGTCGCCGGACGCGACCTTCCCCGCAGCGGCTGTCAGTTCGCGCAGTGGCCGCGTGATGACACGCGCCAGCAGGAGCGCCAACACCGCGGCCACACCTCCGGCCAGCGCCGCCGCGAGGATCAGCGCCCGGTCGGTGCGTGCAAGGTACAGGCGTTCGGCTAACTCGCGGAAGATCCCCGGGTTCGGCGTCAGCACCGTGCCGACCGCCCGCCCATCCACCAGCACCTGCACGCCGCCGGCGAGATCGGGCGGTGGCACGCGCTGGCCGGCGTGGTACGGCCCGGCGGGGATCAGCACGTTGCCTCCGGTATCGACCAGCACAAAGCGGCCCGGGCGGTTCTCGGGCGGTCGGGGCGGGAGCGATGGAGGCGACCCGGCCAGCCGCACCGTGAAGGGACGCACTGCCTGCTCCACGCCGTTCCACGAGCCGGTGGCGCGGTAGAAGCTGGCGACATCGCTGATAAACAGCGCCCGCTGGCGCGTCATCACATAGTCGTCGAACTCGCGGGCGACGAACTGGCGGACGAGCACCGCCGCCACCAGCACACCGCTGACGCTTGCCACCAGGAAGGCGAGCACCAGCTTGATCGTCAGGGAACGCATTACACTGCTGCTTCCGCTAGTTCCTGCTCTGTCGCGGCGCGGTAGCCAACTGCGAAGACCGTACGGATGTAGCGTGGCGCGGCGGGGTCGGGCTCCAGTTTGCGCCGCAGATTGCGGATATGCACGTCGATCGTCCGCTCGACGCCGCTGTAGTCGTTGCCTTGCAGGCGCTCGAGCAGCGTATCGCGCGAGAAGACGCGCCCCGGCGTTTCCAGCAAGGCCGCGAGCAGCTCAAACTCGGATGGCGTCAGCGCGACAGGATGGCCGCCCAGCGTGACCATGCGCGTCTCGCGGTTGAGCGCCAGCGGCCCCAGGCGATAGGTCACCCCTGGCATGCCTCCCGGCGCGGCGCGGCGCAGCACCGCCCGCACGCGCGCGAGCAATTCCTGCATCCCAAACGGCTTAGTGACATAATCGTCCGCGCCGAGATCCAGCCCGGCGACCTTGTCCGATTCGGCGATGCGCGCGGTCAGCAGAATGACCGGCACGCTGCGCTCGCGCCGGAAGGTTTGGAGGAACTCGAAACCGTCCATAGCCGGCATCATGACGTCGAGCAGGATGAGGTCGGGGCTCTCGGCCCGCGCCAGCCGCAGCGCCTCAAGGCCATCCGCCGCCGTCAGGACGCGGTAGCCCTGCTCGCCCAGGTACTCCTGCACGAGCATCCGCAGATTGGCGTGGTCATCGACAAGCAGTATCGTGGCAGGCATGGCTGTCGCTCCTCAGCCATACCATTATAGCCAGGTGATGTTCAGATATGATGTAGAGCGTACCGGTTCTCATTATGCTCTTAGGGGTTTTTTTGACCGGCCGCGGTCGTCCCCGAAGCGGAAGTGGCGGTCTCGCGATCCTCGATGAGTTTCGGTTGGTTCGGGGGGCGCTGATGCGCAGATCCTCGCCTTCTTCCTTCCGGGTCGGGTTTTTGGCGCTTACCAGCCGCCAGCACACCTACCCCCGCGGCCCTCTCCTCGCACGCGGTGAGGGAGACGGGCGGGTGGCACGGCGCCCGCCACCACGCGCACAACCGCCTGTCACCCACGTGATCTATCCGCCCCTTAATCTGTACACGAGCGAGGGGGTAGGGGAAAGAGATGGCGCGCAGCACCATGCGACAACACACCAGTCGCCCGCGTTGCGGTCCGCCTCCTGTATCCTCCTGCTTTATGCCGGCGTAAACGCCAGTCGAAAGCCGAGGAACTCATTGCGCATCGACGGTGGCAGGCGGAAGCGGCAGGCACAGCGGGCGTAGCCGCGTGGGTTGGCATAGCAGCCGCCGCGCAGGATGCGGCGGCCCGGCGCGGCAGGGTCCTCGCGGCCGTCGTCCGGCCGATAGGGGTATGGCGCGTCGAGCGAGGCGGTCCACTCCCAGACGTTCCCGGCCATGTCCAGGCAACCCTCCGGGCTCGCGCCGGCCGGGTATGCGCCGACCGGCGTCGTCGCGCCGGGGCCGCCGTCGCGGGTGTTCGCCCGGCCCTCTGCCCAATCGCCCCACGGATACATCCGCCCGTCCGTGCCACGCGCCGCTCGCTCCCATTCCGCTTCGGTCGGAAGGCGGTAGATGATCGGTGATGGGCGGCCTATGAGCGCCGCGCCCGGTTCTGTCGCCCGCTGCCCATCGCTCACCATCTGCTGTGACAGCCAGGCGCAAAACGCCTGCGCCTCCTCCCAAGCGACACCCATCACCGGATGGTCGCGCAGCGCGGCTGGCGGCTCGGGGCCGCGCCAATGGCTGGGGGGACGCGCCCCGCCCGCGGCGACAAACGCGGCATACAGGCCGTTCGTCACCGGCGTCGCGGCGATGGCGAAGGCCGGCAGCACGACGGTGTGCTGCGGCGACTCTTCGCGGTACGACTCGCGCGTGCCGCCGAAGGTTTTCGCCAGCGCACTCAACTCGCGCTCCGGCGTGCCCATCAGGAAGCTGCCGGCGGGGATGGGGCGAAAGATGGGGAGTTGCAGTTCTATGGGTGACACGGTGACACGATGACACGGTGACAAGGTGACCGGGTGACCACCTGACCGTTTTGTGATTGCAGAGTGTCTGCCCGTCTGAATGCCTGACCGCCTGTCCCTCTCGCGCCTACTCTGTCGTGCGAAATGGCCAGCTCGTCTCGCCGCGGTTGGGGCGGCCACGGGCGTCCTGCAGGCCGGAGCGGATCGTCACCCGGTAGGTCGTCCGTGGCTTGAGCGGCTCGGCGAGCACAAAGACCATCGTCCGGTCATCGCGCCACTGGAATCGCCCGCGCACCGGCGGGTAGAGCACAAACGAACGCTCCGCCGAGCGCTGATCGACCGGGCGCGAGAAGGTGATAGTGATCGGCGTGTTCCGCGCCACCTGGCTGCCGTTCGGTTCCTGGGCCGCCACGGCCACATCCGAGGCGCGCGGCGCGAACGCCACCGCCGCAACGGTCGCCAGCAGCAACGCCAGCGAGACCGCCGCAACGCGCAGGGTATAGCTCTGACGCAGGACGGAGGGTGAAAGGCCAACCTTGCCTGTTCCCTTTTCCAGCATGTGCGACATAGGTATGGCTGGCTATTTCGCGCTTCGCCCATCGATTCGTCGGATAGGCGCAGGGGCCGGCACCACGGCGGGGGTGGCGGGCCGCAAGCCGACGATCTTGCGGGCCCAGGCGCGCCGCCGCGACCCTTGTACCGGGATCACGGATACAAATACGGCGGCGACGGCTGCGGTACTGGCTCGACGGCCGTGGCGATCAGCGCGGGCTGCGGCCGGCCGCCGACGGTCGCCGTGCCAAGCGTGGCACGCACCCGCACCCACGAGTCCGCTTTCAGCGCCGGCCCGTCCTTCCACACCACCGGCAGTCCGACGCCGTTCGAATCGGCGGTGCAGCAGGTGACCACGTAGCGCACCACGAAGAACCCCTCGAACGGGCGGGCCGGGTCGTGGTAGACGAAGCCGACGACATCCGCCGGCTTGCCCGCCAGCGTCGCCTCGTCGCTGACGCTCAGGGCGGTCGCCCATTGCAGCAGATTCCAGCCGGTCGTATCCCCGTCGTACACGGCGGCGCGGCGGGCGGCGGCGACATCCGCGTTCAGCGCGCCGCTGCTGAGCGCGCCGCCGCCCAGCGGCCGCGCCGGCACGAGGGTGCCGAGCAACACCGGTACGAGCAGCGCCAGGTATGCCAGGCGCCGCCCGCGGAACGACTCGGGCGGGCCCAGGATGGCACGGGCGCGCGCCGCGGCGACCAGCAGCAGCACGACGCCGCAGACGATCACCAGCGGGGTGTAGCGTGGGTGGATGTAGTACTCCAGCACGCCGCGCAGCGCCTTGGTCAGCAGGACGGCCGCCGCGCCGCCAAGCAGCCCGGCCTCGACCATCGCCGGCCAGTTGAGGGGGCGCGCGCCGGTTGTCGTTTGTGGTGCCATCACAGGTACAGGTTGATGATCACCGCCGCCAGTAGCGTCATCTGAAACGCCAGCAACACCATCAGCGCCACTGTACGCCGCCGGAAGGTCGTGCCGAACATCAGCACGCTCTTGATGTCGACCATCGGCCCGAAGACCAGGAAGGCCAACACCGCGCCCGGCAAAAAGCTTGACACGAACGCCAGCGCGACGAACGCATCCACCGTCGAGCAGATCGACAGGATCACCGCCAGCCCCATCAGCGCCAGCGCCGAGACGACCGGCCCCTGCCCGAGCGAGAGGAGCGCCGGGCGCGGGATGAGCACCTGCAGCGCTGCGGCGATCAGGGCGCCGAACACCAGGTAGCGCCCCATCTCGAAGAACTCGCCGCTGGCGTGCGCCAGCACGGCGCGCAACCGGCTGCCGCCTGCGTCGTGCTGATGATCGTGGTCGTGGTGATCAGCGTGCCTGTGCCATGGATCATGGAGGTGCGCATCTGCGACGGCAGGCCGCCGGGCGAGCAGCTCGCGCGGCCGCGGGTGCAACCCGAGCACCAGGCCGATCGCCGCCGCGATGATGATCGTCAGCCCGATCCGGGCCAGCACGATCTCCCATCGCCCGCCGAACGCCACCCAGGTGCTGGCGATCACGATCGGGTTGACGGCGGGCGCAGCCAGCACAAACGCGATCCCGAGCGGCAGCGGCGCGCCTTTCGCCAGCAGCCGGCGCGTCGTCGGCACCGAGCCGCACTCGCAGACCGGAAACGCCAGCCCGAGCAGCGCGCCGACCAGAGCCGCGAGCGCCGGGTTGCGCGGGCTCAGGCGCCGCACTGTCTCGGCCGAGACGAACAGATGGATGGTCGACGACACCAGCACGCCGGCCAAGAGAAACGGGAGCGCCTCGATGAAGATTCCGAGAAAAATCGTGACCAGGCCCTGGAGGCGGACGCTGACCTGGGCCAGCGCCACTGGCACACCGAAGCCGCTGGCGAGCCACACGGCGGCAGCGGCCAGGGCTACGCCGGCCAGCAGCGCCAGGAGACGTAGCCGCCCGGACCACGCGAAGCCGGCGCGGGGGATGCGTTCGAGCAGGTTCTGGCCTTCGGTCATCGGCGAGCAGGTGCAGCAAGCGGGCGGCCCATGCCGCCGGCGATAGCGGCAGTATAGCATACCCGGCCTGTAGCGCGATGAACGCCACCGGTTGCGGGGATGACAGTTCTGTCGCAGGCGCGCTGGGTGGGCTATGCTCGCACGCGCGCACCCTCGGGCCGGCGGAAGGCGACGAACATCAGATAACAGACGAACAGCAATCCGGCGAACAGCAGCGTCACGCCGAGCGCCCGCGGCTGGCTGCCGGGGTGCAGCAGGGCCTCCACGACCGAGCCGAGCACCTCGCGCGGGTTGGTCAGCACATTCCACGAATTGAGACGCTCGAAACGGCCCAGGTAGACGCCCAGGCCGCTCAGCGGCAGCGTCAACAGCACGAACAGCCAGCTCAGCGCCGCGCCGAGGTAGCGCCGCACCAGCTCCTGCATCGCGTGGAGCGAGGCGACCGCGAGGAAGCAGCCGGTCCAGGCGAAGGTGGCGATCAACCCAACATCCAGCCACCAGATCGCTGGCTGGATGCGGCGCAGATGGATGATATCGGTAACGATGTACGGGCCGTTCGGCAGGAACAGCAGCCAGAGCGCGCCGGGCAGCAGCAGGCGCCACCACTGGCCGGGGCGCCGCCGCTCGGCCAGCGCTGCCCACAGGCTGAACAGATACGGCAGCCAGGCGAGGAACAGATTCCAGACCATGAAGGTGTACGCCGCTTCGCCGGTACGCAGGACGCGCCCGGCGACCAGCGCCACGGCGAGCCCGCTAGAGAGCGCGAGCGGATAGAAGGCGCGCCCGGCAAGGAACCGGTGGAGCGCCGCGAGGCGGGCAAATAATGTGTCCATCGGTAAGCTCTCAGCAGCCGTCTGAAACGGTCTGTGCGCCCTCCGGCGCTGGAGCGCGCCGCGCTGCAGGCCGAACGAGATGCTCGATCGCATGGGGCGTCCACTCGCCGTCTCAAGGTGGCACCAACAATTCGCACAATGAAACGAATTGTTCTATCAGCCTACCACATCGGGCAGCCAAACTGCATGACAGCCGGGTGAGAAGGGGATGAGCGAGTTGGAAGTGGCGGTCGAAGACGACGGGGTGGGGCTGGCTGTGGCGCATACCAACGGCAGCAGTGGGCAGGGGCTTGCGCTTCACAGCACGATGCTTGCCGTCGTCAGTCGTTCGTCCCTCGTCCCCCGCCCACCGTCCCCCGTCCTCACGCTTCCGATGGCGGCGGCTGTTCGCCGCCCTGGGCCAGGAGGCCGTGGATCTCGCGCCGGAGCGCGTCGAGCCTGGCGCTCACGGCATGGATCTGCTCGGGCGTGCCGTGCAGCGCGATATGCATGACCGCCGCGCCGAGGCCCATCATCCGGTTGCGCAGCTCGAAGGCCTCCGGCGGGACCGGGCCGCGTCGGAAGCCGCGCTCCCAGCGGCCGTGCTCCTCCGGCTCCTGGCGCCCGGCCAGCAGCGCCCGCCCCGAATCGGTGATGGTGTAGATGCGCTTCCCCTCCACCACCTCGCTTGTCACGTGCCCCTCGTCCTCCAGCAGTTGCAGCGTCGGATAGACGGTGCCAGGGCTGGGGCGGTAGAACCCGCCGTAGCGATTCTCCAGCTCCTTGATCAGCTCGTAACCGTGGCGCGGGCGCTCGGCCAGCAGCTCCAGCAGGGCGAATTTGATATCGCCCCGGCGGTGCCGCCGCATCCCCCCCGGCCCAAACGGCCCGCCCGGCCCAAACGGCCCGCCGTGCCGCGGCCCGAACCAGGCCCACGGCGGCCCATACCGCACCCAGTGGCGCTGCTCCTCCGACTCATGCTTCTGCCAGCGCTCCCAGCGCCCGTGCTGCCGACCGTGCATGATAATCCTCCTTGCTCGCTATCGATATATCGTAATAAGTATAGCACGTTAAAGATATATCGTCAAGCGCCTTGCTCGGGCAGGCAGCTCGCGCCGCTGGCGCATCATGGGAACCCGTGGTAGACTGAAAGTGACCCAGCCTGTGCTCAACGCTGAACCGCCCGCGCGCCGCTGCGCCGTGGGCCTTTTGTGTGACCGACGGGAGCCGCGCGCATGCCGCCGCAGACCAATGGGAACGGGCGCGACCGCCTTTCCGCGACCATCCACCACCTTGGCGACCTGTTGGGCGAGGTGATCCGCCAGCAGGCCGGCGAGCCGATCTTCGCACTGGAAGAGCGGGTGCGCCGGCTGGCCAAGGCGAACCATGCCAACGGCGGCGGGCACGAGGCCGAGATCGAGGCGGCGATCGCCAACCTCACCATCGATCAGGCGCGCGATCTGATCAAATCGTTCACGATCTACTTCGCGCTTGTTAATCTGGCCGAGCAGCTCCAGCGCATCTGGGTGCTGCGCGAGCGCGACCGCGAGCGGCCAGACGAGCCACGCTCCGAGTCGATCGCCGCCGCCGTGGCCGCGCTGCGCCGCCAGGGCGTGCCCGCCGCCGAGCTGCAAGCCTGGCTCGACCGCGCCCGGATCGTGCCGGTCTTCACCGCGCACCCGACCGAGGCCAAGCGGCGGACGACGCTCGAAAAGCTGCGCCGGATCGCCGAGGCGGTCGAGCGTACCTTTGACCCGGCGACGCTGCCGGCGGAGCGGGCCGCGCAGGCGCCGCTGATCGCCGCCGAGATCGTCGGGCTGTGGCAGAGCGACGAGGTGCGCGTCGTCCGCCCGACCGTGATCGACGAGGTGAAGAATGGGCTGTACTACTTTGAGGCCAGCCTGTTCGACCTGATCCCGCGCCTCTACCGCGAGTTGGAGCAGGCGCTGACGACCTGCTACCCGGAGCATGGCTGGCGCGTCCAGCCGCTGTTGCGCTTCGGAACGTGGATGGGCGGCGACCGTGACGGCAACCCGTTCGTCACGCCGGAGGTGACGGTACAGACGGTCCGGCTACTGCGCGAGGCCGCGCTCAAGCGGCACATCGCTGCGATCGAGGAGATCAGCCACCGCCTGAGCATGTCGTCGCGGCAGGTTGGGATCAGCGCCGCGCTGGCCGAGTCGCTCGCCGCCGACGCGCGCGACTTTCCGGCGGTCGCCGAGCTGCTGGCCCACCGCAACCCCTACGAACCGTACCGCCAGAAATGCACCTACATCCGCGAGCGGCTGCTGCTGGCGCTTGACCATGCCCGCACCAGCCGCCCCGACTGGCTTGCCGGGCCAGGGGCCGCGGGCGACCCGCGGCGCTACGTGGCGGCGGATGACCTGCTGCGCGACCTACGGCTGATGGATCTGAGCCTGCGCGAGAACCGCGGCGCGCTGATCGCCGACGGCGCGCTCCACGACCTGATCCGCGCCGCCGAGGTCTTCGGCCTCCATGTCGCCACGCTCGACATCCGCCAGCACAGCGAGCGCCATGCTGCCGCGTTGGCCGAGATCTTCGCCCGCGCCGGAATCTGCGACGACTACCTGGCGTTGGACGAGCCGGCGCGTGCCGGGCTGCTCTCGAAGGAACTCTCCGACCCGCGCCCGATCATCCCGGCCCACCCGAACTACAGCGCCGACACGCTGGAGACGGTTGAGACCTTCCGCACCATCGCCGCGCTGCTGGAGCAGCTCAGCCCCGGCGCCATCCAGACCTATATCATCAGCATGACGCGCGGCCCAAGCGACATCCTGGCGGTGCTGCTGCTGGCGAAGGAAGCCGGCCTCTACCGGCCCGCCGAGGGCATCAGCCAGCTCGATATCGCCCCGCTGTTCGAGACCGGGGCCGACCTGGCGGCGGCCAGCGATGTGATGGAGTCCTGCCTGCGCCTGTCGGCCTACCGCGAGCACCTGCGGCTGCGCGGCGACGTGCAAGAGGTGATGATCGGCTACTCCGACAGCAACAAGGACGGCGGCTACCTGGCCGCGAACTGGGCGCTCTACCAGGCGCAGCGCGAACTGCGCGATCTGGCGGCGCGCGAGGGGCTGGAGCTACGGCTGTTCCACGGGCGCGGTGGCGCGATCGGGCGCGGCGGCGGCCCGGCGAACCGGGCCATCCTGGCGCAGCCGCCGGGCAGCATCGGCCATCAGATCAAGATGACCGAACAGGGCGAGGTGATCTCCGACCGCTACGGCCTGCCGGAGCTGGCCCATCGCCACCTTGAACAGGTGGTCAACGCCGTGCTGCTCGCCGGCTTCGCGCCCCGCACCGACCCTCCGCCGGAGTGGGAGGCGACTCTTGAGCACCTGGCGGCGGTCGCGCGCACGCGCTACCGCAAGCTGGTCTATGAGACCCCGGAGTTCCTGCGCTATTTCCGCACTGCCACACCGATCGCCGAGATCAGCCGGCTGAAGATCGGCAGCCGGCCCGCCAGCCGCAAGAACAGCGACCGAATCGAGGATTTACGCGCGATTCCGTGGGTGTTTAGCTGGATGCAGAGTCGTCATACCTTGCCCGGCTGGTATGGCCTGGGCTACGCGCTGGCCGATTTCATCGGAAGTTCAGAGCTCAACGTGCAGCATTTAACGGTCAAGGAGCCAGAACTCGTAACTCACCGCTCAAAACTTATAATGCTCCAGGAGATGTATGCAAAGTGGCCTTTCTTCCGGGCGGTGATCGACAACGCTCAGATGATTCTCGGCAAAGCCGACATGCGGATCGCCCGGCACTACGCCGGGCTCGTGCCGGAGCCGGAGGTCGCCCAAAGGATCTACAACGAGATTCGCGAAGAATATGAGCGCGCGGCACAAATGGTCTGCCTGGTAGCGCAGACCGATGTGTTGCTGGGCAACGCACCCGTTCTGCGCACCTCGATCGACCGACGCAATCCGTACGTCGATCCGCTGAGTTATATTCAGGTGGAGCTGCTGCGCCGGCTGCGCGCTGCGCCTGACGGCCCCAACCACGCCGCCCTGGAAGACCTGATTCTGTTGAGCATTAGCGGCATCGCGGCGGGGGTGAAGAACACCGGCTAGGAGGAAGGGCAGCGGTCAGACGGCAACGCGCAACCGAGCGAGTCATCGAACAAAAGCAGCTACCCACCTCCGGACGGCCAGACGATGACCAGCCAGCAGCCGGAACCTGGAGTGTAAAAGGGAACGCGCAACATGCAGAACTCAGAACGCTGCGCTCTGCACCGGCAACACCAAACCCTAACCCCCGAGTCCTATATCTGAAGCCTGAACTCATCATTCATCACGCCAATGTCGCTTTCTGATCTTCGCAAGGAATACATGCTCCATGGCCTGTCGGAGGCCGACCTCGCCCCCGACCCGTTCGCCCAGTTCCAGGCATGGTTCGACACGGCGCTCGCCGCGGGGCTGCCGGAGCCGAATGCGATGACGCTCGCCACCGCCACGCCGGACGGCCGGCCATCCGCGCGGATGGTGCTGATCAAAGGGGTTGACTCGCGCGGCTTCGTCTTCTACACCAACTACGAGAGCCGCAAGGGGCGCGAACTGGAAGCGAACCCCTGGGCGGCGTTGGTCTTTTACTGGCCCGAGTTGGAGCGGCAGATCCGAATCGAAGGGCGCGTCGAGCGTGTTGCTGCCGAGGAATCGGACGCCTACTTCGCCAGCCGCCCGCTCGGCAGCCGGCTGGGCGCGTGGGCCTCGCCGCAGAGCCAGGTGATCCCCGGGCGCGACGTGCTCGAGGCGCGGCTGCGCGATCTGGAGGCGCGCTTCGCCAGCGGTGACGTGCCGCGCCCGCCGCACTGGGGCGGCTATCGCGTCGTCCCCGAGGCTGTCGAGTTCTGGCAGGGCCGCCCGAGCCGCCTCCACGACCGGCTGCGCTACACCCGGCAGGCGGACGGCAGGTGGGCGATCGAGCGGCTCGCGCCGTGAGCGGGTGAGATGCCAAGGTGACGAGCTGATGGGGCGCTGCGCGCAAGCTTCCCGCCGCTAGCTCCCGCCTCATCGCTCATCGTACACGATTCGCCCACCGCCTCGTTCGGACGCCCGTTCCCCTTGTTTCCCGGCCAGCGCCAGGGAAATCGCTTTGTACACCAACCTGGCGGCGAAGAAATCGCTGGCGTGCTGGCCGGGGATGGGCGCAAGTTCTACGCAGTCAATCGCCACAACGTTTGCCTCGCGCGCCACGATCCGCACGATCTCCAGCCCCTGCGCCCACGTCAGCCCGTTCGGCTCCGGGGTGCCGGTGGCCGGCACGAACGCCGGATCGAACCCGTCCACGTCGATGGTCAGAAAGACCGTCCTGCCGCGCACAAGGTCGGGCAGCGCCGCGAGGTGCGCCCCGGCGTGGACATCCTCGGCGAAATATACCCGCAGCCGCTCCGGCTCGGAGCGGATCAACTCGATTTCATCGCGGCAGATCGAGCGGATGCCGAGTTGCACGACCATCGCGCCCATGTCGAAGACGCGGCGGGCGACACAGGCGTGCGAGTAGGGGCTGCCCTCGTAACTGTCGCGCAGGTCGCTGTGGGCGTCGATCTGCACCAGCACGAACTCGCCGCAGGCCAGCCGCACCGCCCGGGCGATGCCGACCGAGACGGTATGCTCGCCGCCGAGGCCGACGAGCAGCTTGCCGGACCGCAGGTGCTCCTCGGCGCAGGCCGCGATTGCTGCGACGGTCGGCTCGGGGCCGCGGACATCCGGCGCGAGCGCAGGGAGCGTATGGATGCCGTACTGCAGCGCCGGCTCGTCATCCAACTCGCGGTCATACAGCTCTACCTGGCGCGAGGCATGGATGATCGCGCGGGGGCCTTCGCGCGCGCCTTGGCCGAAGCTGACGGTCGCTTCGTACGGGATGGGCAGGATCACCGCGGCGCTGCGGGCATAGCCGCTGGCATCGCCGTCCAGTCCCAGAAAATTGTCGGGCGGGAGCGTTTCGTAGCCGGGCACCTTCTCCTCCGTTGCTGTGTGCGGGGCCCGATTGTACCACAGCCAACCATGCGGTGCGTGCATGGTATAATGCGCCCGGCGCGGGCGCGGATGCCCGCCGGAGGCACGCCTATGACGATGGAACCAAGCGAGCGCGTGTTGCTGCTGCTTGCAGCGCTTCGCGACCGGCCGGACTGCATGGCATCGGCCATGTGGGCCTGGCTGGGACGCCAGCATGCCGCCGTTGAGGAGTTGGCGGCGGCGCTGGACTGCGACATCGCGACTCTTGAGAAGCTCGCCGCACTGCCGCTGCCGCGCTCCGGCCCGGATCAGGACGGCGATATCGAGATCATCGCCGCCAGCCTTCGGCTGCGCCACGACACGCTACGAGCCGTCGCCCTCGGCCAGAGCGCGGTTCGTGAAGTCGGGCGTTAGCTCCCCGGCCCTGTCGTCTCCGCCGTGGGGTAGCGGCCACCACCTCGTCGCGATACGCCCGGCTATGTCCCGCTGAAGATCGCCTGCCACGTGGCGCAGTCCACCTGCCCCGACGGCGGGAGCCCCACCGCGCGTTGGAAGCGCTCGACCGCCGCCCGTGTCTGCTCGCCGTACAGCCCGTCCGCCGCGCCGACTTCCACATCGCCGCGGGCCTGGAGCCGCCGCTGCACGTCGGCGACCGCCGGATCGGCGCGGCGCGCGGCCGCCTCCTGGAAGGCCAGCGGCGCAAAGCTGCCGCAGGCATCGGCGCGTGGCTGCGCCGCGGGCGCGCCCCAACGCACCTGGCGGCCCGCGGCGCCGATCGGGGCGGCCGGGTCGCCGTCCGCCGGGAGCCAGATCAGCCGCCCGGCATCCTGGTTCGGCACGGACTCGATGGCGACCGCCCCGCTGCCGTCCGGGGCCCATCGCGCCTCGAAGATGTCGAAGCGGTCGTTCGGGCGTAGCGGGGTGCGGCTGCCATCCGGCGCGACGCGCGTCATGATCAGCGGGCCGCGGGCGGCGGGGGCCACCTCCGGCGGATCGGCGGCGAGCGCCATGAAGACGTCCACCGCGCCGGCCGGTGCGGGGTGCGGGAAGCCGATCAGGGCAAATTTGTTGTCGATCGTGCTGGGGAGCAGCTCGGTCGCTGCGCCGGTGGCCGCATCCACCCGCCAGAGGCCGAGCGCGGCATCCTGCACCCATAGGCCGCCGCTCAAGAATAACGTCGCGCCATCGGCGGCCCAGACCTGACCGCCGCAGCAGGCGACATCCACCACGACACGCGACTGGTCGGCGATCCGTTTGATGATCGGCACGCCGCCCTCGCCGATGCCGGGGTAGGCGCTCATCAGCAGGCGCTCGCCATCGGGCGACCAGGCGAGCGGGGTATAACTGGTGTAGATCTCGGTGGCGGCCGGATCGGCGGGCGGGTCGTTCGCCTGCAGCAGAAACGGCCGCCCGCCGGTCCGCTCCACCCCCCAGACTCCGGCCGGGCCGCGCTCGGCCCCGATCACCAAACCTTCCAGCGGCTTCGTCAGGGTAAAGGCGACATCCATGCTGCCCGGGCGTGCCACGACCTCGTAGAGCGGGCCGGTGAACAGCTCGGTGCGCCCGCCTTCGTCCAGCGCGATCAGCGTGATCTTGTCGGTGTTCTGGCCCTCGCCTTCCAGCAGGTACACAAGGCCATTGTTCGCCGGCCACAGGTCGAAGTCGAGGATCGGGCGCGTCTCGTAGGTGAGTTGGTGGCGCGTGATCCCGTCGCGCTCAATCCGCCAGATCTGGCCGCTGTCCAGCACATACAGTGGCGCGGGCAGGAGCCCGGCCGGCGCGGCGGTGGGCGCGGGCGTGGCTGGCGCGGCGGTGGGCGCGGGCGTGG
>JBHOQX010000011.1:0-2708 GCA_042408595.1 Roseiflexaceae bacterium | reverse complement strand
ACCACCAGGGTGGGGTTTTCCATGGCCGGCTCGCGGATGATGCGCCCGGCGTAGAAGGCCATGGTCAGGCTCTTGCCCGAGCCCTGGGTGTGCCAGACCACCCCGATGCGCCGGTCGCCCGGTTGACCACCGGACGTCCCGCCGATGTCAGCAACGCTGTCGCTGCGCCCCAGCCGGGCGGCGCGCAGGGTCTCGGCCACGGCCACCCGCACAGCATGGAACTGATGGTAGCCGGCCATCTTTTTGATTAGCCGTCCGCCGCCGTCATCCTCGAAGACGATGAAATCGCGCACCAAATCAAGGAACCGCCGCTTCTCGAACAGCCCCTCGATCATCACCTGCAATTCGGGCAGCTGCCCGAATCCCTCACCTCCATCCCCTCTCCCTCTGGGAGAGGGGTGGCCGCCAGGCCGGGGTGAGGGTAACGGGGGCGGATAGAAATCCGCCCCCGTTATGGTGCGCCAGGGCTTGAACCACTCGCGCCCGGCGCCCACCACTCCGACCCGCGCCTCGATGCCGTCGGAGACAACCAGTACTGCATTGGTGGCGAGCAACGAGGGAATCTCGGCCTGGTAGGTTTGCAGCTGCTGCCAGGCCGTCCAGATCGTGGCCTTCTCATCGGCGGCATTCTTGAGTTCCAGCACCACCACGGCAGGCCGTTGACGAACAGCACCACGTCGGGCCGGCGGGTGTGCTTGTTCTCCACGACCGTGAATTGGTTCACCGCCAACCAGTCGTTGCTTTCGGGGTCGTCGAAGGCGATTACCCTGGCCTGCGCACCGCGGATGTGGCCATCGGCGCTGCGGTACTCCACCGTCACGCCGTCCACCATCAGCCGGTGCAGGTTGCGGTTGCGCTGCATCAGGTCGGCGCCCTCGGGACGGGTCAGTTTGCGGAAGGCGTCCTCCAGCGCCTCCTGTGGGAGCTCGGGATTCAAGCGCACCAGGGCATCGCGCAGGCGTTGCTCGAGGAAAACCTGGCCGTAATCGGTGCGCTCGGGCGCGGGGCCATCCGGCGCGAGGTCGGGGCCGTGGGCGACCTGCCAGCCGGTAGCTTTCAGCCATTCGAGGGCGGCTTCTTCGACGGTGGATTCGGTTAGGTGTGCCATGGTTCGTCCCTTGTCTGAGCGGGTTTGGAACCCACCCTTACACGGTCGGGTTTTCGCGGTCCCATTCCCATTGCAACGGGTTGTTTGCGATGTAGTCCCGGATGCGGTTCAGTGATTCCTCGTTGCGGATGATGTGTTCGTAGTAATTGCGTTGCCACAATCGGCCAGGAAACGGCAACCAACCGTAATGTTTAACCCCGTGTGTGTACCGCACCGTGGTGATTGATTTGAACGCCCCCACAATCCCCCCAACCGTAGGGGCAACCCTCGTGGTTGCCCCCGATGTGGTTGCCGCATTGCCATTTTGGGCAGGTTGGGCAGGCACAAGGCCTGCCCCTACAAGGCCTGCCCCTACAGGGTCAACATCGGTGATGACAATGATGCCGTGAATGTGGTTGGGCATCACGATAAACGCGTCCAGGTCAATGTTCGGGAACCGATTAGGTAGGTGGGTCCATTCCTTGTGCACCATGTGGCCCACATCGTTCAATTGAATTTCGCCATCTACGACCTCGCCAAATAGGCATGCCCGATCCTGCGTGACGATGGTGATGAAATAGGCCCCAGCCTGCGAATAGTCATATCCTTTCAACCGGATGCTGCGGCGATGGTGTTTTTCGGGATCGTATTTCATAACCCCCGCTCCTACAAAAACCGTTCCGCATCCCTCACCCGCAGCTCGCCGGAGATGAGCCTCGGCAGCAGCGCGTCGCGCAGGGCGGCGAGGGTGCGGGATTCGCCCTCATGCTCGACTACTTTGCGATACAGCGGTTGCGACATTTGATCGAAGGCATTCATCACTACGTCGGTCGGTGCAACGGTTCGAATAGATCGGAAGCTCGACTTGCTGATCTCAAGGAACGTGGAGCCGTTGGCGTGTCTGACGATCTCTTCGTGGAACGCCTGAGCCCAGCGCAGCAGGAACAGGTTCGACGTGCCGCGGCGCGGCTTCATCGCGATGAAGCCTTGATTGACAGCGACCGGAACTTCGGCAATGGCTAGATAGCCAATCGGAGCACGTGAAGACAGCAGAACGGTTCCCTTGGGTAGCAAGCCCGAACTGATCTGTGCTAATCCGGCGTCGGTGATCTTTCGTTCGGTGTCAAGCAGAACCGGCATCAACAGCACAGACAGATCTTTCGGCGTGACCCAGTGATGTGTGCCGCCTTCCCAATATTCGGCCCGCTCAGTCTTTGGGGTACTCCCACCAACAACATCTGCCAACTCGCTGATGGGTTTGACTTCCCACACCTCCGGAATCTCCCCCAGCTCCGAGTCCACCAGGCGGTCGGGGAAGAGGTCGTACAGGTGGGCGGGGAGGCCGGGGAGGGACTCGCCGCGGCGCCAGCGGCCCTCCATCTTGGCACGCACGGGCTCGAAGTCCACGAACCACGCCTTGAAGAGCGCCCGCGCCATGGCCTCCAGCGTCTCGCTCATCCGGCGGTTCAGCTCGAGCTTGTCGTCCAGCGTGCCGAGGATGTGGGCAATGGAGCGTTGTTCGGACTCATCGAAGGGCGGCCACCATACCGCGGCAAGCTGATCGGCAGAAACGTTAGGGAACGTCGAGCCGGTTGCCTGCGCTAACAAGGCTGGCAAGCTG
>JBHOQX010000109.1:0-75512 GCA_042408595.1 Roseiflexaceae bacterium | reverse complement strand
TCTGCGCGCCGGCCTGATCGAGCGGCTGCGGGTGACGCCGGTCAGCCGGCTCGCGCTGCTGCTCGGGCGGGCGCTGCGCGATGTGGTGGTGCTGCTGACGCAACTGGCGCTGCTGGTCGCGGTGGCCACGCTGATGGGGCTGCGGGTCGATGCCCGCGGGGTGCTGCTGACGCTGGCGCTGGTGGCGCTGCTCGGGCTGGCGCTGGCCTCGTGCGGCTATGCGCTGGCGCTGATGCTGCGAAGTGAGGATGCGCTGGCACCGGTGTTGAACTTCTTCGTCTTGCCGCTGCAACTGCTGTCCGGCATCTTTCTGCCGCTCACGCTGGCCCCGGCCTGGATCCGCACGGCGGCGGCGTTCAACCCGTTGGCCTATGTCGTGGATGCCGCGCGCGCACTCTTCAACGGCGCGCCGAACGACCGGGTGGTGCTGCGGGCCTTCATTCTGCTCGGCGCGCTGGCAGTGCTGGCGGCGTGGTGGGCCGCGCAGTCGTTCCGCAAGGCCGCCGCGTAGCGTAGCCGAGCAGAAGCGCAGTGCGCTGTGTCCGGGCTCGCCTGCTTTTCCACAACCGCCCGCCCCTGAACGGCGCGGGCGGTTGGCGCGACACGTGGTATACTTGCCGGGCTATGTCGCTTTGGAATGGTGGAAGAGAGCGCGATGTCATCTCCACTCAGCCCGAGTGCGCAGCGCGTCCAGGATGCGCTGGCGGCGCGCGGCCTGTCGTGCCAGGTGATCGAGCTGCCGGCCAGCACTCGCACCGCCCAGGAGGCCGCCAACGCCGTGGGCTGCGCGGTCGGCCAGATCGTCAAGTCGCTGGTCTTCCGCGGCACGCAGACCGGCCGGCCGATCTTGGCGCTTGTCAGCGGGGCGAATCGGGTGAACGAGGCGCGCCTGGGCGACCTGGCCGGCGAGCCGGTCGCCAAGGCCGACGCCGCGTTCGTCCGCGCTCATACCGGATTCGCGATCGGTGGCGTGGCGCCGCTCGGCCACCCTGCCCCACTGGAGACTTACATCGACGCCGATCTGCTGCAGTATGACGAGATCTGGGCGGCGGCCGGCACGCCCAACGCGGTCTTCGCGCTCACACCCACTGACCTTCAGGCGATCACCGGCGGCACGGTCGCCACGCTGACATGACAGCGCCGGGAGTGCGATCCGTGGCGTGCGATCTGCGCTGAGAGGCGGTCTGCAACGCGCTCAGCGGGGGTGTTGGGGGCCGCCGGCCCCCAGACGCCATCCGATCCCAGCGCGCGGGCGGCGGAACACCGGGAGTCGTGGCAGGCTGCGCCCGCCACACCGCCCCGGGGCAGCCAGCTTCTGAGGATCAATCCAGGCGCGACCGGTATGATACGATGAGACACATGCTCAGACCGGCGAGTCGCGCGCCGTCCCCACGTACGATCGCCGTCGCGGCGCTCGGGGTGGTCATCGTGGGGGTGCTGGCCGCCGCGGCGGTGGCGAATCGCGCGGGCGGCGGCGGCAGCGACCCGGCGGCGGCCATCAGCCGCGGGCGCGCGCTCTACGCAGTCCATTGCGCCAGTTGCCACGGCGCGAACCTGGAGGGCCAGCCGAACTGGCGGCAGCCGCTGCCGAACGGCAGCATGCCGGCGCCGCCGCACGACGCCACCGGGCACACCTGGCATCACCCCGATGACGTGCTGTTCCTGATCACCAAAGAAGGCGGGCAGCGCGTCGCGCCGCCGGGGTATGTCAGCGGCATGCCGGGCTTCGGCGGCCAGTTGAGCGACGCGCAGATCTGGGACGTGCTGGCGTATATCAAAAGCACCTGGCCGCCGGAGATCCAGGCGGCGCAGCGCCAGGTCACGCAGCAGAGCCGCTGAGCAGCGCCGGGCATGGGGGGCAGCGCAGCTTCTGTGCCGGGCTGGTGGCTCCTTGGGCGGGCGACCGCCAGAATAGCGGCAGCCGGCCCTCCTTCCGTCACGCGCCCCCCGCCGTCAATCCGCCCACGTCGCGGCCGCCCGCCACAACAGCGCGATGCCGTCCTCCGCCGGCAGCGCGAGTTCACCATCCGGCCCGGTGGCACATTCGGCGCCGCTCCAGAGATCGCGGTAGGCGCCGGGCTGGGCGCGCACTCGCACCGGCGCGCCGCCACGGTCGAGCGCGTCCGGCGCGAAGACCGCCGTCAGCTCGCCGTGCTCGACCATGACCGGTAGCGCAATGGCTGCTGTGCCGCCGACCGGCTGAATCGCGGGCGCGATGCCTCTGCCGGCCTGAGCTAGAATGTGGCGCGCCGCGGCGCGTGTCGCCGGCGCATGCACCAACGATGGCCCGAGCATACCGCGCACGACGATCACCCGGCCTCGGGCGAACGGTCGCTCCCAGACGCAGGGCTGCCCATCGTGAGCGAAGCGTAGCTCCGGCCAGGCGAACCAGCCCGCCGACGGATCGAGCTCGGCGCAGAGCCGGGCGAGCAGCCAGCGCCCGGCCGGTAGGCCGTGCAGCAACAGATCGTAGCCTTGCGGCTGGCTCTCCAGCCCGACGGCCCGCAGGCCGAGCCGCTCCGCCAGGCCGCCCGGCCATGGCCGGTGCAACCGCGCATCGGTGTCCTTGCGGCCGCTCGTCGCGTCGATCAGCAGCGTGCCGCCGCTCTCGGCAAAGCGAATGGCCGACGCGATCTCCTCCGCGTCCCACGCCACCAGATGCGAGAGCACCAGTACCTCGCCGCCCGCTCCCCGGCGCGGGAGATCGCACAGACGCACCGGCGTGGCCGCGATCCCGCACTGCAGGAGGGCGGCGGCGAGCAGCCCGGCGCCGTGCGCCCCATCGCCCGGCAGCCGCCCCGGCATGGTCGGCACGATGCGGGACTCGATCCACTCGATCGCCTGTGCGCGCGGGTCGAGCCCGACCCAGGCGCGGGCCGGCGCCGCGCTCCAGCCGCCGGTGAAGGCCAGGGCCGCCTCCAGCCGATCATGCAGGCGGCGCAGCATCCGGCTGCGCTCGCTCGGGCGGTCCAGATCGTCGAGCAGGCCCCAGTCGCCGGCTTCGAAGTCGCGGCTGCGGGTGTTCAAACACCAGCCGGTGACCGACTCCGCGCCCGCCGCCAGGCTCGCCAGGTAGAAACGCGCCAGCTCCGCGGGCGTGACGGCGCCCGGACGGTTCCCCGAGTTCAGGGTGTTTCCAGCCTGCACCTCGGTGACTTCGACGCGCCGGATCGATGGAATGGCGGCCTGCAGGCGCACGCCGGCCACCATGAGCGCCGGAAACTGCTCGCGCCCGGCGTAGGTGAAGTGCCATGCCGGGTGATAGCTCGCCCCGACGATATCGACAATCGCGCCCATACCAGCCAGGTCTGTCCCGTCGGCGGCCTGGTTCATCAGGAGCGATGTCGGGTTGACGCATGTCTCGGTCCGCGGGTCAAGCTCGCGAACGATATTGCGGATCCAGGTCAACTGGGCGTTGAGCCAGGCGGCGCGCGCCTGCCAGTCGGCCAGCCAGGGCCCATAGCTGTTCCAGACCTTGTCGCGGTGCGCCGGGTGTGGGATGTCCTCGGGAAAGGGCACGGCATCGAAATCGGGATAGCCCGTGCGCCAGCGCTCATTGAGCTGCCCAATGCTCGGGTAGAGCCGGCGCAGCCACGCCCGCCAATGCTCCAGCGCCGCAGACGTCCGCTCGTGGCCGCCACACGGCTCGTTCCACAGAAGCCACTGGCCGAGCGCCGGATGGCCGGCATATCGGCCGACACACGCCTGGATGTAGCGGCGCATGGGCTCGTCCTGCGCGGGGTCCAGGAAGCCGGTATGCGAGTGCAGCACGGAGGGCGTGCCGATGTGCCAGGGGCCGGAGTTCGCCGTGAGCGTGGCTTTGATGCGGATGCCGTGTCGCGCTGCGGCGTCGAAGGCCTGGTCGAAGACATCGAACCGCCATACACCAGGGGTCGGCTCGATCCAGGGCCACATCAGGAAGATGCGCGCCCAGCCGAGGCCGCTCTCGGCGGCGCGTGCGAAGAGCAGGTCGACGCGCTCGGCCGGATCGTCCGGCTCGAGCCAGATCTGGCACCCAAGATGCTCCCTGGCGGATCTCATCAACACCTCACAGGTCAGCCGTCGCGAGCATGGCCCGGCGCGCCGCGGCGCGGCCGCGTTCGCACGCGGCACTGCGGGTGTCCGGGGCTAAAAGGACCCTCGAGGCGGTCTGAAAAGCTCGCTCGCGAGGGATCAGGGGTCGCCCGGCCCGACGAATCGCCTCGCTGCTCGTCCAGAGGCCGTGTGCGAACCTGCTGAAGGGTATCGCCCGCCGAACTTCCCCTTTCAGAAGCTGTCTGAAACGAGGAGGTTTGGAGGGCGCAGCCCTCCAAGATTCATGATGTTCCGCCGCGCGGTCGGCTGTGCCGCCGACCGCGCGGCGGGGTAGGATATCTTCTGGGGGCCTGCGGCCCCCAACACCCCCGCTGGGAGCTTTTCAGACAGCCTTTCAGGCGACCTTGCAGACATCATATCATCTATTCACCGGCCACGGATCAGCGCGCTGTGCTCGCGCAGGGCTGCTGCGCGCTCCTCCGCACGGCGCCTTCCGGCCCCGGCTCGCTGCACCAAGCCCGCCCGTTGAGGGGCTGGACGCGCGGGACATCGTCAGAACACAGACGCTCGACGTTTTAGAGTTTCTTGAGACCTCCTGGCTATACTCCAGATCACCAGCGGCGCGTGGCCGGCCAGCCGCCCGCCGCCCAACCGTTGGCCGGTGCGGTGGCTCGCCGCGGCTGAGGCCGCCGCGCCAGCGATCCGGTATTCGCAAAGGAGGTCTTCATGTCCACCATCCGTTTGGTCGCCGCGCTTGTCGCGTCGGCGCTTCAGCGCAACGTTCTGCCGGCAACCTGGCACGACATACACGCCTGATCGGGAGAACCAAACCATGAACCCTACGATGGTGACCATTCTCGCCAAGCTGGCTGCACTGGCACTGCTGGGCGCCCTGGCGTACCCCTTCGCCACCATTGGCCGCCGCCCGGCCGTGGAGGCGCCGAACGCATCCGTCCGGGCCGCGGAACTGGCGGCGCGGGGCTACTACCCATTCAGCGCGCACGGCTTCGACAGCCTGCTCGCCGCGGCGCCAGCCGATGGCGTGCCGGGCGGGCCGCGCGGCACCGGGAGCGCCTACCAGCCGAATGACCTGCGCTAGCCCGTACGACAGCGAGACGTCCGATGGCGTCTCCGGAGCCTCGTCAATCAGCAAGAAAGTGAGGATACCCCGTGGCCACCCAACACCTCCAACCGGACTACACCGCGATCAAGCAGCGACAGCAGGCGACCTGGGCATCGGGCGACTACGCCGTGATCGGCACGACACTGACGATCACCGGCGAGTTGCTCTGCGAAGCCGTCGATCTACGATCGGGCCAGCGCGTGCTCGATGTCGCGGCCGGCAATGGCAACGCCACCCTGGCCGCCGCACGGCGCTGGGCCGAGGTGACATCCACCGATTATGTCCCGGCGCTGCTGGAACGCGGGCGTGAGCGCGCCGCCGCCGAGCGCCTTCGGGTGACCTTCCAGGAAGCCGACGCCGAAGCGCTGCCGTTCGCCGACAACTCCTTTGACGTCGTACTGTCGGTCTTCGGCGTGATGTTCACCCCCAATCAGGAGCGGGCGGCCAGCGAGCTGCTGCGCGTCTGCCGGCCCGGCGGCACGATCGGCCTGGCCAACTGGACGCCCGATGGCTTTATCGGCCAGGTCTTCCGCACCATTGGCAGGTACGTCCCGCCGCCCGCCGGTGTGCAACCGCCGGCGCTGTGGGGCACAGAGGCACGGCTGCGCGAACTGTTCGGCGACGGCCTGAGCGACCTGGCTGTGACGCGGCGCGTGTTCGTCTTCCGCTACCGCTCGGCGGCGCATTGGCTCGAGGTGTTTCGGACCTACTACGGGCCGGTGCTGCGGGCCTTCGCCGCGCTCGATGCCGACGGGCAGGCCGGGCTGGCCCGCGACCTGACCGCGCTGCTGGAGTCGCGGAACCGGGGCGGAGGGGAGACGCTGGCCGTGCCGAGCGAGTATCTCGAGGTGGTCGCGCGCAAGCGCTGACGCGACCATTCCGCCGGGCCTTCAGGAAAGAGTTTCGCCTTTCCTTGAAGCGCTCCCCGACAAACGCAATGCAGCGGGCGGCGGCGCGAAAGCACCCAGCCGCCCGCCACCGTTCCCAGGCGGATTGGGCCACCGACGCGGCCCGCGTCGAACCCGCGGCGGGGGCAGCGCGCCGGAACCAACGCCAGGGCCATCGCCGATGCCATGGCCCAAGGTGCGGCCATGCTCGCAGTCGCGCATCGCGCGATGACCTGGAGCGATGCGATGTTTCACCCGGATATTCACTACGAAGTGCAAAAACTTCGCCACAAAGAACTGCTCGAAGAGGCGCTGCGGCAGGAGATGATCGCGCAGCTCCCCCAGCGGCCAGGCGCGCTGCGCGCCACCACTGCCGAGATGGGCCCGCGCTTGCGGGCGATCGCTGCATGGCTGATCGGCCGCGCCCGGCCGCGCCCCTGCGAGCCGTGTCCGTGATGCCGAGACGATGCGGCAAGAGAGAAGGCCCGGAGAGGCGCTGCTTGCTCCGGGACGGGAGGAAGAGATGCACGCTGATGGATATGAACATGCCGGGCGGACGGTGCAGCTCCGCACCGCCCGCCGGGGGGATAGCGCGCCGATCGCGGCGCTGCTCGGGCGCCTGTCCGGGCGCAGCGTCTACCTGCGCTACTTCGCGCCCCGGCCGGGTATGCCGCCGGCGCTGGCCTGGCGCGAGGCGGAGCGGCTCGCCGTTCAGCGCCAGCAGGCGCATGGTTGTGCGCTGATGCACCTCCAGCAACGGATCGAGCGCGGCCATGCGCCGGGCGTAGTCCAACGCGTCCGGGTACGCGCCGACCCACTCGGCCCGCTCGGCCAGCCGTTCGAGCGCGCCGAGCACCCGCTGGAGCAGGTTTTCCCGCTGCTGGGAGGCCCACTCCTCGAATATCTCGCTATCGGCGATCGACACATCAGCGAGAAACGGGCCGCGATACAGGTCGAGCGCCTGGCGCAAACGCTGCCCACACGCGGCACATGTGCGCCAGCTGCGATGGTTGTGGCCCTCCGCCTCCTGCAGGAGAGCGAGGAACCGGGGCGCATCCACGTCGATCGCGGCAGCCGGGTCGAGCTGGATGTGCCGGGTATCGGCCAGCAGCAGCGGTTGAGCAGCGGCCCGGTCGCCAAGGGCGTTGCGCAATGTGGCGAGCGCCTGGCTGAGGCTGGCGCGAGCGGCGCGTTCGGGCTGATCCGGCCAGAGCAGCGCCGCCAGTTCCGCGCGGGTGTGGGGCCGGTGCGATTCGGCCGCCAGATAGGCCAGCAGCGCGCGCACTTTGGCGTATTCGAAGGCGGTCGCCGGCCGCCCATCGATCGTCACCTCGAACGCGCCGAGCAGCCGCAATGTGATCTGTTTCATCGCGGATTCATGCGGCGCCACCGGGGTTCGTCGCGTCCGCGGCGCCGGTCGGCAGGTCCACGGACTCACTGAACGCCATACGGTGTTTGAACGGCTGGTCGCCTTGCAATGCGATGCCCCGCGTGTGGTGGACGTCGGGCGGCGTTGGTGGCGGCTAGCGTACCCGATATGGCGCGGTTCTACAATGGGCTAAAGTCGGATGTTTTCGCGCGGGCTCTCCGACGCAAGACCCAGGGAACGCCAGGTTTGTTCACGATCCGTTAACGCCGCTGGTCACTCCCGCCGGCTAGACTGGCCTCACCACACACGTGGATACGCTGTATGACGAAGGAGGACCCCATGGCCTGGCAGATCGACACCTCGCACTCGTCGATCGAGTTCGCTATTCGGCATATGATGCTGGCGAAGACCCGCGGACGCTTCAACACCTTCAGCGGCACGGTCGAGTTGAACGAGGAGCACCCGACGAAATCGTGGGTCGACGTGACGATCGAGGTCGCGAGCATCGAGACGCGCGACGAGAAGCGGGATGCCCACCTGCGCTCAACGGACTTCTTCGACGCCGAGAAGTACCCGTACATAACCTTCAAGAGCAAGAATGTCGAGCAGACCAGCGACCGCAGCGGCAAAATCTATGGCGATCTGACGATCAAGGATGTGACCAACGAAGTCGTTTTAGATGTCGAGTACATCGGCAGCTCGAAGTCGCCGTGGGGCACGACGAGCTATGGCTTCAGCGCCAGCACCCGGATCAGCCGCGCCGACTGGGGCCTGACCTGGAACGTCGCCCTGGAGACCGGCGGCTGGCTGGTCGGCGACGAGGTGACGATCGACATCCAGCTGGAGGTCGTCAAGGTCGAAGCGCCGGTCGAGGCCGCCGCGGCGGCGTAGGCCCTGGTTCATCCGCGAGCCGACATGGCGCAGATGCCCGCATCAGAGGTGGGGCGGGTCGTAGACCCGCCCTTCGCCACGCCGTTGTGGTAGGATGAGGATCCCATATTCGCTGAAGGCCGTGCGCCTTCCCCCGCGCCAGGAGGCGTACCATGTGTATTCTTGGACTGCATCACATCACGATTGTGAGCGCCGACGCCCAGCGAACCGTTGATTTTTACACCCGGGTGCTCGGCCAGCGATTGGTCAAGAAGACTGTCAACTTTGATGACCCCGGCAGTTATCATCTGTATTTCGGCGACGAACTGGGCCGGCCCGGCACGGCGATCACGTTCTTCGAGTGGCGGGGCGCGCCGCGTGGCCGCTGGGGCATCGGCGGGACGCACCACCTGGCCCTCCAGGCGCCCGACCGCGACGCGCTGCTGAAGTGGAAGCGCCGCCTGACCGACCTCGGCATCCCGGTCGAAGGGCCGCTGGACCGCCATTACTTCACGTCGATCTACTTCAACGACCCGGACGGGACGATCCTTGAGATCGCCACCGTCGGCCCGGGCTGGGCAGTGGACGAGGCGCCGGAGGCGATCGGGACGGCCTACCGCCCGCCGCCGGCCGAGATGCTGGTGAACAACCGCGACGAGGCGCGCATCGCCGCCGAGACCTGGCCCGAGCCGGTGTCGGCGATCACGCCCGAGATGGCGCTCAGCCGCGGCATGCACCACATCACGGCGATCGGCTCCAACATCGAGCGGACGCACGCCTTCTTCGGCGAGTTGCTCGGCATGCGGCGGGTGAAGATGACCTCGAACTTCGATGATCCGGCCTCGGCGCACTGGTACTGGGGCGTGGGCGATGGCCGACCCGGCACGCTTATCACCTACTTCGAGCGCGACCCGCAGCGGGTGCGGCGGGCGCAGATGGGCGCCGGGCAGACACACCACTTCGCCCTGGCGGTGCCGGACGAAGCGACGCAACTCGAATGGCGCGAGCGGCTGCTGCGCGCCGGCCTGCGCGTCTCACCGGTGATGGACCGCGTCTATTTCAAGAGTATCTACACCAACGACCCGGACGGCCACATCGTCGAACTGGCGACCATGGGCCCCGGCTTCACGGTGGACGAGGCGCCCGAAGCGTTGGGCCGCCGGCTGATGCTGCCGCCCTGGCTGGAGCGCAGCCGCGCCGAGATCGAGCGCGGGCTGGCGCCGATCGAGGTGACCGGGTGACAGGCCAGCGCAATCCCTACTATACGAGCTGCATCAGCGCACCATGCGTTGCGCAATTGCGGCCGGATAGTCGCTTGGAGCCTAGTGGTGTGCTGATTCTCCGCCCGACGCATGGAAACTCAGCACAATGTTGAATCAATCCTAGTTTTGCTGCCGCAGGTTGATCGACCGCAGATCCGCGACTTGCCGCTTATATGAGCAACTTCCTATGAACCAACAACCACAAGATGCGCTCGGCGCCGGCACCCGCACCGCGGGCGAGCCATTGGAGGCGGCCCGCGCCGCCATGGTGCTGCTGCACGGCCGCGGCGCGTCGGCGGCGGATATTCTGACGCTCGTGCCGGAGCTGGACGAGGGCGGCTTCGCCTATCTGGCGCCGCAGGCCGAGGGCGGGTCATGGTACCCCTTCAGCTTCCTGGCGCCGCTCGACCAGAACGAGCCGTACCTGACCTGGTCGCTGGAGACGATCGGGGCGCTGCTGGCGCAGATCGGCCAGCACATCCCGCCGGAGCGGACCATCCTGCTCGGCTTCTCGCAGGGCGCATGCCTGGCGCTGGAGTTCGCCGCGCGTCACGCCCGGCGCTACGGCGGCGTGGTCGGGCTGAGCGGCGGGCTGTTCGGGCCGGACGGCACGCCGCGCCCCTACGCCGGCTCGCTCGGCGGCACGCCGGTGTTTCTCGGGTGCAGCGATGTGGACCCACGCATCCCGGCGGCGCGGGTGCGCGAGAGCGCCGAGGTGCTGCGGCGGCTCGGCGGCGCGGTGACGACGCGCCTGTACCCCGGCATGGGCCACACGATCAACCAGGACGAGATCGCGGCGGTGCGGGCGATGATGCGGGCGGTGACGGGAAGCGGCTAGCACGCCACCTTCCATCGCTCTCCGCCTCGCAGCCCGGGCATCACGGGCGCGGCGACAGCCGGAACACCAGCCCCGTGCGCGCCGGGATGGAAGGCAGCGCCGCCCCGCTGATCGCCCCGCCCGCCCCGACGCTGAGCGGGCCTGCCGCCGCCTCGCCGAGCAGCGGCTCGAGGGCATAGGCGCCCGACGCCAGGCCGGTCTTTGCCGCCGCGAGTGTCACCCCATCCGCCGCCGCCGGCCCGAAGTTGATCACCACCAGCGCCGTCTCCTCCGGCGCCTGCCGGACGAACGCCGCGACCGATCGGTTGCCGCTCTCCAACGGCGTGTAGTCGCCGTGGGCCAGCGCCGGGTGCGCTGTGTGGAGCTGGATCAGCCGCCGGTAGTGGTTCAGCAGCGAGCCCGCGTCGCCATCCTGCGCGGCGACGTTCACCTGCGCCGCGTCCGGCTGGAGCGGCTCCCAGGGCGTCCCGCTGGTGAAGCCGCGCGCGTCGCCCGTCCATTGCATTGGCGTGCGGATGTTCGGGTCCGGCTTCTCGCCGCGCATCCCGATCTCTTCGCCGTAGTAGACAAACGGCAGCCCCGGCAGCGTCAGCAGCGCAGTGGCCGCGACCTTCGCCTTGTCAACATCGCCGAAATAGCTCATCGCCCGGTTCTGATCGTGGTTGGTGATGAACGGCGCCGCGCGCTGGGCCGGGATACCTGCTTCCGCGGCCTGCGCCGCCTGCGTGAACGCGCCCGCCCGCCCGATCGTCGCGGCGCGGCGGATGCCGTCGGCCATGCCGAAGTTGAAATACATATCGAGCTGGTCGGGGTAGTAGCTGGCCAGCAGGGTCGGCCCGGCGTCGAAGATCTCGCCGATGGTGAGCGCGTTCGGCGCCGCGCCCTTCAACCAGGCGTTGTACTCGCGCAGCCAAGCGTGAGTCTCCGGCGTGTCCTGCTGCACCTGGCCGTCCTCGACCAGGTGTTTGATCGCGTCGAGCCGGAAGCCGTCCGCGCCCATCTGCGCCAGCCAAAACGCGCTGATCTTGCGCGCCTCGGCGGTGACAGCCGGGGTGCGGTAGTTCAGGTCGGGCTGCTCGGCGGAGAAGAGGCCGTAGTAGTATTCGTCGCGCACCGGCGACTTGTGCCAGACGACATTGCCGTTAAACGGGCCGCGGTAGCCGGGGTCGGTCGGCGAGAAGATGTACCAGTCGCGGTAGGGCGAGTTTGGGTCGTTCAACGCCGCCTGAAACCAGGGGTGCTGGTTCGACGTATGGTTCAGCACTAGGTCGAGCACGACCGCCACGCCGCGCCGGTGCGCCTCGGCCACCAGCCGGCGGAAGTCGTCGTTCGTGCCGTACTGCGGGTTGACGGCGTAGTAATCGGTGGTATCGTAGCCGTGGTAGCTCGGCGCGGCCATGATCGGCATCATGTAGATGCACGTCGCGCCGAGGTCGGTCCGCGTCTCCGGTTTGCCGTCGTTGATGTAGTCGAGCTTCTGGATGAGGCCGTTCAGGTCGCCGATCCCGTCGCCGTCGCTATCGTAGAACGAACGGACGAAGACCTGGTAGCAGACGGCGTCGTTCTGCCAGCCGGCAGGGAGCGGGCCGGCCACCGGCGGGGCGGCGGTCGGTGCGGGCGCGGCCGTCGCCGGGGCCGCAGGGGCGGGAGTCCCAGCGGGGGCCGCCGGGCCGCCGCAGGCCGCCGCGGCGAGCGCCGCCGCCAGCAGCACGGTCGGGTACAATGGAGCGCGTCGGTGCATACCAGCTCACCTTTCCAGCGCAGGGTGAGAATATGTGCAACAGGCAAAATGTAAAGTGTCAAGGTTTGAAAGATGCGGGGTTCTGGCTTCTGGCCGTTTTGTGATGGCAGATGGCCTGAGCGATGTATGATTGCAGATAGGAATCTGGCTTTTGACTTCTGCCTGTCTACCCGTCTGACCGTCTGACTGTCTGGCTCCTGGCCATGATGTCCGACTCGCACGTGAAGGCCGAACGCATCACCACATTGTTCCGCGTGGCCGCGCTAGCGCTCTTCGCGGTCTACCTGACGGTGTTTCCGGGCTCGACGGCGCTGGTGGCGCTGGATGCGGTGCCCGAATCGGGCCGCTGGATGGGCCCGGCGCTGCTGCTGCTCCAGGGCGCGGCGGCGGTCTGCTGGCTGCTCGGCGCGTACGGCCGGCGCGGCGCGCTCGCCGGGCTGCTGGTGCTGCTGCTCGGCTGGGGCGTCGAGCAGCTCGGTGCAACGACCGGGGTTCCGTTCGGGCGCTACAGCTACACCGCGGCTCTCCAGCCGCAACTGCTCGGGACGGTGCCGCTACCGATCATCGGCGCCTGGCTGATGGCAGCGCTGGGCGCCTGGCAACTGGCGCAGGTCGCCCGCTGGCCCGGCGGCGAGCGCTTCCAGCCGGCGATGCTGCTGCTCGCTGCGACGCTCGTGCTGGTGCTCGACCTTCAGATCGAAACGGTCGCCACGCGGATGAATCGCTTCTGGGTCTGGCGCGACAGCGGCCCATACTACGGCATCCCGGTCGCCAATTTCGTCGCTTGGTGGGCCGTCGGCCTGCTGATGGCATCTACCCTTGAATGGACGCTCGGCCGGCTG
This sequence comes from Roseiflexaceae bacterium, assembly GCA_042408595.1. Classification (GTDB taxonomy): domain Bacteria; phylum Chloroflexota; class Chloroflexia; order Chloroflexales; family Roseiflexaceae; genus JBHOQX01. The sequence goes on along the minus strand of JBHOQX010000109.1, from coordinate 62,545 downwards.
TCCGCAGGCAGGGAGAACCAGAAAGACACCGGGAACGCGCGCTTCACAAGCCTCAATCGTCAATCCCTCTTCTCTATTCTGCCGGCGCTGCTCTACATCCTCAGCACGGTGATGTTCACTGTAAGCAACCTGGCGCGCGGGTATGCGCTCGCCGGGTTGGTCGGCATCGTCTTTCTGCTGGTCGCGGCGGGGGTCATCGGGCGCGGGGGGCTCGCCGCGGCAGCAGCCGCAATAGCGCCTCGGTCACCCGGTCGATCCCCGGCCGACCGCGCATGATCTCCTGGTAGCGCTCCAGCCGCTCGTGCAGCACCTCCTCGCGCAGCGCGTCGGCGGCGCAGGTCAGCCGCGCGCGGATGTCCGCCGTCAGCGCGGCGGTTTTCGTGTCGCCGCTGGCCCGGTGCGCCGGCCCGATGCGGATGAACACCTCCGGGCGCTGTTCGCCGCGAAATTCGTAGCGCAGCGCCACCGGGCAGAGCGTCGCGCCGCCGGTCTGCCGCACGATCCGCGCCAGACCGGGGTAGACGACCAGCGGCCGGCGGTCGGCGGGCACGATACGGCCCTGCGGAAAGATCCAGAGGCAGCGGTCGCGCCGCTCGCGCAGCCGCCGGCTGATGTAGGCCAGCGAGCGGCGCGCGTCGCCCGGGTCGGCGGGGTCGATCGAGAACGCGCCGCACCAGGCGAAGAAGCGGAACGAGCGCAGTTGCTTCTCCTCCATCATCGCGTAGTGCTGCCAGCCGCCGCCCAGCACGGCGTAGCGGATGAGAAACAGCATGTAGGCGTCCCACCAGGCGTTGTGCGTCAGGTAGACGATCAGCGGGCCGTCGGCGGGGCGCGGCAGCCGGCCCTCGACGAAGGCGCGCGCCGCCGAGAAGGTCGACCAGAGCGACGGCAGGATGATCGCGCGCCAGAGGAGCTCCTGCGCGAGCGGGATGTGCCGGGCGGGGATCGCCGGCTGTGGATCATCGGCGGCGGGCTGGGGCATCGCGGGCATCGCTTTCGCTCACAGATCGACGCCCGTAGTGTACCACAGGGCGCGGGGCCAGCGCGCCAGCGTCTACCTGCGCAGCCGCAGCCAGCCGCGCCGCAGAGCGATCTCCAGCGGCCAGAGCAACGCTGCCGCCAGCAGCAGCCATGGCCAGAGGCCGACCGGCTCGCGCGCTGGCGCGGCGGCGCCCGCGCCGCCCGGCCCCTCCGCGCCGGCCAGCACGCGCCCGCCGCCAGCCGCGCTGATCCGCCGCAGCAGCTCCGCGCCGCCGCGCGCCGGCAGGTATTCGGCGGAGTACGGCTGCACATACCCTGCCGCCGCCGTCCGGTCGAGGTCACCCTTGCGCTGCTGCACCGTGATCGCGTACGGCCCGTCCGCCGGCAGCGCGACGGTCTGCTGGTAGCGGCCGGGGGCGGTCTGTCGCAGCGTCACGGCTTGGCTGCTCCCGTCCGGCAGGGTGATCGTCGCCTGGGTGTCGGCCAGGTCGAGCGGCGCGCCGCTGGCGGTGAGCGCATCGGCGGTGATCGTCAGTGCGTCGCCCTGCGCCGCAGCCCGCACTTGGAGCGGCCCGCTGTCCGGCTCCGGCACGGTATAGCGGATCAGTTCGGCCCAGAACGCGCCGTACTCCGGCCAGTTCGCCCAGTTCTCAGCCCACGGCGCCTCCACGCTCGGCGTCCAGGCGACCGCCCGCCCCAGGCCGTACTGCCAGACGGCCAGCACCGGGTCGTCCTCGGGCGACTTCAGCACCAGCTCAGCCTCCGGCTTGAGGGTCGTGGCGACATAGCCCTGGAGCGCCGGGATGCGGTTCGCCGGGAAGTCGCGCAGGATCGGGTGCGGCGCAGCCAGGTCGGCGCGGAACGTCCCCTCGACCTGCGGCTCGGCGCTGGCGATCTGGCTTTCGATCATCGTCAGTCGCGGGATGTCCTCCGGCGTGCCGGCAAAGTAGTAGCGCCCCGCGCCCCAGGTCGCCAGGTCTTTCAGCAGCTCGGTGTCCGCGTCCTGGCCGATGGCGATGGCCGAGAGGGTGATGTTGGCGGCGCGCGCCCGTTCGACCAGCGCCTGGTACGGCCCACGCTGCGTGCTGAACGAGCGCCCGTCGGTCAGCAGCACGGCGTGGCGCACCTTGCCCGAATGGGCCTCCAGCGCCGTCAGCCCCTCGTCCAGCGCGCTCAGGATGTCGGTGCCGCCGCCGAGTTGGATGCTGCTGATCTGCGCCTGGATCTGCGCCATACTGAGCCCGGTGCCGATCTGCTGGAACGGCACAACCCACTGCGGGTCGGTGTCGAAGGCCAGCACACCGAGCCGGTCGTTCTGTCGCAGCGATTCGGTCGCTAGGATGGCCGACTCGCGCGCCATGTCGAACTTCGACGGCCGCTCCGGCACGCCCATGCTGGCCGATTTGTCGATGATCAGCAGCAATGAGACATCGGCCCGCTCCGGGCGCGGCGGCGGGTCCATCGTCACCGGCAGCGCCGCTTCGAGCGGGGTGCCTTTGTACGCGCCGAGGGTGAAGCTGGAACGCCCGCCGGCCGCCACCAGGCCGCGCCCCTCGCTGCGCACGAACTCGCGCAGGGTCGCCATCTGGTCGGTCGAAAGGTCGCCGGCCGGCACATCGAGCAGCATCACGCTGTCGTATGGCTCGAGCAACGAGAGTTGCGAGGGGAGCGACGCGGCCGGGATGAGGTCGGCCTCGATCCCCGCCCCGCGCAGCGCGACCCGCAGCTCATCGCCGCCGCTGCGCCCCTCCAGCAGCAGGACATGCGGCGGCGGAGCCACCAGCGCGGTCGCGGCGGCGCTGTTGTTACGGTCGGTCCCGTCGGACGCGGCGGCGACCACGGCGCGCAGCCGGGCGATGCCGGGCTGCCGCGCGGTGAGTTGGTAGCTGAAGCGATTCTCGCCGGGCACGATCGGCACCTCCTGCGCCTCGACTTGGGCCGTCCCGTCGAAGAGCTGCAACTGGGCCGTCCCGCCCGCGGTGCTGCCGAGGGTGATCTCGGCGCTGTAGCGCTCGCCGACGCGCAGTGTGGGCGGCACGCGAAGGCCCTGCACCCAGACTTCCGGCGCTTCCGGCGCGGTGTAGGCCAGGGTATCCACCGGGATGCCGCGCCGCGCCAGGGACTGCGCCGCCGCCAGTGCATCGCCTTGCGTCTCTGCGCCGTCCGACAGCAGCACGACGCGCCCCCCGCCTGCGCCGATCAGCCCCTCCGCCGCCCGCAGCGCCCCGGCGATGTCGGTCTGCTCGGGGAACAGCGCGTCTGCCGCGCCTGCCGGGGCCACCCGCCCGCCGAAGGCCAGCACGCGGGCCTCGCCGGGCGCGGCGGCGCGCACAAACGTATCGGCCTGGCGGCGCAGCGCCGCCTGCCCCGCCGCCCCCAGGCTGTCCGACTGGTCGAGCAGAACGACGAGTGTGCGCCCGCCGGCCTCCGGCCGCGGGATGATCGGCTCGGCCAGCGCCAGCACGACCAGCGCCGCGCCCGCCAGCCGCAGCGCCAGCGCGCCGGCGGAGAGCCGCCCGCGCCAGCGCAGCCAGGCTGCCACGAACAGCGGCAGCAGCAGCAGGAGCAAAAGGGCTTGTGGAGAGCGAAAGATCATATCAGTTCGCAGTTCCGCGTGGAGCGTTCAAAGTGAAGCCGGACGAACGACGACGGATGAAGGCCGCAGGACGAGCAATGAATGAAGAGTGATCAATGGCACATCGTGGTACCGTGCCACCGTAGCACCCTGCCATCGTGTCAAACCGTCACGCCGCCCGCCGTCGGAGCGCGTACAGCCACTCCATGGCGAGCAGCCCCAGCGCCAGAGCCGCCAGCCAGGGCCAGAGCTCCAACCGCGGGCGCTCGATGGCGGCTGCCGTGGCCGGCGCTGGAGCCGCCGCGGTCAGCGCTGGCGGGGCCTGCGGCCGCAGGTCGGCCTCCAGCGGCGAACCAGCGTTGACTGCCAGCCGCCCCTCGTATAGCACGCCCGCGTCGCCGCGCTCGACCACCCGGTACCAGCCCGGCTGCCCCAGGCCGTCGAAGGCCACGGCCGGGCCGGAGGCCTGCCGCGTCGCGCCGTCTGGCCCCGTCAGTTCGACCGCGCGGACACGCGGGCCGGGGTGGAGCAGCAGCGGCTCGCCGGCCGTCAGGCTTTGCGGCAGCCCGCCGGGCGTCAGGTCGCGCACGGTGCGCGCCACCAGCAGCGGGAAGGCCAGGCGGTTCGGCAGGCTGCTCTGCGCCAGGTCGAAGTTCCAGATCGCCACATCGCGCGCGCCGTCGTTCCCGCGAAGGATCAGCGGCGTCGCGCCGGATGTTAGCAGCGTCGCTGCCCAGGGCGGCGCATCCATCTCGCGCGCCGGCCCGAAGCTCGCCCCGCCGAACGACAGCCCGGCGAGCAGCGCGCCCTCCTGGCGCAGCGGCTGGCCGTCCGTCGGCGCCGTCCGGTCGCCCGCGCCGAACGCCCCGGCCGGTGGGTTGATCAGCAGCAGCGCGCCACCGGGCGGCGGATCCGGCGCGACGCCGTCCAGCACCGTCAGGTCGGCGGCGCGGGCCGCCGGATCGCCGGACGCATACGCCACGGGGCTGGCGACCGCCACCCGCGCCCCGCCCACGGCGGCGAGCGCCCGCCGCAGCGCATCCGGGCGCGCCGAGACGAGCAGAATGTCCAGCGGGCGGGCGGCGGCCAGGTTGAGCAGCGCCCGATCGTCTTCCGGCAGCGCGTCGCGCCCGTCGATCTCCAGGCGCAGCGCCTTCGCCCCTGCCGGCAGGCTCCAGGTCAGCTCGGTCTCGCCATCGGCGTTGATCGCCGCCAGCCGCCGTTCGACGAGCGCGTCGTCGGCGAACAGGCGCGTCTCGGTGGTGAACGGCCCCAGCGACGGGTTGGCGAGCCGGGCGTAGACGCGGACAGTGTTACCGAACGGCCGGGCGGCGAAAGCGACGATCGCGCGGTTCGGGGCGGCTCCGCCGACCGTCTGCCACTCGACCGGCGCGGCGACGGCGCGGGGCGCGATCGGCGGGCCGGCCCCATCGGTCAGCACGACGATCCGCGGCTCCGGCGCGCCGGCGAGCGCGGCTTCCGCCAGGGTCAACGCGCCGTCCAGGTCGGCCCCGGCGCCGGCCGGGCGCAGGCTGTCCAGGGCCGCCTGGAGCAGCGGCAGGGCGCCAGGGCCGCCGGCGGCGAGCACGCGCGCCTCTGGCCCGGCGGCGATCAGCGTCGCCCGGTCGCCCGCGTCCATGGCGCGCAGGAGCGCCAGCGCCCGCTGGCGGGCGGCGTCCAGGCGCGTGCCGGCGCCGTCTCGGGCGGCCATGCTGGTCGAGCTATCGAGGATGATCGCTGTGTGGGCCGCGCCGCGCCCAGGCAGGCCGGGGAGCTGCGGCCGGGCCAGGGCGAGGGCCAGCAGCGCCGCGACGAGCAGGTGCAGCAGCAGCAGCAGCGTGAGCGGCAGCCTGCGGGCGCGCACCCCTTCCGGGCGGCGGGGCGGCTGCGGCCAGAGCAGCAGGCTCGGCACGGTGCGGCGGGGCCGGCGTTCGCGGATCAGGTGCAGCAGCACGATCACCGGGAGCGTCAGCAAGGCCAGCAGGCCGAGTGGCAGGAGAAAGGTCATTGCTCAGGAGTGACGGCGGACAACGTGACGGTTTGACATGGCGACCGGGTGACAAAATGACCAGATGACCGGATGATAAGATGCCACGGTGACAGGGTGACAGCCGACGAACGTCCTCTATCGTCACTCGTTGGTGGTTCGTCGTCTGTCGTTCGTCATCACTTCAATACCTGCCGCGCCCGGAGAAACGGCACGACGCTGCGTTCGATCGGCCAGTCGGTCATGATCTGTGTGTAGGTCGCGCCACGCCGGCCGCAGGCGTCGGCCAGGGCCGCCTGCCACGCTGCCAGGTTGCGCCGGTAGGCGGCGACCGTCTCGGCGTCGAGCATCAGCGGCCGGCGGCGGCCGGTCTCGGCGTCTTCGAGCTCCAGCGGCCCGGCGAGTTCTGGCCGCAGCTCCGCCGGGTCGAGCAGGTGCAGCACGAGCACCTGCCAGCGCGGCGGCGGCAGCGCCCGCAGCCCCTCGGCCAGGCCGGCAGCCGGCTCGGCCAGCAGATCGGAGCAGAGCACCAGCAGGCCGCCGCGCTGATGCTGGCGGGCGTAGCCGGCCAGCGTGGCGGCCAGCGCGGTCTGCGCGCCGGGCGCGATCCCGGCGACAAAGCGCAGCATCTCCACGGCGCGGGCCTTGCCCTGGGCCGGGCCATAGGCCGGGAGCGGGCCGCCGCTGAAGGGCACGATCCGCAGCCGGTCGTTGGCGGCCAGCGTCAGGTAGCCGAGCGCTGCCACGAGCTGCCGGGCGGCGTCGAGCTTGGGCGGCGCGCCCCAGGCCATGGAGCGCGAGGCGTCGAGCAGGATGTGAACGCCGATGCTCTGCTCGGTCTCGCCGAGGCGGACGAGCACCTGTTCGTGGCGCGCGTAGGCGTTCCAGTCCACGTGGCGGTAGTCGTCGCCTTCGCTGTACGGGCGGTGGTCGTCGAAGACGGTGGACGGCAGGCGGCGGCGGCTCTGATGCTCGCCGGCCAGCGGCGTGCCGTGCAGCGACCGCGACGCCTGGATGCTCAGCCGCTCCAGCCGGAGCAGAAAGGCTTCGTCGAGCAGGTTCGCGCGCCGCGCCGGGCCGCGCGAGCGGCTATTTCGAAAAATATTCCTGAACCACATCGCGATCCTCGATCGGGATACGCAGCGGGTCCGCGCCAACCCGGCGGCCGTCATCCGCGCCGCCGCCGCTGGTGAAGCCGCCCGCCGCGCCCGAGGATGTCGGGCCGCGCCCGTCGCCCGCGGCCGGCTGCCCCTGGCCCTCGGCGTTGAGTTCGAGCGGCTTGCCGGCCACGCCCAGGCGCTCGTTAGTGCTCGTCTGCCGCTGCTCGCCGGACGGCGCGTTGCCGGCGCCGTTGCCGCGGCCCTGCCCCTGGCCCGGCTGCTGCGCGCCGCCGCCCGTCCCCGGCTGCTGCGCGGTATCGCCCGGCTGCTGTCCCTGGCCGTTCTGGCCCTGCGCGCCGCTCTGGGCCTGCTGCTCGCCGGGCTGCGTCCCTTGGTCGATGGCGCGCGCCAGATCGTCCAGCGCCTGCTGCGCCTGGCGGCCCCCCTGTTCCAGCCCGCTGGCACTCTCGCGAAGCTGGTCGGCCAGCGCGGGGTTGCGCCCGTCGATCTGGCGGCCAGCCTCGCGCAGCCGGCCGGCGATGTCGTCGCGCGTCTGCTGGCTGAGTTGGTCGGCCTGGTCGGCGAGCTCACGCAGCTCCCGGGCGGCGCCCGCCCGGTCGCCCCGGTCGAGGGCATCCGCCGCGGGGCGGGTCGCGCCCTGGTCGCGCAGGGCATCCGCCAGGGCGCTCAACGACTGCGCATCGGTTCCGTCGCCGACCTGAGTCTGGCCGGCGCCGCCGCTCTGCCCGCCCGGCTGCTGGCCGCTGCCATTGCCCTGGGCGGCTTCCGGCGGGAACTGCTCGGCGGCGTCGGGCGGGGCGGCGGGCTCCGGCAGCGGGGCGAGGGCCGTGGCCGGGCCGGGCGGCCGACCGATATCGGTGAGCACATACAGGCCAAGCAGCAGCAGCGCCAGCGCGACGACGGCGGCGATCTCGCTCCAGGGGCCGCGCTGCTGGCGCTCGACTTCCTGGCGCACGGCGCTCACAGTGCGCCCGGCCGTGGCGAGCAGCAGCGCCCCGACGCCCTCGCGCGCCGCGGGGGTGCCGGCGATCTCGACGGCGGTGGTGAGCTGTTCGTTCAGGCTGTAGCGCCGGTCCAGCCGGCGGGCGACCTCCCGTCGCGGCAGACGGTCCCACAGCAGCGGCAGGATGGCCAAGCCGACCAGCGCGAGCGAAGCCGCGCCGAGCCAACGGTACGGCACATCCCAGCTCCACAGCAGCCGCCCGCCGAGGGCGATGCACCAGACGCAGCCGGCGAGCCAGGCGGCGCGGAGCAGCCGGCGGGCGCCGCGGCGGGCCCAGCGGGCGGCGGCGAGGCGGTCGAGTTGGCGGAAGAGAACGGTTCGCATACCCGTGCTGAGTTCAAAGTGCTCAGTTCAAAGTCTCGGAGCGAGCCCCGACGTTCGACAAACGCCGCAACATGGACATTCACCACAACGCCACACGTTACACGCCGCACTTTGCACTTACCACGCTTCCGCCTCCCGCACGGTGATGCGGCGGACGAGGCTGGCGAGCACGCCGAGCACCCCTGCGGCCAGCAGGCCCATGCCCAGGAGCGACTGGCGCGCGTCGAGCGTGGCGCGCAGGGCGCGGGCGTCGGCGGCGCGCGCCCCCGCGCCGAGGGCCTCGAAGTCGGCGGCGGCGCGGTCGGCCAGGGCGCGGGCCTGCGGGTAGCGCCAGGCCCCGGCGAGCGCGCCAGCTTGGGCGAGGGCATCCTCGGCCTGCTGGCCGCGGGCGGCGCGGGCGGCGATCTCCGCCAGCAGCGTGTGCTGCCGGGTGTCGCCGAGCGCATCGAAGGCGCTGCGGGCCGCGCCGGCGCGGGCGGCAGCGCGGGCGTAGTCGCCGTCGGCGAGCGCAGCGCGGGCCTCGTCCACGATCTGCCCGGCGGCCAGCCCCTGCCCGGCGCGGGCCAGCAACTCCTCCGCCCGGCGCAGCGTGTCGGCCTGGTCGGTCGTCTTCAGCCAGGCGACCGCGTCGGCCAGTTCCTTCTGGGCGCCCGCATAGTCGCCGGCGCGCAGCAGCCCCTCGGCACGCGACAGGTCGTAGGCGGTCGTCGCGCTCTGGCGGTAGCCGCCGTTCAGGTAGGACGGTAGCCAGGCGAGCCATTCCTGTTCGAGCGCGTCGGACGAGGCGCCGTAGGTGCGCTCCAGCGCCGAGCGATAGCCGCTGCTGCGGGCGGAGATCGTCAGAAACTCGCGCAGCCGAGCGAAGCCGTCGCGCTGCACCAGAAAGGCGACGATCGACAGGCTGGCGGGGTAATTGCGCTCCGGCTGGCGGTAGAACGAGTCCCGGTCGTCCAGCTCGCTCCAGCGCGGCAGCGCGCCCGCGTCCGCGGCACGGCGCAGCAGTTGTATCTTGGCCTCAAGCTCGCGCGACGGATGCTCGACGTACTGCGCCAGCCCTTCCTGGAAGCCGACGTTCAGCCGCTCGTCGGACAGGTCCGAAGCGACGATATGCGTGAGTTCGTGACGCACGTTGTTCTGGATCTCGTCCGGCGTCTGCGAGCGGGTCTGCGGCACGATGACCACAACCTCGCGGCGGCGGTAATCGGCATGGGCGACGATACCGGTGAGGCTGCGCGCGAGTGGGTTGACGCGCTGATAGGCTTCGAGCGATGGGTACAGCCGCAGGGTGATCGGCGTGGCGGTGCGGTGCCCGAAGAGCGCGGCCACTTCGTCGTACAGCCCGTCCACGAAGGCGGCATAGCTTCGGGCCGTCGCGGCGTCGGCCGGCTCGTAGAGGATGGCGAACTGCTGGGTGCGCAGCTCCTGCCAGACGTCGCCGCTCTGCGCCAGCGCGGCGCCGGGGGCGATGAACAGCAGCAGGAGCAGGCCGACTAGCAGACGGGCAAGCAGCTTCACGGCGCCTCGCCTTCCGCGCAATCGCGGTCACGCTCCGGAGGACGCTTTCAGTCTACCACAGGATGTCGCGCCATGCGGGGGGGCAAGATGAAGGAAAGGTTAAAGGGAGCACACAAAGCGCGGAGGGACCGATGGCCCCTCCGCGCCTGCCAGCGGCGATGCGGAAGCGATCACTCCGTGCACTGCCCCGCCCGCACCTGCGCCTCGGCTGCCGCCAGCAGCGCGGCGGGGTCGGCGTTCGGCGCGGCGGCGGCGATCCGCGCGGCGCGGATGGTGATCGGAAAGGGCGGCGAGGCGTTGCCGGTGTCCACGTTCGTCCGAGTCAGCAGATAGCAGCCGAAGAAGCGCGCCACCGCGCCATCGGTCTGGCGGGCGGCGAGCACGGCCGGCACGGGGAAGTAGATTGTGCCGGCAGCGCCCTCGCCCCGCACCGGGCCGGTCGTCACGTCCACCGCGGTGGTGTTCGCATACCCGCGGACGAAATCGGCAATACTGGCCGGCGGGGTGTTCGGGCCGCCGGTACGCTCCCAGTAGCTCCATGCCCGCTCGTACTCGCGGCGGTTCACGGCATTGTAGTAGCTGGAGACCAGCGCTGCCGGGTCGTTCCAGTTCGCCTGGAGCGCCGGTCCGCCCGCCCCGCCGAGCTGGATGCCGAAGAAGACCGCCGGCACCCCGGGGCCGCGGTCGACCTCGACACGGAGATACTGCGGGCCGGTCGCCGCACCGTTCAGGGTAAAGCTGTAGCTGTTGCGGGCCGGCGCCTGGCCGCCTGGCCCGATCTGCCATGGCGGCGGGCCGGCGATCTGCCGGAGCTGCACCTGGAGCACCTGCGGGTTGACCGGCTGCGGGAACTGGAGCGCAACCGCCAGCGACGTGGCGCCCGCCGGCAGGAGCGCGGTCTCGTCCTGGCCGATCGCCGCCTGCACGCCGCCGGCCGTGATCGTGATCGCTACACGCCCCGGCGCCGCGCCGATCAGTTGCGCGCCGAGCAGGCCGAGCTGCACCTGGTAGGCCGGCGGGTTGTTCGGGTGATATTCGAAGCGTGCCCGCTCGAAATATTGCACCGTGTAGGTCTGCCCGTCGCTCGGGTTGCGCTCGTCGAATTCCTCGCTCAGCGGGTAGCCGAAGACCGGCAGCCCGCCGTTCGTCTCCCAGAACTGCTTGAAGCCAAAGGCCAGCGCGTGGCCGGTCTGCGGGAAGAAGGCCCGGTCCGGCGCCGGCGCGGCAGGCGGGAGCGGGCGGAAGGGCGGCTCCTGCGCCCGCCCGGCGGTCACCTGCGCGCCCAGCCGGCCGAGCAGAACATCGTACGGCGGCGGGTTCTCCGGGTGCAGTTCGAAGCGGGCGCGCTCGAACCACTGCACCGTGCGCGTCGAGCCAGACGGGTTGGCGAAGTCCGGCTCGCTGCGCTCATCGCTGATCGGGTAGCCGAAGATCGGCAGTCCGCCGTTGTCGCGCCAGAATTGCAGGAACGCCCCGCTGACGGTATGGCCGGTTTCGGGGAAGAACTGACTGGCCTCCTGCGCGGCGGCAGGACGAGCGGCGGGCGCCACCAGCAGCGCGCCGCAGAGCGCCAGCATAAGAGCGTGGGCCGCGAGTGCAAGGCATTTCATGGCTGCTGTCCTCTGTAACATGCCGCCAGATTGTACCACGGACGGTGGACAGCGGACGGTGGACGAAAGCAAGCCCGACGGTACGCCTGCCGCTCTCGGGAAGATTCAGGCCATCGTTTGTCCTTCGTCGATGACCGGTGGACGGGGGACAGCGGTAGGGGCGATGCGTGCGCCCGAAGGCCGCGGGGCGCAGCGCCTGGCGCCCCTACGAATCCGGCGGCATCAGATGGCGCAGGCGCAGGATGAGCGGTGCGAGGCCCCCGGGCATGCTCCCCTCGAACACCTCGATCGCCCGCTTACGCCGGCGGACCCGCGCGACCAGCTCGTAGGCGTAGGAGTCCGGGTTGTGGCGTGCCGTGGGCGGCGGTTGGGCGGAGAAATCGGCCTGATCCAGCAGGGCGTGGAGTTGCGCCAGCTCGGCGAGCGTCAGCTTCCCCTGGCTCTCGACCGGCTCGAGGCCCTTGCCGACGCAGCGGTAGTGCGTGCGGCTATCGCGGAAGACGATCAGTTCGCGGGTGGTGAAGTTCAGCCCGCCGCTCTGGCGCAACGCCACCAGCCCGCCGCGCGGCAGCGTCAGCGGCCCGGCATCCGGCGGCGGCGCGGGGATGGCGTCCGCCGCGGGCGCGCCGTCCGCCGGCGGGCGGCGGTGGCTGACCGGCGGAATACGCTCGGCCAATGGCCCAAGCTCGGTGTCGTACGGCCCACCGCCCAGCCTGCCCAACACCTGCTCGCCCTCCGGGGGCCGCTCTTCGGTCTCGTGCATGGTGGTCTCTCCCGTCTGGGTGGGGAACGATGAAGGCGAGGAAGGGCAAGAGCCGGATCTCCAGCATCATCAGCCAAGCAGTATCAGGGACATGCTCGCATGCCCGCACCACGTCAGTGGGCGGTTCATGCAACCTGCAACGTGCGATCCACAATCTGCAATCACACTCACGCCCCTGCTACTGCACCTGCGCCGTCGCGAGGATCTGGTCGAGCCGGGCGCTGGCTCGGGCGAATTCATTGGCCGCCGCGGCCAGGGCGATGTAGTAGGCGCGGTCTTTCGCCGGCACGATCACTTCGCGGGCCCGGACGACCACCGGCAGCACCGCACGGCGCGGCTCATCGATCGGTTGCACCACATATGCGTACTCCAGCTCCATGGCCTTCGCCCCGCCGACGATCGTCTCCCGGTTGGCCAGGAAGTGGTAGCCGGTGAGCGACTGGCGCAGTTCGACCCGCCGGTCCAGCAGCGCCTGGAGCGTCGGCGGGTTCTGCGGATCGAGTTCCCGGCTCTCGACCGTCAGCGTCGTCTTGAAGGGCGAGTCGGCCAGCGGGTCCTGCACCTTGAGCAGCACATCCTGGAGCGAGCCCGTCTCGACCCAGCCTGCCGGGTAGCGCAGGCGCAGCGGCGAGTTCGGGTCGGCGTAGGGGCGCGTGCGCCCGCTGGTTTGCGTCGCCAGCAGCAGGCCGAGCCCGAGCGCCACGGCGACGACCAGCAGAACGCCGAGGTCTTTCGGCCAGGTGCGGAAGCCATAGACGGTTGCCGTTTCGGTCATGTGCGACACCTTCTGCGAACGCCGGCCGGCCGTACGAGATGGATGGAAGGGGGAGCAAAATGGCCTGTCACCATCCGTCGTCATCCCCCACCGATGCCAATCGAAACAGTGCTACGCCCGCTGCGCCCGCCGCCCGAGCGTCACCTCGGTCGTGCGGCGCATCAGCCATACTAGCAAGACAAAGACCGCCAGCGCCAGCGCCAGCCCCAGGCCCAGCGATCGCCATGGGTCCACCCCCAGGCCGCTGGCGCTGACCTCGCTGATCAGCCAGCCGAACAGGCCGTTCAGCAGGGCGGCACCGGCGAAGCCGGCCGGCACCCACCAGACCGGCTTATGGGCGAACTTCGCCTCGGCCATGAACCAGCCCATCAGCCCGCCAAACGACGCCTGCGCCAGCGAGGTCGTGACGACATGCACCACCCCCGGTCCGAGCGCGACCCCCTCGTTCAGCAGGACGTAGCGCAGGTTGAGCAGCGTCGCCACGCCAAGTCCGGCGACCGTGCCATAAACGATGCCATCCATCCGCTCATCGTACTCGGGGGTGGCATAGACCAGCCGCGTGGCGGTGTAGGCCATGGCCTGCCACGTCGGGCCGACGATCAGCAGGCTGGCGAGCAGCGAGGTGGGCGTATCGGTCGAAGCCCATGCCGGCACGCTGAACCAGTCGTAGACCACGCGCCACCCGAGCACATCGGTGAGGGCCAGCGCCGCGAGGAAGACCAGCGCGATCCCGGTCTTTGGCTCCGGCTCCAGCCGGTCCTGGCGGTAGAAGAAGAGCAGCCACAGCGCCGACGGAATGATCGCCAGCAGCAGCCCGGCGACGATCTGCGCCGGGCCGGTGAGCGGCCCGATCAGATTGCCGAGCAGAAAGACGAGCACGCTCAGCACGGCCATGCCGAGGATCTGGATCAGCCCGGCGCGCCAGAAGCCGGGGTGCGGCTTGTTGACCGCCGCGTAGTGCCGCTCGCAGTAGGCTCGCCCGCCCAACAGGCGGTATGGCGGCTCCAGCGGCTCGCCGCAGATGCAGCAGGTGAGTTCGTCAGGCATAGGTCCTCAATCGCGCGCCCCCCGCCTACCTTCCTCGGCGCAGCGTGCCGTCCACCGGGCCGTACGGGTTGGACGCGCCGGCGGGAACGTTCACGCCGTTATCCGCCAGAATCGGGCGATAGCCGCGCGCCACCACGATCACGCTGTAGCGCTGCCCGCGCGCGATGGGCCGATCCGTCCGGTACATGCCACTCTCATCGGTCAGGCCGACGGCGATCACCTCGTCGCCGGTGATGCTGTCGTCGGCAGCGGCCTGGGTAGCGCTCAGCCCCGGCTTCAGGACGAAGAACTGCGCGCCGCTGATCCCGCGCCCAGTGTCGGCATCGATCGCCCGCCCCTGGAGGTAGACCAGGTCCTCCGACGGCGTCGGCGGCGCGGCCGGGCCGGCGCCCGTCGTGCAGGCCACCAGCGCGACATCGTCCACGAACATGCTGCTGATGTCGCCGCGCGGGTTCTCGGCGGCGAACAGCACGCGCACTGTCTTGCCCGCCAGCGGGCTCAGGTCGAAGCGCGCCGGCCGCCAGGTGTCGTCGCCGCGCGACGACGGCAGCTCTTCGAGTGTCCGCAGATCGCTCGTACGCGGGTCCTCCAGCGCAATGGTGAACTGCGCATCGCCGGACAGGAAGCCGAGCAGGCCGCTCTTCTCGCGGTGCACCAGCCGGAAGTAATCCAGGCGAACATTGGTCGCGTTGGCCGGGATGGTCACTTCCTGGTAGATGAACTGCACCGGCTCCTGGTCCTGCCCGCCGAGCCAGGCGCTGCGCTGGCCGGTATGCGGCAGCTCGGTATCGATCAGGCGCGTGTTGCCGCGCACCACCTCCACCCAGCCTTCGTCGCTCTCGAAGCCGCCGGAACGGATGAGGTCGGTGCAGCCGGGCGGAAGCTGCGGCTGCGGCGCGGGCTGCGCCGGCCCGCGTGGCGGCGTGGTCGAGGTGCCCGGCGACTGTGGCGTCGTGTCCACCCCGCCGACATTGATGCCGACGCCGGCCAGCCCGTCGCGCACGCCCTGCACCTCATCCGGGCCGTACAGGTCGGTTGCCGCCCGGACCAGCGCGTTGGCCGCGCCGAGGAAGTTGGTGTTGGGCGTCAGGTATTGCGTCAGCGCGCGGTAGAAGATCTGCTCCATCTTCTCCCGGCCGATGCGCTGTGCGATCAGGTACGCAGCGTGGTTCGGGATGCCGCTGTTGATATGCACGCCGCCGTTGTCAGCGCGGCGGCTGAGCGGTAGGTTGGCGTACTCGCGCACGTTTTTCGGCTGGCCAATGCCGCGCAATGGGTTGCGTGGGTCGTAGCTGCCCTGGGCGTTCGGGTCCTCCAGGCTGCGCAGATACGGCACCGGGAAGACGCCCGGCTTCACCACCTGCTCGCCGATCGTCCAGTTGCTGCGGTCGATCATCGCGCCGAAAATGTCGGCGAACGACTCGTTCAGCGCGCCGGACTGGCCCTGGTAGATCAGGCCGGCGGTGCTGTCGATCACACCGTGGGTGAACTCGTGGCCGACCACGTCCAGGCCATAGGGCAGCGGCTTGAAGATCCGCCCGCCATCGCCGTAGATCATCTGCTGCAGGTCGCCGATCCAGGCGGCGTTCTCGGCGTCCGTCGGGTCGTTGCCGAAGTGGACGGTGGAGACCATCGCGCCGCCCTGGCCATCGATCGCATCGCGCTTGAAGGTCGAAGCATAGTAGTTGTAGACATTGCCGGCGTTGTCGTGGGCGGCCTGCGCTATCGGGTCGCGGCTGCGCTCGCCTTCGTCGATCAGCAGGCGGCCCGGGATATCGGTGGAGTTGTCGGCGGTGTATGTCCGCCGCCGCATGATCGGCTCGACCGAATCGAAGCGGTGGACGACGGTTGGGCGGCGGGCGTTGATGAAGTAGTTCCACAGGCCGAGCGGCGATTCGGTGCGGATCAGCAGCCGCCATGCCAGCACCGGCTTCCCCTCGACATCGACATGGACCATCAGTTGCGTCTGGTCGCGCAGCACGCGCGGCTTGAGCAGCTCGCGCGGGCGATCCGGCATCTGCAGCTCGAGCAGGTCGCGCAGCGCCGTCGCTTCGGCCTGGACGGTCGTCAGCGTCGGCTGCGTGGCGACATCGACGCCGGGGGCGACATAACCGTTCACCGCGGTGATCCGCAACTGCGGGTCCAGGTGCACGATCAACTGCCGGCCGAAGACCGGGATGCCGTGGTAGACCTGGGCCAGGCGAACGTGGCGGTAGTTCAGTTGCAGATCGGGCTCCAAGCGGATGAGCCGCAGCTCATCGGCGGCGCTGGCGAGGCCGAACAGGGCGCGGTTCTCGTCCAGGAAGCCGCGCGCGATGGCGACCGGGTTGCCGGCCTCGGCAGCGGTCGGGGTGTAGGGCAGGTAGGTGGCCGGGTCGGCGCCGGTGAGGAAATCGGCCACGCCGGTATCCTCGTTCCAATGGATCTGCAGCGGGCCGGCGGCGCGCGCCTGGAGCCGCTCGAAGGCGGCGTCCGGCGCAGGCGCGGCGTCGGGCGCAGGGGCGTCGGCGAGCACGCCGGCGGGCGGGAGCCGCACTGTCGCCAGGGCGCCGGGGGCGGCCTGCCCGGCGGGCAGCACGGCCAGACTGGCCAACAGCAGCGCGGCCAGGCCGAGCAGCATGAGCGCAGGCGGCATCCGCCGCGGACCGTGAACTATCATTGCAACTCCTGCGCGCTCCGGCGGGCGGCGGCATGGCCGTGAGGGCATTCCGTCTGCGGTTCCTGGTATCCATTATAACGGTGGAACCGGGGGAAAGTCACGCAGCTCGGCTCCCCCCCGCACACTTCAAGGACGGACAGGTTTCCATAACCCCACCCCCTGTCCGGGAGCGAGGGCGAGGGGGTGAGGGCGCTGGAGCCCATAACCACACGAACAAACGCCTGTCGCCCACCTGTTCTGTGCGCCCCTCAACGCCGCACGCGGGGGAGGGACAGAGGGTGGGGGCCGTGCTGACCCACGGCAATCACAAAACAACCTACCCCGTAAGGGCAGGGCCAGGGCCACGGACCAACAGCGGCAGGGGTCGGGGGAAGGGCCTGGGCGCGCACGCCGCGACGCGCCACCACCTCGCCTTGTCAGCACACGCGGGGGGCGGTGGCGCGGAGGAGTCGCCGGCCGCGCCACCGCCCCTCAGTTCGACACGCCCCGCTACCCCCGGCATCAGCGGGCCGGCGGCGCCAACCGCACCCGGAGGGTCTTCACCTCGAACGGCCGCACGCTGAAGTACACCGCCTCTCCCCGCACCTCGAGAGGCCCGCGCTCACGCTCCAGCAGATCGGTCTCTACCGCGCTGGCCACGGCGCGCCCAAAGTGGAGGCTCGCCGGGCCGCGGCGGTTGTGCGCCTCGTACAGCCGGATGATCAGCCCATCGCCGTCGTCCGCCGCCTTCACGGTCTCGACGACGATATGGTCGGTCGGAGACACGACAAAGGACGAAGCACGCAGGGCGACCGCCGTGCGTCCGGCGTCGCTGGCACTCGCCGTTCGCCCCTCGCAGTGCGTCACGCACAGCGGCACATTCAACTCGTAGCCCCGCCGGACGACCTGCGCCGCGCGCCAGTCGCCGGAGTGCGGGTAGAGGCTGTAGGTGAAGCGGTGCCGGCCGCGGTCGGCATCGTGGTCGGGGAACACCGCACCCCGCAGCAGCGAGAGACCGATCGTCGTATCGCGCAGGCTGTGGCCATATTTGCCGTCATTCAGCAGCGCCACGCCGTAGCCGTCCTCGCTGATGTCCACCCAGCGGTGGGCGCAGACCTCGAAGCGCGCCACGTCCCACGAGGTGTTGCGGTGGGTCGGCCGCTCGACCGCGCCGAACTGGATCTCGCATGTCGCCCGCTCGGCGTTCAGATGGAGCGGAAACAGCGCCCGCAACAGCATCTGGCGCGCCTGCCAGTCGACCTCGGTGAGGAAATCGACCCGCCGCGCGCCGCGCGCCAGGGCGATCCGCTGCGTGATCAGGCTCGCGCCGAGGCGCCGCGTGATGCGGATGGCGGCGCGCAGCGGCCCCTCCTCGGCCACCTCCCAGGCGACGATCTCGCGCACCGGGTAGGGTTTCTCCTCGTAGTAGATCTCGATGTCCCAGGCGTTCCAGAACAGTGGCCGATCCTCGTAGGCGACAAGCCGGTTCGCGGTTGCATTCGGCAGGATGACCTCCCGCCCGGCGCGCTTGTCGTAGAGCGAGGCGATCTCGCCGTTGTCGTCCAGTACAAGCCGGAGTTCGTCGTTTTCGAGCACAGAGCGCGTTACATGGGTGATGCGACGCGCGGCGTGCGGCATGGGCTCCGAGGATGGCATCAGCCTGCCAGCCTCCAGCGTGCTGTAGCCGAACGCTGGCGCGCTGACCTCGGCCAGCAGCGCCCGTTCGCCCGGCTGCTCCTCGACGAGCTGCGTCTCGACCGGTGCGCCGGTGTCGTCGCGCAGCGCCAGCGGCTGCTCGCCGGGCGCCAGCGGGATGCGCGCCAGCTCGCGCCGCTCCCATCCCAGCGCGTTCCAGACGGCCAATGTCGAGACGGAGCGGCGGGCAGGCGAGGAGATCCGGGGATCATCGTATTCGCCATCATCCTGCCTGCCGCTCTCCCCCTCGCCCCCTTTCCCTGCCTCCACCTCTCCCGCTCCCCACTCTCCGTCGAGCACAAACCGCCGCGCCGCCGCCGCCACCTCGCCCGCTGCCTGCCGCACCGCGGCATACTGCGCGTCGCTGTCGACGTAGACCTGTGCAATCGACGAGCCGGGCAGGATATCGTGAAACTGATTGAGCAGCACCAGCCGCCAGGCCTCATCCAGCCGCGGCTGCGCGCTCAGCGCGCCCTCCACGACGGCCCAGGCATTCAGCCACTCGGCCTCGCGCAGCGCCTGCTCCGCCTGGCGGTTCTGCTGCTTGGTGCGCGCCTGCGTCGTATAGGTGCCGCGGTGGTACTCCAAATACAGCTCGCCGACCCACGTGGGGAGGCGCGGATCGTGCCAGACACGCTCGTACAGCCGCGCGAAGTAGCCATCCACCCGCCCCGGCACGACGCGCGGAAAGCCGGGCAGCCCGGCGAAGACGCGCGCAGCTTCCAGCATCTCCTCGGTCGGGCCGCCACCGCCATCGCCCCAGCCATAGGCGTACAGCACCTCGTGGTTGATCTCCTTCTGACGGTAGTGGTTCCACAGGCCGAAGACCTCGCTGCCGCTCATCTTGCCATTGTACGTGTAGGTTTGCGCCTCACCCCAGCTTTTCAGCGGTTCGTCGCTAGCAGTAATAAAGTGCGTCAGCACCTCCGAGCCATCGATCCCGCGCCAGCGAAAGGTGTCGTACGGCATGCGGTTGTACTGGCTCCAACTGATCTTGGTCGTCATGAAACAGGAGATACCGACCCCACGCAGCAGTTGCGGCAGCGCCGCGCTGTAGCCGAAGACATCCGGCAGCCAGACGATGTGATTCAGCTCACCGAACTCCTGCGTGAAGAAACGCGCGCCGTGCACCAGTTGCCGCACCAGCGACTCGCCGCCGGTCACGTTGCAATCCGGCTCCAGCCACATCATCCCAACCGGCTCGAAGCGCCCTTCGGCGACCCGCTGCTTCATCCGCTCGTAGAGCGCCGGGTCGTCCTCCTTGAGAGACGCGTAGACCTGCGGCTGCGACATGCTGAAAGTGTACTCCGGGTAACGCTCCATGAGGTGCAGCGCGGTCGCGACGGTGTGCGCCACCTTCTGGCGGGTGCGCCACAGCGGCCACAGCCAGGCGACATCCAGGTGCGCGTGGCCGGTGGCGATCACCGTTGGAGATCGGCGATCGGCGATTGAAAGCTGATCCTTCTCGCCCGACCTCCGATCGCTCAGCTCGACGCTCTCCTGCAACTCCTCCAGCGCCCGCCGCGCCGACTCGGCGAAGCGCTCGCTGGCGTACCCCTCGCGCAGGTCGAGCAGGTTGTAGGCCCGGTTCAGCGCGGTCAGGATCTCATGCTTCGCGATGTCGCTCTCGCGGTAGGTGGCGTGCGCCTCGAGCATGGCGCGCATGGCGTGGCCCAGGCGGAAGATCGTTTCGTCGCGGCGGTGCAGGCGCAGCCCGCCGAACGGGCGGCGGTAGGGGGTATAGCAGCGGATGAGCAGCTCGTGGGCGCCGGCGTGGGCCGCCGGGGGCAGCAGCACGGCGCGGTGGAATTCGTCCAGCCCGGCGAGCGCCTGTCCGTCCAGGTAAACGATCGCCTCCAGGCTGGCGTGGCCGATGCCGTCCCAGGCCAACTCCAGCAACACCGACTGGCCGCGCCAGTCGTCCGGCACGCGGAAGGGTGCCCGTAGCCAATGGGTGCCGCCGCCGCT
The DNA here is from genome assembly GCA_042408595.1 of Roseiflexaceae bacterium. Lineage (GTDB taxonomy): Bacteria > Chloroflexota > Chloroflexia > Chloroflexales > Roseiflexaceae > JBHOQX01. The sequence goes on along the minus strand of JBHOQX010000109.1, from coordinate 42,543 downwards.
GGCGGGGATGCCCCAGCCGATCTCCGGCTGCGGCGCGTCGTCGGCAAGCCCGGGCGGCCCGCCCCACGGCGCGCCGGGGCGGAGCGGCTGCCAGCCGGGCGCGTCGGCCGGCGGGGGCGGGGCCATGGCGCTCGCGGCCAGCGATCCGGGGGCCGGGCAGGTCCAGGCGTCTTGCAGCGGGTGGGTGGCGCGTACGGCGGCGGCGATGATCTCCGGGATGCGGACGGCGAGTTTGTCGGCAGTGAAGCGCATGGGTACCTCGTGCGATGGCTGAGCGTCTGTTATACTACCGTAAGCTGGCGGTTGTGTCGAATGGAGCGACGGTGGGAGCGAACGACCCAAGCGAGCGCGAGCAGCGGCTGCGCGAGCGGCTGCGCCAGCTCGTTCTCATGCGCGAGACCGGGCCGAAACGCCCGGCCTGGCACCGCGAGCGGCTGCGCCTGATCTGGCGAACTCACGCCGAGCTGGCGCGCGAGGCCCAGGCACGGAGCCTGGTACGCACCATGCACCCAGAGGATGCCGGCGCGCAGGGCGACCGGGGATGATGGACGGTGGACCGTGAATGGATGACGAAAGACGAAAGCAGGCTGTCCTGCTTTGAAACGTCCAGGCCGCGCTAAACCTTCCGTTCGTCCGTCGTCCTTCGCCAGATTGCGATGAACATCCAACGCGCCACATTCTTCCTCTGTGCCGCGACCGTTGAGGCCGCCCCGGCGGCGCTGGTGCTCACCCTGGCCGGCGGCGACGCCTGGCCGCTGCTGATCGGGGCGGTGCTGGCGGGCGCCCTGGCCGGCTGGGCGACCGACCGCTGGGCGACCGAGCGGCAGGCCCGCTGGACCAGCGCGCTGGCCGGCGGCGCGCTGGCGCTTTGGGCGGCCAAGGGCGCGGCCGGGGGCGGCGCCGGGCTGCTGGACGGCTGGGGGCGCCTGGCCGCGGCGCTGCTGGCTTTTGAGCAGCCCGGCAGCGGCCTGCCCTATCTGACGCTGCTCGGCACACTCTACGTCTTCTGGCGCGGCGAGCGACTCCCCGGGCAGGATAGCGGCGGCATCAGCCGGGTGTTCTGGCGCGCCTCAGTCGCCCTCATGGCGATCATCGGCGCCAGCACGCTGCTGGGGCTGCTGCGCGGCACGGGCGGCCTCCGGGCCACGACCGGGCTGTTGGTGTTCTTCGGCGCGGGCCTGCTGAGCATGGCGCTCGGGCGCCTGCTCGACCCGCTGGACGGGAACGCGGCCCGGCTCGGCTGGCGCGGCACAGTCACGCTGCTGGCGGCCATCGCGCTGGTGCTCGGCGGCGGGCTGCTGCTCGGCGGAGCGTTCGGCGGGCAGGGAGCGCAGGTGCTGCGCATGGCGGTCGCCGCGGTGCTGCTGGTCGCCACGGTGCTGCTCGCGCCGCTGCTGATCCTGCTCGCGGCGGTGATCGGCTGGATCGCGCGCGCGCTCGACTTCAGCGCGTTGGCCCAGACCATGGCGCAGGTTCAGAATACGGAGGCGCTGCGGCGACTCGACCCGGGCGACATGGCCGCGCTGCCGCCCTGGCTCGGGATCCCGCTTCGCGTGCTGATCATCATCCTCCCGCTGCTGCTGGTGCTGGCGCTGGTGCTCCTCGTGCGCCGCCGCCGGCGCGAGCCATCCGCCGCTGTCGAGGAGCGCGAGTCGCTCTGGAGCTGGGGCGCGCTCGCCAACGACCTGCGCGACCTGTTCGCCGGGCTGCGGCGCGCCCCGGCGGACGAGGGGCTGACGGGCGCGCTGGCGCGGCTGCGCGGCAGCGACCCCGCGAGCCGCATCCGCCGCAGGTACATCCGCCTGCTGCTGCTCGGCGAGCGCCGCGAGCGTCCACGCCGTCTTGAACAGACGCCGCGCGAGTACGAGCCGGTAGCCGCCGAGGGCCTAGGCGATGCGGCCCCTGCCGTCGCCGGGCTGACGGCGGCCTACGAGCGCGCCCGCTATCACCCGGGCGCGGCGACCGTGGCGGACGCCGAGGCCGCCGAGCGCGACTGGGCCGCGATCGAGCAGGCGGCGGGGAACGACTGAGCCACTCTCCGCGGCGCGCTGCCGGGCCACAAGCGTACAAGCTCCCCGGAGGCCACGTCAAATAGGCGCTCAGGCGTTCAGGCGGCCTCCGCCAGCCAGGCGGCGCACCGCTCCGCGATCATGATCGTCGGCAAATTGGTGTTGGCGGCCGGGATCGTCGGCATGATCGAGGCGTCGATCACGAACAGCCCCGCGACGCCATGTACCCGGCCCCGATGGTTCACCACCGCTCCGCCGTCCGTCGCCGGCCCCATGCGGCACGTCCCGACCGGATGGTGGTAGACCTCCACCGCCATCCGAATGGTGGCTTCCAGATCGCCGCCAGCGTCGGCGACATGGGTCCATGGAGCCAACGCTCGCGCGATCAGGCCCGACAACGGCGGTGTTCGCGCCAGGCCGCGGGCGATGCGGACCGCCTCGACCATCCGCTGCATGTCGCCCGGGTCGTCCAACAGGCGAAGGTCGATCCGCGGCGCGGCGAGCGGATCGCCGGAGCGCAGGCGCAGCCGGCCGCGCGCGGCCGGTTTCATCACCGCGACCTACAGGGTGAACTGTGCGCCGGTGGGCGAGTCGTCCGTGCCGGTTCGCAGCGCGGACATTGGAACAATGTGGATGTCGTGGCCCGGCAGCGAGGGAGAGCTCTTCAGCGTCAGCACGGTTTGAAAGAGCGGATTGGCCGCGGAATGCGGCGCGGAGTATGTGGCAAGCCGCAGCCCAAGCAGCGGATGCTCGCGCAGATCTTGCCCTACGCCGGGCACATCCCGCAGCACGGCGATGCCCGCCGCGCGAAGGTCATCGGCCGGGCCGAGCCCGGAGCGCAACAGAATGGCGGGGCTGCCATACGCCCCGGCGGCAAGAACGACCCGCCCGCCGTCGAGTGTCTCGCCGGAGCCGGCCAGCCGGACGCCCACCGCGCGCGCGCCGTCGAAGCGCACACAGTCCAAGAGGGTCTCACCGCGGACGGCGAGGTTGGGCCGGCGGCGCGCCGGCGCTAGGTAGGTCAGCGCGGTGCTCTGGCGCACACCGGCGAGGGTATTCATCGGCGCCAGGCCGGCCCCGATCGCGCGTGGCGCGTTATGGTCGTCCACGCGCGGGTAGCCTGCGTTGGAGCAGGACTCCAGGAAGGCGCGCTGCACAGGAGTCAGCTCCGCTTCAGCAAAGCGCCGGATGGGCAGTGGTCCGTCCTGGCCGTGCCATGCGTTGCGAACATCGGCATCATGTTCGAGGCGGCGAAAGAAGGGCAGCACCTCGCGAAACGACCAGCCAGGATTGCCGAGCGCTGCCCATTCGTCGTAGTCGCTGGGGGCGCCGCGGAGGGCGAAGGTCGCATTCGTCGCCGAGCAGCCGCCCACCAGCTTCGCCCGCGGCAGGTGGATCGTTCGGCCGAATCGATCTGGCTCGCTGGCGTAAGCCCAATCGTGGCTGAAGGCCGGCGCGTAGCCGCTGGCGATCTCAGGCGGAAGGGCGTCCGAGGTCGCGTAGTCCGGCCCCGCTTCGAGCAGCAGGACAGTGTGGCCAGGGATCTCGCTCAGGCGCGCCGCGAGCACGCATCCCGCCGAGCCGGCCCCCACGATGATCGTGTCATAGCCCATGGCGCGCTCCTGGCGACGAGTGGTTGCCCCGGACACCACGCTACGCCGCCGGACTGATGTTCTGATTCACCCGGAACAGGTTGTCCGGGTCGTATTTGCGCTTGATCTCGGCCAGCCGCGCGTAATTGTCGCGGTACGTCGCCTGCACCCGCTCCTGACCTTCCTCCATCATGAAGTTGACGTAGGCGCCGCCCATCGAGTATGGGTGCAGCGCCAACCAGTAGTCTTTCGCCCACTCGATCATCCGCTCATTGTTGGCCGGGTCCGGGTCTACGCCGACGATCACCTAGGCGAAGTTCGCCTCGCGGTAGCTGAGGGCGGTGTCGTGCCTGCCGGCCCGATGCGCCGCACCGTTGATGGGGTAGATGTGCATAGTCGAGAGCATGGTCGGGAGTTGCGCGCCGTATTTGAGATGCAGGTCGATCGCGTTATCGCTCAGGTCCTCAAAGAAGTCGGCTTTCCAGTACCACTGCAAGCCAGGCGGGAAGAGCGCATCGAACATGCTCTGCAACGCGATCCAGGGGAGCGGCCCGGCGAAGTCGACCGCCGGCGGCATAGCCTCACGAAGCGGCTTGAAGCGCGCCTCAGCCTGGTCCATTGGACCGGTATAGCACCACACCAGCGCGCACATCTTGTGCAGGTGCACGGCCGCGGGGAACGGCGGCCCGGGCGGAACGGTGACGAATCCGAACCAGACGTTGGTATCCTCCGGCGCGGTCAGGATGAAATCGCGCCACCAGTGCATCAGCTCGTGCGCCTGGTCCATCGGCCAGAGCATCGGGCCACCGTACACCGTGCTGACCGGGTGCGCCTGAAGCTCGAAAGTCGTGACCACGCCGAAGTTGCCGCCGCCGCCGCGCAGCGCCCAGAACAGGTCGGTATGCTCGTCGGGGCTGGCGGTGACGACGCGCATATCGGCCAGCACCACTTCGGCGCTGCGCAGGTTGTCGATCGTCAGGCCGTGGGCGCGCGAAAGGTAGCCGATGCCGCCGCCGAGCGTCAGCCCGCCCACGCCCGTTGTTGAGATGATCCCGCCGGGAATCGTCAGGCCGTAGGCGCCGCCGGCGTGGTCCACGTCGCCCCAGGTGCAGCCGCCTTGCGCCCGAATGGTGCGGGCATCGACATCCACGAACACGCCTTTCATAATCGACAGGTCGACCACCAGGCCGCCCTCGCAGGTGCCCAGGCCAGGGCCGTTGTGCCCGCCGCCGCGCACTGCCAGCAGCAGCCCCTGCTCACGCGCGACGTTCACTGCAGCGACCACGTCGGCCACGTCACGGCAGCGGGCGATGAGCGCCGGGTGCTTGTCAATCATTGCATTGTGAACTTTGCGCGCTTCGTCGTAGCCGGGGTCGCCGGGCTGGATCAGATGGCCGCGAAAATGGGGCGTGAGCGCAGCCACGATCGTCTCGCTTGCCAGAGCTGTCATAGGTTGCCTCCTCGTGTGGAAAAGGGAGACTACTGAGAGCTTCGCTCTGGCAGCGATCATAGCAGCCGGCCCGTTCGCCGAGCGTTATGCGGGGCGTTATCTTGGGCACGTGCCCTGCTGCGCAGGCCAGGACCATCTACCGCCCGAGCAGCGCCCGCGCCGCGCGCAGGTCGGGTTGGTCGAAGCCCTCGCAGAAGCGGGCCAGGGCAACCTCGACCAGGGTGGTGTGCCGGCGGTGCCGGCGGGCCAGCGCCAGAGCGGCGCGCAGCTCCAGCGGCGGCTCCTGACGCTCGCGCCCGATCTCCAGCGCCTTGTTCAGGCATGCGTCGGCCTCGGACCAGTTGGCGCTGTGGCGCAGCAGCTCGCCCCGCAGGCGGTACAGCTCGGCGTCCAGCCAGCGCTCGCCCGTCCGGTCCGCGAAATCGAACGCCTCATCCAGCGCCGCGAGCGCGGCTTCGGTCGCGCCGCTCTCACCCAGACACTCGGCCAGCAGGCTCAGATAGAGCGTTAGCCGGATGCGCCCGCCCGTGGCGCGGAAGCCGTTCAGCGCCTGCTCGATCCGGACCGCCGCCCCGCCGCCGGGCGATTGCTTCGCCGCAGCCCAGCACAGCAGCACATCCGACCAGGCGCGGTAATAGGCGACGCTGTGGCGCTCGGCGATGTCGTAGGCCTGCGACGCGCAGGCGAGCGTGTGCTCCACCTCGCGGCGAAGGGCGTGCTGCATGGCGAGATACGAGAGCGCCAGCGCCCGCGAGAACGGGTGCGCCAGCCGATCGGCTAGCGCCACGGCCTCGCGCCCACGCTGCAGGGCCTGATCGGCCAGCCCCCGAAACCACAAGGCATGGGCCGACCAGGCGATGTTCAACACGCCCAGGTCCGCGCCGATCAGGGCCACATGCTCGGCATGTTGCGCCTCGTCATAGGCTTCGCGAGCGCGCCAGTATTCGGCCTCAATCGCTTCCCAATCGCTGGTCTGCATCAGCAGCCACCCCACGACGTTGGTTCGCGCCATGGCGATGTAAGTGTCCGCCTTGGGCGATCGAAGGCGGGGCACGAGCCGCGCGCTCAGCTCGCGCACCCGGGCGAATTCGGCGCGCACCTGATAAAAGGTGGCAAGGTTGATCTGAGCCCGCGCCTGTTGGTCGGCGTCCCCTACCCGTGCGCTCAACTCCGCCGCGCGTTCCAGCGGGCCTTCCAGCGCCGGCGACGCCCAGCCGTGCGTGATACGAATCGGCGAGGCCAGGTCGAGGTGCAATTGCAGCTCGCGCACGGCGCGTTCGTGTGGGTCGGAGAGCTGGTTCAGCAATGACAGGCCGCGCCTGAGCAGCCCCATCGCATCCTGGTAGGCGTACACGCGCTGCGCCAGGCCGGCGGCCCGGCGATAGAACGCCACCGCCTGCGCCGCCATGCCCGCTTTTTCATAATGCGCAGCGATCTGCGCGCTCACGGCGTCGAGGTCATGCGGATTCACCTGCTCCAGCGCCTGTGCTGCGCGCCGGTGCAGCCTGCGCCGCTGCGCCGGGCTGACCTCGGCATAGACCACATCGCGAATCTTGTCGTGGCTGAAGTCGTAGGCCAGGGTGTCGCTGCCGCTGGCCTCGCGCACGATGCGGCGGCGCCATAGCTCGTCCAGCGCCCGGTCGAAGGCGTCTTCGCTCAGGTCGCTGGCGCTTGCCAGCACGTCGGCGGAGAAGGCGCGGCCGATCGTCGCTGCAAGCTCGGCCAGCGCCCGCGCGTCTGCCGAGAGTTGCGCCAGCCGGTGCGAAATGACGGCGTAGACTTTGGACGGCAACGCGGGCGAGGCGAGCACCGCGGCGGCCACGTCGGGCGTTGCCGTTGGGATGTCGGCCCCCGAACCGGAGCGCGCCATCTCGACCACGAACAATGGATTGCCCTCGGTCTCGTGATACAGCCGGGTCGCCTGATCTTCGCTCAGCAGCCGGCCAACGACCTGCCCGGCGATCTTCGCTGCCTCCGCGGCATCAAGCGGACCGAGCGAGATGTCGGTGAGCTGGTCGTCGCTGCGCAGTGCATCCATCAATGTGCTCGCGGGGTGTTCGGGCGTAAGCTCCTCGGAGCGCGCTGTAGCGACCACCAGCAGCCTGGCGCGCGGGTCGAAATGCATCAGGAAGCGCAGCCACTCGAGCGTCTCGGTGTCGCACCATTGCACGTCGTCGAGCAGCAGCAGCAGCGGCCCGCCGCCTGCCAGGGCGGCCCGTGCCAACGCCTCGAAGAAGCGCCGGCGCTGCCAGTACTCGGTGAGCGGCGAGGGCGGAGGCAGGTCGGGATGCTGGGTCAGCAGCTCAGGCAGCAGGCGCGCGACCTCAGTGAGCCAGGGGCGCTCCAGCCGGCTGATCGCGCCGCGGATGGCCGGGCCGCGCAACCACTCGGTGACAGGGGCGAAGGAGAGCCGCCCTTCCGCCGCGTAGGCCCGGGTACGCGCGGCGGCGATACCCTGCCCGGAGAGATGCGCCAGCAGCTCCTCGGCCAGCCGCGACTTGCCGATTCCGGCCTCGCCTCGGATCAGCGCCAGGCGCACCTGGCCCACCTCAGCGCGATGCCAGGCCTCCAGCAGGGCGCGCCATTCGCGCGTCCGTCCGACCAGCGGCAGCAAGCCGGATCGTTCGTGCCCACGCTCTGCGGCCTGGGCTGGAGGTCGGGCCTCGGCAGCTTTCAATCGTGCGGCCTGGTCGCGCAATGCCCTGTCTGGTGCGATACCGAGCTCGCGCTGCAGGTGGGCGGCAAAATCGTGATACACCCGCAGCGCGGCGGGACGGTCGCCTTTCAATGTGTACAGCCGCATGAGTGCTGCACGGGCGTCTTCCTCGAGCGCCTCCATGCGCGCCCAGCGCTCGGCATGCTGGAGGGCTGCCTCATACTCACGCGCCGCCTCCAGCAATTCGACCAGCCGTCGCAGCGCATGCACGCATTGCACGTGCAGCCGTTCGCGCTCTGGCACGATCCAATCATCGTAACAGGTTGGCAGCAGATCACCGCGATAGAGTTCGGCGGCTTGCTGCAGCGCGTCGCGCTCGCAGGCGAGATCGCGGGCGCGCGCGGCATCGTGTGCCCTGGCGAGCGCGCGATCGAATTCGATAACATCGACCCTGCAAGGCACCGACGGCCTCCACTGGAGCGTCTGGTGATCGATAGCGATCAGGCCATCGATGCCAGGGAGCGCCTGGCGGAGGCTGAAAAGCGCCTGGCGCAGATTGGTACGCGCCTGGTGTTCGGATGAGTCGGGCCAGAAGAGGAACGCGACGTGCTGGCGAGGCTGCGGCACGTCGCGATGCAGGATGAGATATGCAAGCAGCGCCTGCGCGCGCGCCGTGCGCAGCGGTGGGCGTGGCGCGCTGTCGATGCGCAGCAAAAACCCGCCCAGCAGACGGATATCCAATTCCACGGCCATCGCCGCATCCTTGACCCAGGTGCGCTAAACTATCACCCTCGCCTCCCATGGTATGCCGGTTGTCAAGGCATCGCATCCACGCGCGAGGGCCATGTCAACGACGGGAGCGCGAGGGGCATACCCCGCGCAAACTCCTGTTGCAGACGGATATTGTCTTATGATTTGGCTCAGGCACTGCAACCGTACCAGGAAGTGATACAATAGGCACCACACCAATGAACGCACCTGGCGCTGCTGTTTGGAAGCGACGAGTGATCGCTGCTGGAGAACTCCGATGAACGATGTCCTTCCCGCCATCGCGCAGTGGCGCGCCCGCGGCGAACGGGTGGCGCTGGCCACGGTGGTCAAGACGCTGGGCTCGGCGCCGCGCGGCGTCGGCGCGAAGATGGCCGTGTCGTCCGGCGGGGCGATGGCCGGCTCGGTCAGCGGCGGCTGCATCGAGGGCGCAGTGTTCGATGCCTGCCAGGAGGCGCTCCGCACCGGCCAGGGCCGCCTGCTGCACTTCGGCGTGGCCGACGACGAGGCCTGGGATGTCGGGCTGGCCTGCGGTGGCATGATCGACGTGTATGTCGAGCCGCTGGACTGGTAAGTGTAGAGTTCAAAGGGTATAGTGTAACAGTGAGGTATGCGCCGCTTTATATCTCGAACTCTGAACTCTCATGTCCTCACTCTTCGAAGAACTCACCGCCGCGATCGCGGCGGAGCAGCCGGTAGCCCTGGTGACGGTGGTCGACGGCGGCGCGGCGACCGGCGCGAAGCTGCTGCTCCGCCCGGACGGGACGACACGCGGCGGGCTGGGGGCCGGGCTGGACGAGGCCGCGGTGGTGCGCGAGGCGCGGGCGATGCTGGCGCGCGGCGAGAGCGGCACGCGCAGCTACCCCACACCCGCCGGCGATGTCCAGGTGTTCGTCGAGAGCTACCCGCCGCCGCCGACGATGTTCATCGTTGGGGCCGTCCACATCGCCATCCCACTCGTCACCTTCGCCAAAATCCTGGGCTTCCGCACGGTCGTGGTGGACGCGCGCGGGGCCTTCGCCACGCCGGAGCGCTTCGGCCACGCCGACGAGCTCCTGTTCGCCTGGCCCGACGAGGCGCTCGAAGGGCGGCTCACCAGCAACAGCTACGTCGTCCTGCTGACGCACGACCCGAAGCTGGACGACCCGGCGCTCAAGATCGCCCTGCCCAGCCCGGCGCGCTATGTTGGCGCGCTCGGCAGCCCGAAAACACACGAGCGGCGCCTGGCCCGCCTGCGCGCCGAGGGCGTGCCGGAGGAGCAGCTCGCCCGCCTCCACGCCCCGATCGGCCTGAGGATCGGCGCCGCCACGCCCGAGGAGATCGCCGTGAGCATCATCGCCGAGGTGGTAGCAGTGCGGCATGGACGCACGGTTCAGAGTTCTGAGGTATGAGAGTTGAGTTTTAAGTTCCGTTGTTGTCCGTACTACAACGTTGCACGTTGCATGTTGCATTTTACACGTTGCACGTCGCACTTCGCACTCCGAACTTCACACACGCGCGTATGCCCACTCTCGAAGCCCCGATCTCCACAGTGACCGTCTTCACCGACCGTGCCCGGGTGACGCGACGGGGGCGTGTGCGCCTCGATGCGGGCGCGCAGGTCATCACCGTGGGCGGGCTGCCGGCCGTCCTCGCACCCGAGTCGGTGCGGGTCGGCGGGCGCGGCGCGGGCGTCACGATCACCGGCGTGGATATCGCCACCGAGTTCGTCGTCGCGCCGCCGGAGGAGGACCTGCGGGCGTTGGAGGGCGAGCTCGAGACGCTGCGGGAGCAGGACCGCGCCCTGGCGGACGAGGACGCCGCCGCCGAGTCGCGGCTCCAGTTCCTCACCCGCCTGCGCGACGCCGGCGCAACCGACCTGGCGCGCGGGCTGGCCTACGGCCGGGCGACGATCGACTCGATCCAGACGCTGGCCGGCTTTCTCGCCACCGAGGAGGCGGCGGTCGCCGCGCGCCGCCGCGCGATCGCCGCCCAACGCCGCGAGGTGCAGCGCCAGATCGAGGCATTGCAACGGCGCATCGGCCAGGTGCGCCCACCGGTGCCGGAGGAGCGCCGCGCCGTGCGCGTCTCGGCCGAGGCCGCCGCAGCCGCCGAGCTGGAGCTGGAGCTGACCTATGTCGTCTACGGCGCGTGGTGGGAGCCGGTCTACGACCTGCGGCTGGACGGCGAGCGCGTGGCGCTGACCTACGCCGCCCAGGTGCGCCAGCAGAGCGGCGAGGACTGGCCGGCGGCGGAACTGGCGCTCTCGACCGCCCGGCCGGCCGTCAGCCAGTCCATCCCCGAACTTCAGCCGTGGTACCTGGATGTCTTCCGCCCGCCGCCGCCGCGCCCGGCGCCGATGTTCGCCATGGCCGCGCCCGCGGCGCGCATGGCGACCGCCGATCTGGCGGATGAGGCGCTGGCCGGGGCGGCGCCCGAGGCCGCGCCGCCCGCCGACGTCGCGCAGGCCACGATCGAGACCAGCGGCGCGTCGGTCACCTACCGTGTGCCGCGCCCGGTCGCCATCCCGTCGGACGGCTCGCCGCACCGCGCGGCGATCACCGCGCTCGATCTCCCGGCGCGGCTGGATTACATCACCGCGCCCAAGCTGGCGGAAGAGGCGTATCTGCGGGCGGTCGTCACAAACGACTCGCCGGCCGTGCTGCTCCCCGGCCAGGCGTCGATCTTCCGTGCGGCGGAGTTCGCCGGGACGACACGGCTGGAACTGGTCGCGCCGGGCGAGGAGTTCGAGCTGCAACTCGGCGTGGACGACCACCTGCGCGTCGAGCGCGAGCTTACGAGCCGCAAGGTGGACAAGACGCTGCTAACGAACATCCGCCGAACGCAGTTCAGCTATCGGATCAAACTGGCGAACCTGCTGCCCATCCCGACGCGGGTGACGGTGCTCGACCAGTTGCCCGTTTCCCGCCACGAAGAGATCAAGGTGCGGCTGCTGGACGCCACGCCGCGCCCGGCGGAGCAGAGCGACCTCCAGGTGCTGACGTGGACGCTGGAACTGCCGGCCGGCGGGCGGGCCGAGATCGCCTTCAGCTTTCAGGTCGAGCACCCGCGGGAGATGCAGGTGGTGGGGTTGGGGTGAGGATGAGATGGCAAGCCACGAAGAACGCGCAGGCCACGCACGATCTCTGCAGCGTTTTCCCCCTCGCGCTTTTCGTGCCTTTAGTGGCTAGCTGCTATGCCTGCTGCACCCGTCGCCGGGATCATCCTTGCCGCCGGAGCCTCCTCGCGCATGGGCCGGCCCAAACAGTTGCTCGATTGGGGCGGGCGGCCGCTGGTGCACGCCGTGGCGGAAGCGGCGCTGGCGGCGCGGCTCGCCGAGGTGCTGGTGGTCGTCGGGGCGGCGCGCACCGACATGGCGGCGGCGCTCGCTGGGCTGCCGCTGCGCCTCGTGGCGAACCCGGCGTACGCCGCCGGGCAGAGCACCTCGCTGCGCGCGGGGATCGCCGCGCTTCGTCCCGAGACGCGCGCGGCGCTCGTCCTGCTCGGCGACCAGCCGTTCGTCACCGCCGCGATCTGCGAGGCGCTGATCGCCGCCTGGGAGCAGGGCGGCGCGCTGGCGGTCGCGCCGGTCTACCGCGGGCGGCGCGGCAACCCGGTGCTGTTCGACCGGGCGGCCTTCCCGGCGCTCCTGGCGCTCACTGGCGACCAGGGAGCGCGCGCCTGGCTCAGCGCCCACGCCGAGTCGCTGCAGCTCGTCCCCTTCGACGACGACCGGCCGCTGGCGGATATCGACACGCCGGAGGAGTACGAGCGGTTGCAACGAATGATGCCTGATGCATGATGACCGTGGCGCGCAGGCGCGTCGTCCGTTCCGTTTCGCCGTGGAGGTCCTGCCGTTCACCACTGGTCGCTCGTCGCTCGCCATGTATCTGACCACCCTTCCCATCGCCGACGCCGTCGGCCATATCCTGCGGCACAATCTGCTCGACGAGGCCGGGCGCAAGGCGCTTGCCAAAGGCCACCGCCTGGCCGAGGCCGACCTGCCGCGGCTGCGGGCGCTCGGGGTGGAGGCGCTACGAGTCGCCGTGCTGGAGCCAGGCGATGTCCATGAGGACGAGGCCGCCCGCCGCCTGGCCGCCGCCGTCGCCGGGCCGGGCGTCACCGCCGCGGCGCCAGCCGCCAGCCGCGTCAACCTGCTGGCCGAGGCCGATGGGGTGGTGGATGTCCAGGTCGATGCGCTGCGGCGGATCAACAACATCGAGGGGCTGACAGTCGCCACGCTGCCGCGCCACGCGCTCGCCCGCGCCCGCACGCGGATCGCGACGATCAAGATCATCCCGTTCGCTGTGCCGGAGGCCGATCTTGCCGCCGCCGAAGCGATCGCCCGGGCCGCAGGACCGGTGATCAGCCTCGCGCCGCTACGCCCGCTCCCGGTCGGGGTGGTGCTGGTCGGCGGAGTGGCCGCCCGCGATCGGCTGGGGCGCGGCGTCTACCCGGCGATCGCGGGGCGGGTGCGCGACCTGGGGGCAGAGGTGGTGGCGGTGCGCTATGTCCCGCCGGAGGAGCAGGCGGTCGCGGAGGCGGTGGCGGGGCTGCGCGCCGGCGGCGCGGCGCTGCTGATCGTCGCCGGCGAAACCTCGATCATGGACCGCGACGACGTGACACCGGCGGGAATCCGGCTCGCCGGCGGGCGCATCGAACACTATGGCGCGCCGGTTGAGCCGGGGAACCTGCTGTTGCTGGCATACCTGGACGGACCGGATGGCACAGTGCCGGTGGTCGGCGCGCCGGGGTGCGTCCGCTCGCGCGATGTGAACATTGTCGATCTACTGCTGCCGCGGCTGCTGGCCGGCCAGCACGTGACGCGAGCGGACATCATCGAATTGGGACACGGTGGGCTGTTGCACTGAGGGGGGCCGGTCGTCGGGGCGCGCGCCGCGGGCGGCTGGAACGGCGCAGGGATGTGGTGGTGCGTTGCTGCTGCGATGGGCGCGGCGCGCTACCCGTGACCTGCCGCGAGTATAGCACACCCGACACCCCACGCCACCCGCCCATCGCGGCGGATGTGGCGCGTCCATCCGGGCTAGCGCCCGCACGTACCGCGGTACTATTGAGACTGCAGCGCGCCGCGGAGTGTGCTATACTGCCGACGATGCCAGGGGGACGCGGCGGCCATGCAACAACCGCCACGCCGCCACCATGGTCGCAACCTGCAATCTACACGAATCAACACCCTGCACTCCTGCCGCTGCAGTCTCCCAAAGGAGCCGCCCATGGCCTCGATCCCCATCCCGACCATTATCGAGCGCACGCCGCGTGGCGAACGCGCATGGGATCTCTTCTCTCGGCTACTGCAAGAGCGCGTGATCCTGCTCGGCACGCCGATCGACGATGAGGTGAGCGCCTCGATCATCGCACAGTTGTTATTCCTGCAACACAACGACCCGGAGCGCGACATCTGGCTCTACATCAACAGCCCCGGCGGCAGTGTGCGCGACGGCTTGGCGATCTACGACACGATGAACCTGGTCTCGGCGGATGTCAACACCGTTTGCATTGGGCGGGCGGGCAGCATGGCGACGATCCTGCTGGCCGCCGGCGCGAAGGGTAAGCGGTTCAGCCTGCCCCATGCGACCATCCACTTCCACCCGGCCGGGGGCGGCGCAGAAGGTTACGCGCCCGACCTGGAGCGGATGGTCAGGGAATTGCTGCGCCTCCAACGCCTCGGCAGTGAGATACTAGCGAAGGCGACCGGGCGCACGCCGGAGGAGATCGAGCAGGACTTCAGCCGCGACCGCTTCCTCTCGCCGCAGCAGGCGATCGATTATGGCCTGATCGACGCGATCATCGAGCGGGGCGAGCTGCGGCAGTAGCTGTCCATTGACCAGCTACCCAGCGGGAATAGCCCACAAAGGCAGATATGAGCCGATTGGCGGCCTATCTGGGCGGATGCTCCTGCCCTCCTACGCCTGCAGGCGGACAGCGGTTGACCGCCCCACTGCACCAGCGAGCAATTGTTCCGCCAGCCAGCCCGCCAGCAGGTCGAGCGCGGCGGGCGTGAGGATGAGCGTCAGGTGGCTGGCGCGCGGGATGAGCGCGAATCGCGCGGCGGGCGGCAGGCAGCGCCGCACCTCCGCGGCCTGCGCCGGCTTGACGATCGCGTCGCCGCCGCCGTAGATCGCCAGCAGCGGCGCGGTGATCCGCGGCACGCTGGCCGGCAGATCGAGCGCGGCGATCAGGTCCCAGGTGCTGATCTCGGCCCGGATCGGCGCGTAGCGCATGGCCCGGATCAGCGCGGCGGGCGTCCCCTCGCGGCACAGCTCGAGCACGGCGGGGCTGGCGAGCGCCAGCGCCTCGCGGGCCATGTCGCCGCGGGTGAAGTGCAGGCGCGGCGGGGCCTCCAGCACTGCCAGCGCGTCCACCGCCAGCCCGTCCGCCACGGCGCGCGCCGCCACGCACCCGCCCAGGCTCACCCCCACTAGCCCGACCCGCCGATAGCGCGCCCGCAGCCAGCCGACCGCTGCGCTTGCGTTTCGGAGGATCTCGGGGTAGCGCTGCGGGCGCGGGCTTTCGCCATGGCCGTCCAAGTCGACCAGCAGCACGGCGATGCCGCGGGCGATCAGCCGGTCGACCATCGGCCAGGCGAACTCGGTCTTGTCGTCGCCCGAGCCGTGGAGCTTGCAGACCGCCGCCTGCGCGCCGCCGACTGGCACGATGTGCAGCGCCGGCAGCCCACCGCCATCCAGTGGGATATCGCACCGGGTGATCGTCCGGTCAGGGTAGCGGCCCGGGCGCAGGCGCAGCAGCGGGTCGAGCGCCGGATGGCGCAGGCTGGCCGCCGCGCCATGCAGCAGCATGGCGGCGGGCGCGGTCGCGGCCAGGCTCGCCGCCCACGCCCACGGGCGGGCGGGGCGCAGCGCAGCAAGCGCCAACGGGACGAGCAGCCAGCGCTGCCGGCCCCGGCCAAGCCAGGACAGGCCCCACCAACCGCGCACGCCGGCCAGCGCCTCCAGCACGCAGAGCCATACCAACAGTGCCCGACCCAGTTGGCGGAGCATACAGCCTCCCGATATCAGAGCTGAGCGCGATAGCGCCCGGTTTGATGATGACGATAGCGGATCGCAGGTCGCATCTGCTCTGTGGCATGCGACCTGCGATGCCCGGCGCCCGTTGACGATACGCAGTGGGGCGGTTTGGCCGGGGAGAAACCGCTCCGCAGACGGCCCTGCGCAAAAGATCGCCCCGCTGAGGGCCTGCGACGCTTCCCATCTCTCGCGGTGCGAACGGCGATATCCACACGATCAGGCTCCGGCGATCGGCATGGCTGTGCATCATTATAGCCGGCGAGCTCGCGTCCGCGAGCCGGACTATACCAGGGGGCACACGGCGTCGATTGCGAGTCGAGCTTCCGAGGTCGGAGCGAGGGCGGAGTGTACACGTTGCGTCGTACCGCCTGATGGCGGCGTCCGCGTACTGCCAAACGGCGGTACGACAGCGTATGGATCGCTCCATGTCGGCCCTTAACGTTCCTGGCTGGGGCGAAGAGGCAAGACCACAGGCTACAGAAACGTTGGGATGACCTTCGTCGCGCCCTCAACTTTGGCACTGAGCAGAAATCGTATTACTATTACCATGCGCGATCTAAACAGCGCATGACATAGCCGGCTGGGCGGCCATGAACATCCTGATCGTCGGCGGCGGCAAAGTCGGACGCAACCTGGCCTCGTTCCTGGCCGGGCAGGGGCGCCACGCGATCGTGCTGGTCGAACTGCGCGAAGAGACGGCCCGGATGCTCGCCGCGACCCTGCCGGGCGTGCGCGTCGTCGAGGGCGACGGCTGCGATCCGGCGGTGCTACGCGCGGCCGGCGTCGAGCAGGCCGATGCGGTCGCAGCGGTCACCGGCGACGACGAGGACAACCTGGTGATCTCGTTGCTGAGCAAGCGCGAGTTTCGCGTCCGGCGGGTCGCGGCGCGGATCAACAACCCCAAGAACGCCTGGCTCTTCAGCAGCCGGATGGGCGTAGACCTACCGCTGGACGCGGCGCAGCAGATCGCGCGCGGCCTGGAGGCCGACATCAGCCTGGGCGCGGCGGTCAACCTGATGCGCCTGCGCGAGGGCCGGGTGACCCTGCTGGAACTGACAGTCGCACCGGGCTCCAGCGCGGTCGGGCGAGCGGTGCAGGCTCTAGACCTGCCGCCGGAGTGCGTGCTGGTGGCGGTGCTGCGCGGCGATGCGGTGCTCATCCCATCCGGCGACACCGTGATTCAGGCAGGCGACCAGGTGCTCGCTGTGGCCCGGCTGGAGCGCGAGGCCGAGCTGGCGGCACGCTTCCGCTGAACTGCCGCGGCGGACACCGCGCGCTGGCCGCATCGGCGCGCCAGCGATCGAGCACGGCGCGCGCCAGGCCCAGATCGGGGGAGAGGCTGGTGCGCAGCTCGATCTGCTCGCCGATCAGCCGGTGCAGCCTGGCGACGAGATCATGCACCACCCAGTTGAGGCTGATCATCTGGATGTTGAACACCTGCTGGCGTCTGCAGGCGAGCAACTGGTGTGTCAGGGCGGCGGCCCGCTGCGCCGCTGCACTAGATCCACGCCCCGGCGGCGAGCGCCCGCACCGCACCCCGCGCGTGTTTGATGTCGCCGCAGGACGCGCCGGTCGGGAGCTGCTTGCAAGGGTTCATGGCGTTACAGGGGTCGAAGGCGGCGCGCAGCTCGAGCATCGCGCCGATGTCGGTCGGCGAGAAGAGCCATGGCATGTAGTCGCGCTTCTCGATCCCGATGCCGTGCTCGCCGCTGATGCTCCCGCCCGCCGCGACGCATGCCCGCAAAATCTCCTCACCTGCCGCGATCGCCCGCTCGCGCACGCCCGGCTCGCGCAGGTCGAACAGCAGCAGCGGGTGCAGGTTGCCGTCGCCGGCGTGGAAGATGTTGGCAATCACCAGGCGGTAGCGCGCCGCCACCTCCTCGGTGAAGCGCAGCACCTCGGTCAACCGCGAGCGCGGCACCACGCCGTCCTGGATATGGTAGTGCGGGTGGATGCGAGCGCAGGCGGCCAGCGCGCCCTTGCGCCCGGCCCAGAGCTTCTTGCGCTGCTCCTCGTCGCGGGCTGCCCGCAGCTCGCGCGCACCGAGCCGCCGGCAGATCGCCTCGATCCGCGCCGCCTGGACCTCCAACTCCTCGCGCATGCCGTCGATCTCGATCAGCAGCACCGCGCGGGCATCGGTCGGGTAGCCAGCGTGCACCGCCTCCTCCACCGCCCGCACGCCGACCCCTTCCAGCATCTCCAGCGCGGCCGGGATGATGCCGGCAGCGATGATCGCCGAGACGGTGTCTGCGGCGGCATCCAGGTCGTCGTAGATCGCCAGGAAGGTGCGGATCGCTTCCGGGTCCGGCGTCAGCCGCACGGTGAGCTCGGTCGCGATCCCCAGCGTCCCCTCGCCGCCGACGAAGACGCCGAGCAGGTCGTAGCCGGGGGCATCCGGCGCCTCGCCGCCAAGGGTGACGATGCTGCCATCCGACAGAACGACGCGGGCCGCCAGGATGTGGTTGGTGGTCACGCCGTACTTGAGGCAGTGCGGCCCGCCGGCGTTCTCAGCGGCGTTGCCTCCGATGGTGGACGCGCGTTGGCTGGACGGGTCCGGCGCAAAGTGCAGCCCCCACGGCGCGGCCAGTTCGCTCAGGTCGGTGTTGACCACCCCCGCGCCGACCACGGCCAGGCGGTTCTCCGGGTCGATCCGCAGCACGCGGCTGAAGCGCGTCAGCGCGACGACCAGCCCGCCCGCGGCGGCGACCGACCCGCCGGAGAGGCCGGTGCCCGCCCCCCGCGGCACCACCGGCCAGCCGGCCGCCGCGCCGATCCGCACCGCCGCGGCTACCTCGTCGGTCGTCGCCGGCACCACGACCACATCGGGCGTCGCCAGGTCGAGCGCGCTGCCGTCGTACTCGTAGAGCATCAGCTCTTCCGGGCGGTGCAGCACGGCCCCGGCTCCCAGGGCGGCCTCAAGCTGGCGGATCAGTTCAGCGCGCGGCAGACGGGACATGGCGTTGCGTTGGTACGATGACCGAGATGGCACGGTGACACGGCGACACGGTGAAGGGCCGGAGGCACGGGCCCCACGCGCGAGCCTCCAGCCTCGATCACGCGTCACTCATCACTTCATAGTCTACCACCGCCCGGCTCTCCAGGAAGGGCGACATCCACTCGTTCACGGCGACATGGGCCGGATGGCTGAGGTAGGCTGGCAGGGCCGCAGCGCTGTCGAGCGCGCTGTCGAGCAGGAACGTGTAGGCGACCGGGCGCTCGGACGGCAGGCCGCGGTAGCAGCGGACGTAGCGCAGCCCCGGGATCTGACCCTGCAGCGCCTCCAGGCGCCGCATGATCTCTGCCACCGTCTCGTCCGACGTGTCCGGCTTCTTTTTGAACATCACCATGTGCTTCAGCATCGGGTGTCCTCAGAGTTTCTGTTGATTCGCCCGGGCGACGAACCCCTCCAGCGTGACGATCTGCACCCGGTCGGCATCGATCAGAAAGTCGCGCAGCCCGCCGCCGATGAAAAACTCGCGCAGCGTCCAGCCCTCGCCGCCGAGCACCAGGTAAGCCGAGCGGTAGATCAGCGGCATCGAGCGCAGCATGTCGATCAGGCACATCACCTCGAACGGCACCTTCTGCTCGGCAGTGCCGCCGGTCTGCTGCCATTTGAGCGAGATCGGAAAGAAGCCGCCGCCAGGCGCCTCGGCGATCACATCGACGATGTGCTGCCGCCCGCCCAGCCGCCGACCGACGTTCACCTGCGTCTGAAAGGCATAGCCGCCGCGCGCCAGCGCGGGCAGGATCATCTGCTCAAGCACCCAGCCGGTTGTCGTATTGCGTGCTTTCATCCGACGTTCTGAGCAAGAGGGTGCGGAGGGCTTTGCCCTCCACGCTTTGCCGTTTTGCTGTGGCGCCAGCAGCGCTGCCGATCCGACAAGTGGGCAACTTCTTCCCGGGGCCTGCGGCCTCAACCTCCGCTACCGCATTCCAAAGGGCGGAACGCGCGCTAGACATTGCGCATCGCCAGCACCTCGACCGCCGGCTGGCGGTCGCCGTTGCAACTGATCCGGCGTGGCCCGTGAACGACGCGCAGCTTGAACCCGACGTCGAGATACAACTTCTTGATGCGCGGCGTCGCCTGGTTCGACAGCACGACCGGGCCGGGATGCTGCGCCAGCCACTCCGCCAGGCGCACCTGCTGCTCCCACGAAAAGCCGCCCTCCGAATAGTTGCGGAAGTCCACATCGTACGGCGGGTCGGCGTAGACGAAATCGTCCGGCTCCAGCGCGAGCGTCTCGAACGAGGCGCACGACAGCTCCCAGCCGGCGAAGATCGGGCGGTAGGCGTAGAAATCGTCGGCGTAGATCAGGTTGCGGTAGCGCCCGAACGGCACGTTGAACGTCCCCTTGCGGCTGAAGCGGCACAAGCCGTTGTAGCCGGTGCGGTTGAGGTAATAGAACAGCTCCGCCGCCTCACGGCTCTCCGCCTGGCCGTCGCGGATCAGTTCGTTGAAGCGCGCCCGCGCTGTGTAGTAGTAATCGTGGTCGTTCTGCAGATCGAGCGAGATCGCCAGGCCGCGCTGCACCCAGCGGTAGAAGTTCATCAGGTGCGGGTTGATATCGTTGAGCAGTGCGCGCGCCGGCATCAGACCGAGCGCGGCGGCCAACCCCCCGCAGAACGGCTCAACCAGGCGGCGGTGCTGGTGCGCCCGCCAGAGCGGGGCCAGGTAGGGCACGAGCCAGCGCTTCCCACCGGCCCACTTCAGCAGCGGCCGCAGCGGCCCGCGGTCAACATCGAGATCGAGCGGCATGATAAGTTGTTCTGCTTCAACGCGGGAGGTCAGCATGCGTTCTGTGTGCGGAGTGCGACGTGCGGAGTGCAGCGGCCAGGCAGCCGCAGCGCACATCGGCCCGCTGCGCCCAAAACGGTCAACTCAAAACGATGAGCTTGAAACCGGCCGCCCCCACTCCTCCTGGAAGGCCAGCTCCGCGATCCCCTTGCGCTGCGGCGATGTCCAGTCGATCGTCGGGCGCTTGAGGCTGGCGTCCTCGTAGCCCAGGCGCAGCAGCAGCAGCAGCTCGAAGTCGTCGGGGACGCCCAGGAGCGCGCTCACCAGCGCCCAGTTGGCCGGGATCTCCTGCGGCGTCGAGACGAACTGCATCCCCATGCCGAGCGCCGTCGCTGTGAGCCACAGCGTCTGCACCACCGCACCGAGCGAGATCAGCGTGTAGAGGCCGGTTAGCTCGCCCGGCACATACACCTCGCGTGCGAGCGCCAGGCCGAGCAGCATCGGCGAGTTGGCGACGAGGCGGCGGGCATCGTTGCCGAGCACCCGCGGCACCTGGAGCGTGTTCATCACCGCCGCGCCGCGCTCGGTGAACAGGTATTTCGCGAACGGTTTCAGGACCGCCGGCATGTGGTCGAAGTGAATGCCATCTCTGGTCGCCGCGACTTCCTCGTCCGACAGGCGAAAGAACTTGCGATACTGCTGCCAGAAGCGCCCGTCGGCCATCAGGTCGCGCATCGAGGCGCCGGCGATCTCGGCCAGCGCCGCGCGCCGCTGCGCATCCTCGACGACGATAAAGCGCCACGGCTGCGAGTTGAAATGCGACGGCGCGCGGGCCGCCAGCTCCAGCAGCAACCGCTTGTGCTCCGGCGCAACCGGCCGGTCGGCGAACGGGCCGTTGGTGGTGTGGCGTTTGCGGATAGCCTCAAAAACGTCCATCGCTTCCCCGAGGGCGCGGGGCTCGTCGTTATGCCCCATACGGCGCCCAGATATTCTTCACCTGCGTCGCCTGGCGCAGCAACTCGTCGTCCGCGGCGGGGTCGGCCCAGGCGCGCGGGCGGCCATGGCTCACCCAGGTGCGCTTCAGGTTGCCCGCCGCGGCCCGCTCGACCTGCGCGCTCCCCTCGGCGGCGCCGAAGTACCAGATCGCGTCCACATCGTCGTGCTCGGCCAGCACCTTCGCCAGCGCGTCGCGCGCCCCGGTGACGATATTGACCACCCCGCCCGGCACGTCGCTGGTGTCCAGCACCTGGTAGAGGTCGGTCGCCGAGAGCGGGTGCCGCTCCGAGGGCACAAGCACGATGGCGTTGCCCATGCTGATCGCCGCAGCCATAAGTGTCACGCAGGCCAGCAGCGGCGGCTCATCCGGGCAGACGACGCCGATCACGCCGATCGGCTCGTGCATCGCCAGGGTGACGTTGCGCAGCGGGGTGTGATGGACCGCGCCGTCGTACTTGTCCGCCCAGGCGGCGAAGCCGAACAGCCGCTCGATCGCCGCCTCGACCTCGGCGGCGGCCGCCGCTGCGCTGCAGCCGGTCTGCGCCTGGAGCCGCTGCGCGAACTCGGCGGCGCGGGCGCTCAGGTTCTCGGCGACATAGTACACCACCTGGGCGCGGTTGTAGGCGGTCTGCCCGGCCCAGCCGACGGCGGCCCGCGCCGCCTCGACGGCATTGCGGATGTCCTTGCGATTGCCCTCGCCGACCTCGCCGAGCCGCCTCCCATCGGCTCCGTACACCGCGCGGCTGTAGCCGGAATCCGGCCGCGCCTGTTTCCCGCCGATGTACAGCTTGGGGGTGCGGTCAATCGGCGGAAGGGCGATCGACGATGGACGATCGGCGAACGCCGGCGCTCCCTGCCGACGATCCGCCCCGTTCCCGGAACCGTGCGCAGCGGTACCGCTTGTGGCTGACGGGGCGACGCTTCCATCCATGTCTCCCTGTTTCCACGCCACCGGGTTTCCCTCTCCCCCCAGCTCGCTCGCCCGCTGATCTGTGACGTCTGACGTCTGTCGTCTCACGTACTCCCACAGCCCTTCGCGCCCGCCTTCACGCCCGAAGCCGCTCTCGCGGTAGCCGCCGAAGCCGGAGGCCGCGTCGAACAGGTTGGTCGAGTTGATCCAGACCACACCGGCTTTGATCTGTCGGGCGACATCGAGCGCCTGGTTGATGTTTTCGCTCCAGACGCTGGCCGCCAGGCCGTAGCGGGTGTTGTTTGCCAGGGCGATGGCCTCGGCCGGCGTGCGGAAGGTCATCGTCACCAGCACCGGCCCAAAGATCTCGACCTGCGCGATGGTCGCTGCCGGAGCGACGTTGGTGAAGAGGGTCGGCGGGAAGAAGTAGCCGTCGGTCGGGCATGCCCACGACGGCTGCCACAGCTCCGCGCCCTCGGCCTGGCCCTGCCGCACCAGGCCGTCGATCCTGGCGAGCTGCTGCGGCGAGATGATCGCGCCGATATCGATCGCCTTGTCGAGCGGGTCGCCGACGCGCAAGGTCTCCATCCGCGCGCGCAGCTTGCGGACGATCTGCGGCGCGGCGCTTTCCTCCACCAGCAGCCGCGAGCCGGCGCAGCAGACCTGCCCCTGGTTGAACCAGATCGCGTCCACCACGCCTTCGACCGCGCTGTCCAGGTCGGCGTCCTCGAAGACGATGAACGGCGACTTGCCGCCCAGCTCCAGCGAGAGCGCCTTGCCGCTGCCGGCGGTCGCCACGCGGATCAGCCGCCCGACCTCGGTCGAGCCGGTGAAGGCGATCGTGTCCACGCCGGGGTGCCGGACGATCAGTTCGCCGACCGCACCGTCGCCGGTGACGATATTGACGACACCGGGCGGCAGGCCGGCCTCCTGGCACAGTTCGGCGAACAGCAGCGCGGTGAGCGGGGTCCACTCTGCCGGCTTGAGCACCACGGTGTTGCCCATCGCCAGGGCCGGCGCGATCTTCCAGGCGAGCATCAGCAGCGGGAAGTTCCAGGGGATGATCTGCCCAGCGACGCCGACCGGACCGTAGCCCGGCAGCTCCTGTGCCATCAGTTGCGCCCAGCCGGCGTGGTAGCTGAAGTGCCGCGCCACGAGGGGGATGTCCAGGTCGCGCGTCTCGCGGATCGGCTTGCCGTTGTCGAGCGTCTCCAGCACGGCCAGCAGGCGGCTGTGCCTCTGCACCAGGCGGGCCAGGGCGTAGAGGTAGCGCGCCCGGGCATGCCCGCCGAGCGCCCACCAGCCGGGCTGTGCCGCGCGCGCCGCCGCGACCGCCGCGTCCACCTCCTCCGGGCTGGCCTGCGTCACCCGCGCCAGCGGCTGGCGATTGGCGGGGTTGATCGTCTCAAACAGGCGTGCGTCGTCCGGCGGCGTCCAGGCCACACCGATGAAGCAGCCGAAGCGCCGCCCGTGGGCGTCGAGCCACTCGAGCGCCGGCGCCGGGCTCTCCGGCGCGGGGCCGTAGGCCATGGTCTCGAAGATTTCGGCGATACTCGGAGCCATTGGTCAACCCTGGCTATGGATGGTGGACGGGGGACGGTGGACGGTAGTGGATCGAAGATTGAAGATCGCGATCACTTCCTCGATCCTCATCCTCATCCTCCATCCTCGATCCTCCATCCTCGACGCCCGTCGCATCGCCATCCAGGCAAGCAGAGCCACCCTGTCACCGTGTCAACGTGTCACCTTGGCTCGCTGGCTCCTTCGCTTGGCGTTCGTCCGTCGTCCTTCGTCCGCTACACCGTTGTATTGGGCGCGCCGGCGAAAAAGGCGCTAACGGGCGCGCGGATCGGCAGCGTCGGGGAGACCAGCTCCTCCGGGCATGGTCGCCGAGCGCGGCGTCGGGCCGGCTCCAGACGAGCGCATCGCGATGGGTCGGGCGCACGATCCAGTGCCAAGCACTCCCTATCCCAACGGATGTCGGAACGCCGCCGAGTACCGGCCGGTCGCGGCGTGCTCCAGTTGGCGCTCGATATCGCCGAGGAGCGTGCTCGCGCCGATGCGGAACAGGTGCGGCCGCAGCCACGGGTCGCCGAGCTCTTCTTTCATCAAGATCAGCCAGTCGAGCGCCTGCTTGGCGGTGCGGATGCCGCCCGCCGGCTTAAAGCCGACCGTGGCGCCGGTGCGCTCGTGGTAGGCGCGGATGGCCCGCACCATCACCAGGCTCACCGGCAGCGTGGCGTTGACCGCTTCCTTGCCGGTGGAAGTTTTGATAAAATCCGCGCCAGCCATCATCGCCACCAGGCTGGCCTGCATCACGTGCTGGAGCGTGCCGAGCTCGCCGGTCGCCAGGATAGCCTTCATGTGCGCCGGGCCGCAGGCGGCGCGAAAGGCGCGCACTTCATCGTAGAGCGCCTGCCAGTCGCCGGTGAGCACGTGCCGCCGGCTGATGACGATGTCGATCTCGCGTGCGCCCGCCGCGACCGACGCCTCGATCTCGCGGATGCGCAGGTCGAGCGGGTTCAGCCCGGCGGGGAAGCCGGCCGAGACCGCGGCAACCGGGATATCCGTCCCACGCAGCGCGGCGACGGCGGTCGGAACCATTTCATGATAGACACAGACCGCCGCGACGCGGATGCCGAGGCCGGCGGCGCCGAGCGCCGCCAGAAGGTCGCCGCGCACCGGGTGGCGGGCCTTGGCACACAGCCGCGCGACGTTGCCGGGCGTGTCGTCGCCGCTAAGGGTCGTCAGGTCGAGCACGGTAACGGCGCGGAGCAGCCAGGCCGCCTGCCAGGCCTGCTTGACCGTGCGGCGGGCGGGAAGGGTGGCAGCGCGGCGTTCCACGGCGCTGCGGTTGACGCGCACGTCCTCGATCCAGCCCAGCTCGAGCGGGCACCCGGGGTTGCGCGTATCGTGCGCCTCGAGCGCCGCAACACGCTCGTCTCGTTTCTGCTTGAGCATCGGCGGCCCTCTGTCGGCATCGCAGAGATATTCCATTATACTGGAGAAGGGGCCGAGGTGACAAGGTGCCTCGCAGCTGACGAAGGACGAACCCCGGCCCGCGCAGGGGCTGGAGGTTGGGGGGTGGGATTCTGCCGCCGACAAGCCCGCCCGGAAGCGCGCTACGCCAACACTGTTCGAATCAAGAAAAACCTGCCTTTGTCCTTCGTCCACCGTCCTTCGTCCTGAAAGCGCAGGAGCCACATGACCAGCCTGATCGTCGTCCATCCCGATTTTGACGGAATCTGGCCGTTTGCCGCCGACCACCTCCATGCGCTGTGGCGGGCGCAGGGCACGGTCGAGCTCGTCCGCCTGGCCCGCGGCGACCGCCGCCCAGTCGGGGAGCTGGCCGCCGCGCCAGAGCAAGTGACGCGCCTGGTGGCGCTGGGCGTCCCGCTGACGGCGGCCTGCCTCGACCGGATGCCGCGGCTGCGCGAGGCGGCCGTCGAGGGCGGCTACGGGCCGCTGCCTGGCGCGGCGGAGCTACTCGCGGCGCGCGGTGTGCGGGCGTACACACAGCCGAGCGAGGGGTTCTGGGGTCAGAGCGTGGCCGAGTTCGCCCTGGCGCTCACGCTCTGCGGCCTGCGGCGCATCCCGCAGCTGCACCACGCGATCCTGACCAGCCACGCGCCGTGGGATTACAGTGCGCCGGGCGGCGTAGGGCGGCCCGGCGCCCGCGGCGAACAGTTCGGCGACGACCCACGCTTCGCGAACGGGACGATCGCCGGTAAGCGCGTACGGGTTGTCGGCGCCGGCAACATCGGCAGCCGCTACGCCAGCTTCACCCGTATGCTGGGCGCAGACGTAGCGGCGTGGGACCCGTACGCTCCCGAGCCGTGCTTCCACCGGGCTGGCGCGCGCCGCGAATGGCGGCTGGAGCGGCTGGTGCGTGACGCCGAGGTTTTTGCGCCGATGCTTCCGCTGACCGACGCCACCCGCGGCCTGGTGACGGCGGAGCATATCCGCGCGCTGCCGCAGGGCTGCCTGGTCATCCTGGCGACCCGCGCGGCGATCTGCGATGTGGCGGCGCTCCGCGCACGGGTGCTGGCCGACGAACTGGCACTCGCCGCCGATGTCTTCGACATCGAGCCGCTCCCGCTCGACGACCCGCTGCTGGGGCGCGAGAACGTCGTTCATACGCCGCACAACGCCGGGCGCACGCGCCACGCCAACGAGCAGTGGGCCGAGGCACTGGCGGCGCAGTTCGAGGGGTGAAGCTGGATGAAGGACGAAAGACCGAGGACAAAAGCAAGCCCAACAAGATGCATACATCTCTGCCAAGGCAGCGTCGACGTTCGTCCTTCGTCATTCGTCCTTCGTCGCTTTACGCACTACGCATCTTCCGGCCAGTCCACGATCACGAACACATCCTCGCCCTCGACGCGCACCTCGTAGGTCGGGATGCGGATGCAGACCGGCGGGATGACCGCCTTTCCGGTGCGGACGTTGTACGTCCAACCATGCCACGGGCATGTGACGGTTTCGCCGATCAGGACGCCGGCGGAGAGCGGCCCGCCTTCGTGCCGGCAGACATCGCTGAAGGCGTAGATCGTCCCGCCGACGTTGGCAAGCGCGATCGGCAGGCCGTCCACCTCGGCGTAGCGCAGCGCGCCGGGCGGCAGTTCGACGAGTTTGGCGACGAGTATGGCCTCTTTGGGCATTGATGGCAACGAACAACAAATGGCGACCGACCGACGTGGGCCATTCTACACCGCGACACATTCAATTGCCACCCGCTCCGGAAGCTGTTGACATGGTTCAGACAATCGAAGTAAAGCAACTCCATCCTGCCAGTGAGTCGCGCGAACGAGCGCGCGGCGCAGGCCACCCTTGAGCAGTTCCTCGACCCGATGCGCCGCGGCGACTACCAGGGCGCGGCGGCGCTCGACGGCAGCAGCTACGAAACACTACGCGACTGGAACCCGGGCATCGCGCCGGACGACCGGGCCGCCCTGCTCGAATCCGGCTGCCGTGTGAACGGTCTCCGGTGCCTCGCGCCGGCGTCGATCAGACAGAGCAGCACAGATCCGACCGGCATATTTACCTTCACCGTGACATTTGTGGAGGCGGACGGGCGCCCGTTTGTCATCGCCATTCCAGGTACACCGAAGGTTTCCGAGTTTCCGTTCACTGTCGTCAAGACCCGGAACGGCTTTTTGGTGAATACGCTGCCGCCGTATGGCGGGTGACCCCCATGATGACAGCCTGCGACACAAGTGGCATGAAAGGCTGAACCTAGCTCTTACAACCTCCCGGCAACATGCCCGACCACCAGTTCCTCGGTCGTCATATACGCTGGCTGCGTGGCGAGGTGGGCGATGGCGCGGCCCACGTCTTCGGCGCGCAGCATGTTGGCGCGGTTCCACTCCCCAGGCACTGCGTCCCACAGCCCGGTGTCGGTCGCGGCGGGCAGCACGACGGTGACACGGATGCCGCGCGGGCGCAATTCTTCGCGGATGGCGTTCGAAAAGGCGAGCAGCCCGGCCTTGGCCGCGGCGTAGGCCGACCAGCCGGGGAACGCCTGCCGCGCTGCGACCGAGGCGACATTGACGATCAGCCCACCGTCGGGCATGTGTGGTGCGGCGTGCTTGCAGGCGAGGAACGCGCCGGTCAGCCCGGCACGCAGCGTCTCCTCCCACTCGGCCAGCGTCAGTTCCTCGAACGGGCGCACGACCGCGCCGCCGGCGCTGTTCACC
This sequence comes from Roseiflexaceae bacterium, assembly GCA_042408595.1. Lineage (GTDB taxonomy): Bacteria > Chloroflexota > Chloroflexia > Chloroflexales > Roseiflexaceae > JBHOQX01. The sequence continues at coordinate 14,706 of JBHOQX010000109.1, read as the reverse complement.
AGCATGTCGATCCGCCCGCTGGCTGCCGCCGTCTCCATCAGCCGGAGGACGTGCGGCTCGGCGGTGATGTCGCAGGTCACAGGCTCGGCCTCCGCGCCGTGCTCGCGGGCGTCGGCGGCTACCCGGGCCAGGGCCGCTTCGTCGCGGGCGGCGAGCACCAGCCGCGCGCCGGGCGCCGCGAGCGCCAGCGCCGTCGCCCGGCCAATCCCGCGCGACGCGCCAAGAATGACGATGGTGCGTGGAACATTCATACCATTACTGCAGGCCACGTGTCGGGGCAAAGGCAATTCACCCCTTAACCCGCGCATGCTACTCCCGCGCGCCGGCCCGATCGACGTGGCCCATGAACTCGGCGCGGGTCTTCGGGTCGTCGCGGAAGACACCGCGCATCGCCGAGGTGATCATCGTGGCATTGGCCTTCTTGACGCCGCGCATCACCGAGCACAGATGCACCCCCTCGGCGACCACGGCGACACCGCGCGGGCTGAGCGCCTCGTTGAGGAAATCGGCGATCTGCACCGTCATCCGCTCCTGCACCTGAAGCCGCCGCGCGAACATTTCGACGATCCGCGGGATCTTGCTCAGCCCGATCACTTTGCCGTCCGGGATGTAGGCGACATGGACGCGGCCCATGAACGGCAGCATGTGGTGCTCGCAGAGGCTGGCGAAGTCGATGTCCTTCACCATCACCATTTCGTCATAGTCCACACTGAAGACGGCGTCGTTGATCAGCGCCTCCGGATCGACGCGATAGCCGGCAGTCAACTCGGCGTACATCTTCGCCACACGGCTCGGCGTACGCAGCAGCCCCTCGCGCGCCGGGTCCTCGCCGATCGCGCCCAGGATCGACTGCACCGCCGCTTCGATCCGCGCGTCCGAGTCGAACGTCATGCCCTCGATCTTGCCGCGTCCGGGGATGATCAGTTCCTCGAACTGCGACAGGTCCAACTCCGCTGCGGCCTGCTTCATGCCAGTATGTCCATTGCGGCCGTTGTGGCCGTTGCCGTTGGGGTTCATGTGATTGTCTCCATTGTGCATCGATGATGCTATCGCCCACTGTGCGGGAGGTTTGGAGGGCCTGCGGCCCTCCAAGACTTCTTGGCAGGCTCAGTGGTGGCGCGCCGCCGCTGAGCCTGCCAAGAGGAATTCCGGGGAGGCTTCGCCTCCCCGAAGCTCTCCGCTCCCTAAGCCTATGAAATCCCCCCACAATATTCAAACATGTTCTTCTTCGTCTCCCACAGCCGAACCCGCGCCAGCCGGCCTTCCAGCCGCGGCGCAAGCTCGTTCCATAGGTAGACGGCGATGTTCTCGGCGGTCGAGGGCTGGTCGGCGAAGGCCGGAACCTCCCGATCCAGGTGATGGTGATCGAGCGGCGCGAGCACCGCGTGGACCGCCCGATCCAGCTCGGGTAGGTCGATCACCATGCCGGTCGCCGGATCGACCGGGCCGCGCACGGTCACCTCGAGCGTGTAGTTGTGGCCGTGGCCCTTAGGGTTGTTGCACTTGCCGTACAGTGCCTGATTCTCCGCGTCCGACAGCGGCGCGGCGTGCAGGCGGTGCGCCGCCGAGAAGACATACGAGCGCGAGAACTCGGCCTCGTCCTCGCCGGCATAGTCGGCCCACAGGTCGCTCAACTCGTACAGGCGCAGGCGCGCCAGGGCGACGCCGGCCGGCAGGCGCGGTGCGATCAGCCCCCACAACACCCGCACGATGTTCTCGGTCGTCGGGATGCGGTCCTTGAAGTAGGGCGTATCCTCGTTCAGATGTTTGTGATCGAACGCCTCCAGCACGTCGCCGACGATCCGCTTCAGATCGGTGATATTCATCACCATCCCGGTGACCGGGTCGGGCGCGCCGCGCACGGTCACATCGAGCGTGTAGTTGTGGCCGTGGCCGTAGGGGCTGGTACACGCGCCGAAGACGCGCTCGTTCTCCTCGCGCGTCCAGTCGTCTCGCCAGTAGCGGTGCGCCGCAGAAAATTCGAATCGCCGTGTGACGTCTACCATCTGTCCCTCATCCTTGTCTCAGGCTGACGAAGGGCGAACGCCAGCCGTGCCTCTGGCGCAGATAGCCGACTGCGGCATGCGCCCGCCGACCACCGCCTGCCGACACCTCACCGCCCCGCCATCAGGCGCCTGCGATGGTACGCGTCTTCCTCACGCATGGATGCATGCGCGCCGCGCAACATCGTCCCGCGGCCGCGCCCCATGTGACGGCGCCTGACCGTTGCAGCAGACGTGCCACATGGCAAGTAATGCTATCAACAATTACGCAAATTTGGGGGAGATAGATCCGCCACGAAGGAAGACGCGGGACGGGTCCGGCGTGCAGGGCCCGGGAATCTCGGGGCGCATGGCACACGCCCCGACGCGCACCGTATCACCGTGCCGCCGTGTCGCGCCGCCCCCGCAGCCAGAGGAGCGCCGCCAGCACCCAGCCGGCCCAGGCCAGCGCCCGCGGCCCGAAGCGCGCGCCGAGCAGCGTGAGCAGCAGCAGGGCGCGCAGCGTGCCGACGGCGAGGCGCGGCAGCCGGGGCGCCCGCGCCGGCGCGGACCAGTCCAGCGCGGCGAGCCGGGGGAGCAACCCGCCGGCAACGCAGGCCTCCAGCGAGTCGAGATAGAGCGTGTCGCAGTGGCGCGCGGCGAGCAGCAGGTCGCGCTGGAGCGCCGGCCAGCCGCGTGCCGCGTCCAGCAGCAGTGCGTCGGCGGAGGTGGCATAGGACGCGACGAAGGCGCTTCCCAGGCGGCCGCACGTCTGCGGGTCGGCGCAGCGGCAGATCAGCACATCGAGGTCGGACGGCAGATCGACGATCTCCAACGCCCGCTGCACCAGCGTGGTCCCGGCGCGGCGATCGTCAGCGGCGAGCGGCCACTGGTAGGAGTGTGTCTCGTAGCCATCGTGGCGCATGACGGCGAGCAGATCGGCGTAGGCGGCGCGCGCCGCCGGCCAGAGGACATTGTCGCCGGCCAGCCAGAGGCGTCGCGCCAGATAGCGCGGACTGAACAGGTCGGCGCGGGCGACCTCGACCGGCGGGGCGATTTCGAGGCCGACGGCGTCGAAGCGCAGGCCGTGCTCGCGCGCCCAGTCGCGAAAGCCGAGGTAGGCGGCGCGGGCCTGCGGGTAGTTCTGTGCGTTGAAGGCCGGGCCGTCCTCCGGGTGCGGCCGCAGCCAGGCGACGGCCATCACTCCCCCGTCGGCCAGGGCGCGGGCGGCGGCGGCGTGCGCCGGGCCAGGCCGTGCCATGCCGAGTGCCACGCCATCGCCGTTGGCTGCCAGCGTGGCGAGCAGCCCGGGCGTCGCCAGCAATTCGGCCAGCGCCGCGCCGTCCAGCCGGGTCGTGAAGATCAGATGCGGCCGGTCGGGGACCATCTCCGGCGGCGCGTCGGACGGGCATGCGTTGTTGGCGAGGCTCATGGTACGCTGCTGCCTTTTCGGTGGCGATGGCGCCAGTCGTACATTGTAGCACGTCGCCTCGCGCCAGAACGCCGGGCAGCCGCTGGCGCCCGGACGCTGTGGTTCAGGAAGTTTTACAAATGAATGACGGCCTATCCGTGTTCGCCCAGCGGCTAATGAGGATCAAGAAATGAATCCGGTATCCGCGTTCGCCCGGCGGCTGAAGCCGTGGGCTCTGGCGGCCAAGCCCGCCTACGCGGGCTCCAGCCTGCGCAGGCGGGCTTCGCAATGATAGCCGGGGCCTTATGAAGATTCACGAATTATTTCGGCATGGCCCTCACCCCCCAACCCCCTCTCCCATCGCGATGGGAGAGGGGGTTGGGGGGTGAGGGCCGGATACCGGATTTAAAAGTTAATCTTCATCAGGTCCCCGGCGTGCAGCAGACCGGATGTAAAAGTCGACCTTCATAACGCATAGAACGCGGGCGATCCGGACGACGCGTGACGCACTCTATCGTTTGGTTGAGCGCAAGTCCGCATCACCCGCGCGCTTCGGGCCCCGCCGCCGCAGTGCTTGACCGCGGCAGATGGCACGGATACAATTGTGGCGCGGGCCAGATCGCATTCAACACCCGCCCCCTACCCACGTCCACCATGGCATCTCGCACCCTCGAAACCCGAGCCGCGGCCCGCTGCCGCGACCTGCGCCAGGATGCAAACCTGACCGCGGAGGTCGACGCGCTGCTGGCCGACGGCGCGCCGCTCCCGCCCTGGCTCGGGTGCTACCGCGCGATGCTCGCCCGGCTGGCGAGCGACGCCGACAGTGCGCTTACATTCGCTCAGGCGGCGGCGGAGTTCGCGTGCCGGCGAGATCTGGACGGCCATGCGCGCGCGGTCGCCGAAGCAGCGATCGCCGCGTACCTGCTGGGGCGCTTCGCCTGGGGGCTTGCCGAAACGCGCGCCTGCCCGGCGCCGGCTGACCCGAGCTGCGCCGCCGCGCTCTGCCTGGCCGACTTTCTCAATCACTTGGGGCTGGACGAGCTTGATGCCGCGATTGAAGCGGGCGAGCGCGGCCTACGCGTGATCGAATCCGAGCCGAAGGCGGCACGCCGCGTCGCATGGGAAACCGTGCTGCGCCGCAACCTGGCCGCCGCCTATCATGTCCGCGGCGATCTCCCCGCCGCGCGCCAGGCGCTGGACGCGGCGCTGCGACTTGCCACGCGGCAGCGGCAGAACCCGTACCTGTATAACTGGACACTTTACGAGTACGGGCTGCTGCTGGCACGAGCCGGCGATCTGGAGGCGGCGCTGTCAACCCTGCGCCGCGCCCGGGCGTTGGTCGAGCGTGATGGGCCGCGCGAGCCGCTGGCGTGCTGGATCGCCGCCGCCGAGGGGCGCGTGCTGCGCGACATGGGGCGGCTGGACGAGGCCGAAGCGTGTTACCAGCGCGGCGGCTGGGGTGAGGGGGACGAGGGACCGCTGATGCTCTGGCTGCTGCAAGGGAAGCACACCGAGGCGCGCTGCGCCGCCGACGCAGCCCAGAGCGCGGCGCTCGCTTCCGCCTCGCCGGTCGTCGCCACGAACCTGCGCGTCTTTATGGCGCTGCTCGACCTGGAGCGCGGCGCGACGCCGGAGATTCGCGCGGCGCTTGCCGATGCCGCCGCGCGCTACGCCGCGCTCGGCTTCCGCCAGAGCCATGCGAGCGTGCTGCTGCACCTTGCGGCGGTGGAATATGCGCTCGGCGATGAAGCGGCCGGGGACCAGGCGCTCGCGGAGGCGCTCGGTTTCGGTGCAGCCACCGGCTATCTGAATTTCGACTGGTGGCATCCGGCGCGGATGTGGATGCTGCTGCGCCGCGCGCGCGATGCCGGCGCGGCTGCCCGCGGCCTGGCCGGGCCAGCCGCGCCGGCATCGCTCGACATCCGCTGCCTGGGGCGCTTCGCGGTGCGGATCAACGGCCGGACGCTGCCGCCGGAACGCTGGCGGGCGCAGCGGGCCGGCGCGCTGCGCATGCAGCGGATGCTCCTCTTCCTGGCGCGCCGACGCGAGCCACAGCCGCTCGAAGGAATCGCCCGCTATGTCTGGGCCGACCGGCCCGGCGAGATCGACCTTTCCGCCAACTTTCACCTGACGCTCGCCGGGCTGCGCCGCGTGCTGGAACCCGAGCTCGCGCCCGGCGGCACGTCGACCTTCGTGCTGACGACCGAGCACGGCTACCTACTGAATCCCGCGCTCGCTAGTACGGTCGATCTCGACGAATTCCTCGACGCGGCCCGGCGCGGGCAGGCGGCGCTCGCCCACGGCGACAACGCTGCGGCGCGGGCGGCGTTCGCCGAGGCGGAGCGGCTTTACACGGGCGATTTCTCGCTTGCAAAGCCACCCTCCGCGGAAGCCGACGACTACCGCCAGGTCTACGCCGATGCCGTTCACTGGCTCCTCGCCGACGACCTACGGCGCGGCGCCGCCGAGGCATGCATCGCCCGCGCCCGCCGACTGCTGGATGCGGATCCCTGGGACACCGAAGCGCCGCCGGCGCTCGTGCGCGCCTACCTGGCGCAGCGCGACCGGCGGGCGGCGCGGCGGGAGTACGCGCGCTATGTCCGACTCCACGGCGCGCCCTCCGCCGAACTGCGCGAGCTTGCGCGGGCGTATGGGCTGTGACCGGCTCACCATCCCACCCCATGGATCCGACCAACACTGCCCGAGTTCCTAAGAGCTTTCCTAAGAGGAGTGGGTGTAGAGTTATTGCAATGGCATCCGATCGAAGATTCCATTTCCGCCTTGCTCCCTGGAGCGACTCAGGAGCGCAGGGTAGCAGATCGGCATGGAGAGCGGCAGGCGTGTGCCACCTGACATGAGGAGGCGCGGTCATGACAGATGTATTCAGAGAGAGTTCGGGCAACCGCCGGGGCTTTCCATCTTTACATCGATTACGACAGATTGGCCTCTGGCTCATTCTCGGCTTTACCATTGGATGGTTGAATATGGCGATTTTCGGTGGAGTGGGCGCAAAGCCTTCTCTATACCTTGACCGATTTGATCCAGATATCTATCCTGCGATTGATATCGGTCATACCCCACCGGTGCTTGTGCGCTCTGACGAAACGGTGCGACTGGAGTTTCGCTTCGCATGCGGCTATCAGCTGCCAAATCTTCAGGCATGTCGCCCCGATGCGACCCTCTTCGCCACCTGGGCGCCCGGTGACAGGTTTGCCCCGATCCCATTAGTGGAGGAGAATCATGACTCCTTGCAAGTCTTGACTGCTGCGCTTCCCGCGGCGCATCGCGATCGGCAAACATTACGCTACTACCTCGACGTTCGAGAAAGTCAGGCGGGCATCCCAGTGCGATACCCGTCTGTTGGCACAATCGAACCTGTGGTAGTTCCTGTATACACGCGGATTCAATTAGCGGCAGGACAGCAGTTGCCCACCGAATTGGTGTTGCGCCTGCCGTGGGGAAATGGTTCTGATAACGCAGGCCTCGCCGCGGGGTCCGAACAAGTGACGGTAGGCCCGGATTCGCTTGACGTCAGCCCCAATGGCACGATTGCCCTGCTGGATCACGTCAACACCCGCGTCATGATCGTCAACACCCACACGCACACGTCCCGCAGCTACGCTGTACCAGTCAAGGGTGTTGGTGATGTCGCGATTGATGAAGCAGGCCGGGTGGCCGTCCTGGATATGGTTGGCGTGCCTGCGGCCGGCTCCAAGGCGCGCATACCACAGATCTATCAGTTTGATCCCAACGGGAAGATGACTGTCACTGGATCTGTCTTCGCGCGCCGTCCAGGTGGGTTGAATAGCGATCTCACGGTGCTGGACCGGGCGGATGGTCGAATGGTAAGGCCGCTGACCGCAAACGGACAGATGCAGAACCGCGATACACAGCGGCTCAGCCGCAGTCGACCTGATCTTCAGGTTCAATGGCTGGATGACTACCGGACGCGCCTGGCTGATCTGCAGCATGGGGTGGCAGTCGAGATCATGTCGGACACTCCGCTTGGCGCCGTGGCACACTTCGGGCGAGTTGGACAGGCCTATGTAAGTGTCTTCGAGTGGATGCAGCACCTGCGAGTGGTATGGTTCGATGCCAGCGGGCACGTGCTGCAGGATGGGCTGGTCCCGAACCAGCAGAGTTCGGCTTTCAACCCTACGGGACGGGTTGGGGTTGATCGGGACGGGGGTGTGTATGTGCTCGGCTCAACCACAGAGGGCGCTGAGGTGCTGCGCGGGCGAGGACCAGTGGAGGTGCGGTCATGAAGCTGCGGATGAGTGGACTCCTGATTTCTGGGCACAGTTGCAGCACTCATCTTCGTCCATCCCGTCACTGCTGGATGGGATATCTCGTGCTGGAATCGGAACCAGGCAAGTGACTATGCCTATCGCGCATTGTACGAAGGCTATGAGTGGGGCGGCGGTTGGTGGGATGACAGCAATTCTGATAACACCCCTGGCTGCCCTACTGATGGCGGATCCTCTTGTGAAGGACCTGACTGCTCTGGTCTTGTTTTCAAGACGTGGGCAATGAAGGACTCCACCGGCAACACCGGGTATTTCTATTGGCCCGAAGGTGATAATGTACACGGACCGTACTCATCTACCGCTTTCCGGGATGGCTGCAGTGGCGCGTGCTCAGATGTTTGTGGTAGTGGGACTGGCAGCGCTTGCGGTTCTGGCTCATACAATAACACGGAGCGAATGGATGCTTTCGCGCAAAGTACCCACGTGGGTCTCATCTGGAATGAGGGATCGAACGGGTATGACGATATCGTGGAAGCTGCAAATAATACGTCCGGAGTTGGGGTCTGGTCCCGGAACTACCGCGTCACGGCTGCTTACGACGGCGTCAGGCGTGCGGCGTGGTGCCAGTAAGAGGCTATTCGAAATATTCCGGCGCGGGTGGGGTTTTCGGCGAGGGGCGAAGCCCTCCCCGAGGCCCCTCCCCTGATTCTTCGGACAGGTATGAAGTAGCACCCGCGAGGTTTACACATCGCATGCGAGACGGTTTCCAGGTTTACTTTGCCGAGGAAAGCTATGCCTGGCGCTCACATCGTCCCACGCTTCTGGCCGCTGCTGCTGCTGTTGCTGGCTCTGGTGGACTGTGGGGGAACACCGTCCATCGATCAGCCAACCCAGGCGACGACCCCCCGCCCCATCCCTGGCGCTCTGGCGGATAGATCAGCAGCGCCGACCGCCCCGCCAACGCATGCGACAGCAGCACCGCCCGCCACGCCGGCACATGCGACAGCGGCACCAACGTATGCACCCGCCGCGCCGACCGCCGCGCCAAGCGCGCCGCCTACGCTTACGGCAGCAACCGCGAATGACCCGTGTGTCAAGGTCACGCGCATCCCGCCGGATTCCGGGGAAGCGCGCAGGATCGGCCAGGCGCTGCTTGCAGAGATCCCGAGACGCGTAGCAGCAGACCTGGCAACTCGATCTTTCGAATTCGACGAGATTCGGTCGATCGATCGGGTTGACGACTGGGTGCTGTTCCAGGCAAGCTTCAAGGCGTACCTCGAACCGGCGATCTTCGTAGTGCAGGTGACGCCGGACGGCTACCGCTACGACGGCGAGGGCTGGGGCGGCCAGGCAGAGAGCGCAGCCCAGATCCGCGGTTATCTCGCCTCGCGGCTGCACGAGGCGCCGCCGGAATTGTTTGCGTGCCTGGAACCTGCGGAATGGTTCATCCGGTAACCCGGCGCTCAATAGCTAATGAAGATTAAGAATCACGGTTGGTCTACGCCGCAGCACGCGCTCAAGCGCTCGGCTGCGGTACGCAGCCCGCTCCACCGGCTGGTGGCCCGGATTGAAAGAATGCTCTTCATACGATACAGCCATGCCGTGAGTGCGGCGCGGCGCACAGGACTGTCCCGGCATGCGAATAACCCATTTGCCTGTCACCCTTGTCCTCACCTACCTCCTCGCCGCCTGCACCGCGCCCACGGCGAACCCCGCCGGGCGCGACGCTGCCGCGGCGCAGGCCACCCTTGAGCAGTTCCTCGACCCGATGCGCCGCGGCGACTACCAGGGCGCGGCGGCGCTCTACGGCGGCAGCTACGAAACCCTGCGGGACTGGAACCCGGGCATCGCGCCGGACGACCGGGCCGCCCTGTTCGAATCCGGCTGCCGTGTGAACGGTCTCCGGTGCCTCGCGCCGGCGTCGATCACCCCGGGCGGCATGGGGCCGAACGGCGAGTTCCTCTTCACCGTCACCTTCGTCTTCCCGGACGGGCGGCGGCTGGTGATCGACATTCCCGGCAGCGACCAGCCGCCGCGGTCGCAGTTCACCTTCCGGGTCGTCAGGGGGCCGAATGGCTTCCAGGTGCTCGACCTGCCACCGTATGTGTCGTGAGCGAAAGAAACCACGAAAGGGAGCCAACACGCCAGAGATCGGACATTCAGGGCTACTTACGTCGCACAACCAAATTGGCATTGACAACCGTTAAACACATAGCTATAATAGGGCAAGAATGGAGGTGAGCTACTCAATTCTCGTTCGCAGCAAGATCAACAGATGATTTTACTATGAAGACAACCGCGTTGGCTTCTGTTTTCACGAGAAGAATTTTTTGGTCGTAGGATCCATAACCGCATTAGCGGCTGGCCTTGCTGTTATTTCAAATACTTCATTCGCTCAGACTGCTCATTTCTTCGCTGGCTACGACTATTCTACATCGAATAAGGGTGTGCAGGTTACTATCGCTTACAAGAATCCCTCTGTGCCATCGGGAGCTTAGTTAGATTTGTATAACGGAGCTCGTGATGAAACAGCAGAGATATATTTTTATAGCCGCATCGATTTTTACCTTTTTGCTCCTTTTTTCTATGGGGTGGATTTTTGGGAATTTTGCATTTAAAAGGAAATATGCTAGCGCAGCACCTCCTATATCTGCTGCTATAACCCCCTTGATTGCTCAGCTTGCGACACCGTATCCTACCGACTCTTCAACTATTAACCAAACACCTAGCCCATCAGCCTCCCTGCCTGGCGGAGCTTCTCAGGCAAATCCGCATCCACTTCCTCCCGATGTAGCGCAACTAAGAGAAGGTCTCCTCTCGGAAAACTGGATTTTCGGTCCTGTAGGACCAACGAGTGTTAGCGGATCAGTTCTCGGTAAAGATAGGACGATTGAACAGCTGATGCTCTGTAATGGAGATTTAGTCAAGGAGGCCTCAAGTGTTGTTGCTCACTTCGGGTGGCTGAGCTATAAGGGCATGGGCATACCACCAAGAGATCAGAGTGCTCGATTTGCTGCTGATGCTATATTTGCAAAGCCTCGGCTAGTGTGGTTGATTACGTTGTCAGGGATTGGAATTGATTCCTCCAGCCCACCTGGACGGGCGCCTAGCCGAAGCAATGACTTCAATGTGGTACTTGATGGGCGATCGGGAGAGTACCTGATGGATTTTGTCTGGACAAGGTAATCGGCGATAGCAGTGCGGACTGGTAAGTATAGCACTGGGTTTTCTATGCGACGCATAGAAAACCCAGTGCTATTTAATTAATCTTCCTCATTGTCACTTCCGCTCACGCGCCTGCCGCAGCAGCGCCAGCGAGCGCGCCCGCAGCGGGTAGGCCGTGCCGTTGCCGGCGGGCAGGATGCTCGACAGCGAGGGGGTGGCGGTGTCCAGCACCAACTCCCACGGCGGGTCGCCGGGCGCGCCGGGGAGCGTGAACGGCACGTCGGCCGGGTGGGCGTTCAGCAGCAGCAACAGCACGTCGTCGGTGATGTAGCGCCCGCGCTCGTCCCATTCCTTCATCTGCTGCCCGTCCAGCAGCATGCCCATGCAGGTCGCCGGCCCGCTCTCCCACTCCTGGTCGCTCATCTCCTGGCCGTCCGGGCGGAACCAGCAAACGTCGCGCACCGCGCCGCCGTGGATCGGGCGCGCCTGGAAGAACTGGCGGCGATGCAGCGCCGGGTGCTCGCGCCGCAGCCGCAGCAGCCGCCGGGTGAACTCCAGCAGCTCACGCGCCGGGGCGTCCAGCTCCCAGTTGATCCAGCTGATCTCGTTGTCCTGGCAATAGGCGTTGTTGTTGCCGCGCTGCGTGCGGTTCAGCTCGTCGCCGGCCAGCAGCATCGGCACACCCTGCGACAGAAGCAGCGTCGCCAGGAAATTGCGCTGCTGCCGCGCCCGCAGCTCGTTCACCGCCGGGTCGTCCGTCGGCCCTTCCACGCCGCAGTTCCACGAGTTGTTGTTGTTATCGCCGTCGCGGTTGTCCTCCAGGTTGGCCTCGTTGTGCTTCTGGTTGTAGCTGACCAGGTCGCGCAGCGTGAAGCCGTCGTGCGAGGTGATGAAATTGATGCTGGCCGATGGGCGGCGGCCATCCCGCTCGTAGAGGTCGCTGGAGCCTGTCAGGCGGTAGGCCAGCTCAGCCACCGGGATGGTGTCGCCGCGCCAGTAGCGTCGCACGGTGTCGCGGTATCTGCCGTTCCACTCAGCCCAGAGCACCGGAAAGTTGCCAACCTGGTAGCCGCCCGGTCCGACATCCCACGGCTCGGCGATCAGCTTGACCTGCGAGATCACCGGGTCCTGGTGGATGATGTCAAAGAAGGCCGAAAGCCGATCGGCTTCGTGCAGCCCGCGCGCCAGCGCCGAGGCCAGGTCGAAGCGGAAGCCGTCCACGTGCATCTCGAGCACCCAGTAGCGCAGGCTGTCCATCACCAGTTGGAGCGTGCGCGGGTGCAGCATGTTCAGCGTGTTGCCGCAACCGGTGTAGTCCATGTAGTAGCGGCGGTTGTCCGGCGGCAGCCGGTAGTAGCTGCGGTTGTCGATTCCGCGGAACGAGAGAGTCGGCCCGAGCCGGTCAGCCTCGCAGGTATGGTTGTAGACCACGTCCAGGATAACTTCGATCCCGGCGGCGTGCAGCGTTTTGACCATCGCCTTGAACTCGCGCACCTGTCCGCCGATGTCGCCGCTGCTGCTGTAGCGCGCGTCCGGCGCGAAGAAGCCGAGCGTGTTGTAGCCCCAGTAGTTCGGCAGGCCGTTGCGCGCCAGGTGCCGCTCCGGGAAGTGCTGGTGGATCGGCAGCAGCTCGACGGCGGTGACGCCGAGCGACGTGAGGTAGTCGATCACCGGTGGGAGCGCCAGCCCGGCGTAGCGGCCACGCAACGCCTCGGGCACGTCGGGATGCAGCCGGGTGAAGCCCTTGACGTGCATCTCGTAGATCACCGAGCGGTGCAGCGGCGTGGCGGGCGGGCGGTCGCCGCTCCAGTCGAACGACGGGTCGATCACCACGCAGCGCGGGGCGTAGGGGGCGCTGTCGCGGGTGTCGGCCACCAGGTCCTCCTGCGGGTTGCCAGGCTGGTAGCCGAAGAGCGTCTCGTGCCAGCGGATCGGCCCGGCGATCGCGCGGGCGTAGGGATCGACCAGCAGCTTCTGCGGGTTGAAGCGGTGGCCATTCTGCGGGTCGTACGGCCCATAGACGCGGTAGCCATAGACCTGGCCGGGCTGGACGCCAGGCAGGTAGACGTGCCATGCCTGGTCGGTGCGCTCTGGCATCTCGATCCGCTCCGCCTCGCGCGGGGCGTCCGCTGCGTCGAACAGGCACAGCTCGACACGCGTCGCGTACTGCGAGAAGAGCGCGAAATTGACACCCTGGCCGTCCCAGGTCGCGCCGAGCGGGTAAGGCTTGCCGGGCCAGATAGTGCGCATGGTGTTCTCCAGAAGTCAGACAGGCAGACGGTCAGACAGGCAGCACGAAGACGACACGGGGCTGCCTGTCTGATATCTGAGCGTCTCCATTATTCTCCCGCCAGCGTCCGCCCTTTCCACAGCACGCCGCGGCCACTGCGGACGCGCCAGAGCGCGCGAGCCGCCAGGGCGTAGTACAGCGCCAAGCCGAGCGGGTAGCACAAGCTCCAGGCCGGGTTGATCCGGTAGCGCCGCCGCATCACCCAACCGAGTGAGGCCAGCGTGATCAGCCACAACCCACCGCCGTGCAGCAGCAACACCCAGGCCATGGGCGAGAAGGGCTGCCACAGCCAGAAGCCCGCCGCGCCGATCAGCAACCAGACTGGCACGAGCGCGATGAGCGCCTGGCGCGTGCCGACCCACGCCGAGCGCCAGCCGCCGCTGCGGTAGCCGGCGATCGCGTTCTTGCCCAGCCCCTCGGCGACGGACGCCCAGCTGGTGTACATCCGCACCTCCAGCAGATCTGGGGCGGCGGCGGCGTGGAGCCGAAAGCCGGCGGCGCGCAGCCGCTGCGCCAGTTCGACATCCTCCAGCACGCTCTCCTGCACTGCCCGGTGCCCGCCGACCGCCGCGTACGCCGCGCGGCGCACGAAGATGCACTGCCCGTTGGCGAAGGCGGGACGTGTCCGGACGACGACCGGCGATTTCAGATGACGAGACCTGGAGACCAGGAGACCACGAGATCGGCTTGCGACTTCTCGCTTTGTCGCCTCGTCTCTTTGCCTCCTTATCTCCGGCGCGGGGCGTTCGTCCTTTGTCCTTCGTCCTTTGTCGCTGACGAGTGCCAGCGGATACAGGCTGTACAGGATCGAGCCGAACGCCGGGAGCATCAGCCGCTCGGCGAGCGAGCCGAGGCGCAGCAGCGGCATCAAGGTGATCAGGTCGGCGCCGCTGGCCCGCGCCCGGCCCACCAGCGCCGCGAGCAGCTCCGGCGCGGGGCGCTCGTCGGCGTCGAGGAACAGCAGCCATTCGCCGCGCGCGCGGGCGGCGGCCTGCCAGCAGGCCCAGCACTTGCCGGCCCACCCGCCCGGCAGGGGACGGCTTGTCAGCACCTGGAGGCCCGGCAGCCGCCCGGTGAAGCCGCGGGCCACCGCGCCCGTACCGTCGGTCGAGTCGTCATCGACGACGATCACCTCGAAGGCACGGTAGGTCTGGCGCGCCAGGCCGTCAAGCAGCACACCGATCCCGTCGGCCTCGTTGCGGGCCGGCACGATCACCGAGACAAAGGGGCCATCCGCCGGCGGAGGCGCGGGGCCGAGGCGCGGCGCGGTCCGCTCGCGGACGATATCCTGCGCGCAGCACCACACGACGACGACACATAGCAGCGTCAGCGGCAGAAAAAACAGCATCGTCGTATCGTTGCTGATCGGCAGGGCATTCGCGGTCGCCCGCACGACGGAAGGTGGGGCGGGCCGCCGGCCCGCCACGGCGTTCTTGTTCGCGCGCCCACGAAGGGGGTTCGGCGGGGCGACGCCCATGCGCATCAAGTTAAGCGACCTCCGTGCGATGGGGTACGGGAACAACCTCTGGGAGGTCTAGCAAGAGCTGGTAGGTATTTGGCGCTTGCTTGCGACGATTCATGCGGCAGCCCGCAGCCAGACAGCGGCAAATC
>JBHOQX010000010.1:0-19735 GCA_042408595.1 Roseiflexaceae bacterium | reverse complement strand
GGGTGTAATCGACGAAGAAGCCGATGTGCTTGCGCCAGAGCGGCAGGAAGGCCTGCTCGGCGGCGCTGCCGTAGACCGAGCCGACAGCCTTCGACAGGTCGACCGAGTTGGCGTCGAGCGCCGCCGCCGCCGCCTTGAACTGCGCCTCACGGCCGCCGAGCGCGGCGCCGGTGGCGCTGGCGGCGAGCGCGGTGTGCTCGGTCAGCAGCGAATTCAGCGTGACCCGCAGGTCGGCGGCGCTGGTCGCCGCGGGGGCGGCGCGACCCACGACCGGTCCCGTCAGTACCAGCATGAGGGTGAGGGCGAACACGAACAGCAGCCTGGGTCGCATACGAGTTCCTCCATTGGTATCGATACAGCAGTCTCGTAGAGCTATGCGTAACGATCGCGGCGGTGGATGTCTGCCGCAACGGGTGCGGCGTGGTACAATCTGGGCGGTATGAACGAGCACGACACCCTCTATGACATCATCGTCGTTGGCGCAGGGCACGCCGGCTGCGAGGCGGCTGCCGCCGCGGCGCGCATGGGCTGCCGCACCCTGCTGCTGACGATCGACCTCGACAAGCTGGCGCACATGTCCTGCAATCCGTCGATCGGCGGGCCGGCCAAAGGGCACCTGGTGCGCGAGATCGACGCGCTCGGCGGCCTGATGGCGCGCGTCACCGACCGGACGATGATCCAGGTGCGGCTGCTGAACGACAGCAAGGGGCCGGCGGTCCAGGCGCTGCGCGCCCAGTGCGACAAGCGCCTCTATGCCAGGGTGATGAAGGAGACGCTCGAGACGATCCCAGGGCTTGACCTGAAGCAGGCGATGGTGGAAAGCCTGAGGCTAGAGACTAGCGGCTTGAGGCCTGTAGATTCGTCAGATATTCAAGCCTCACGTCTCAAGCCTCAAGCCTCATTCCGCATCCTCACCCATACCGGCCGCGTCTACCGCGCGCGCGCCCTGGTGCTGACGACCGGGACGTTCCTGCGCGGGCGGGCGATCACCGGCGCGGCGATCTGGGGCGCGGGGCGGGCCGGCGAGGCTCCGGCGGTCGCCCTCGGCGAGGACCTGGCGGCGCTCGGCTTTCCGCTAGTGCGCCTGAAGACCGGCACCCCGCCGCGGATCGACGCCCGCACGATCGACTTCGCGCTCGCCAGCGTGCAGCCCGGGAGCGATGTGCCGCGCTATTTTGGGTTTTACTACGACGCGGAGTGCGACGGACGGAGGACGGAGGACGAACGCGGCCAGCGCTCCGCACATGGCGCTTCGACATGGGATGATCCGCTTTCCCCCCCGCCATCGTCGCCGGCCCCGCCCGCGTACTCGGGGCCGCCCGCTCCGGTCTATCCGCACCCTCAACTCAACGGCTGGCGGCCGCAGTTGCCGTGCTACCTGGTGCATACCACGCCGGCGTTTCACGAAGTCGTGCGGCGCAACCTCGACCGCGCACCGCTGTTCAGCGGCGTGATCGAAGGGGTTGGCCCGCGCTATTGCCCGAGCATCGAGGACAAAATCGTCCGCTTCGCCGACAAGGAACGCCACGGTCTGTTCCTGGAGCCGGAGGGCTGGAGCACCGCCGAGGTCTATGTGCAGGGGTGCAACACCTCGTTGCCGGAGGACGTGCAGTGGGCGATGCTGCGCACCATCCCGGCGCTGCGCCGTGTGGAGCTGATGCGACCCGGCTACGCGATCGAGTACGACGCGGTGGCCACCGGCGAGATCGGGGCGGATATGGGCGCGCGACGCATGCCGGGGCTGTTCCTGGCCGGCCAGATCAACGGCACCACCGGCTACGAGGAGGCCGCCGCCCAGGGGCTGATGGCCGGCATCAACGCCGCCCGCTATGTCCGAGGCGAGCCGGCGGTCATCCTGCGCCGCGATGAAGCCTACATCGGCGTGCTGATCGACGACCTGGTGACCAAAGAGATCCGCGAGCCGTACCGCATGTTCACCTCGCGCGCCGAGCACCGCCTGCTGCTGCGCCACGACAACGCCGACCTGCGCCTCACGCCGCTGGCCGCCGGGCTCGGGCTGGTGGACGCCGGGCGCGCCGCCGCCGTGGAGCGGAAGCGAGAGCGGATCGAGGCGCTGCTGGACGAGCTGCGCGGCCGGCGTGTCTACCCGTCCGCTGCGACCAACGCCCGTCTCGAGGCGCAGGGCATCGCCGCGCTCAGCGGCGAGATGTCCGCCGAAGACCTGCTGCGCCGCCCGGAGGTGCGCTACGCCGACCTCCAGGCCGCGCTTGACCTGCCCGCCGCCCCGCCCGACGTGGTCGAGCAGGTCGAGATCGCCGCGAAGTACGCCGGCTACATCGCCAAGCAGCAGCGCGAGTCCGAGCGTGTCCGCCGGATGGAGACGCGCCGCCTGCCACCTGATCTGGATTACGCCACAGTGCGCGGGCTGCGCAAGGAGGCGCGCGAGGCGCTCGCCCGCTTCCGCCCGGCGACCCTCGGGCAGGCCGCGCGCCTGGCCGGCATCACCCCCGCCGATCTCGCCGTGCTCCTGGTGGCGCTGGAGCGCGAGAAGATGACACGCTGACGTAGTGCGTATGCCACCCTTGATGGATGGCGATCGTCCATGACTTGTCGTACCGCCGTCAGGCGGCATCCACCGACCGCCTGACGGCGGCACGACGGTGATGTTTCCGAGCCAACCAGGACTGCTCTATCCTCCATCTTCGATCTTCGATCGACATCCCCCCGCGCGCTGCGCAAAAGAACCATGACGCGCGCTGCCCTTCACGAGCCGCTCGGCCCGCTCCTGCGCCATGCGATCGCCTGGGCCGGCCTGCCGCCCACCAGCCGCATCCTCGACCTGGCGAGCGGTGCCGGCGACAACCACGCCCTCCTGGCCGAAGCCTGCCCTGACGCGCGCATCATCGCCCTCGATTGGGATGGGAACGCGCTGCGAAGGGCCGAAGCGGCAGGGAGAACGGGAGAGCGGGAGACAGCGCAGCAATCGGTACGTTGCGCGCACCGCCGCCCTCGCTCCCAGGCTCGCGCACGCGGCGCCCGTTCGCTGCCGCTCTGCGCCGACGCCCACGCCCTGCCGCTGCGCGACGGCTGCCTGGACGGTGCGGTGTGCATCGCCGCGCTCGGCCTGTTCGCCGCGCCGCTGGCGGCGCTGGCCGAGCTGCGCCGCGCCCTGCGCCCCGGCGGCCGCGCCCTGATCGTCACCGCCACGCAGCGCTGGGCCGAGATCATCCCCTGGCCGGACGACCTGGCCCAGGCGCTGGTCAGCGCGCTGACGGACGACGGCAGGCGGACGATCAACGCATGCTCAGGCACATCCCTTGATCGCTCGACCAAGCCTGGCTTACGTTCGTCCGTTGTCCGTCGTCCGTCGTCAGTTGGTGACAACCAGCCCTCGCCCGCCGACCAGCCCGTTGCGGATGCCCTGCGATCGGCTGGCTTCGCGGCGGCGGCGGAGCGGGCCTTCCTGCTTGGCGGCCCGCCGGAGCCGCTCCTGGCGGAGCTGCCGCTGCTGCCGTGGGCCGCGCTGCGCCCCCGCGCCGCCCGGCAGCTCCCCGCCGCGGCCCTGGCCCGTTGCGACGCCATAGCCGCGGCGCCAGAGATCGAGCTCTGCACCCTCGCGCTCGTCGCCGTGGCGCGCGTGTAGCGGCGCGCGGTCGCGCCGCTACACGCGCCGGTGCACGCGCAGCCGGATGCCCCGGTGGATCTCGGCTGTCCAGAAACCAGCGTGCACCACCGGCTCTCCGAGCGGCTGCAGGTCGTAGCGCGGCAGAATGTGCGCCACCAGCGCCTTTACCTCGATCTGCGCGAAGTTCACGCCGATGCACGTGCGCGGCCCGCCGCCGAACGTCACCAAACTGTAGGGCGTGCGCCGGTCCTCCTCGCGCGGCGGCGCGAAGCGATCCGGGTCGAAGCGCTCCGGGTCGGCGAACACCTGCGGCAGCCGATGACCTCCAGCGATCGCCAGCCGCACCTGCGCCCCGGTTGGAATCGTGTACCCGCCGAACTCGAATGGACTCAACACGCCGCGCGGCACGTGCAGCACGGGCGGGTAGAGCCGGCCCGTCTCCTTGATGAAATTATCGAGCTGCCGCATCTCGCGCAGCGCCTCGACCGTCACGGGCGCGTCCGCGCTGCCCAGCAGCCCGGTGAGCTCGCCACGAATGCGCTCGCGGTGATCCGCGCGTGCCGCCAGGTGCCAGAGTGTCCACGCGCCGAGCGTCGTGGTCGTCTCATGACCAGCGACCAGGAGAATGTTGAGGTGACCCAGAAGCTGATCATCGCTCAGCGGCTGGCCATCCTCGTCGCGCGCGCGCACGATTAGGCCAAGCACATCGCGCGGCTGGGCGTCGTCCGGCAGGGCGCGGCGCTCGACGATGACCTCCTGCAGGATGCTGGCCAGTGCATCGCGGGCGCGAGAGGCCTGCTGCCAGAAGTCATCCCACGTGCCCTCGCCCGGTTCGACGCCGTGCAGCAGGGTATAGAACAGGCGGCGGAGCTCGTCCACCCGCGGCCCGCGCTCGAATCCGGCTAATGCGGCGGCGGCGGCATCGAAGGTGATCTCGCGCGCTTCGTGGTAGGCATCGATCTCCTCCTGCTCTGGCCAGCCACTCGCCCGCTCGGCGATAATGCGATTGATGATCGGCAGATAGGCTTCCATAGCCGCGCCGGTGAACGCCGGATTCCACAGCTTGCGATGGCGAGTGTGCTCCGGCGGATCCATGTTCAGCAGGCCGACTCCGAGGGTGTCGCCGATGATCGGCGTCCAGCCGGCGCGGTGCGAGAAGTGTTCGCGCCCGGTGTGCAACACAAAGCGATTCGCCTCCGGACCGACCATGAACACATACTCACCGGCATTGCGCCCGTCGCTGATCGACCATTTGAAGATCGGGCCGTGCGCCGCGGCGGCGGCCGCCACCCGAGCAGCGATGCGCCCGCGCTCGATGTCGTCGCCGCTGAATGGCACAGCGGGCAGATCAGCGATTCCTTTGACCATCCAATCCTCCGTGCACTGATGGACACCACGGGCCGCCGCGCGCATTCTCCACGCTCGTTCACCCCACGCTGTCCGCGCTTGGCGCTCCCTGGGCTGAGTATCACCCCGCACCGGCCACAGCGCCCCTGGCGGAAGCGCCGGTCGGCCCAGGCGCAACGCCGGGGACGCGCCCAAGGCGGGGTGCGTGGTTTCCACGGACGACGCTCGCGACGAGCGCCGCCGACGGAGCATGACCGAGGCAGTGTAGCAGCCGCGGTGGGGGATGTCCAGCCCTATGCGGCGGTGTGTGCTAAGGCGATCCGCCGCCCTGGGGGAGCGCACCGGCCAGACCGGGCGGGGCGGCAGCGTGGCCGTCAGGGGCAGTGTGGCCGCGGCCGCCACCCCACCCGATCGCCTGGCGCGCCGTGGGCGCGCCGGGGCGCCGCCCGATCCCAGGGCATGATGGCGTAGCCGCCGGCACGGAAGCGCCTCGTGTCTCTAAAAGCAAAACGAGACGCAGCCCTCTGGCCGACGTAGACCGGATGGCCTGCCCGCCTCAGGCGCCCCGGCTAAGCGCGCCGAACGCGACACTGACGATCTTGAGCGCCGCCAGAACGCAGAGCAGGGCGACAAACGCGACCGGCCCCCAGACGCCGAGGAACGTCAGCAGGCGCTCGGCGGGGCCGGGGCGGTCCGGCGCGAAGCCCGGCACGATCTGGTTGCGCGTCGCGTCAGCGCTGCCGTAGAGGGTGAGCGCGGCAACGGCGGCGAAAGCGGCGGCCGCGCCGAGGGCGATCAGGATGCCGAGGATGAGCATGGGCTGGCTCCCGTGGTCCGAGGCGGAAGACGGTATCGCGATCTACGGCGGTAGAGGCAGCTTTCATCCATCGTCCGCCACACTAGGCAGGCGGCGCGGCGACGGAGCGGCGCACGATCAGGGTAGTAGGCAGCACCCGGTGCACCGCCTCCACCCGGTTCGTCAGGGCATCCACCAGCAGCTCGGCGGCGAGCTGGCCCTTCTCCTCCACCGGCTGCTGTACCGTCGTCAGCGCGGGCTGGACAAAGTGCGCGTCCGGCAGGTCGTCGAAGCCGATCACTGAGAGCTCATCCGGCAGATTGACGCCGTGCATCTGCGCGGCGTCCATCACCCCCAGCGCGATGATGTCGCTCATCGCGACCACGGCGGTCGGGCGACGAGCGCTGGACCAGAGCCGCTCGAAGGCGGCGCGCCCGCCTTCCCAGCTGCTCGGGGCCTCGATGCACTGAATGTCCGGGTCGTTCAGCGAGCGGCCGGCGGCGGCCAGCGCCTCGCGGTAGCCGGCCAGTCGCTCGCCGATCGTGCCGGTGTTCTCCTCGAGCTGCGGCACGCCTGATTCGATGCAGACGATGCCGATCCGGCGGTGGCCTTTCGCCAGCACATGCTCCATCGCGGCGCGCGCCCCGCTGCGGTCGTCCACATTCACGCTCGGCACGCCCGGCGGCGCCTGGCTGTCCACGATCACGAACGGCACATTGCGCCGCCGCAAGAGTTGCACCTCGCCGCGCTCCATCTCCAGTCCGACGACGATGAAGCCATCCACCGCGGCGTGCGGGATGGCCTTGAGCCGCGAGCCCCACAGCGGCGGCACCAGCATCAGCGTCATGCCGGCGATGCCGCACACCCGCCCGACGCCGCGGATGAACTGGGTGTAGAACGGGTTCGCCAGCGCGGTGGCGATATCCTGCGGCAGCAGCAGGCCGAGCGCGTTGGTGCGCTTGGTGGTCATGCTGCGCGCCACCGGGTCAGGCGAGTAGCCCAGGCGCTCGGCGATCTCACGAATATGCTGCACGGTGGCTGGAGCGAGCTGCTCCGGGTCGTTGAAGGCGAACGACACAGCCGTTTTCGAGACACCGGCCTCGCGCGCGATGTCGTTGATGGTCACTCGTGGCATGGCGGCACTCCTGTGTCTTCCATTATAACGCACGGCGGCAAGCCGGGCAGCGGGCATGCTTTGTGCTCTTCCGCACAAATTGGTATCATGGAAGGAGGACGAAGGGCGAAGAACGAATGTTGTTCCAACAATCCGGAGCGGTTTTCGCCGCAGGCAAAGCCGGCATGCGTCGTCCGTCCTTCGCCGTTCGTCTGTCGTCGTCCGCCGTTCTTCATCGTTCGGCAGACCTGGAAAGGCATATGTGAACGGATTACGCCTTATGGACGGTGGGCCGCTCGTCCGGCTCGACCGTGTCAGTAAGAGCTTCGAGGAGGCCGGGCGCCGGCGCGTCGTGCTGCACGAGGCCAGCGCCGCTTTCGGTCAGGGGGAGTTGATCGCGCTGCTCGGGCGCAGCGGCTCGGGCAAGAGCACGCTGCTCAACCTGATCAGCGGGATCGACACGCCCGACAGCGGCGAGATCTCCGTCGGCGGGCGGGCGCTCACCGGCCTCTCCGAGCGCGAGCGGACGCTCTTCCGCCGCACATCGGTCGGTTTTATCTTTCAGTTCTACAATCTGGTGCCGACGCTCACCGTGTTTGAGAACCTGCTGCTGCCACTGGAACTGAACGGCCGCGCCGCCGAACGCGCCCGCGCCGAGGCCCTGCTCGACCAGGTCGGCCTGGCCGACCGGGCCGGCGCCTATCCCGACCGGCTCTCCGGCGGCGAGCAGCAGCGCGTCGCCGTGGCCCGTGCGCTCGTCCACGACCCGCTGCTGGTGCTGGCCGACGAGCCGACCGGCAACCTGGACGCCGAGACCGGCGCGGGGGTGCTGCGTCTGCTGGATACCCTCACCCGCCGCGCCGGCAAGACGCTGCTGATGGTGACGCACAGCGCCGAGATCGCCAGCGCTGCCGACCGGGTGTTCCGGATCGCGGAGGGGCATCTGGTAGAGGTGATGCCTGACACGGTGACAGGGTGAGCGGGAGAGATGGGGAGGTTGGGAGATCGGAGCGCACGGGAGGAGTGCCGCGCCAGATAGATGGGGCGCATCGACGATCGCACCGTGTCAGGATCCTGCTCATTCACGCTGCACTCCACACTCTGCAATCTGCACTCTGCGATCCGTAATCTACACGCTAACCGTTACACTCTTCAGCCCCTAGATTCACCACTTGACATGCCATTCACCCTTTTCAAAACTTCGTGGCGGCATCTGCTGCGCCATCCGTGGCAGGTCGGCCTGGCGATCCTCGGCGTGGCGCTCGGGGTTGCGGTGGTCGTCGCGATCGACCTGGCGAACGACAGCGCCCGGCGCGCCTTCACCCTCTCCGCCGAGACGATCGCCGGGCGGGCGACGCACCAGGTCGTCGGCGGGCCAGCGGGGCTGGACGAGCGCATCTACCGCTGGCTACGCGTTGAACAAGGCGAGCGCCAGTCTGCGCCGGTGGTCGAGGGGTACGCGCTTGTGCCGGATCACCCCGGCCTGACGCTGCACATCCTGGGCGTCGATCCGCTGGCCGAGGGGCCGTTCCGCCCGTACACCGCCCCGGCCGCCAGCGATGCGACCCCGAACGCCGGGGCGGCCCTGTTCACCGAACCGGGCGCGGCGCTGCTGCCAGCCGAGACCGCCCGAGCCTATGGCCTGCGCCCCGGCGACACGCTGCGCATCCGCATCGGCCCGGAGGCGCGCGTGGCGCGGATCATCGGCCTGCTGACGCCGGAGGACGATGCCAGCCGCCGCGCACTGGACGGCCTGCTGGTCACGGATCTCGCCACTGCCCAGGAGTGGCTCGGGATGGTCGGCCGCCTGAGCCGGATCGACCTGATCCTGCCCAACGGCCCCGCCGGCGAGGCGCGGGCTGCGGCGATCACGCAGGCGCTGCCGGCCGGCGCGCGGCTCATCCGCCCCGAATCGCGCACCCAGGCGCTGCAGCAGATGACAGCAGCCTTTGAGCTGAACCTGACCGCGCTCAGCCTGCTGGCGCTGGTCGTCGGCACATTTTTGATCTACAACACGATCACCTTCTCGGTTGTGCAGCGGCGCGGGCAGATCGGCACACTGCGCTGCCTGGGCGTCACCCGCCGCGAGGTGTTCGCGCTGGTGCTCGGTGAGGCGCTGGTCATCGGCCTGGTCGGCGCGCTGGCCGGCCTGGCGCTCGGCGCGCTGCTGGGGCGCGGGTTGGTCGCGCTGGTCTCGCGCACGATCAACGACCTGTATTTCGCCGTCTCGGTGCGCGAGGTGGCGCTCAGCGCCGGGCCGCTGCTGAAGGGCTTTGTGCTCGGCCTGCTGGCGACGCTGGCGGCCGCAGCGGTCCCGGCGTTGGAAGCGACCTCCACGCCGGCCCGGGCGACGCTGCGGCGTTCGTCGTACGAGGAGCGCATCCGCCGCGCCGTGCCGCTGGCGGCCGGGCTGGGCGCGGCGCTGCTGCTGGCCGGGCTGGCGGCGCTGGCCGTGCCGGGCAAGAACCTCGTCCTGAGCTTCGGCGCGCTCTTCGCCGTCACGCTCGGCGCGGCGGCGATCACGCCGCTGGCCACACTGCTGCTGATGCGGGCCGCGCGCCCGGCGCTCGGGCGGGCGTTTGGGCTGCTCGGGCGCATGGCCCCACGCGATGTCGTCGCCGCGCTGAGCCGCACCTCGGTGGCGATCGCCGCGCTCATGATCGCCGTCGCCGTCACGATCGGCGTCGGGCTGATGGTCGGCAGCTTCCGCGAGACGGTGGTGCGCTGGCTGGATGCCACGCTGGTGGCCGATATCTACGTCTCTGCGCCAGGGCGGGCGGCCAACCGAGTCGACACGACGCTGCCGCCGGAGGTGGTGGCACGCCTCGGCGCGGTGGAAGGGGTGGCCGGCGTCCGCCGCTACCGCGGCGTCGAGGTGGACAGCCCGGCCGGCCCGCTGATCGTCGTCGGGCTGGACGTCGTTCCGGCGCGCGACGGCGAAGCCTACCAGTTTGTCGGCGGCGCGCCGGCGGATGTCTGGCAGCGCTTCGCCGCCGGCGAGGTGCTGGTCTCCGAGCCGTTGGCCTACAAGCGCGGCCTGGCCGCCGGCGATACGCTCGCGCTCTACACCGACCATGGCGAACAGGCGTTCCGCATCGCCGGCGTCTTCTACGACTACGGCTCGGACCGCGGCGTGGTGATGATGAACCTGGCGCGCTACCGGGCGGCGTGGGACGACCCCGGCATCTCATCGCTCGGGCTGTACGCCGCGCCCGGTGTGGATGTGGAGGCGCTGGTGCAGCGGCTGCGCGCCGCGGCCGGCGGCGACGGGGCGCTGGTCATCCGCTCGAACCGGGCGCTGCGGACCGCCTCGCTCCAAGTCTTCGACCGGACGTTCGCGATCACCGGCGTGCTCCAGTTGCTGGCGACGATCGTCGCTTTCATCGGCATCCTGGCGGCGTTGATGGCGCTCCAACTCGAGCGCGCTCGCGAGATCGGCGTGCTGCGGGCCAACGGCCTGACGCCGCAGCAGGTCTGGGGCCTGGTGCTGTCGCAAACCGGGCTGATGGGCCTGACCGCCGGTCTCTTGGCAATGCCGGTGGGCGCGGCGCTGGCGGCGGTGCTGGTGTTCGTGATCAACAAGCGCTCGTTCGGCTGGACGCTGCTGTTCCAGCTCGACTGGCGGCTGTTCGCGCAGGCGCTGATCGTGGCAGTGGCCGCAGCCCTGCTGGCCGGGCTCTACCCGGCGTGGCGCATGAGTCGCATCTCACCGGCGCTGGCGCTGCGGGAGGAGTGATTCTGGACGAAGGACGAACGACGAAGGACGAAAGTAAGCTGTACCGACGAGATGCTCTGATTCAATGGAAAAGAGCATAATGGCAATGTTACGATGTGTAGGAAGCAATCATGCCGTTCAAATTCGAGAAGCTGGAAGTCTGGCAGGCTGCGCTGAATTACATTCTGCTCATCGATGAGATCGCAAATCGCCTGCCTCCAAGTGAAGAATACAACCTGAAGTCGCAGATACGCCGTGCTGCAACATCGGTTGCGCTTAACATCGCTGAAGGTTCCACAAGCCAGACCGATGCCGAGCAGGCACGATTTCTTGGTCTCGCCATTCGCTCATTGATTGAAACCGTTGCCTGCCAGCATATCATTCGCCATCGCAAATTGCCATACGACGAGGAACTGTTGCGGCGTGCGTATCGTGAGGCGGAGAGCCTGGTAGCGCGTCTACATACACTGCGCCGCACGGTCGATCCAAACCAGAACTGGCTCCGGGAGCAATCAGCCACCTATGAAACTGAACCAGAAGACGATGAGGCGCAAGATGGGTAAACCCGGCCACTGGCCTGCTTTCGTCCTTCGTCTTTCGTCCTTCGTCCTCATCCTGGCCGCCTGCGCCCCTGCCGCGCCCGCCGCGCCGCCCGCCCGGCTGACGCTCGCCGAGGCGCTGAGCGGCGGCGCGGGACAGCCGTTCGCCCGCGCGCTCGCGCCGCGCCCCTTCACCTTCCCGCGCGACCACGGCCCACACGAGGAGTTCGCCGCCGAGTGGTGGTACTACACCGGTAACCTCGACACCGCCGATGGGCGGCATTTCGGCTATCAGCTCACCTTCTTTCGCTTCGGGCTGGCCCCCGGCGCGCCGCGGCGCCCGTCCGATTTCGCGGCGAACAGCATCTACATGGCGCATTTCGCGCTGGCGGATGTCGCCACGGGCCGGTTCGCCGCCTTTGATCGCTTCAGCCGCGGGGCCGCCGGGTTGGCCGGCGCCCAGGGCGAGCCGTTCCGCGTCTGGCTGGACGACTGGTCGGCGACGGGGGCGGGGCCGCAGGGCCTGCCGATGCGCCTCCATGCCGCCGAGGGCGACCTGGCGATCGACCTGACGCTGGAGAGCGGCAAGCCCCCGGTGCTCCAGGGCGACCGCGGCCTGAGCCAGAAGAGCGCCGAGCCAGGCAACGCCTCGTACTACTACTCGCTCACCCGCATGCCGACCAGCGGCACAGTGCAGGCTGGCGGGGCGCGCCACACGGTGCACGGGCTAAGCTGGATGGACCGCGAGTGGAGCACCAGCGCGCTCGGGCCGGACCAGGCCGGCTGGGACTGGTTTGCCCTTCAGTTGTCCGATGGGCGCGACCTGATGTTCTATCGGCTGCGGCTAAAGGATGGCACGGCCGACCCGTACAGTGGCGGCCTGCTCGTCGCGGCGGACGGCAGCGCCCGGCGGCTCGCCCGCGACGACGTGCAGTTGGATGTGCTCGGCCAGTGGCGCAGCCCGCACAGCGGCGCGACCTACCCCTCCGGCTGGCGGCTGCGCGTGCCGGCCACCGGGCTGGACCTGCGCATCATACCCTATCTGCCCAACCAGGAGCTGCCGTTGGCGGTGGTCTACTGGGAGGGGGCGGTGCGGATCGATGGGGAAGCTGCGGGCGCGCCCGTCACCGGCGCGGGCTACGTCGAACTCACCGGCTACGCCGAGCAGCAGGGCGCGGCGCGGGTGCGGTAGCCAGCGAAGCGGGCCTGGTAACGCAGCCGGGCGCTTTGACGCGTGCTGTGGCGCATGGCGGCGAAAGGCCGCGATCGTCAGAATCTACCCGGCGCGCCTGTGATCACAACGCGGCTGACAGGTGTTATACGTCGGCCATCAATTGCAGCAACACGGGAGCAACGTATGTCACCTGGCCGCCCTTGCCGGCCTGCCCTCATGTTGGCCGGGCTTATCGCGCTCTGTGCTGCCCTGCTACCCGCCGCCGCCGCCGCGCCCCCACCGCACAATGTCGCGATTGTGGACTTCGCGTTCCAGCCGGGCGATCTGGCGATCCGTCCGGGCGATGTTGTGGTTTGGACAAACCAGGACGCGACATCGCATACGGTGACCTTCGACAGCGGCCCGCCAGACTCGGGGGCATTGGGGCGCGGCGATACCTACCAGGCGACGTTTCATACAATCGGCGTCTACAGCTACGTTTGCCGGTTCCACAGCAACATGCAGGGCGTCATTCGAGTCGACTACCGTGTCTTTCTGCCGATCGTCGCAAATAATGCCGGATCCTGAACTCATCCGGCACTACAATGCTGGCACGCTTGCTCTCGTAGATTGTCCGAACATCACGCCCCCATCGGCGCAGTTTCTCCACTACCGGCAAGGGGCATGGTCGTTGACGCAAAGCCGAGCCATCACTCGGCGCTCGTGTTCTCAAGGATCTGCTGTTCGATTGCGTCTTGGTGGGCACACGCGTACGCCCAGGCGCTCGCGAGACCTTCGGCGCGCAGCGTAGGATAGCTGCGCAGCACCTCGGCCCCGCTCGTACCAAGACGACGCGCCCAGACGCGGGCGGCGCCCGCACTCCGCGCCGTTTCGCTGCCCGATGTGCGCTGCGCGCCGCGCTACGCCGCGCCGCTCACCCCCGGCCGCGCCGGCGCTCTCCAGCGCCGCGGCGAGGCGAACGTCCGCCGGCGTGCGATCCGGCTGCGCGGCGCCTCCAGCGCGACCCGCTCCTGTGCCAGCGCGCGCTGCGGCATGGCGAGCGTCTCGCGCCCATAGCCCAGCAGCTCCATAATCTGCCCCAGGCCTTGCGGCGCGACCTCGCGCACCACCAGCGCGTCGCCGTCGCGCTCGATCACGACCCGGCGCATCTCCGGGCTGAGGCAGTGGTGCGCCCCGCCCCGCCCGCTGATCATCTGCTGGTAGGCTCCTACGCCGAAGAACGCCACCACCAGCCCCCCGTCGGTCGCCGGCAGCGGCAGCGGCGGCTGCGACGGGCGCGGAAACACGTCGTCCGAGTCGCAGGTGCGCCGCCCCGCCAGCCGCACGCCGCGCACCGGCGCCTCCCAGCCGTCCAGCGGCAGCGTGATGAACTGCTGTCCCTCGACGATCAGCGCGTCTGGCAGCGAGACCATCAGGCTGCCGTTCACCAGGTACCACGGTGGCGCGCCGGCCTGCCCCTCCTTCACCGCGCCGACTTCCAGCAGAAAGACATTATGCGACGCGACGGTGTAGCGCCCGAACTCGCCGATCACATCCGGCTGCGGCACGCCGTGCTCCGCGCAGGCCGCCGCGACGGTCGCGAAGAGCCGGGCCAGAAAGCCCTCGTAGTCGAAGCGAAAGCTGAGGTCGTAGGCGCTGGTCGGCATCCCGCCGCCGAAGTTGAACATCCCGAGCGATGGCACGCGCCGACGCAACCGGGCATACGCCTCAACCGAGCGCGCCAGCCGCGTCATCCAGCCGTCCCCATCTTCCATCTGGCTGCCGACCATCGCGTGATAGAGCACCAGGCGGTGGGGGGTGCCCTCCAGCCGCGCCGCGACCCGCGCGATCTCCGTCGGCGTCAAGCCGAAGCGCTCGCCGCCGGGGTGCGCCGGATCGACCACGTCCGCCGGATGGCGCTCGCGCACGCCCAGCAGCAGCGGCAGATCGCAGCGCGCCAGCAGCCCCTCCAGCTCGTCCAGATCGTCCAGGATCGGCACGACCCGCTCGCAGCCGGCGCGGCGCAGCGCGACGATCGCATCCAGGTAGGCCGCCTCCTTCGAACCGTTGCAAAAGATGTAGCGGTCGTCCGGCAGCACGCCCTGCCGCCAGAGCATGTGTGCGATCACCACATCTCCGGCCGCCGACGTCTCGTAATGCGCGCCCGCGTCCAGCGCCGTCCGCACCACCTCCTCGGCGAAGTTCGCCTTGGTCGCGTACGCGTACAGAAACGCGCCGCCGTAGCCGGCGCGCGCGCGCGCCGCCGCAGCCCAGCCCTGCATCCGCGTCACCTGCGTGGTGATCAGCGGGCAGTAGGCGACCTCCAGCGGCGCGCCATAGCGCTCGACCAGCGCGCTCAGATCGACGGTATCCGCCAGCAGCAGCCGGCCATCGCGCCGGCTGATAAAATCGTTCAGTGACCCATCGGACCCAATGCCGTAACGACGCTCAATGTAGTCCTGATAAGTCTGGTTGTTCAACCTCGGAGCCCTCCTCAACGGAGCGCGCACAAGCACGCCCCATAGCGGCGCGGCGCAGGCCGGCCTCACAGAGCAGCAACACAGGGAATTGGCGAGAAGGCGGCGCGGTGCCGCCAGGCGCCATACCGGGCGATCAGCGCCACGGCGGGCTGAGGGGGCAAAAACGCCCCACACCGGGCGGTGCGGGGCGCGGAGGTCCGTTCAGCGGGCGGCGTTACCGCCGGGTTCCGGGTAGGACAGCAGGCGCCGAGCCACCAGCCTGGTGATTCAGCACGTCGCGGCGACTCAGATCGCGGCGACTTAAATTGGCCGTGCCGTCCATACTCCCTCGGGGAATGCCCAACCGGAAAGCCAGCCCTGACGGCGAACCAAACGTACCGTCTACTCTGGCTGTCGCCTCGGCCAGTTGCCCTGCGGGCGGTCGGCCGCGCGCCGGGGGCGCGAATCCACCGGTGAAATCCTTCACCGACGCGCTATTATAGCGCCTTTTCGCCGGATGTCAAGCCCGTTTTTGTGGTATAGTGACGCGGTATGTCAACGATTACCGTGCGCCTGGTGAAGCCCGGCAAAGACGCAACCATCACCTACCGCGGCGCGCTGCGGCGCGCCAGCCCGACGCATCTGATCGTCGCGGCGCGCTGGGAGTTCCCGACGACCGACCTGGGCTACGTGCGCTTCGAGCCGGGCGACCGCTTCACGGAGCATTACTATACCGACCGCTGGTACAACGTGAACGAGGTGCGCCGGCCGGACGGCGCGCTGAAGGGCTGGTACTGCAACATCACCCGCCCGGCCGAGCTGCGCGACGGCGAGCTTATCTCGGAGGACCTGGAGCTCGACCTGTTCGTCTCGCCGGATCGAGCCCGGGTGTTGGTGCTGGACGAGGACGAGTTCGCGGCGCGCGGGCTGGAGCGGAGCGACCCGGCGGCCCACGCCGCGGCCCTGGCCGCTCTCGACGAACTGCGCAGCCTGGCGGCACGCGGCGCGCCGCCGTTCGATGCAGCGCAGGGTTCAGGTGGCGCCAGCGAACCGGCGATCGGCGGCGACGCCCACCTCTGACCCCTGCGCCATCGACCTGGAAAGAGAACCATGCGCCGATTCACATTGCTGCTCCTTGCTCTGGCGCTGCTTGCCGCCTGTGGCCAGCCGCTGGCGATACCCACAGCGGCGACTGCCACCAGCGTGCCCCGCCCGGCGCCGACGGCCGCGCTGCCCACGCCCGCCGCCACGCCCGCCCCGGCGCCTACCATCCCAGCGCCGGCGGCCGCCCCGGCTGCCGCGCCGACAGCGGTCGATCTGCCGGCGGTCGCGTCCGGCCCCTGGCGCTTCGTCATCCTGGGTGATACCCGCACGTCCGGGCTCATGCCCCCGCCCACGATGAACCGGATCGTCGCGCGGGCCCGAGACGCGCGGCCGGCGGTGGTGATCGGCCTGGGCGATCTTGTCAAGTCGCTGAACGACCCGGCGAGCGTGCGGCAGCAGTGGCGCAACTGGAAGGACGCAGTCGCCCCGCTCGGCGCGAAGCACATCCTGCCGACGCCCGGCAACCACGATGTCGAGAGCGGCGCGTGGACACAGCCGCTGCTGGCGGAAGCCTTCCCGGAGCTGCCGGCCAACGGCCCGCCCGGCCAGGAGCGCCTGGCCTACGCCTTCGACTACGGCGGCGTGCGCTTTATCTCGCTCAACTCCGAGACCTACGGCGCGGCCCACCGCCTCGGCGAGGCGCAGCTCACCTGGCTCGCAGCCCAACTGCGCGATAACCCGAACCGCGCGACGGTCGTCTTCACCCACGACCCGGCCTACCCGGTCGGCCCGCACGTCGGCTCATCGCTGGATGCTTACCCGCAGGAGCGCGACCGGCTCTGGGCGCTGCTGCGCGACAACGGCGCGACGGTCTTTCTCGCCGGCCACGAGCACCTGTACAACCGTCGGACGATCAACGGCGTCGTGCAAGTGATCGCCGGCACCAGCGGCTCGTACCCGTACAGCGGCTGGGGCGGGGATTTCTACCACTACATCGTCGGCGAGGTCGGCCTGCGGGCGGTAACGATGGTCGTGTACGATATCGAGGGCGTCGAGCGCGACCGGTTCGACCTGCCGCTGCGCAGAACGTAGTCGCGGACGGCGAACGATAGCGAGCACGGAGACGGCAAGACCAAGAGACCGCCAGCGGAGGCGCGCACCCTCTCCTGGTCTTCCCCTCTTCCGGCCTCGTCCTTCGACAAGCGTCCGAGACGACGAACGACGCTTGACAAGACCAAAAGCGCGTGGCAGACCCATGGAGCAGGTGGGCGGAGCATGGTGAGGGCGCATCGCAGTCACCCGCTATTCCCCGTCTGACCGTCTGAGTTACGCCCAACGGCGGGCAACAAGGAGATGTCAATGATTGACACCGCGATCATCCACGACATGCAGCGGCTTGGCCTGTACCGGCCCGGCCAGATCTTCGCCAACGAATCGGTACCGCGCCTGGTGGAGCTGGCGCTGGCGCGCGGCGAGGCCACCCTCGCCGCCAGCGGCGCGCTGGTAGCAACCACCGGCAAGCGCACCGGGCGCTCGCCCGGCGATAAGTTCATTGTCCGCCACGCCAACAGCCCGAGCGCGGCGCGCGTCTGGTGGGGCACGGTCAACCAGCCGCTCGACGCGGCCCTCTTCGACCGGCTGCTGGCCCGCGTCGCCGCCTATCTTCAGGGGCGCGACCTGTTCATGATCGATGCCCAGGTCGGCGCCGATCCGCGCTACAGCCTGCCGCTGCGGGTGATCGGCGAGCTGGCCTGGCACGCCCTGTTCGCCCGCCAGCTCTTCCGCCCCGCCGGCGCCGCGCCCACCGGCGAGCGCTGGACAGTGCTCGCCGCGCCGCGCTTCCACGCCGACCCCGCGCTGGACGGCACCAGATCCGAGACGGCGATCGCGCTCGACCTGGAGCGGCGGCTGGTGCTGATCTGCGGCACCGAGTACGCCGGCGAGATCAAGAAGTCGCTCTTCACCGTGATGAACTACATCCTGCCGGAGCAGGGCGTTCTGCCGATGCATTGCTCGGCCAACATGGGGGCGGACGGCGACGTGGCGCTGTTCTTCGGCCTCTCCGGCACCGGCAAGACGACCCTCTCCGCCGATCCGGTGCGCCGCCTGATCGGCGACGACGAGCACGGCTGGAGCGACTACGGCGTCTTCAACATCGAGGGCGGCTGCTACGCCAAGTGCATCAACCTCTCCGCGGCGAACGAGCCGCAGATCTGGAACGCCGTTCGCTTTGGCGCAGTCGTGGAGAACGTGGTGGTCGACCCGGCCACCGGCGAGGCCGACTACGCCGACGACTCGCTCACCGAGAACACCCGCGCCGCCTACCCGGTCGCTTTCATCGATGGAGCCGAGCCGAGCGGGATGGGCGGCCATCCACGGACGATCTTCTTCCTGACCGCGGACGCCTTCGGTGTGCTGCCGCCGATCGCCCGGCTGACGACCGAGCAGGCGCGCTACCATTTCCTCTCTGGCTACACCGCCAAGACCGCCGGCACCGAGGTCGGGGTGCGCGACCCGGAGGCGACCTTCTCGGCCTGCTTCGGCCAGCCGTTCCTGCCGCTGCCGCCGCGCGTCTACGCGCAGATGCTCGGCGAGCGGATCGAGCGGCATGGCGCGCGCGTCTTTCTGCTCAACACCGGCTGGACCGGCGGGCCATACGGCGAGGGCCAGCGCATGAAGCTGGCCTACACGCGGGCGATGGTCGCCGCGGCGTTGGCGGGGGTGCTGGACGACGCGGAGACCTACACCGACCCGGTGTTCGGGCTGCGCGTGCCGCTGCGCGTGCCGGGCGTGCCGCCGGAGGTGATGCGCCCGCGCGATACCTGGCGCCGCCCCGAGGCGTACGATACGCAGGCCCGCGCCCTGGCAGAGCGCTTCGAGCAGAATTACGCGCGTATTGTGGGGGAGTGATGTGAGCAGTCGGGAAGGCCGGAGAGATGCGGGGCCGCTCAGAACGTTCGCCAGCTTCGCGGCGGGCCGCCGCGAAGCTGGCGAACCAGGGGCCGCGGGGCGGCCAGGCCGCCCCGCGGCCCCGCGCGATCATGACGTCTGCAGCGGTCTGGCGTTCCCAAACACCGGCTTCGGCCCAGCGACCGGCGCGGCCCAGCGGCAGGCGTTGGCGATCACCCGGCGGATCTGCGGGTTGAAGTAGGTCGGGTAGCTCTCGTGGCCGGGGCGGAAGTAGAAAATCTTCCCCCGGCCGCGGGTGTAGCAGCAGCCGCTGCGGAAGACCTCGCCGCCCTTGAACCAACTGACAAACACGAGCGCCTCCGGCGCGGGGATGTCGAAGCGCTCGCCATACATCTCTTCTTCCTCAAGCTCGATCGTCTCGCCCAACCCCTCGGCGATCGGGTGGCCCGGCTCGATCACCCAGATGCGTTCATTATCGTCGGCTTCGCGCCACTTCAGGTCGCAACTGGTGCCCATCAGCCGCTTGAAGATTTTCGAGAAGTGGCCGGAGTGGAGCACGATCAGCCCCATACCGTCCAGCACGCGGGCCTGTACCCGGTCTACGATCGCATCGCGCACCTCGCCGTGGGCCATGTGGCCCCACCAGATCAGGACATCGGTGCTGTTCAACACCTCGGCTGTGAGGCCGTGCTCCGGCTCATCGAGCGTCGCCGTGCGCACCTCGAAGCCGCCACCCTCGCGCAGCCCGGCGGCGATCGCTCCGTGGATGCCCTCCGGGTAGATCCTGCCCGCCGGATGGCCCGGGTCGTGCTCGTGGCGGTATTCGTTCCAGACCGTGACGCGGATGGGAGGCATGGCTTGATCCTTTCGTACTCTCTTCAGAACCGATCTGATAAGGAAGGTTTGGCGAGCGCAGCCCGCCAGGAATGTATTCTTCTCACGGTGTCAGCGGTGGTCCCGATGCCCCCGCTCCAGAGCACTTTAGGTACGCCACAGCAGTCCTATCTGATTCGTAACGATCAACGTCGTGCCGCCTTCAGGCGGTACGCGGACGCCGCCTGAAGGCGGCACG
>JBHOQX010000105.1:0-2710 GCA_042408595.1 Roseiflexaceae bacterium | reverse complement strand
GCTGCGGTAGAGCCGCGCGGCCGGAGGCGGGCGGCTGGCGGCAGGGGGCTGGACGCTGGGGGCGTGGCGGGCGTCACCCGCCTCCAGTGTCAAGCCGCCAGCCTCCAGGAACCGCTCCGCCGTCAGGTCCGGGCGGTGGAGATAGCCGCGGGCCACGCCGGCCCCGCCGATCACTAACTCGCCCGGCACGCCGATCGGGACGGGCTGCATGTGCCGGTCGAGCACATGTGCCTCGGTGTTCGCGAGCGGCCGGCCGATCGGCACAGGCGCGTCGGCGGGCCATGGGCCGGGCGGTGGCTCGTAGAGCGTCGCGACGATCGTCGCTTCGGTCGGGCCGTAGGTGTTCAACCAGCGCACCCGGTCGCCGGTCAACCGTCGCCATGTCGCCAGCGCCTCGCCGGCGGCCGCCTCGCCGCCGACGACCACCAGCCGCAATGGAGCGGGTGGCGGGGTGCCGCTGCGCGCCAACTCGCCGACCCAGGCGTGCCAGTAGGCGGTCGGCAGGTCGAGCACGGTCAGGCGGTGGTGCATAATCAGCGCGTGCAGCTCGTCCACGCTCAGCACCGGGCCAGGCGGGCGGAGCACCAGCGCCGCGCCGCTGGTCAGCGTCGGCACGATCTCTTCCAGGGCGGTGTCGAACGTCGGCGCGGCGAACTGGAGCACCCGGTCGCCCGGCGTCAGCGCAAACGCGCGGCGGGTGGCGGCGGCGTGGTTCGCCAGGGCGCGGTGGTGCACCATCACCCCTTTGGGCTGGCCGGTCGAGCCGGAGGTGTAGAGGACATAGGCCAGGTGGTCGGGGCCGGCAGCGGGCTCCGGCTCGGTGGCCGGCTGCCGGGCGATGGCGGGCCCATCGGCGGCCAGATCGATCACCGCCCACGGCCCAGCGGGCATGGGCGGGCGGTCATCTGTCCCTGCCCCACCGTCCGTCGTCCTTCGTCCACCGTCCGTCAGCACCACCGCCGGCCCGGCATCCTCCAGCATGAATCGCAGGCGCTCCGACGGGGCGTGCGGGTCAAGGGGCAGGAAGGCCGCGCCGGCCTTGAGCGCGGCCAGCAGCGCGACGATCTGCGCCGGCGAGCGCTCCAGCGCCAGCGCGATGATGCACCCAGGCCCGGCTCCGAGGGCCTGCAGATGATGGGCAAGCTGATTGGCGCGCGCGTTCAGCGCGCCGTAGCGTAGTGTCTCCTCGCCGGCGATCAGCGCGATCGCGTCCGGCGTCGCGGCGGCCTGCGCGGCGAAAAGCTCGTGGACGCAGGCCTCCGGCAGCGGCGCAGCGGTATCGTTCCAGGCGGCCAGCAGCGCGCGCTCGGCGTCGGTCAGCAGCGGCAGGCGACTGATCGGCGTCTCCGGGCTGGCGACCGCGGCGCAGAGCAGCGTCTCATAGTGCGCCGCCATCCGTGCGATCGTCCCCTGCTCGAATAGGTCGGTGTCGTACTCGAACTCGCCGTGGAAGCCATCCTGGCGCTCGACCATGGCCAGCGTCAGTTCGAACGGCGCGACCGCGAGCTCGACAGCGAGCGGCTCAAGCCGAAGCGTCTCGTCCAGCCAGGTGGCGGTTGGTGCGTTTTGCAGAATGAACAGCGCCTGGAACAACGGCGTGCGGCTCAGATCGCGATCCGGCTGGAGCGCGTCCACCACCAGCTCGAACGGCGCGTCCTGGTGAGCGAAGGCGCCGAGCGCGTCGGCGCGGGCACGCTCGACCAGGCAATGGAAGCCTGGCTCGCCGGTGAGATCGGCGCGCAGCACCAGCGTGTTGACGAAAAAGCCGATCAGCGGCTCCAACTCAGCGTGAGTGCGTCCGGCGACCAGCGTGCCGACCGTGAAATCGTGCTGGCCACTGTAGCGTGCCAGCAGCGCCTGAAAGCCGGCCAGCAGCACCATGAACGGCGTGGCGCCGATCCGCTGGCCCAGCGCTGCGAGCGCCCCACTGAGACCCGCCGGCAACCGGAAGGAGACATGGCCGCCGCGGCCGCTGCGCGCCGGGCGGCGCGGCCGGTCGGTCGGCAGCTCGAGCGGCGGCGCGTCGGCCAGCCGCGCCTTCCAGTAGGCCAGTTGCCGCTCGAGGGGTGCGCCCTGGAGCCAGGCGCGCTGCCAGGCGGCGTAGTCGACGTACTGGACCGGCAGCGCCGGAAGCTCCGGCTCGCCCCCGCCGGCGAGCGCGCGGTACAGCGCGGCAAGCTCGCGCAGCAGCACCGCGCCCGACCAGGCATCCGAGACGATGTGATGCATTGTGACCAGCAGGATGTGCTCATCGTCCGCCAGGCGCAGCGCCACGGCCCGCAGTAGCGCATCGTGCTGTAGGTCGAATGGTTGGGCTGCCGCGACGCGCAGCCGCCGCCGTGCCTCGGCCTCGCGCGCCTCCGGCGGCAGGTAGGTCAGATCGACCAATGGCAGCTCGATCCGGCGCTCCGGCGCGATCACCAGGGCGGGGCGGCCATCGGCGGTCGCGACATTGGCGCGCAGAATCTCGTGGCGTTGGATAATCGCGTCGAAGCTCGCCCGAAGCACGGCGAGATCCAACGGGCCGCGGATACGCGCCGCATCGGGGATGACATACGCGGCGCTGCCGGGCTCGAGCTGGTCGAGCACCCACAGCCGCTGCTGCGCGAACGCGAGCGGCAGCGCGCCATCGCGCGGGACCGGCTGGATGGGGGGTGCCCCGGCCGGCGGCGCGGCGGCGATGCGCTCCGCCAGCTCGGCCAGGGTCGGG
>JBHOQX010000103.1:0-39866 GCA_042408595.1 Roseiflexaceae bacterium | reverse complement strand
AAACGGAGTAAGAAGATGGCCGCGGCCTTCCGCAATGAGGGCAGCTGCGTGCTCCTGTTCTACGCCGTGGTGCGGACACTCAAGTTCCGCAAAATCCGGATGCCGGGGTAGCCATTTTGCGCCATTCTTGACAAACCACCGCTTGGGATGCGCGCTGGGCCGGAAGCGCCTCAGCGCGAGAAGGGCAGTTTCGGCCCGCGCGGCCTGCCTACCGCTCATGGTAGGCAGAGCAGGAGGGTGGAGGACCGATCCCTCAGCTTGTCGGTTCCGTGGACAGGAGCATGTTTTCGTCCCCGGCTGTCAAGCATCGTGCGGCACAAGATTGCTCTGGTGTCCTGCTTAATCATCCGCATCTCCCGTATCGCTACTGGACTCTATGTCCACTTCGCGGAAGGTCGGGAAGTAGCGATTGTCGCTCTTGTCGCGCTTGATGTGACGCCACAGATGCTCAATCGTGTGGTAGTTAGGTGAGTAGCCCGACAGTCGATACACGCTCAAGCAGTCGGCGTGCTCCGCCACAAAGCGCCTGGTTTGGGCAGCCGTAGGGCAGGAAGCCCCATCGTGAATGAGCACAATCGGCTGGTCGGTTTGTTTGAGGATTCTGGCCAGCGAAGCGCAGTAGCGTGTGGCGGTGAGGTGTCCCGTACCGTCTGCAAAGAACAGCTGCCCGCTGACGTAGTCGACCATGCCCATCCCCGTGTAGCCCTTGCGCTTGCCGGTCATCTTGCTCGCGCTCGATCAGCGCCTACACTTGGGCGGCATTCCAACAGCCGGTCGCATAGCCGGCGGCCTCTGGCCCAGCCATCACCGGTTCTTTGAACCGTTTGAGCTGGCGCGAAGTGCGCTTGGGCGGGCGTCCAGAAGACGGGCCACGGCTCAGACTGGCCCGGCGCTTGGCCAGAAAGGCATCGCGCCAGCGGTACCCTGCCTTTTTCTGAAGATCTATAGCCTCCTTGAAGGCCGGCAGGAGCGCCTTCGTCGCCAGAGAGCGCTCGCGCCGGCCTCGGCTGCGCTCGTAAGCAGCCCACAACGCCGCTACGGCTGCTTGTAGCGCGTAAGCCCTTGGATCTGCACCGTCACCGTCTTCCCCGGCTCGATGACGATCGAATCAGTCAGGAGCTTGCCTCGCCGCACGTCGCGAAGGCGATAGCGCCCCGGCAGGAGCGGGTACTCGCGGTTAAACGAGAGGTCGCCCCCTTGGACGATAATTCCATCCGGGTCGCGGGAGCAAAACCCATCGACCGCCGGATAGGCGACCTGCCAGCGTCCATCGAGGGCCACCTCTAGCTGCAAGTCGCAGGCGTACTCCGGTTCACCGCCATCGGCCTTCATCACCAGCGCGCCGATCCCGACAACAGCGTCGGTTTGCTGCCCCTCAACCACCTCGGCGGTGTACGTCTGTTCAGCATTGACCAGCGGCAGCTCGCCGCGTAATTTGTTCCATCCCAACTGCTGTTTGATGGTGAAGCGATAGGTTCCCGGCGGCAGTTCGAAGCTCTCCTCACCCTCGTTCTCGAGCGGCGTGGCGCTGCCCTCACCGGCCACCATGCCGGTCGCGACCGCCTCTGGCCGCCGGCCTTGCGCATCCACGACACTGGCTATGTAGATGACGTTCCTCCACGGATGCCGCTTGTCATTGCCCAATTGCTTGCCATCTGGGCCCACGGCGATGATACGGAGGTAGGAGCGCTTGACCGTGGCTGCGACGAGTTGTTGCAGCGACTGGATCAGCGCCGCGCCGCTCTGCGCCGAGCTGTACGTCCCGCCGCTGTTGTCGGCGATGCAGCGCAGGTTGCGGTCCTCTTCCGGCGCGGTGCCGAAGCCGACGACGTCGATCCGCACCTGGGCGCCCGACTCGTTGAGCGCC
Source organism: Roseiflexaceae bacterium (assembly GCA_042408595.1). Taxonomy (GTDB): domain Bacteria; phylum Chloroflexota; class Chloroflexia; order Chloroflexales; family Roseiflexaceae; genus JBHOQX01. The sequence goes on along the minus strand of JBHOQX010000103.1, from coordinate 37,999 downwards.
TTGGCCACCGCGCACGGGTCGCCGCCGCAGGTCTCCTCGCCATCGGTGACCATGATGATCACGTTCTTGACGTTATCGCCGGCCTTGAGATCCTCGCCGGCCTTCTGCAGCGCCAGACTGATCGGCGTCCAGCCGGTGGGCTGGAAGGCGTTGGTCTGCTGGCGCAACAGCTCCTTGTTGATGCCCTGCACCGGCACCAACAGCTCGGTGCTCTGGCAGCTTTCGGCCTTCTTCGCCTCGCTGCTGTCGCCCTTGTGCCCATAGACGCGGAAGCCGACGTTGAAGTTCGGTGCATTGTCGGGCAGCTGGGCGATCACCTGTTCCATCGCGCGTCGCGCCGCCTGGATTTTGGTCTCATCGCCGATGCGCTGGGCCATCGAGCCGCTGGCGTCGAAGATCAGTTCGATATTGACCGTCTGCTGCTTGCTGGCGCCGCTTTGCGGCCCAAAGACCACCGGTGTGGCGGCTGGGGCGGCCTCGTTGGGCGCTGCCCCCGCGGCGGTGGTCGGCACAGCGGACGCGTCGGCCGTGGCTGCTGGCCGGAAGACCCCCTGGGTCGGCGCGGCCACCGGCGGACTGGTCGGTTGCTCGGTGGCGGTCGGCGCGGCCGTCGGTGTGGCCGTCGGCGGACTGGCGGCCGCCTGGGCCTCGGTCGTCGCTCGCACCCCGGCGGCGATCGTCGCCTGCATGTCTGCCTGGGCCTGTTGCGCGCTGGTAGTGGCGCGGATACCGGCGGCGACGGTCGCCTGCAGGTCGCCCTCGGACGGGGCGCTCCCGCCGCAGGCAGCCAGCAGCCCGGCGAGCAGCGCCGCCAGGCCCAGGAGCCCCACGCGTGCGCACATTCTCTCTCGCATGCTCTCCTCCTTGATCCGCGGTTCAGCATCTGGCGGGCCGCCGCGCCCGCAAGACTTCGCAGCAGTATAACGCACGCTGACCGGCGAGGGGTGCGCCGGAGGGGCCTGGCCGGCGCGGTTGTTACATATTTGTTACAAGTGTCAGTCATTTGTAACACAGATATCTCATCAGAAAAGACAAAATCCGTTACATATGATTTACAAAAACCCCCTAGTCAGCTGCGCGCAGGGGTGCTATAGTGCGGCCGTCAACACGGCACGGTACCGCTGCTGAGGACCCGGAGCGCGGACACGCTCCAACGCTATCGTCGCAAGGACATGAAAGGAGGGGAAGAACCATGCTGTATCTGCACGCCTGGATGCACGCCCAGCTCTGCACGCTGGGTCGCCGGATCGAGGAGCGCATTGAGGACGAAGGCGGGCTGGAGACGGTCGAGGTGATCGCCCTGGTCGGCGTGATGGTCGCCCTGCTGGTTGCCGTCATGAAGGTCTTCCAGAATGACAATAGTGTCGGTGAAGCCGCTCTCGCCAAGCTCGTTCAGTGGATCAACAGCCTGGGTACGTCGGCATAGAGAATCGACACACAACAGTACGATACGGGTCGGGCAGCGAGAAGCTGTCCGGCCCTCGCCTCTTCGTGCAACTGCGAGTGTTGACGGCGGATCGCAGAGATCGCAAAGGTTGACACGTCCGGGCTCTACGCGCGCTCTCGATGAGCTCGCGACAGGGATGGCGCCGCCCGTTCGCTGCGCAGCTGTCGCACGGTGCGGATCGCGCTCGGGCGCCACCCTGGCGCCGGCCGGATTGCAGCCGTTACAACGGCGTTCCATACCCGGATAGACAGCCGCCCGCGCCGGCTACGAGAGTCATCGCAGCGCACGCACCAGCCCGGTATGGGCGAGAGGCGGAGTGCGTGGGGGGTGCGAATGCCAGCCATGAAACGTGTCCATTCCATCTGCCGTGCGGCGCAGCGGGCTGCGCTCGACGAAGGCGGCACCGAGTTAGTCGAAATCCTGGCGTTCTTCCCGATCGTCTGCCTGATCCTGCTGATCGCCTGGCAGTTCATCCTGATCGGCTTCACCGGCGAGCGCGCAGCAGCGGCAGCCCGCGAGGGTGCCCGGCGCGCCGCGGTAGCCGAGCCGGTCGGGCCGGCGGTGGAGTGGGCCACCCCGGAGTTCGACGGCCGGCGGCGCTGGATCGGGGGGGCGTGCGGCGGGCCGGTTGAGGTGTTCCTCGAGATCCCGCACGTGATCTTTCCGTTCATTGGCGGCCTGGGGCGTTACCCGGAGGTGCCGACGCGCGCCGAGTTCCGCTGCGAGCCGCCGTTCGACTGGCATTAGGAGCGTGGCGGCCGTGCCTCGTGGACCCATTGCCACGGCGGCCGGGTGACCTGGTGCCAGAGAGCGGGCTCGCCGCCCGTCCTTACCAGAAATCGCTGAACACCTTGTGGCGCACAACACGATGCAGCGCGCATTGGCACAACCGATACGGATGATCCAGGACGAGCGCGGCGGGCTCGGATTCAACGCACTGTGGGTTTGCGTCGTCCTGATCTTCCTCATCCCGTTCTTCTGGGACGTAGCGAGTGTCCACTACGCGCGCAAATTCGCCGGGACCGGCGCAGACGCGGCGGCGCTGGCCGCCGCGCAAGAGTACGCCCGTGCCGTGCAGCGCACCCCGACGATCAACGGCATCTGGCGCGGGCGCTGTGAGCTGGGCGAATACACCCCGACGCAAGTGGTGCTGCGCTACCGCCAGCTCCCGGCCTTCGCCGCGCTGCCGGCGCTCGGCAGCGGCCAGGCCGAGGCGTATGCCGCGCGCAACCGCGCCCGTCTGACGGCCTATGCCACCTGGCCCGAATTCCATAGCCGGGTGGTCGAAGGGGTGCCGATCCCGTGGCTCGTGGTCGCGGTGCAGACCGAGCGTGATGTGGCGACCGCTTACGGACCGATCTACCAGCGGGCGTTCACGGTGCCGAACAAAGCGCTGGCGGTGGCGTTCCTGTACCACTGGGCCAAGGTCCCACGGCCCTGCGGCAATGGCCAGACGACCTATGATTTCACCTTCGCGTGGAAGATCACGCTCGATACCGCCCGCGCCAATCCGAACGACGCAGGATCGGCGGCTACGAGCATTTGGAACTGGCTACGAGCATTTGGAACTGGTTAACCCAAGAGCATGAAGCAACGTTTGTGAAAGACTTCTTTGATTGGATAGCTAAGATACCTGTGATTGGTTGGGTGCTCGCAGAACTTCTTGGTTTTATTCTCGATTTTCTTATTGGAGTCGATCGTAACGGAAAGTTCAGTATTGGTGGCGTAATTTTTGCAATCTTGTCCAACATCCTATCAGTCGTCGGTGTGGGCTTACTAGGCAAAGGAGCGCAGCTTGCGGTCAAGGGCGGCAAGGCTGTAGGTATCCTTAGCCGGTTCGAAAAGTCCCTAGAAGGTTTTGAAATTGACAAATTGATTCTGCGCGCACCAGAAGCTATTGCCGACATAATGCAATTTAAGTGGGGTGCTTTGACGAAAGAGGCCTGGGATGCTATTAAAATAGTGTTTAAAAATAGAAAATGGGCTAATTTCATCGATAACATATTTAACCTTAAATGGCTTAACATTGAATTGCCAAAAACCGCGTTAAATTATATATGGCGAGCATTTTATAAAGGAGATCTTCCCGGGCTTGTGCGAGATATCGCCAAGACATTGCTAAAGGATGTATTTGCGGGGTGGATAAAAAAGGTTAAGCCGATAGGTGAGGCTATTAGGTGGATGTTTCGTTTCAAAGGTGTACGCGACTTGCTTGGTTTACGACGCCAGCAAAAGCGGAAATAGTATACACCTGTGGTGATTCGGCGTCTACATCGTAAGATCACGACTTTGAGGCAATGCATGCTATAAATCTATGATTAGGGTGTATATCATTGTTATAAGGCAAATATTTGCTGTTTATCCAGGTAAATGCTGTCTATGAAGTAGATGCGAGGGAGAAAGCATCATGAACAACACAGAAGGAACGCGGGTAGCACCGGGCTGCATCCAGACTATCGCCAAAATCTTCCTGTTCTTTGGGACGTCGGCGCTGCTGCGGTCTTTACTCAAGGGACCCACCTATCTCTTCATTGGGCTGGTTTTGCTGGCTATTGGCTGGCTTCTTCCTCGCCTTGTGATCGCTGCAGGATTCGGCGTCGAGCCTGACAACAATGAAGGAGCAAAATGATGCCGTGCTGATGACGCTTGGCCCCTCTATCATAGCGGCGAAAGTGGCACGATTCCGCTATGTGCATGAACGTCCGCTGCAACGATACAGTGGTGCGGTCGCCAAGCCTCGGTGTTGGCATCCTGTTCTGGGAGCAGACTCCGGTGGAGGAGCACTTGCTCCATCAGCCGAGTGAGATCACTATTGGGTAGTGGCTAGAGGCCGAATGGTGAACGCCTGGACGGTAAAGAGCTGTGCTCGTCCTAATGCCTTCGAAGTGGTGTTGACATTGCACGCACCATTCGGCAGGTGACCACTACCCACTATTGCTGCGCACGGCGGTGCGTGGGTGGTGCCCGCTCAGCGACCGGCTACCTGTGGCGGCGCGCTGGGCGTCGGAGATCTGGGATGGGCCGTGCGCTCTGGCAGCGCTGGCAGCAGTGTGACGGGCTAGGGACACCGTGGTACGCCTATCCGCTGCGGCTGGCGCTGGCGTTGGGTGACCTGGTCGGGCTGACCGGGATGCGCGACGGGCTGCGAGGGCGCGCGCTGGTGGCGGACGAAGCCGGACAGCAGTGCGGCGGCGGGCTGGGGGCGGCCTGCCGATCGGGGTGCGTCGTCGCGTCGCCCAGCCAGCAAAAACGTTTCACGTGCGTTAGAGCGGAGTCAGGCAGCGGGCCGCGCTCGCCTTTCTTTTGCTCAAGGCCGGAGAGGTCGTGCCGACGAGCCGGCTGCGCGCGGACCTGTGGCCGGACGAGGAGCCGCCGATGTCGGCCCGGACGGTTCGTTCCGGAGCGATCAGCTTGGAGCGGAGCGGCGGCGACCGTCCGAGTTCGGGTGTGCTGTTCCCTTCTGCGATAAGGGGCCTTTATTTCGGCTATCTGCGAGGAGGTATCGTCAAGGAGATCACCGATGGACATCCGTTCGCCAGGCCCCAGGCTTATCATTCGCCCGCAGCGTGACATGATCATGTTTGGCGTTATTGTCTGGCTCGCCTCCGGCGCAATATTCTCGATAATGTTATTATTCGTGATATTTAGAGAGCCGGTCAATCCTGTTGCATGGTTTGTTTGCTCGGCGTTAGCTGGGTTAGCTGGCGCATGTTTTCTGCTCGCTCTGGAGACGCGTCTCACGCTTCGCACGTGCCTCAAGATTGACGAATCGGGGATCTCGCAAATCTCTTACTCGCACTACTTCAGCTGGAGCTACCGATGGGACGAGATTACCGGCTGGAGCCAAAGTCTAAAAGGCGACGAAGACGACCCCAGCATCACTTTGCACCTCGCTGCGGGTGGCCGGAAGAGACTCGGGGGGATCCGTCCAACGTTTCTGCAAAGCATCTCGGATGAGGATTTCTCCAAGATTCGAGATGCCCTCCTACACTATGTCGGCCCGCCTTCAAGGAGATCACCGATGGACATCCGTTCGCCAGGCCCCAGGCTTATCATTCGCCCGCAGCGTGACAATATCATGGCTGTTGTTATTGGCTTTCTCGCCCTCGGCGCAATATTTCTGATACCACTCCCGATATTATACGCGATATTTATAGGGCCGCTCAGCCCTGTTCAATGGTTTGTTTCCTCGGCGTTAGCTGGCGCATTATTTCTGCTCGCTCTGGAGACGCGTCTCACGCTTCGCAAGTGGCTCAAGATTGACGAATCGGGGATCTCGCAAATCTCTTACTCGCACTACTTCAGCTGGAGCTACCGATGGGACGAGATTACCGGCTGGAGCCAAAGTCTAGAAGGCGAATACGGCGACAGCGTCAGCATCACTTTGCACTTCGCTGCGGGTGGCCGGAAGAGGTCCAAGAGGATCGATGACATATTACTGCAACTCATCTCGGATGAGGATTTCTCCAAGATTCGAGATGCCCTCCTACACTATCTCGGCCCGCCTTCGGAGTAGCGCACCTGACCACGTGTGAGCCGTACCCATGCGCGATCCCCCGCTGCGGCTGGCGCTGGCGTTGGGTGACCTGGTCGGGCTGACCGGGATGCGCGACGGACTGCGAGGGCGCGCGCTGGTGGCGGACGAAGCCGGACAGCAGTGCGGCGGCGGGCTGGGGGCGGCCTGCCGATCGGGGTGCGTCGTCGCGTCGTCCAGCCAGCAGGCGTTCGACCCGTGAGGCAGGGTGCGCAGCGGCGGCGTCGGCCAGACCACGCTGCATGACACCGGCCAGCGGCTGGACGGGACGGGCTGGTTGGAGTAGCATGCGCGGTACGACGACCCGGGGCTGGGGCGCTTCATCTCGACCGACCGTGTGGTGCCCGGCGCAGCCGACGGCAGCCTGGACGGTGTCGCGCGCAAGCCGCTGATGGTTGACTTCCACGAGCCGGGGTTGGTCGCCAAACGCGCGCAAGAAAACCAGTTCGGGCCGTGGTTCCAGCTTTCGGATGACGAAAAGCAGCAGCTCGGCCGCCCGTGGGGCCGGCCAATCCGCACGCGTTGAACCGGTACGCGTATGCGCGGATTAACCCGCTGCGGTACACGGACCCGACGGGGCACAGCGATTGCGATCCTGCGGACAGCGGGCCGGGTGACCGTACACGATCGGCAGGGGTGGCACCCCCCGCCGCCGCCGGGCGGCGGGCCCGGGTGGCTGGCGCGGCTGCGCGCGCTCGGCCAGCGGGCCTGGAATTGGATGACTGGCCGGGGCGGAGGGCCAGCGGAAGCAGCGGCGTCAGCACCCCGCCCTGCAGCCTATGAAATCGCGCAGGCTGGTGGCCGTCATGCTGGTTTATTACGTCAGTATCTCACGAAGCCTGATAATGAAATTATGCGGGCACTCCGTAGCTATGAGAGACAGGTTGCGCTCCACACCGACAAATTGTCCAACCTCACAAAATACGTTCAAAACTGGGCCAGCCTGGATGCCCGCCCACAACAAGGCTTGTTGAACCAGATGGTCGATCCTCAGGCGGGGCAGGAGATTCGCTTCGACCCGCAGCGCTGGCAGGCGGTCGCCCTCGATCCGGTGACGCGAGTCGAAACGCCGCTGACGATCATGGCGTTCCGCCTGGTGAACGCGGCCGATGTGCTGTACGCAGCGACCGGCTTCGCGCCGGATCGCCTGCTTGAGGTGCGGTTCGTGCCAGGCCTCGTCCGCCCGGAGGTGGCAAAGCCCATCCCGTGGATCGCGGTGCCTGTGCTCGGCGTGCCGGCGCTGTTCGTCTCCCCCGGCTAGCGGGCTGTCGTCACGCGCTCCCAGACCGGGCACGCCCGATCTTCCGCGATAAGGGTCAGCTCTTCCGCCCCAGCAGCCCGTTGGCGACCGCCCGCAGCTCCGCCAGCGTCTCGGCGTCGCCCGGCACCCTGTCGAGCGCGGCGAGCGCGCGAGCGTGGTACTCCGCCGCGGCCGCCTCGGTGTAGGCGCGCGCCCCGCAGGCGTCCAGAATCGCCAGAATAGGCCCCACATCGTCGCCATCGAACGCCGGACGGGCGTACAGGCGCGCCAGCGCCTCGCGATCCGGCGAGGTGGCAAGCGCGCGAATGACCGGCAGGCTCAGCTTGCGGCGGTAGAGGTCGGCCGCCGCCGGCTTGCCGGTGACCGCCGGGTCGCCCCAGATGCCGAGCACATCGTCCTGCGTCTGAAAGGCGAGCCCGAGGTTCAGGCCGAAATCGTACATCGCCTGCGATGCCTGCTCGCTCGCCCCGCCGATGCGCGCGCCGAGGCCGGCGGCGGCAGCGACCAGCACCGCCGTCTTGCGGCGAATCATCGCCAGGTAGTCATCCTCGCTGATCCGCAGATCGCCCTCGAAGCTCAAGTCGAGGAACTGACCTTCGCAGAGGGTCAGGATCGTCTCGTCGAAGCGGCGCATCACCTCCAGCGCCAGCTCCGCCGGCACACCGGCCTCCGTCAGTCGATGGAGCGCCAGGTGTGCGACGATCAGCATCCCGTCGCCGGTGTTGATCCCCTGCGCCAGCCCCCAGATCGACCAGACTGTCGGTCGGCCGCGCCGCGTGTCGCTGTTGTCCTCGATGTCGTCGTGGATCAGCGAGAAGTCATGCACGAGCTGAACAGCGGCGGCGAGCGGCAGCGCCCGGCGCGGGTCGCCGCCGGCCGCACGGCAGGCCATCAGGCACAGACGCGGCCGCAGCAGTTTGCCGGGGTTATCGTTCGCCGGCGCCAGGCGTTCATCCCGCCAGCCAAGCTGGTACTCCTGCATGGCGTAGAAGCGGGCGACGCGAGCCTCCGCGGCGGGAAAGGCGGCACGCATGGCCTGCTGGATCGATATGCGAGGATCGGCTGGATGCATCGTTTATCCCTGTACCAGGCGGCAGAACGCCGATGTCATGCCGCACCGACTACGACCGATAATAGTATGACAAGGAGCTGTAATCCCGGTGTAATCTTCCGTAACCGCAGCGTAATCATGCACTCTTGTTGTTTGCGCGCGGTACTAGTAGACTTGAAGCACATTCAAACCGCAGGAGCGGTTGTCCACGGTGCAACTGATGCACACCCTACCTCGATGCATCACGTGCCGCAAACCGGCAGGTATATCGCGATAGTATTGGCAGGATGGGCCACGCACGCCGCCCGAAAGGAGTCAGGACCATGCCGCTCAACATGCGCTTCCGCTTCAGCCCGGCCAAAGATGGCCTCGTCAAGGTGCTCGGGCCGTTGGAGACCGAGATCATGCAAATCGTCTGGCAGGACGAGCGGAGCACGGTCAAGAAGGTGCATCGCAAGCTCTCGCAGCAGCGCGACATCGCCTACACCACGGTGATGACGACCATGAGCCGCTTGGCCGAGAAGGGCGTGCTGCATCGCCACCGCGAAGGGCTCGCCTACGTCTACACGCCGGCGATCAGCGAGGACGATTTCGTCACCATGGTCGTACAGCAGGTGCTCGACGGCCTGCTCGACGAATACAGCGAGACCGCGGTCGATTATATGGTCGATTACCTGGCGCGGCGCAACCCCAGCGAACTCAAGCGGCTCCAGCGCACAGTGCAGGCGCGCGTCGCCGCATGAACGGACCCGGATGCGGAGTAGCTGGCGGGCCCGCGCCGTCTCGCCGGCCAGGCGGCATGCCCCGCCCTAACGGTCGCTCCGCATCTCAGACCGGCCGTGCTGCCGATGTGGCCGTGATCGCGGCGGAGGATGGAGGATGGCGCCACCGTCCTCCGCCCTCCGCCCGGCCTCACCTTCGGCTGCCACGATCTCGCCCCATAGATCGTATTCCGCGCCCCGGGTGATGTGGACGTCGATAAAACTGCCGACCGGCGCCGTGCCCCAGGCGAAAACCTGTCCATCTACCTCCGGCGCGTCGCGGAACGAGCGCCCGACCACCAGCGGGTCGCCATCGTCGGTCGCGCCTTGGCCCTCCACCAGCACCCGGATCGTCCGCCCTTCCCACCGGCGGTTGCGCGCCAACGAGATACCCTGCTGCAGCCGCATCACGCGGTGCCAGCGCCGCTCGATCGCGCGCGGGCGCACCTTGCCCGGCAGCGTCGCCGCGTGGGTGCCCGGCTCGTCCGAGTAGCGGAAGATGCCGACACGGTCGAGTTCCATCGCTTCCAGGAACGCTAGCAGCGCGTTGAACTCCGCGGGCGTCTCGCCCGGGTAGCCGACGATGAAGGTCGAGCGGATGGCGATATCCGGCATCGCCGCGCGCAGTTCGCGAATGATCCCTTTGGTGCGGTCGGTGTCCGGCGGGCGGCGCATGCGGCGCAGCGTCTCCGGGTGCGCGTGTTGCAGCGGCATGTCGAGGTACGCGCAGATCTGCGGATGGGATGCCATCGTCGCGATCAGCCGCTCGCTGATGCCATGCGGGTAGGCGTACATCAGGCGCAGCCAGGTGTCGCGCGGCAGTACCTGGCACAGTTCGTCGAGCAGCGTCGCAAGGCCGTCCTTCAGCCGCAGGTCGCGGCCGTAGTCGGTCAGGTGCTGCGCGACGAGAACGATCTCTTTGGTGCCCAGCGCCACAAGCTCCTGTGCCTCGCCGAGAATCGCGCCCAGGGCTTTCGAGCGCATGTCGCCCTTGAACGACGGGATGGTGCAGAAGGCGCAGCGCAGGTTGCAGCCGTCGGAGACTTTCAGATAGGCCGAGGGGCCGCCGGCCTGCCGGCGGATGGGCCGCGTGCGCCAGTCGGCGTACGCGCCAGGCGCCGCCAGGCCTTCAGCCAGGGGGATGGATGCGGCCGCCCGCGGTGCGGCGAGGGTCAATGGAATGACCTGCTTGTCCTCCCCGCCCCTTGCCTCTCCGCCGCGCACCACCTCGCCGATCCGCATCCACTCCCGGGTGCCGAGGGTCGCGTCTACCCCGGGGACGGCGCGCACCAGGTCGGCGTGGCTCTCGGCCATGCACCCAGCGGCGATCAGGCGCTGCCCGGCGGGCTTGGCCGCCGCGAGCTCGCGCAGCACGCCGAGCGTCTCCTCGCGCGCGGCGGCGATGAAGCTGCAGGTGTTGACGATGACAACATCCGCCTCCTCCGGCGCGGCGGCGGTGTGCCCCTGCGCCGCCAGGATGCCGCTCATGCCCTCGCTGTCAACCGCGTTCTTGGGGCAACCGAGTGTGAGAATGTGAAACTTCATGCCTTTGGCGACGCCGGCGTGAATTCAGTGACCCGCACCGTCGTACGTACCTGATCGAAGATCTCCGGCCAGCGCCCGGCCTCCCAGTGTTTCTGCCAGAACGCGGCGCTCGCCCAGGACGACCAGATTCGGGCGCGCTCGTAGACCGTCACCTCGCGCGGGAAGCCGTAGTCCGGGTCGAACCCCACGGCGATGCGGTAGTTTTCGCACACGATCATCAGGCTCTTGCAGCCCTGGCCATAGATCACGCGCAGATCGTCGAGATAGCCGAACAGCCCGGTGACGCCGCGCCGCCACATGCGATATGGCCGCTGGAGCCGCCAGCAGGTGTCGCGCCGCACCATCACGGTCTGCTCGTCGTGGATATCGATATCGACGCTGCACTGGCCGGCGGCGTCGCGCACCTCGACGACGAGATGGTAGGCGCGGAACGGGCGGGCCTCCCAGCGGGCGCGGGCCGCCGCCTGCGCCGATGCCAGGCTGGCCGGCGCCAGCGCGAGCGCCGCGCACGCCCCTACCACGGCCAGCGCCGCCGCGGCCAGAAGCCAGCGTCGCCAGCGCACCGTACCACCTCAACGGTAATTGGTAAACTGGAGCGGCACGGGAAACTCGTCCTGGTGCTCCTTGACCAGCCGGATCACGCCCTGCAACTCGTCGCGGCTCTTGCTGCCGACACGCAGCGTGTCCCCCTGGATGCGCGGCTGCACTCTCGGAAAGGCGTCGCGGATGAGCTTTTGCAGCTGTTTCGCGACATCGTCCGTGATCCCACGCTGAAGTGCGATCACCTGCCGCACCCGCCCGCCGCCGACCTCCTGCACCGGGCCGTACTTAAAGATCTTAAGCGACAGATTGCGGCGGATCGCCTTGGTTTGCAGAATATCGCGCACCGCGGCCAGATGCATCTCGGAGTCGGTCGTGACCGTCAGTTCCTTCTCGCCGAGCACGATCTCGGTCTTGCTGTCTTTCAGGTCGTAGCGCGTCCGCACTTCGCGCTGCGTCTGATCGACCGCGTTGACCAGCTCCTGGCGGTCGAACTCCGAGACGATATCGAATGTGCTTTCTGCGGGCATCGCCGCAAGCCTCCGCTACCGTGGCCAGGTGAAGGTAAAGACCTCGCCCGGCCCACCGAGCCCGGTGAACTCCTGCCCATTGACCACGATCGTCACCACAGCGGCGTTGCCGATATTGATCCGCAGTGTACGCTGCGCCTTGAACTCGCGCCTGGTGCCGGGCTTCAGCGTGCCCTGGTAGACCGAACGGCCGTCCTGGATGATGTTGACCCACGAGCCGGGGTTGTCGCCCGGCGCGATCCGCACCTCGCCGACGATCGGCGCGGCCTGGGCCATGGCGGTCGGCTCCGCGCTCACCAGGCCGCCGGCCGCCTGTGGCGTGGCGGCCGGGGCGGTCGGCGCCTCGGCCAGCACCGGCGCGCTCGTCGGCGCGGCGGCCGTCGGGATGGACTGGGGCACCGCCGGGGCGGTCGCCGTCGGCAGGGGCATCAGGGCGCTATCGCCGATGCGGTTCGTCGCGCTGAGCAGCAGATACGTCAGGCCGATGAGTGTCAGCACAACGAAAAAGACGCCGAAGAAGCTGGGGATGAAGACCCCGCGGATGCGCGGCGCAGACGTGACCGGCATGACGCGGATCGGCTCGCTCGTCCCGCGCTCGCGGCGGTAGATCTCGACCATTTCGTCCTGCGGCAGCCCAAGATAGGATGCATAATTCCGGACGAAGCCGCGGGCGTAGATATCCCCGGGCAGGTGCTGATAGTCGCCATTCTCAAGCGCGGCCAGGTACCGCTGGAGGATGCGTGTCTCCGCGGCGGCCTGGGCGATGCTGATCCCCTGGGCCTCGCGCGCTTCGCGCAGCCGCTCTCCAAGCTGGCTCATGTCGCTCTCTTTCGCCGGGCGCACCCATGGCACGGGCGCTCTCCTGCAACGTCCAGTGTGCCATCCAGCGGGAGATACTGTCCGCCGCAGCACACGAAAAACCGGGGTTTGGTATTGGTAAAACCCGCGTTATTATATCATAGATCGCCTGGCAACCGTGCCGAGCCGGACGACCTGCTACCGACGACAGACGACGGACGAACGCTCGCTCGTCCCTGCCGCTACGAGCGTTCAATCCAGGATGGGGTACATTCGTCCACCGTCCACTACCGAAAGGTGCTGCATGGATCGACAGCCTCACGCCACCGGTATCTGGGAGGAGCGCTGGCACCCGCTGCGCGAAGAGTGGGTGATCGTCGCAGCGCACCGCCAGCGCCGCCCCTGGGTTGGCCAGACCCTGGGCGCGCCAGCGCCCAAGCCCGCTCCCTACCTGCCCGACTGCTACCTCTGCCCTGGCAACACGCGAGTCGGCGGGCGCGCCAACCCGCCCTACACCGGCGTCTTCGTCTTCGACAACGACCACCCCTGCGTCGGGCCGGAGGCCCCGCCGCCCGCCACGCCGCCCCCGCCCTACCGCGCCCGCCGCGCCGAGGGGGTCGCCCGCGTGATCTGCTACTCGCCACGCCACGATCTGACCGTCGCGGAGATGGAGGTGCCGGCGATCGGCGCGATCATCGAAACCTGGCAGCGCGAGACGCACGACCTGGGCGCGCGGCCCGAGGTCGCCCAGGTGTTGATCTTCGAAAACAAAGGCGACGTCGTCGGCGTCTCGAACCCGCACCCGCACGGCCAGATCTACGCCACCAACTTCACCTGGACGACCTTCGACACCGAGCTACGGGCTCAGCGGCGCTACCGTGCTGAGACAGGGCGCGCGCTCATGGCCGATATTATCGCCGCGGAGCAGCAGGATGGCCGGCGTGTGCTGTACGAGGACGAGCACATGATCGCGTTTGTGCCCTATTTCGCCCGCTACGCATACGAGGTGTATGTGGTCCCCAAGCGGGCCAGCGCCCACGTCACCGGCCTGCGCCCCGCCGAGGCCGAGAGCCTGGCGCGGGCGATCAAGGACGTGACAGTGCGCTTCGACAACCTGTGGCGCCAGCCGTTCCCCTACGTGATGGTGCTGCACCAGGCTCCGACCGACGGCGGCGACTACCGGGAGTTCCACGGCTTCGTCGGCTTCCTGCCGCCGCTGCGCCAGCCGAACGTGCTGAAGTACCTGGCAGGGCCAGAGATCGGTGGGGGCAACTTCCTCAGCGACACGGCGCCCGAGGCGACCGCCGCCGAGCTGCGGGCCTGCCCGACACGGCATTATCTGGAGCGATAACGAAGACCCTCACTCGGTGCCGTCCGGCCGGCGTGCCAGCCCTTCCAGCGACACCGGCAGAGTGAACAGGAACGTGCTGCCGACGTTGAGTTCGCTCTCGACCCAGATACGCCCGCCGTGCAGCTCCACCAGCGCCCGTGTGATCGCCAGCCCCAGGCCGGTGCCGGTCGTCCGCCGCGTGTTCGAGTTGTCCACCCGGTAGAACCGCTCCCAGATGCGGTCGCGGTCCTCCGGCGGAATGCCGATGCCGCGGTCGCGCACCGAAACCAGGAGAAAGGCGCCCTCCGGGTGGTTGGGCGGCAGCCGCTCCGGCTCCTCGATGGCCAGCGTGATCTCTCCACCGCGGGGGGAATACTTGACCGCGTTCGTGATGAGGTTGATCAGAATCTGTTTCACCTTGTCGCGATCGACATACACCGGCGGCAGGCGTGGCGGCATGTGGATGACCATGCCGTGGCGGGCCGTCAGGTAGGCGTTCAGTTGCGCTGTCAGCTCGCCGACGATCTGGCGCATCGAAACCGGCCACAGGTTGAGCTGCACTTTTCCCGCTTCCAGCCGCGAGATTCCGAGCATATCCTCGACGATCTGTGAGAGCTGGCTGGCCTGGTCGTAGACGGTCTGAACAAACTCCTTCTGCTCCTTCGGCGTGAAGCTGCGCGTCAGCATCAACTCGGTGTAGCCGAGGATCGATGTCAGCGGCGTGCGCAGTTCGTGGGAGACCACCGAGATAAATTCCGACTTGACGCGGTCTGCCTCGCGCTCACGCGTCACGTCGTTCACCACCCAGACGCGGCCGGTGAGCTGGCCGAGGGAGTCGCAGGTCGGCGTGGAGAGCACCAGCAACTCCTGGTGCGGCTCGCGCAACACGACAGTGATTGACATAATGTCTGATGGATTGCCATGACCCTGCGCACAGAACTCGGTGAGCGCGAGGGGATCGGCCAGCCGCGGCAGCAGGTGCCCGACGAGATCCCAGGGGATGTGAAACGGCCCCTCGAGCGCGCTGTCGGGCAGGCTCCAGAGGCCAGCCCAGGCCGGGTTGCTGCGCAGCACGCGCCCCTGGCTGTCCATCAGCGCCAGCCCGCTGGGAATGCTGCTGAACACCTGGCCGAGTTGTGTGCTGGTCTCGAGCGCCTGCTGGTACCACAAGGCGCGACGCAGCGGTGCGGCGGCGGCGTCGCAGAGCGCCTGCGCGAACGCCAGTTCCCGCTCGCCGAAGGCCGCCGAGCGCGGGCTGTCCAGCACCAGGACGGCGAGCACCTGGCCATCGCAGGCGATCGGCACGACCAGCTCGGCGCGAATCTCCGGTGCATTGGGCAGGAAGACCGTGTCGCGGCCCACATCGCGCACGAGGTACGCCCGGCCGCTGCGCGCCACCCGCCCGGCGATGCCCACATCCCAGCTGACGCGGCGGCGCGGCTCGCCGTAGCTGTCGCGGCTGAACGGCTCGCGCGGGTAGCCGTCGTACTCCTGGACAACCAGTTCGCCGCGCTCGTGATCGACGATGCTGATCGAGCCGGCCTCGGCGCCGGTCGAATCGAGCGCCCAGCGCAGCAGGAACGCCAGCAGATCGCCCAGGCTGAACGGCGCTTCCAGCTCGGCGCGCAGCGACTGAAGCAGGCTGGCCTGTCGCAGCGTCAGGTCGGCGCGGGCGGGTGTGGCGTGCGGCAGCAGAGTCGTCATGGCGCAGGTACATCTCGATTGCCGATAGCGCCCATTGTAGCGCGCGCAGGCCGGCTGTCAACCGGCAGGGTCGCGCTGGCGCCTGGCAATCGCACCCCCCCAAGAGCCATCGGGTCTTGGAGGGCGGCGCCGGCCGAACCTCCCCGTCGCAGACAGCTTCGAAGCAGGACTATCGTTCCATTCGCGATCCGGTGCAGCTGCGCTATAATAGACGTCCGGCTTATTGTCCGTCCGGATCATTACTGCAAGATGGTGGGGAACATATGCCGGTCGTCGCGGTGATTGGCGCCCAGTGGGGCGACGAGGGCAAGGGCCATATCGTCGATATGCTGGCCGGGCGCGCCAAGCTCACGCTGCGCTATGGCGGCGGCAACAACGCCGGCCATACCGTCGTCAACGAGCGGGGCGCGTTCAAGATCCACCTCGTGCCGTCGGGCATCTTCGATCCGGCCACCGTGAATGTGATCGGCGCAGGTGTGGTGATCGACCCGGCGGTGCTGCTGAAGGAGCTGGCCGACCTGCAGGGGCAGGGCGTCGATACCTCGAAACTGTTCATCAGCGAGCGCGCCCACGTAATTATGCCCTACCATATTCTGCAGGACCAACTCGACGAGACGTTGCGCGGCGACGGACGGATCGGCACGACCGGGCGTGGCATTGGCCCGGCCTACGCCGACAAGATGGCGCGCATCGGCATCCGCCTGGGCGACCTGCTGCAGGAAGAGCAGTTGCTGAGCAGCCTGCGCCGCGTGTTGGATATCAAAAACAAGCTATTGACCCAGGTCTACGGCGCGCAGCCGCTCTCGCTCCACGAGACCTACCTGACGTACCTCGACTACGGGCGCCAACTCGCCGGCTACGTGACCGATATCCACCCGATCGTCCACCGCGCGCTGGAGCGCGATGTGCCGATCTTGCTCGAGGGCGCACAGGGTGCGCTGCTCGATGTCGACTATGGCACCTATCCGTTCGTGACGTCGTCGCCGCCGGGGGCCGCCGGCGCCTGCCAGGGCGCGGGGATCGGTCCGACCCGTATCCAGTCGGTGGTCGGGGTCTACAAAGCGTACTCGACCCGTGTCGGCGAGGGGCCGTTCCCGACCGAGGTGCACGGCGCCGAGGCTGATGTGCTGCGGCAGATGGGCAAGCCCTGGGCCGAGGTCGGCACGACGACCGGCCGGCTGCGGCGGGTCGGCTGGTTCGATGCCGTGCTGGCGCGCTACTCGGCTCAGGTGAACGGGATCGACACCGTCGCGCTCACCAAGCTGGACGTCCTCGACACACTCCCGACGGTCAAGGTGTGTGTCGGCTACCGCAAGCACGACGCGGCGCTGGATTACCCGCCGGCCAGCGTCGCGGATTTCGCGCTGGTCGAGCCGATCTATGAGGAACTGCCCGGCTGGCAGACGCCGACACACGGTGTGCGCAGGTTCGAGCAGCTCCCCGCCGAAGCGCGGGCCTACGTCGCGCGGCTGTGCGAGCTGATCGGCGCGCGCATCGGGATGATCTCGGTCGGCCCGGGGCGCGAGCAGATCATCGAGGTGAACCGGGTGTTGTAGACGTTGCCTGAGATAGGGAGACGTGAAGGGCGCAGCTCAACGGCGGTTCACCGACCGCGGCGCGCCGAAGACAGCAAGGGCGCGCCGGCTGCTGCGCCATGCGCCTGTGCCGGCACGCCCCTGACCATTCCCCCGCACGCCCCGGTTAGCTCCGCGGCGCGTGCTCCGAGTCCTTCAGCGCCATGAGCTTCTGCGCCAGCACCGACGATGACGGCTCGACCAGAATCGAGCCGTCGGGGAAGATGATCGTCGGAACGCTCTGATACCCCCGATTCACCTGCTCGACATACGCCCGCGCGCCGTCATCCCGCTCGATATCGATGTACTGGTATGGGTAGCTGTGTTGGTCCAGCACCCGTACCGCCCGCTTGCAATCGCCACACCATGCTGTGCCGTAGACGGTGATATGCTGCAGTGCCATGCTTCGTTGGACCCTCATCCGCTCCAATGGCCCGTCCCGGGCCGCGATAACCGTATGTTCACTAGTATACCACAGGTACGCCAGGGGGGTATCAACAGGCGCCTGGGTTCGGGGTGCAGGGTGTAGCCGTCGGGGGTCAGGCGTTCAGATGTTGCATTGCCCGTGCTTAAAAATGTCCCCTGCATGGTGATCATTGCTCAGCTCGCCCGAACCCTGAATTCTCAACTCCGAACTCGTACAGCTCCGGCCGCCGGTCGCGCAAGACGGACATGCGGTTACGCACGGCCACCACCGCCCCCAGGTCGAGCTTCGCGATCAGGAGCGCCGGGCTGTCGCCCCCCTCGACCAGCGTCTCGCCCCACGGATCGACGGCCAGCGAATGACCGCAGAACAGGTTGTCGCGGTCGCGGCCCACGCGGTTGCAGGCGACGATGAAGCACTGGTTTTCGATCGCGCGGGCGCGCACCAGCGTGCGCCAGTGCTCCAGGCGCGGGTAGGGCCACTCCGACGGCAGCAGGATGAGGCCGGCTCCGCGCGTCGCGTACGAGCGGAACAGCTCGGGAAAGCGCAGGTCATAGCAGATCGCCAGCGCGCCCCGGCCCCACGGCGTGTCGAAGACCGGGGCACGCTGCCCGGCGCTCAGAAAGCGATCCTCCGCCATCAGGCCGAACAGGTGGATCTTACTGTATTCGGCCAGCAGCGCTCCGTCCGGCCCATAGAGCGTGGCGGTGTTGGTCGGGCGGCCGGGGCGGCGGGCCAGCAGCGAACCGCCGATCGCCAGGCCGTGTTCGCGGGCCAGCGCGCTCACCGCGGCGAAGGCGCCCGCGCCGACCTCGTCGGCCAGCTCGCCGGCACGCTCCAGGTCGTAGCCGGTGGCCCACAGCTCCGGCAACAGCAGCAGCTCCGCGCCGAGGGCGCGGGCCTCGCCGGCCAGCCGCCGCGCCGTGGCGAGGTTCGCCGCCGGGTCGCCAAGCGCGATATCCATCTGGCCGAGCGCGACCGTCAAGGTGTCCATCTCCGCCTCCTTTCAGGTGTCAGCTGCGGCGCAGCCGTCGGCCGAAACCTTTGCCGGCGCCTCGGTGTCCCGTGGCGTGCCGCTCCCCGCCAGCCGTCATCGTCGCGCTGCCGCGTCGACCGCCTCGATCGCCCGCCGGCCGAGCTCGCGGATATCTTCGGCGATCTCGGGCGAGTCGAGTTCCTCCCACGTGAGCCAGCGGGCGGTATGCGCCTCGCGCGCGGCGGGGGTCAGCCGCCCGCCGACGACGCGCGCGAAGTAGATCAGGTCGATGTGCTGGTGGCCGGGGCCGATATCCTCGAGCAGGATGCAGTATGGCTGCGGCAACACGCGCACATGCCCAAGCTCCCGGCCAGCATCGAGCAACTCGGCCTCCAGCCCGGTCTCCTCGCGCACCTCGCGCAGCGCGGCAACGTCCGGTAGCTCGTTCGGGTCGATATGGCCGCCAGGCGGCACCCAGATCGCCAGCTTGCGATGGAACAGCAGCAGCGTGCGCCCCTCGTGGACGACAAACGTGGTCGCGGTGAAATCGCGGGTGACGGTCATCGGCTGGCCTATCGGTTCCATCTGCGCGGCAGGGGCGGCGCCGATGATTATAACATGGCCATCATCTCTACCAAGCCGATGCCAAATCGCAACGATTGGTGGCCGCAGCGGCGTGTATACTGCCCCTGAGCGCGTCGGATCGCCACGCTGGGGCGCCACCGAACGTGCGAAGCCAGACCGGCGTCGCCCACCGCGTCATAGTCTCCGGGGAGGTTGTGGTTGGAAAGCCTCCGAATTCCTATTCTTAAAATCGAGGATGTGCTGATCGCCTCGATTCAGACCACGCTGCACGACTCGTCCGCCGTGCAGTTCAAGGACAGCCTGCTCCAGCGAATCTACGAGACCAAGGCCCGCGGGCTGATCGTCGATCTCACCGCGGTCGAGGTCGTGGACAGCTTCATCGGCCGCCTGATCAGCGACATCGCCGCGATGGCCGGGCTGATGGGCACGCGCGTGGTGATCACCGGGCTGCAGCCGGCGGTGGCGATCACGCTGGTCGAGCTGGGGCTGGAGCTGCCGCGGGTGCTGACGGCGCTGAACCTGGAGAAGGGCCTGGCGCTACTGCGCCGGCATGTCGAGGAGCGCAGCGATGGGGCAGGATAAGTCTGCTGTCATCCGCAGCGATCTCGACATCGTCATCGCCCGCACGCTGGCGCGCGACATGGCGAAGGCGCTCGGCTTCGGGGCGATCGACCAGGCACGGATCGCGACGGCGGTGAGCGAGCTGGCGCGCAATATCTTCCTGTACGCCGGCACCGGCTCGGTGTCTGTGCGCGAGATCGAGCGCAACGGGCGCAAAGGGCTGGAGATCGTCTGCGATGACCAGGGGCCGGGCATCGCCGATATCGAACTGGTGATGCAGGACGGCTACAGCACCTCGCGCGGGATGGGCATGGGGCTGCCGGGCGCCAAGCGGCTGATGGACGAGTTCGACATCCGCTCCCAGGAGGGGCGCGGCACGACGATCACCTGCCGCAAGTGGCGCACCTGAGGCGGGCGCCGCAGGTCAGGGCATGTCGCTCGCGGCCGGCGAACGAGCGCGGCTGGTGAGGCGCGCCAGCCGTTCGAGGAACTCGCCGATGTCGAACGGCTTGAGCATATGATCGTCCGCGCCCGCGGCCCGGCTCCGTTCGATATCCGCCCGCTCGGCGCGCACCGTCAGCAGCAGTACCGGAATATCCCGCCGGGCCTTGATCCGCCGGCAGACCTCCCACCCATCGATCCCCGGAAGATTGACATCGCAGACAACGACCTCCGGACGGGCGCTGGCTTCCTGCTGGAGCGCGTCCAGCCCGTCGCGCGCGACGACGACCTCGTGCCCCTCGGCTGCCAGCACATGATGCAGCAACTCGATAATATCCCGGTTGTCGTCCACGATCAGAATGCGCATCGCACGCCCCCGCTCGGCTGACCCATGCCCCATCATACCACAACGGGCTGTGACATGAGGGCCAGCGTATCGCGAGGCGTGGCGAGCCGCCGATGCGCCGTGCGTCGCTTCATGGCGCCGATCGATCAACTGGTGTGCCATAACCTCCCCGAACCGACATAGGTGGGCCCTGCCGCCCGGCCAGTGCTATAGCATCAGCTTGGTGGAGTTCCGCGAGGCTGTGGCACGCGTACTCCCCAACCGGGACCATGGTCCCGCCGCCAGATGTGCAACCTTCTTCTTGACTCCGACGTATGCTATAGTGCAGGCGCGTTGGCCGGAGCACGACGCTTCGGCCGGAAAGGGAGCGACACCGTTGGCCGAGCCACCCATCGAGCTGATCCGTCGGGCGCAGGCAGGCGACCGCGAGGCGCTGACGCAGCTTATCCTGAGCCAGCAACACTACGTCTACAGCATCGCGATGAGTGTCCTGAAGAACCCGGACGATGCCGCCGATCTGACGCAGGACGCCTTCGTGCGATTGGTACGTGCGCTGCCGCAGTACAACGGCGAAAGCCGCTTCACCACCTGGCTGTATCGACTGGTCGTCAATCTTGGGCGCGACGAGCTGCGGCGGCGCGGCCGCCAAGTGCCCACCGTGGCCGTCGAGGCGGACGACGACGACGAGCTCGACCCGCTCGCCGCGGTCGCCGACGACGACCGCTGGGCCGACCCGGCGCTGGCGCTCGACTCGCAGGAGCTGCGCGACGAGGTGCGGCGCGCCCTGGCGAAGTTGGACGAGCACTACCGGCTGGTGCTGACGCTCTACTACTTCGACGACATGAAGTATACCGATATCGCCGAGGTGCTGAATCTCCCGCTTAACACGGTGAAAAGTCATATCCGGCGTGGCAAGGAACGGCTGGCGGCCCTGCTGCGCGCCGAGGCGCAGCCCCCAGCGGCAGCGCGGGCCCCGGCGCCGCCGCGGGCCGCTCCGCGCCCGCCCACGGCGGCCGGGTTTGTGCCGCGGCTGCCGCGCCTGCGAACGAGGCTGGCATGACAACCTGCGAACATGTGCGCGCGGCGCTCGCGATCGATCCGCTGGATGCCACGCTGCGCGATCACCTGGCAGCCTGCCCGGCCTGCGCCGCCTACCAGCGCCGCAGCCAGCATCTGGACGCGCTGCTGCGCGACGAGCTCCGCTGGCAGGCGCCGGCGGCGCTGACGGCGCAGCTGCTGGCGATCGCCGCTGGGCCAGTGCTCGCCGTGGCCGCCGCCCGCCCCCGCCCGCCGCGCTGGTATGTCAACCTGGTGCTGCTGCTCACCTGCGCCGCCGTCGGCGTATCGCTGGTGGTCGTCTGGCGGTTCATCTCGTTGGCGGCGGGGCAGCTCGGCGTGCACGAGGCGCTGGCCTGGCTGCTCGACGCGCCTGGCCACGGGCTGCTCATCCTCGGGCAGTTGCTGCCCGAGTCGCGCCCGCTGATCGACCTCGTCGCCCACATACGCGACCAGTCGATGTGGGTGCTGCTGGCCGCCCTTCTGTGGGCGGTGGCGGAGCGCACCACCCGGCGCGGCGGTCTGAACGAGGCGCAGATACAGCTCTGAGCAAGAGAGCGTACGCGGTCGCGCCAGGCGCGGGAGGTGTAGCGGGCCGCATGCCCGCCACGGAAGTTCTTTTTCGTGCGCTCACGAAGGGGGTTCGGCGGGGCTTCGCCCCACCACACCTCCCCACCGCGAGCACCGCCGGAGGGCGCCGCATGACACGGGTCGCGCGGTAGCTGATCGCTCGATGAAAACCCCGTCGATCACGAAGCCGGTGAGCACCGCTCACCGGCTCGGTGTTGCGCTGCCCGTGTTGGATACACCAACACCCCTTCCGCGTGGCGGCAGAGGGTGGACGAGCGGCTGCCCGTCCGCTGTCGCTGGTGACGTTATCGGGCTGGCGGCCCTCCCCGGACCTTGAAGGCCGACAGACCGGCGTAGGTCGCCATCGAGCCGAGTTCTTCTTCGATCCGCAGCAACTGATTGTACTTGGCGACGCGGTCCGAGCGCGCCGGCGCGCCGGTCTTGATCTGGCCAGCGTTGGTCGCCACCACCAGGTCGGCGATCGTCACGTCCTCGCTCTCGCCGGAGCGATGCGACACGACCGCCGTCCAACCGTTGCGCTGCGCCAGCTCGATCGCCGCCAGCGTTTCGGTTAGCGAGCCGATCTGGTTGAGCTTAATCAGGATCGCGTTGGCGTCCTGTTCGTCGATCGCTCGCTGTAGCCGCGTGACGTTCGTCACCAGGAAGTCGTCGCCGACGAGCTGCACGCGGTCGCCGAGGCGCGCGGTCAGTTCGCGCCAGCCCTCCCAGTCGTCCTCCGCCAGGCCGTCTTCCAGCGAGATCAGCGGGTAGCGCGCGGCGATGTCGATCCAGTAGTCGATCATCTCGGCGGTGGAAAGCACGCGGTTCTCGCGTGCCAGGTGGTATTTGCCGTCTTTGTAGAGCTCCGAGACCGCCGGATCCATCGCCAGCATGATCTGACCGCCCGGCGCGTAGCCGGCGGCCTGGATCGCCTCCATAATCACCTCGAGCGCGGCCTCGTTGGTCGGCAGGCGCGGCGCGAAGCCGCCCTCATCGCCGACGGTCGTCGGCTGGCCGCGGCGGTGGAGCACCTGCTTCAGCGCCTGGTAGATCTCGGCGCACCAGCGCAGCGCCTCGCGGAAGCTCGGCGCACCGACCGGCATGATCATGTACTCCTGGAAATCGGTGCTGTCCAGCGCGTGTTTGCCGCCGTTCAGGATGTTCATCATCGGTACGGGCAGCACGTGGGCGTACGCTCCGCCGATGTAGCGGTAGAGCGGGGTGTCGAGCGCCGCCGCCGCCGCCTTGGCGCAGGCGAGCGAGACGCCGAGGATGGCGTTCGCGCCGAGCTTGCTCTTGTTCTCGGTGCCGTCCAGTTCGATCAGGGCGCGGTCGATGGCGATCTGGTCGCTGGCGTCCTTGCCGGCCAGCGCCTGGGCGATCGTGGTGTTGACGTTCTCGACGGCTTTGAGTACCCCCTTGCCGCCGTAGCGCCCCTTGTCGCCGTCGCGCAACTCAAGGGCTTCGTGCGCGCCGGTGGAGGCGCCGGAAGGCACGATCGCCCGCCCGACCTCGCCGCTCTCGACGTGCACTTCGACCTCGATCGTCGGGTTGCCGCGCGAGTCGAGCACCTCGCGCGCGTGAATCGCTTCGATCTGGGTATACATCGTCGCTCCTTCAACATTGCAGGGAGAGATCGGGTTGACCCATCGGCCAAGCCGGCTATGCCGTGCCAAGCCCGAGCTCATCATACAGCCGGGCGAAGTCGAAGTTCTGATCGAGCAGCGCGGTGAAGCGGCTGATCTTGGCCGCCTGCTTGAAGCGGATGCGGCCGAAGATCCCTTCCGCCCGCTCGACCGCCGTGAGCGTATCGTCGGCCAGCAGGATGATCGGGACGCCGCGCTCCTCCGCCCGGTCGATCACTGCCGCCGACGGGCGGATGTTGCCCGTCAGCACCAACGCCGCCGTCGAAGTCTCCAGCGCGGCGAGCTGCAGGTCGCTCCGGTCGCCGCCGGTGAAGACCGCCTTGTTCGGCCGGCGGCGGAAGTGTGAGAGGGCGGCTTCGGCGCCCATCGCGCCGATCATCAGGCTCTCGACCAGCCGCTCGCGCGCCGCCGCCGGGCCAAGGTACTGCCCGCCGAGGTGCTCGTAAAGGTCGCCGACGGTCACGCCGGCGAGCTGCGGGTCTTCGGCGATCAGCCCGAGGACCGGGATGCCGCGCTTCTCCAGGTACGGCGCGACCTGATCGCGTACAAAGTCCACCTGCGGCGCTTCGACCTGGTTCAGCAGCACGCCGAGCAGCCGGTCGCCCAGGTAGCGCTGCACGGCGAGGATCGCGTCGATGGTGAGGGTGGTGCGGTAGCGCGAGACGAGCAGCACCGGCGCCTGCAGCGCGTCCGATACCTGGTCCGCCGAAAGGTCGACGAGTGTCCCCTCGGCCCAGTGGTTCGCGCCTTCCAGCACGACGAAGTCCTTGTCGCGCGAGACGGCGACGTACGCCTCGCGCAGCCGTTTGGCGAAATCGGGCGCCTGGCCGCGCATGATCCCTTCGACGACGCCTTGGGTCACCAGCACGGGCGCGATCCGGTCGAGCGGCTCGCCGAGGCCGAAGTGCTCCCGGATGAAGGCGGCGTCTTCGTCCAGTGCGGCATCGTCGGTGCGGGCGACGGACACACTCACCGGCTTCATGTAGCCGATCTGGAAGCCATCGCGCCGCGCCCGGTCGAGCAGCCCGACACAGACCGCGCTCTTACCGACGAACGTCTCCGTTGAGGCGACGTAGAGAGTTGGCATCGCACCTCTCCTCACCATTGCAGCTTGTAGATTGCAGCTTGTGCCAGGGATCATCTGCAATCTGCAATCTGCAATCGTTCAGCTTTGCAGAATGATTCGCGCGTCCAGCACCGTCGCCCCCGCGTCCTGGTTGTACACAACGAGCGGGTTGATGTCCATCTCGACGATCTCCGGGAAGTCGGTCACGAGTTGCGAGACGCGCAGGATGGCCTCTTCGGCGGCGGCGATATCGGCCGGCGGCTCGCCGCGCACGCCCTGCAGCAGCGGGTACGAGCGCAGTTCCAGGAGCTGCGCGTGCGCCTCCTGCCGGGAGACCGGCGCGAGCCGGTAGCTGACATCCCGCAACACTTCGACATAGATCCCGCCCAGGCCGGCCACCACCAGCGGGCCGAACTGCGGATCGCGGTTGACGCCGATCAGCAGCTCCCGCCCCTTCGGCGCCATCTCCTGTACCAGGACGCCCCAGATCGTTGCTCGCTCGCTGTACTTTCGCGCGCGGTACTCGATCAGCTCGTAGGCGTCGCGTGCCTCGGCGGCGTTGCCGATGCCAACTTTGACGCCGCCGATGTCGCTTTTGTGCAGGATGTCCGGCGATGAGATTTTCATCACCACCGGGAAGCCGATCTCGCCGGCGATCCGCGCGGCCTCCTCCGGCGAGCGTGCCAGTCGCGACGCCGGCAGCTTCATGCCGTAGGCTTCCATCACCTCGCGCGCCTCGATCTCGCCAAGCTCGACGCGCCCGGCGGCGCGCACCTCGGCGAACAGCGCCCGGACGCGCGCAGCGTCCACGTTGAAGCGTGGGTAATCGCCCGGCGGCTGGGCGATCCAGGCCCGCTGCCGGGCCATCGCCCGTAGCGCCGAGACCGCCCGCTCCGGGAAGGGATAGTTCGGGATGTTGTGCGCGTTGAGCACCTTCAGCGCCGGGCCCAGGCT
Source organism: Roseiflexaceae bacterium (assembly GCA_042408595.1). Classification (GTDB taxonomy): domain Bacteria; phylum Chloroflexota; class Chloroflexia; order Chloroflexales; family Roseiflexaceae; genus JBHOQX01. The sequence goes on along the minus strand of JBHOQX010000103.1, from coordinate 12,299 downwards.
GACCGCGCCCATGTAGCTGGTGACGACCGGTTTCGGTTGGCCGGCGCTGAGTCGCGCGATCACCTCGGCGGTCTCGACCGGCTCGCTGCCGGCCTGCGGCGTGAACAGGACGATCACGCCGTCCACGTTCGGGTCGGCCAGGGCGTGGCGCAGGGCGATCGCGTAGCGGTCGGCCCGCGCGTCGCCGATCACATCGATCGGGTTGAAGACGTTGGCCATCGGCGGCAGCTCCTGCTGGAGCCGGGCGATCGTCGCCGGCTCGAAGCGCGCGACCGTCAGGCCGCTGCGCTCGGCGGCGTCGGTGCAGATGATGCCGGGGCCGCCGGCGTTGGTCACGATCGCGATCCGGTCGCCGGGGATGAGCGGCTGGTAGGCGAAGGCCAGCGCGTAATCGAACAGCTCCTCCATCGACTGGGCGCGCAGGATGCCGCTCTGGTTGAAGGCCGCCTCGTAAGCCTTTTCGGAGCCGGCGAGCGAGCCGGTATGCGACGAAGCGGCGCGGGTGCCGGCCTGGGTCGTGCCGCTCTTGATCGCGATCACCGGCGTGCGCTTCGTCACCTCACGCGCGGCCTGGATAAACGCCTGGCCGTCGTTGATCCCTTCCAGATAGGCCAGGATGACGCGGTTGGTTGGGTCGCCGCCCCAGGCTTGCAACAGGGCGACTTCATCCACATCGGCCTTGTTGCCCAGGCTGACGAAGCGCGAGAAGCCGATCCCTTCCTCCTTGCTCCAGTCGAGAATCGCGGTGCACATGGCGCCGGACTGCGACATAAAGGCGATCTCGCCGGGATCGGGCATCAGCGCCGCAAACGAGGCGTTGAGCGGGGTGGTGGTGTCGATCACGCCCAGGCAGTTCGGCCCGACCATGCGCATGCCGTAGCGGCGCACGGTTTCGAGCACGCGCTGCTCCAGGGCGCGCCCCTCGCCGCCGATCTCCTTGAAGCCAGCGGTAATGATCACCAGGCCCCGCACGCCGGCCTGGCCGCATTCTTCGACGGTGGCGAGCACGCCGTCGGGCGGGATGACGATCACCGCCAGCTCGGGCGGGGCGGGCGCGGCGCGGATCGAGGGATAGACGGGGCAGCCGAGCACCTCCGTCGCGGTCGGGTGGATGCCGAAGAGCGTGCCGCGGTAGCCGTTGTCGCGCACATTCTTCAGCACCCGGTGCCCGAGCTTGGTGGGGTCGGGCGAGGCGCCGACCACAGCGACCGAGCGCGGCGCGAAGATCGCCTCGAGCATACAGTTCTGTTCCTTTGGCCGCACCGGCGCGCCCATGCGCCGCCCGGCGCCGCCGTCGTTGCTCCGGGGCTGCTGCGTTGAGAGTCACGTCCATCATACCTGATCCGGCGCGTATGAGCAACCTTGTCTCAACCCCGCCAGAGCCGTTCGTGAGCGCTCACGCCGTGAGCGTACACAGCGCCTGGCGGATCTCGCCCAGGTGGTAGGCGCAGTGCGCGACAACGCCGATCGCGCCGCCGATGGCGTGGTTCTGCGTCCAGTCCTCCTGCTGCCGGATGAAGCCCTGCAGCTCCTGGTACGACGCCCGCAGCCGCTCGCGCAGCCGGTCCCATTCCTCCGCGGAGACTCCGGTGATCTGCCAGCTCGATGGCCAGTCAACGTGTTGCTGCTGCGTGCCGCGCAGGTAGTCGAGCACGACATCGAGATAGAAACGGACGTGGTTCACCTGCGCGGCGAGTGTGGCGCAGCGCGCCGAGACCGGGCGCGAGGCCTCCTCATGCGAGATCGTCGCGAGCGTTTCGAACATGGACGTGCCGTGGTCGAGAAAGATGCCGTGGACGTTGTCGAACGCTTCATCCAGCACCACCAGCAACTCGCTGGCGAACTGCTCCACCGGGATCGATGCCGCCATAAGGGGTTCCTCCTTTCGCGCACTCGATGCACGCCGAGTCTAGCGCACACATGTTCGAGTGTCAATCGGGCGATCGGAGGATGTGGCGCGAGGGGGTAGATGGTGGGCGCTGGAGCGTGGACGAGTGATGCATGAAGAATGAACAATGACCGATGACACACCGTGTCATCCGCCCACCTGCTCACCCTGGCTCCTCCGAGTCCGCGAGCTGCTGTCCGACCAGCGCCACAAACACGTCCTCCAGCGAGGGGGCGATCGGCTCGGCGCGGGCGTCGGCGGCGCCGCGGGCGCGGAGCGCGGCGAGGATCTGCGGGGCGCGGCGGGCGGCGCTGTCCACCGTGGCGTGCAGCCGCGCCCCGTACGGGGCGACCTCGCGCACGCCGGGGAGCGCGGCGATGGCCTGCTCATCATCGTCGTCCAGTGTCCCCTCGATCTCCAGCACCTCGCCGGCGACGGCGGTCGCTTTCAGTCCGGCGGGCGTGTCCAGCGCGACCAGCCGCCCGCCGTACATCAGGCCGATCCGGTTGCAGTGCTCGGCTTCGTCCATGTAGTGGGTCGTGACGAAGACGGTCGTGCCGTCCTGCGCCAGTTCGTAGATCAGGTCCCAGAACGCGCGCCGCGCCGCCGGATCGACGCCGCCGGTCGGCTCGTCGAGGAACAGCACGTGCGGGCGGTGAACGATGGCGCAGGCCAGCGCCAGGCGCTGTCGCGCGCCGCCGGGCAACACGCTCACCAGCTCGCGCTCGCGGCCCGCCAGCCCGACGAGCGCCAGCAGCCCGGCGATACGCGCGTCTCGTTCGCGCGGCGGCAGGCCGTACACCCCGGCGTAGAAGCGCAGGTTCTCGGCCACGGTCAGGTCGCTGTACAGGCTGAATTTTTGCGACATGTAGCCGATCCGCGCCTTGATCGCCTCGCTCTCGTGCCCGATATCGTAGCCGAGCACCCGTCCGATCCCCTCGGTGGGCGCGAGCAAGCCGCAGAGCATGCGGATCGTCGTCGTCTTGCCGGAGCCGTTCGGGCCGAGAAAGCCGAAGACCTCGCCTGGCGCGACGGTGAAGGAGATGTGGTCCACGGCGGTGAAAGCCCCAAAGCGGCGTGTCAGCCCCGCGGCCTCGACGGTGTACCGTTCAACGGAAGCCATGCCCGTGTCCTTTGTGGGTGTAACATGAAAAATGAAGCTGCGAAATGGTTCTATCCCGAGATATTGGCATGGTGTTTGAGCCATCTGCCATTCTTCATTTTACATTTCACCCTCCCATCGCGTCCTGCGCACGGCGCGCTTCAACGCGCGTCGCGCGGCTGGATGCTGCGCTGGAGCGCGTTCATCTGCGCCCAGTAGGCGTCGAAGGCGGCGCGGCCGGCGGGTGTGATACGGTAGCCGGTCGCCGGTACCCGACCCTTGAAATACTTGCGGATGGCGATGTAGCCGGCCTCTTCCAGTTTCGCTGCCTGCCGGCTCAGGTTCCCCTTCGTCAGCCCGGTCGCTGCCTCCAGGAAGCGGAAGTCCACTTCGTCCGCGCCGCTGAGGACCGCCAGGATGACCAGCCGCGCCGGCTCGTGGATCAGGCGGTCGATGCCGAGCGCCGGGTGCGCCCCCGCCTCGCTCGTCTCAGCCAGCTCCTCATCGTGCTCAGCGCCTCGCATCGGCGGCCTCCTGCCGGCCCCGGAGCTGCGCTGTCAGCGCGGCGTAGCGCCGGTGCTCCTGTACGCCGAGGACAAGCATCAGCGCGGCGCAGATCGGCACGAACCAGGCGTACCAGGCGCTAAGCCCATATGCGCCGCCCGCGCTCGTGACCGCTGAGGCGCACACTAGAAAGACCCCGATGATGAACTCGTAGGGTGTGCGCAGATAGAGCCAGGTGATGAACGGCATGGCCGCGATAAACGCCAGGTACGGCCAGCCGCGCGGGTTGCCGACCTGGCCCTTGACTAGAAACAGGCCCCAGATGCCGAGCGCAACCAGCGCGACGAACGCCGTCAGCCCGATGTGCAGGCGGCGCTGCACCGGCGACCAGCGCTCGCGCGCGTCGCCGAAGGTGCGATACACCCGCCGCCGGATGACCTCCTTGCCGATCAGCCAGGCGATCGTCAGCCCGATCGTGATGATGGCCGTCGGCAGGCCCGGGCCGAGCAGCACGCCGGTCAGATAGACGAGCAGCCCGGCGACGCCCCCGAGCACGTTCCCCAGCCCATTGCGGCTCTGTGAGTAGCTGGCGTACTCCTGCGCCAGGCGCTGCGTCTCGGCCAGATCGCGCATGGATGGATACATGAAAGCACCTCCATCAACAAGTTTATAAGGTAAACCTGTTGACAGAATACACGATGCCGGTGCGGATGTCAAGTGCCAGTTTGCGCCCGCTGCAAGTACATAAACACATCCTCCATCCCTGGCGCGACCTGCCGCATGGTGGCGAGTGTCGCGCCGGCCTGCGCCAGCGCCTGGCGCACGTCGGCCTCGGTCGGGGCGCTCGCCGCCAGCAGGTGCAGCCGGTCGCCGAAGACCTGCACATCGCGCACGCCGGGGAGGCGCCGCAGCGCGGCCTCGGCGGCATGGCGCGGCGTCGCGTCGAGCTCGATCACCGCGCCGGGCACGAGCCGCTGCAACTCGCGGGGCGTCCCGTGTGCCAGGAGCCGCCCGGCGCGCATGAAGCCGACCTGGTGGCAGCGCTCGGCTTCGTCCATGTATGGCGTCGAGACCAGCACCGCCACACCGCGCTCGCGGACCGCATCGCGCAGGATCGCCCAGAACTCGCGGCGTGAGACCGGATCGACGCCGGTGGTTGGCTCGTCGAGCAGCAGCACCGGCGGGGTGTGGATGAGGGTGCAGGCCAAGGCAAGCTTCTGCTTCATCCCACCGGAGAGCGCCTCGGCGCGGCGGCCGCGGAAGCGGGCGAGGCCGCTGAAGGCCAGCAGGCGGTCGGCGAGCGCGGGCTGCTCCGCGCGTGGCACGCCGTAGACGTCGGCGAAGAAGCGCAGATTCTCGTCCACCGTCAGGTCGCCGTACAGGCTGAAGCGCTGCGGCATGTAGCCGATCCGGCGGCGGGCGGCGTCCGGCGCGCGACGCACATCCACGCCGGCGATCACTGCCGTGCCGGAGTCGGGGCGGAGCGCGCCGCACAGCATGCGGAGCGTCGTTGTCTTGCCCGCGCCGTCCGGGCCGATCAGCCCGACGATCTCGCCGGGGTGCACCGCGAGGCTCAGCCCATCCACGGCCCGCACCGCGCCGAACGAGCGGCAGAGGGCGGTGATTTCGATCGCAACTGCGTGCTCCATGGCTTCAGCGTCCGTTCAGCTTGTCACCTTGGTACCCTGCCACCCTGTCACCCGCTCACTCACGAATAACGGCATCCGCCGGCATGCCAGGCTTGAGCGCGCGTTCGGGGTTCGGCAGCATCACCCGCACGGCGAACACTGTCGTCGCCCGTTCGTCTTTCGTCTGGACGTTACGCGGCGTGAACTGCGCCTCCGGTGCGATGAACGTCACCGTCCCGCTGAATGTGCGCCCTGGAAAGCTGTCCACCGTGACGTCGACCGACTGGCCGAGACGAACGCGTCCGATGTCGCGCTCGCCGATGTAGATCGTCAGCCGGACGCTGTCGAGCGCGCCGATGGTCATCAGCGGGGCGCCGGCAGGAGCGAACTCGCCTTCGTCGATTGGGCGGCTGAGAACGACGCCGGCGCGCGGCGCGATGATCGTCGTTTTGGCGAGCTGCACCTCGGCCTGGCGCTGTGCGGCCTGGGCCTGCGCCAGTTGCGCCCGTCCCGCGGCGATCTGCTCCGGGCGCGAACCGGCCCGGGTGGCGTCGAGCCTGGCCTGGGCCTGCGTCAGTTGCGCCTCGGCGGAGGCGAGTTGTGCGCGGGCGCTGTCCACCTGCGCCTGCAACTGCTGCGGGTTGGCGCGGGTCGCCTTGAGCGTCTCCACCAATCGCTGGGCGCTATCGAGTGCGGTCTGGGCGACGGCGATATCCTGTGGAGTCACGCCGTTGCGCGCTTTGTCCAGGCCGGCCTGCGCGGCAGCAAGCTGCTGCTCTGCCGTCTGCACACCGGCGGCTTCGGCCTGGCGCGCGGCCTCGGCGGCGACCTGCGCCTGCTGCACGCCCTGCTCGGCGCTACGCAGCGCCGCTTCCGCCTGGACAAACTGCGCATAGTAGTTCTGCCGTGCGCCCTCGCTCAACTTGTTTGGCCGGCTCCTGCCGGTGCGCGGGTCGGTTACGCTCGGTTGGATCGGATCGTTGCCGGTGTCGTTCGCATACTCCCAGTTGCTCTTCGCCTGGGCGTAGCGCGCCTGGGCCTGGACGAGCGCCTCCGCCGCCTGCCGCACCTGGCTCTCGGCCTGCGTCTTGGCGGCGGAGAGGCGGTCGCGCGTGGCTTGCAGGCCGGCCTGCGCCTGAGCCACGGCAGCTTGAGCGGCGGCGATGTCCTCCGCGCGCGAGCCGGCCGTAAGGCGGTTGAGCTGCTGGCGGGCGGCATCGCGGTTCGCTTCGGCCTGCACGATCTGGGTGTTCAGGTCCTGCGGGTTGGTGGCGATCTGTACAGCGTGCTCATAGGCGCGAGAAGCCCCCTCGCGGGCGGCCTGAGCCTGGGCCACGGCGGCCTGGGCGGCGGCGATCTCCTCGGCGCGCGCGCCGGCGGTTAGCAAGGCCAGGTTGGCGTCGGCGGCCTGGACGGCGGCCTGCGCCTGGGCGAGCTGGGCCTCCAGCAGCGCTGGGTCGAGTCGGACCAGAACCTGCCCGGCGCGCACCGCTTGTCCCTCGTCCACAGCGAGGGACTGGACACGCCCGCCGATCTCGGCGGCGACCGTCACTTCGTCGGCCTCGATCAGACCGGAGCCGCTCAGGTCGGTTGCGGCGGCCGCGGCGCTGCGCCCGCGCCACCACCAGACGCCCCCGGCCAGCAGCGCCACGAGCAGCACAATGGGAATGGCGATTCGTGCACGCTTCTGCATGGCATCCCCCTGTCATTCAGGTTTCAACGTTGGCGGACACAGCCCGCCGGGATTCGTTTCGTTCCGCCGTGTGGTTGACGGCGCCGCCGCTGTTGCCTGCTGCGGAGCAGGGTCTCTTGGAGGGGCCTGCGGCCTCCAACGTGCCGTTGGGTGCGTTTCAGCCAGCCCCCTGCGTCAATCGAGTCGCTTGTGGAACCGAAGTGACGCCAGGATGATCAGCGCCAGGCCGAAAATGGTGAGCGCAACGACTTGCGGCATCAGCAGTTGCACGCCGATTCCTTTGATAATGATGCCACGGACGACGGTTAAAAAATACGTCAGCGGTATGAAGGCGCTGATGAACTGAAGCGCTTTTGGCATCGCTGCGATCGGGTAAATGAAGCCAGACAAAAAGACTGCTGGGAGAAGCGTCAGAAAGGTGAGCAGAAATGCCTCCTGCTGCGTATTGGCGACCGTCGAGATCAGCAGGCCGATCCCGAGTGTCGTCAGCAGGAACAGGCACGAGAGCGCCAGCAGCAGCATGATACTGCCGTTGATCGACACTCCGAACCAGAACGTGCCGATCAGCAGGATTTCAACCATAATACCGAGCGCGATCACGGCGTACGGCAGAATCTTGCCGATAATCAGCTCGTACGGGCGGATGGGGGTGACGATCAACTGCTCGATCGTCCCGCGCTCGCGCTCGCGTACGATCGCCGAGGCCGTCAGCAGCGTCGCCTGGAGCTGGAGCACGAGGCCGATCAATCCCGGCACCATGAAGATCGCGCTCGTCATGTCCGGGTTGTACCAGACGCGCGTGCGGACTTCGAGCGGGGCGCTGGCGGGCGGCGCCCCGCGCTGCGCGGCGGACGCCTGTTGCACCTCAGTCGCCAGCGCCTGCCCGATCAGCCGCGCCGATGAGAGCGCCGTCGACGCCACCGACGGGTCGGAGCCATCGAGCACGAAGGACACTCGCGCACCACGCCCACCGAGCAGGTCGTTGCCGTAGCCGGGCGGGATGATCAGGCCGGCACGGGCCTGCCCGCTGTCGATCGCCTCGGCGAGGGCGCGGTCGTTGGCGACCACGCCGGCTAGGCCGAACTGGCCGGATTGGACGAAGGCCGTGACCAGATCGCGGCTCCGCGCCGTGTGGTCCTGATCGTACACGGCGAGTGGGATGTTGCGCACATCGGTCGTGGCGGCGTAGCCGAGCAGGATCAGCTGCATGAGCGGCGTGACGAACATTACCACCAGTGTGCGCGGGTCGCGAAAGATGTGGATAAACTCCTTGCGGATGATCGGCGCAATTCGTGAGTGCATCGCTTCCTCCCCCTGACGAATGGCGCAAGTCGGCCGCCGGCCCCGAGAGAACAAAGGCGACGAAGGACGTATGCCGGTCATACCGGGGCCGAAAGCGCTGCAAGGATGGGCAGCCTGCGTACATCTACCGTCCCTCGTCCTTTCTCACGGCTCCAGCCCGCGGACGAAAACCTCGACGATCTCTGCGACAAGCCTGTCATCCGGCGTGGCGCGTGCCTCTGGCTGGCGGAAGACCTCGCGCGCTATGACCTGCATGGCGAACATGCCGAGAAAGCTGCGGGCAGCGATCAGCGTATCGTGCGGGCGCAGCGCGCCGCGCTGCACCTGGTGCTCCAGGTACTGCGTGAGCAGCCCGAAAAAGCGCTGGCCAGCACGGCGATAGAACATCTCGCCAACCTCTGGAAAGCGAATCGCCTCGCTCAGCAGCATGCGGATGAGCGCGACGTGTGCCGGAGTCTGGAAGATCGATAAGTAGGTGCGACCGATCAACGCGAGCCCTTCCCGTGGCGGCAGGTCCATCACCTGGTCGGGATGGTCGATCAACTGAAAGATCGCTGCGCGCTCCTGGATGACTGACACAAATAAATCCTGCTTGTCCTTGAAGTACCAGTAGATCAGGCCGGGCGAGATGCCGCCGGCGGCCTCGGCGATGTCGCGGTTGGTGGCCTTGTGAAAGCCCTTGGTGCTGAAGACCTGCAGCGCGGCGTCGATGATCTGCCGACGGCGGGCGGCGGTCTCGTCGGTTGAAGCCATGTGACGTTTCCCTTGATTGACTCATCAGTCAAGGTGAGCATACACCAACTTGATTGATGAGTCAATCAGTTTATCGGTGGAGCCACGTCAACGTTCCATCGTGGTGGTCGTGGCGCTGAAGCGGCAAGAACAGCGCTCTGGAGGAGCGGGGAGCAGCGGCGTGGCTGCGCGGCATCGTTGCCTGGGGCGCGTGCTGCCGCCGGCATCTCTCGCCTGCTGCCTCGTTTGGGAGTAGAGGTTTTTACGCGCACTCGGCGCAGTGCTAGATCGGGAGAAGGGAGGGCGGAGAGAACTAACGCGCGTGTCCGCCGGAGGAGGTGTGATAGAATGATGCTACAACTTCCGGCGGTATACACGAAAGGCAGACGACAATGGAGATCGGGCTAGCAGTCGTCTTTGTGATCGCGTTGGTGATCTTTGGCTATATTGGCCACCAGAGCGACCTACGGCGGGCGCTGGTGGCGCTGGTCGGCGTGCTCTATGGCTCGTTGCTGGTGATGTTCTGGGCGCAGCCGTGGAGCGCTGCGCTCGCAGGGCGGCTGGGTGCAGACGTGGTGACAACGCAAACAGCGGTGAGCCTCGCCACCTTCCTGGTCACCGCGCTGGTTGTGGGGTACGGCGGCGGTCTGCTCCTGCCGCCTTCGAAAGAGCGACCATCATTGCAGGGGCGGTTGGTGACAATGGCGTTGGGGATGCTGAGCGGGGCGCTGATCGTCAGCTTTGTGTTGTACTACCTGACCCAGGGCAACCCGGCGCTGCGGCAGTCGCTCCAGCAGAACCTGCTGGGCCGCGCCCTGATCGCCGGGCCGCCGTGGCTCTTCCTCGGCGTGGCGCTGGCAGTAGCGGTGGCGGCGTTAGTGCGCATGGTCGTGCTGAGCATCCGGCGGCGCGGCGCGGCGCCGACCCCCGCCCCCGCCCCGCTGCCGGCCGCCGAGAGCGCCCCGGCCGCTCCCGCCGCGCCGCCTGAGCCGCAGGCCCCGGCCAGAGCCGACCGGGGATCGTAGGGGATGATGGCTGCAATGTGTAACCGGGATGGCCTGTGGCTATGCCAATCGCCCTGCCACGGGTGGCAGCGCACTTGCGTCGTAGACCCAAGAGTGGCTAAAATGTAATCGCGCCGTCCTTCAGCTCCGTGCCGGGCCAGAGGCGCAGCCCGCGCTCCAGGCGGTTCTCCGCGCCGATCACGCAGCCATCGCCGATCACGGCGCCGTCGGTGATGTGGGCGCGCGGCCCCACCCGGTTGCCGCGCCCCAGCACGCACGAGCGCAGCACTGCCTCCCGCCCGATCTCGTTCCCCTCCCAGAGCACCACGCCCTCCAGCCGCGCCGCTTCGCCGATCACGCACCCCCCGCCGATCACCGTCGGGCCGATGATCTGCGCTCCAGCGCCCACCTGCACCCCGGCCCCTAGCAGCACCGGCCCGGCGATCTGCGCCGATGGGTGGATGTCCGCGCTGTCTTCCAGCCATACCCGGTCGCCGATCGGCCGGCCGCGGAAGCGGTAGCGCACCTTGCCCATCAGGATGTCGTGGTGAACGTCGAGGTAGGTCTGCGGCTTGCCGATGTCCGTCCAATAGGCGTGGCTCGGGTACCCGAACATCGGGTCCGCGGTTTGGAGCACGACCGGGAACAGCCCGCGTTCGAACATATAGTGCTGGTTCGGCGGCACATAGCGGAACAACTCCGGCTCGATAATGTACGTGCCGGCGTTGATCATGTTGGTCGTGATCTCGTCGGCCCGCGGTTTCTCGACGAAGCGGCGGATACGCCCGTCGGCGTCGGTCTCGACCAGGCCGAAGGCGGTCGGATCCTCCACCGGCGTGAGCGCGATCGTCAGCTTGCTGCCCCGCTCGCGGTGGAAGGCCAGCATCGCCCGCAGATCGAGGTCGGTCATCACGTCCCCGTTGAACACGAAGGTCGAGCCGTCGAGCAGGTGCTCGACGTTCTTGACCGCCCCGGCGGTGCCGCGCGGCTCCGGCTCTTCGACGATCCGCACCGTCAGCCCCAGGCGCGAGCCGTCGCCGAGCGCCGCGCGGAACTGGTCCGCCAGGTATTGCACCGCCAGGATCGCCTCGGTGATCCCCTGGTCGCGCAGGTTTTCCAGCATCCATTCGATAAACGGCTGGTTCACCAGCGGGATCATCGGCTTGGGGGTGTGGCAGGTGAGCGGGCGTAGGCGCGTGCCCAGCCCGCCGACGAGGATGACCGCTTTCATAGCGCCTCCAGGATCAGTTACTGGTGAACAGTGGCAATGGCCGGGGCAAATCGGACGTTACCTTGGACTACTTCTCGCTCTTCACCTGGTGTCGCCAATATTCAAGGGTATCGTGCAATGTCTGTTCCAGCGGGATGCGGGGCTGCCAGCCGGTGCGCGCCCGAAAGCGCCGGCTGTCGCACTCGACACGCGGCACATCGGCGGGGCGCATGCGGGCCGGGTCCGGCTCGACGGCGATGTCGCGCTCGGTGAACGCCAGCAGCGTATCGAGAATCCAGCGGATGCTGACGACGCGCCCGGCGCTGATGTTGTAGGCCTGCCCCGGTTCGCCACGGCGGCCCACCAGCTCGTAGGCGGCGGCCATGTCGCGCACGTCGGTGAAGTCGCGCTCGGCGGCCAGCGAGCCGACACGCAGCCGGGGCGGCTGCAGCCCGGCTTCGATCCGGGCGATCTGCGCCGCGAAGGCCGATACGACAAACGCTTCGCTCTGGCGCGGACCGATGTGGTTGAACGGCCGCAGCCGCACGGTGCGCAGCCGGTGGCTGACGTGGTACTGGAACGCCAGCAGGTCGAGCGCGGCCTTGCTCACGGCGTAGGGATTGACCGGGCGCAGCGGCGTCTCCTCGTCGATCGGCAGCTCCTCGGACCGCACCAGGCCATAGATCTCGTTGCTGCCGACGATCACCAGCAGTGGATCCTGTTTGAGCCGGAGGACGGCCTGAAACAGCGCTGCCCCGGAGAGGATGTTGGTCGCCAATGTGCCAGACGGGTCGTCGAACGAGCGAGGCACGTTGGACTGGCCGGCGAGGTGGAAGACGACATCCGGCTGCGCTCGCCCGAGCGTCGCTGCAAGTTCGTCCTGGCGGGTGGCGTCCGCGACGATGTGATGGACGCGACCCTGAAGCGAGGGGAGCGCGGGCGCCGGTTGCCGCGCCATGCCCCAGACCTCCCAATCGCCCGAGGTGAGGAGGTGTTCGGCGAGGTAGCCGCCGACAAAGCCGTTGATCCCTGTAATCAGCGCACGCATCAGCGGTACTATAGCGGAAAGGCGGTGACGGTGCAAGTACGGTGGCGGGTAGGGCTTCTCAGTTCTTTAACTTTGTGCTACGCTCCACACTACTGAACGAAGAGTGTGTGGAGGTGTGACGAATGGCTCTCCAACCCCATCCAGACAGCTTGCTCGGCACTCTGGCGACTTTCCCGGACCCACGCAGC
>JBHOQX010000099.1:0-12158 GCA_042408595.1 Roseiflexaceae bacterium | reverse complement strand
CGGGCGGGCCGGCGGGCCGGCGGCGATCCGCGCGCCGAGCGCGGCCAGCGCCCGAACGTCCCCGGCGGCCTCCGGCAGCGGCAGCGACGCGAGGGGCCGCCCCGGCCAGATCACGCGCGCCTCAGCGAGGATGGCGTCCTGCGCCACCGCCAGCGGCCGGAGCCGCGGGTCGGCGATGTCGGCCGGCAGCAGCGGGCCGGCCGCCAGCCCGGCGACGGCCAGGCCGTTGAGTTGGAGCGCGGGGATGGCCAGCTGCGCCGCGGCCAGCGCCGCCGCGTCGGGGCGGAGCGCGTAGCAGGCGGCGGTGCGCCGTGGATCGAGCAACGCGTCGCGGGCCGCCTCCAGCCGCACCCGAAACTCCTGCATGCCCTCGGTTGCCCCGGCGGGCAGCAACGTGACGGGCAGCATGGCGCGGGCGAGCGAGGCATTGCTGCGGCCCGGGCCACGGTCCAGGCCGATCAACAGGCGCGTGGCCCAGCGCAGCGCGTCCGGGAGCGCCAGGGCGCGCAGCAGGCCGGGGGCGGGGCCGGCGTCCACGACGACGCGCTGGTAGTGCGGGGCGAGCTCGCGCAGGCGCAGCAGGCCGAGGATGATGTCGGCGCCGGGGATGAGCGGCAGCTCGTCGCCGCCGACCTGCGCCGCCGCGCCGCTCATCTGGCGGCGGGCCTCGTCCCACAGCCCGGCGAGCGTGTCCGGTGTGTCGATGGCGACCGTGTCCAACCCGGCGGCCTCGACCATCGTGGCGTGCGCCGGGCCGAGGCTGAGGAGCAGGGTGCGCTGCCCACCTGCCGCAGCGTGCACCGCCGCCGCTGCTGCGGCGATGCTTGCGCCGGCGCCGTCGCTTCCGGTGACGATGAGAATCTGTGCCATGCCGCTATTGTACCGCGTTCAATGCATTCCCGGCGTCGTTTCCACCTGCTGGGGAGAGGGGTAGAACGCAGCTTCCACCCCTCTCCCAGCCCCCCTCCCCGCAGGCAGGGAAGGGGGAGCAGGGGGTGAGGGCCGCGGACGCGCGGCTGATGGCTCCTGCCCAACGCTCCACCTTCCGCGCTACAATATACCTGATGACCCGCCTTCCGGATTCGGCAGCCGAGAAAGGAGCCTGTGCCATGCGCATCATCACCCGCGATGAGTTGCGCCAGGCGGTCCCGATGGACCTGGCGATCGACGCCGTGCTGTCGGCGTTCGCGCAGCTCTCCGGCGGCCGGGCGGATGTGCCGCTGCGCCCGCACGTCGCCGTGCCGCCGGCGGAGGGGCTGGGGTTGTTCATGCCGGCCTACCTGGCCGACAGCGGCGCGCTGGGGGTCAAGGTGCTGACGCTCTTCCCCCATAACCCGGAGCGCGGCCTGCCGACGATCAACGCCCTTGTGCTGCTGCTCGACACGACGACCGGCCTGCCGCTGGCGCTGATCGACGGCGGCTATCTGACGGCGCTGCGCACCGGGGCGGCCTCCGGCGCGGCCACCCGCCTGCTGGCCCGGCCCGAGGCGCGCGTGCTGGCGCTGTTCGGCGCGGGGGCGCAGGCGTTCTGCCAGGTCTGGGCGGTCTGCTGCGCCCGGCCGATCGAGCGTGTCTGGATCGTCAACCGCACGCCGGAGCACGCCGGGCGCTTGGCGGCGGAGCTGCGGGCCTTCGGCGCGCCCATCCCGGCGGATGTGCGCGTCGCGCCCGGGCCGGCGGCGGCGCTGGCCGAGGCCGATGTCGTCTGCTGCGCGACCGCCTCGCCGACGCCGGTGTTCGACGATGCCGACCTGCGCCCCGGCACGCACATCAATGGCGTCGGGTCGTATCTGCCGACTATGCAGGAGGTGCCGGGGGCGACGGTGGCGCGGGCGCGGGTGTTCGTCGATCAGCGGCGGGCGGCGTGGGCCGAGGCCGGCGACCTGGTCATCCCGCGCGGGCAGGGGCTGATCGGCGAGGGGCACGTCGCCGGCGAGCTTGGGGAGGTCGCGCTCGGGCGGGTGGCCGGCCGCACGGAGGCTGCGCAGGTCACCTTCTTCAAGTCGGTCGGCAACGCGGCGCAGGATGTCGCCGTGGCGCAGTTGGCGGAGCGGCGCGCGTGCGCGTTGGGGTTGGGGCGGGAGGTTGAGCTGTAAGCAGCAGCGCGGCGTAGGAGCGTACGATCAGTGTTCTACGCCGCCCCCGGCCGCACCACCCGCCCCGGCAATGCGCCGGTGTGCGCGCCGCCGGCCAGCACACGCGCGCCGTTCACCCACACATCCCGTACCCCGACCAGCAGCTGATGCGGCGCGTCGAACGTCGCCCGGTCGGCGATGACGGCCGGGTCGAAGATCACAACATCGGCGAAGTAGCCGGGCCGCAGCAGGCCGCGGCCGCGCAGCTCGAGGCGGGCGGCGACCGCGCCGGACATCTTGCGCACCGCATCTTCGAGCGTCAGCGCCCGCTCCTCGCGCACGTACCTGCCGAGGACGCGCGGGTAGGTGCCGTAGGCGCGGGGGTGCACCGGGCCGTGCGCCGCGGCCCAGGCCGGGTCGTACCCGCCCGCGTCGGTGGCGATCGTGATCCACGGCAGGCCGAGCTGCATGCGGACGTTGGCCTCGTCCATCGAGAAGTAGATCGTGCTGATCCGCTGGCGTTCGGCGCGCAGCAGGTCGATCGCCGCGTCGGCCCAGTGCTGCCCGCGCGCCGCGGCGATCTCCGAAAGCCACCGGCCGACGTACGGCTGGTGCTCCGGCAGCAGAAAGCCGATCGGCATCACCCCCTCCGGGCCGGTGTGGTGGGCCATCGCCTCCCAGCCGGCGCTCGGCCGCACCAGTTCCGCACGGATGGTCGCGCGCGTGGCCGGGTCGTCCAGGTTCTCGTACAGCCGGCCGTCGGCGTCCGCCCAGGGCGGCAGGATAGCGGTGAGGCCGGTGCCGGAGGCAGCATACGGATACATGTCGGCGGTCACGTCCACCCCATCGGCGCGGGCCGCCTCGATGGTGGCGATCGCCCGCGGCATCAGCCCACAGAACGGCCGCCCGGCGGCCTTCAGGTGGTAGATCTCGACCGGCAACCCGGCGCGCCGCCCGATGGTGATCGCCGCGTTGATCGCCTCGATGAGCTGATCGGCCTCGGAGCGGATGTGCGTGATGTAGATGCCGCGGCGTTCGGCCACCACCCGGCAGACCTCGACCAGTTCGTCGGTTTCGACAAACGAATCGGGCGGGTAGATCAGGGCGTACGCCACGCCGAACGCGCCGTCGTCCATGGCCTCGGCCATCACCCGCCGCATCACGGCCAGTTCGTCGCCGCCGGCGCGGCCCATGCGCATGCCGCAGGCGTACTCGCGCAACGTCCCGCCGCCCAGGAACGAGCCGATGTTCGGCGAGACGCCACGCGCCGCCAGCGCTTCGAGCCAGTCGCCGAAGCGCGCCCAGCCGCGCATGCGGGCGATCCACTCCGCGCCGACCTGCTGCACGAACAGGGCGTTGGCGGTCGGGTCGGTGATGTGCCCGCCGAACGGCGCGGGCGTCCAGCCTTCGCCCATGATCTCGGTAGTGACGCCCTGGGTGAGCTTCGACAGGCTGCGCCCGTCAACCATCAACGGCAGGATCGAATGGCTCTGGATATCGATACAGCCGGGACAGACGACCATGCCGCGGGCGTCGACCGTCTCGCGCGCCCGGTCGGGCGGGATCGTGCCGGGCGGCTCGACGGCGGCGACCCGGTCGCCGGCCAGCGCCACGTCGCCGTAGCGCCAGGGGTTGCCCGTGCCGTCCACGATCCGCCCGCCGGTGATCAGGGTGTCGAATGTCATTGCGCGTGTCATGGTGGTGCAGAGGATGGCCTATTGTACCATCGCGCGGAGATGCCGTAGAATACGCGTGGCACAGCGCTACGGCGATCGGGTGACACAATGACTGAATCCATACCTGCATCACTCGTATTTGTCCACGCTTTTCCGCTCAACGGCGCGATGTGGCGGCGGCAGGTCGCCGCGCTGGCGGAGGGCCGCCGGGTGCTCGCGCCGGACCTGCGCGGCTTCGGCGCGAACGCGGGGGACGCCCCGGCGAGCCTGGACGCCCACGCCGACGACCTGGCGGCGCTGCTCGACCGTGAGAGGATCGAGCGGGCGGTGCTGGTGGGGCTGTCGATGGGCGGCTACGTCGCCTTCGCCATGCTCCGCCGCCACCGGGCGCGGATCGCCGGGCTGGTGCTGGCCGACACCCGCCCGCAGGCCGACAGCGACGAGGCGCGCGCCGCCCGCGAGGCGAACGCCCGCCTGGTGGAGTCGCAGGGGATCGCAGCGCTGGTCGAAAAGCTGCTCCCGGGCCTGCTTTCACCCAATGCGCCCGAAGCGGTGCGGGAGGAGGTGCGGCGGATCGCGGCGGCCAACCGGCCGGCCGGAGTCGCGGCGGCATTGCGGGCCATGGCCGCCCGCCCGGACTCGACCGACCTGCTGCCGACGATCGGCGTGCCGACGCTGGTGGTCGCCGGCGCGGAAGACAGCCTGACGCCGCCGGATGTCGCCCGGGCGATGGCGGCGGCCATCCCGGGCGCGGGATATGTGGAGATCGCCGGCGCGGGCCACCTGTCGAACCTGGAGCAGCCGGAGGCGTTCACCGCCGCGCTGCGGGCGTTTCTGGAGGGGCCCGCGGCCCACCGCATCCCCGGCTGAGATCGCCCCGCTGCCTGCCCTGCACGCCCGGGCCGGACACTAGCGCATCGCCGCCACGGCGTCGCTGTACCCCTGTTCGAAGAGGAAGCTGCTCACCTCTGGATCGTAGATCAGCAGCCGGTCCACGTTCATGTGCTCGCGCCACAGCTCCGGGCCCGGCGCGATGATCCGCGGCCCCGGGCGGTAGCGGTCGGTCAGCCGCTTCAGCGCGACGCGGAACGACGCGAGCATCATCCAGTCGAGCGCCGGGGCGAGCGTGCTGTACAGGTTGCACGGCGGCGCGATCTCGCCGCAGCCGTCTTCGCACCACGGGCTCATCAGCACGGTCACGATGTCCAGGTCGTCGTCGCCGGCGGCGTCGAGCAACTGATCGAGCGGTGTATTGGCGACGACCGCGCCGTCCCAGTAGTAGCGGCCGTCGATCTCGGTCGGCTGGTAGAGGATCTGGATGCTGGCGGAGGCCCGGATGTGCTCGGGGCGGAGGCCGGCGTGCGCCGCGCCGTTACGGTTGTTGCGGAAGACCTGCGGCGAGCCGCGCTGGAGGTCGGTTGCCACGATCAGCAGTTCCGGCGCGGCCGGGCTGTTGATCCGTTCGAAATCGAGCGCCAGCGGCGAAAGCGCCTCGTCCCAGGTCGAGGTGAAGACGTGCGCGTCCGGCAGCAGCCGGTCGCGCAGGTGGCTCGCGATACTCACCCACCAGGGAGTTTCGAACGACTCCTCGACCTCGTAGCGCTCGATCCGCTCACGCTGCTCGTCGGTCAGGTCGCCATCGTCGGGGCGCGGGCTGAGGAACCCGAGCGTGAGGAGCGAGAGCGCGGCGCGGCGAACGATCCCCTCGCCGCGCTGCACGCGCTCGGTGGTGATCCCCTGTGTCCAGAACTCGGCGAAGTCGGCGGGCTGTTTGCCGGAGGCCAGCGCGGCGGCGTGTACCGCGCCGATCGAGGTGCCGGCGATGTAGTCAGGTCCGCGCGCGTCCAGCCAGCCGCAGGCGAAGAGGCCGGCGATCGCGCCGGCCTGGTACGCGCCGCGCCCGCCGCCGCCGGAGAGAACAAGCGCCTTTTTGCGGAACGTCATGGGTGCACTCCTGGTTCGACGACCGACGGCCGACACTCGAAGCCAGCAGGTAGATGGCCGGTAGGGATGCGATCGGCCGCATCCGTTCACGCGCCATCCGGATCGACACTCGCGGATAGCATAGCGGGGCGCGCAGGGGAAGGCAATCCGCGAACGGTGACGATCGGTTCGCGGAATGGTGGCGAATACACGCCGTGTCGGGCCGGGATCGATGATACCTTCACGCCGTGTCATCCTCCCACGAAACGGAGCGTGCGAGGAGCCAGTCCGTCAGCCGGGGCGCGGCGAGGCCGGCGAGCACCTGGAGGCGGTCGGCGAGCGAGACATAGGCCACCCGCGGCTCGCGGCGGGCCGCCCGGAGGATGGCCGCCGCCACCTGCTCCGGCGTGGCGGCGCGCCGCCCCACCCGGCGGCGCTCATGGCCCGTACCCAGCCGCCGTTCGCGGAAGCCGGTTGCGGTTGTGCCGGGGCGCACCAGCGTGACGGCGATGCCCGTGCCGCGCAGCTCCACCCGCAGCGCCTCGGTGAGGCGGTCGAGCGCTGCCTTGGTCGCCGCATAGCCGCCCGTGTACGGGAGCGCCCGCAGCCCGACCACCGAGGAGACGACGATCACCTGGCCGCGCCCGCGCCGCCGCATCAGCGGTAGGGCGGCCTGCGCCAGCCACAGCGGGCCAAGCAGATTGACATCCATGGCGGCGCGCAGGGTGTCGGCGTCCAGGCTGGCGACCGGGGCGGCCAGCCCGACGCCGGCGTTGCTGATCACGATGTCCGGCCCGCCCAGCTCGGCGGCGCGCGCCGCCAGTGCAGCGATCGCCTGGCGGTCGGTTACGTCGGTCGGGACGACCAGCGGCGGGCCGGGCAGCCCGGCGGCGACCGCGGCCAGGCGGGCGGCGTCGCGCGCGGCGAGCACCACGCGCGCCCCCGCATGGGCGAAGGCCCGCGCCGTGGCCGCGCCGATCCCCTGCGACGCGCCGGTGATGATGACGACCTTGTTGGTTGGGTCCATCGCACGTCTCAATGATCGCAGGGTGCAGGGCACCTGTCGCCGCGCCCGTTGCACGCCTGCCGCGGCGTGCGTTTCCGGCTATCAGCGGTCGTTCGGCGGCGTGGGCGCTCGCGGGTGCTGCCGCCCCGGCTGATGGCATCTGGTGGATCGGCACCGACGAAAACTGGTGCCATTGGGGCTATTCCGTTCCGTCTACGCCGCCGCAAACTCCCGAATAAACGCCCCCATGCAGCGCATCGCGTCCCAATAGTCGACCAGGCGGATGTTCTCGTTCGGCGCGTGGATGCGCGTGCCCTGGTAGCCCGTCCCGCAGCCGGTGGTCATCGGCGTGCCGACGGCGGCGCAGACCGGGTAGACCGGGCCGGTGCCGGCCATGCTCGGGTAGACCACCGGCTCCTGCCCGTAGGTCGCGCGGATGGCGCGCGCCATGGCAGCGATCACCGGCGTCTCCGGATCGAAGCGCGCCGCGCGCTCGTGCCCGAATTCGAGGATCTGGATGTCGCCGAAGCCATTGGCGTCGAGATGTGCCCGCAGCAGCCGGACGATCTCCGCCGGGTCCTGGTCCGGCACCATCCGGAAGTCGAGCTTGGCGCGCGCCTCGGACGGTAGTACGGTTTTGGAGCCGGGGCCGGTGTAGCCAGAGTGCAGCCCGCAGATCGTGCAAGTTGGCTCGAACAGGTGGCGGCGCAGCCGCTCCACGCCGCGCACTCCACCAAGGAACGACTCGAGGCCGAAGTCGGCCAGCAGCGCGTCGTCCTCCGGCGGGATGCGTTCGAGAGCCCGCAGCTCAGCCGCGGAGGGCGGGCGCACACGGTCGTAGAAGCCAGGGATGAGAACGCGCTCGTCGGGGCCTTTGAGCGTGGCGAGCGCCCATGTCAGCCGCCAGGCAGGGTTTGGCACGAAGGTCGCGTTCGATGAGTGCAGATCGTGCGACGCACCACGGGCCACGAGCTCGACATAACAAATCCCTTTTGCGCCGCACATGATCGTCGGTTGCTCGAGCGCGTTGCGCCCGCCCGTCTCCCACAGGCAGCCGTCGGCCCGCAGCAGGTCAGCGTGTTCATGGCAGTAGGCCTCGAGGTTGACCGAGCCGATCTCCTCTTCGCCCTCGACCAGAAAGTTGATCCGCAGCGGCAGCTCGCCCTCGGCCGCCAGCCAGGACTCGACTGCCTGGATGCGCAGCATCAGGTTACCCTTGTTGTCGGCGACTCCGCGTGCATATAGCTTGCCCTGGCGCAGCGTCGGTTCGAAGGGCGGGCTGTCCCACAGCTCCAGCGGCTCGGGCGGCTGCACATCGTAGTGGTCGTAGATCAGCAGCGTGCGCGCGCCGCGGCCAATGCTGCCGAACACCAGCGGCGCGGCCCCGGGGCGGCGCAAGAGGCGCACCTCGGCGCCCACGCGCTCAAGCCGGCGCGCGACCAGCGCGGCAGTCTCTTCGATCCCGACGCCCTGCGCCGCGATCGATGGCTGGCGCAGCAAGGCGTACAGTTCGTCCAGGTAGCGATCGCGGTTGGCCTCGATGCGGGCGCTGAAGCGGTCCATCGGATCCCCCCGTGGAATTGCAGATTGCGGATTGCGGATTGCAGAGTAGGTGGCTTGCCTTCCAGATTCGACCACCCAATCGGGCGCGGGTGCCCGCCCTCGTCCTCATTTCCCACCCGTTAGCCCCCAGACCCTGTGATGACTGCAGATCGGCGCGGATGTAAAGAGGTGGGCTCTGTGCCTGGCTCGATTCACACCCCCGGCCCGGCGAAAACGAGCCCGCCTGAAGCGCATCGCCCGCCCAGCCTGTCGCTGGAAGCAGGAGCTCAGGTTAAGGTGGACGCCCGGTTCCCAGGCTTCATGAGAAAACGCAATGCCGGATGAAGGGTACACCCTCGCCCGGCATTGTGCAACCTGGACGTTCAACGTGCGAATCGCCGACGATCGTCTGACCGTCTGACTGCCTGTTTGCCGGCCCCGCCCGCTACTTCTGCCGCTGGAGCGGCAGCATGGTGAGCTGCGCCGGGCCGAAGGTGGCGATGTAGGTCGCGGGTGCGCCCGGCGTAGTGATCGTCTGCGCCGGCGGGCCGCCGTTCGACCAGCTTGTCACCATGAGCCAGCGCCCGGAGCCGTCCTGCTGCGGCGGGGCCGACACCCAGAGCTTGTAGCCCTCCCACGCAAGGACGGTTCGCGGCGCGGTGATCGATACGCCGTTCAGCAGCAGCTTGCGGTTGGCCGGGTCGGTGTTGAAGCTGACATTCACCTTATGCGGCAGCAGATTGCGCGTCGCGAACCCGGAGACGCCGGCGCTGTCGGTGGCGCGCAGCCGCACTTCGAGGTAGCTGGTGTTGGTCGCCGCCAGGTCCTCCGGTGGCGGCGCGGTGATCGTGAGTTGCGCGCCGGTCGCGTTCGTCACGAACGGATGGGTGTGGCTGTCGTGGTGCAGCAGGATGTTCCAGACGAAACTGACCTGGCCGCCGCTGAGCGGCTGGCCATCCGGACCGGTCGCGCTGGCGCGGAGCGTGATCGTCTCGCCGACGGCGTACGGCAGCGTGCCGCTCGTGACCTCGATCGCCGCGTTCGGCCCGCCGATATCGATCGCCTGCGTCGCCGTGTCGCTCGCGCCCTGCGGGTCGGTAACGGTTAGCGTGACGGTGTATTTCGCGTGGCCGCTGTAGGTGTGGGTCGTCGTCTTGCCGCTCCCGGTCGCGCCATCGCCGAAGTTCCAGGCATAAGTCAGCGAGTCGGCGTCGCCCGGGTCGATGTCGGAGCTGGCCGCGGCGTCGAAGCTGACCGTCGTGCCGGCGGGGCCGAAGAGCGGGCTGGCGGTGAAGGCGGCGACCGGCGGGGTGTTGCCGGCGGCGCGGTGCGTCACACGCCGCACCTGGCCGCCATTGGCGTAGGTCGCGTAGTAGAGCGCCTGGCTGGGCCCGGGCGGGCCGAACGCGAGCGTGGTAATACTGGCGGTGAAGGAGCTCGCTAGAATCTCGCTCGCGCTCCAGGTGGCCCCGCTCCGTGTCAGTTTGAAGATTTTGCCGCAGCCGTAGTCGCCATACAGGTACGCGCCGTCGTAGCCGGGCCACAGGCCGTTCGGCACGAACGCGCCGCCGGTGATCGCGGTGCACCCCTCCGCGCGCCCATAGTCGTAGATCGGCGCGATGAACCCGGAGACGCCGGCGCACTTGCCGGTTGTGCTGTTCACCCGCGTGCCTTCGTAGCAGTTCCAGCCGTAATCGCCGCCGGGCTGCACATGGTCCACTTCCTCCCGGCTTCCCTGGCCGACATCATTGACGAACAGGCGCACGCCGGGAGCGTTCGGGTCCATGGCGATGCGGAACGGGTTGCGAAAGCCCCAGGCGTAGGTCTCCTGGCAGATTTTGTCCGGCGTGGTGCGGGCGTTGACATTGCAGCGGGCGCTGTCTGGGCCGAGGAACGGGTTGTCCGGCGGGATGCCGCCGTCGCGGGTGATCCGCAGGATCTTGCCGAGCAGGATGAAGCGGTCGCGCGCGGCGTCGTTGTTGCCCGCGCTCCCGCTGTCGCCGGCGTAGTCCGCGCCGCCGTCGCCCACGCTCACATACAGGTAGCCGTCCTTGCCGAAGTGCAGGTCGCCGGCATTATGGTTGCCGTTCGGCGAGGGAATGTCGTCGAGCAGGATGGTCTCGCCGCTCGCCTGGTTCGAATCGGCGAGGATGAACCGCGCGACGCGGTTGACCGGGATGGCCGGGTTGGTTGGGTCGCCCGTCGGGCAGGCGTTATGCTTGTTGAAGGTGTAGTACAGGTAGATGTAGCGGTTGCTGCTGAACTCCGGATCGACCGCGACGCCGAGCAGGCCGCGCTCGCTGTTGGTGCATAGCCGGTCGCTCAGGTCGAGCGCCGGCTCCTGCACGAGCGCGCCGTTCTGCACGACCCGCAAGCGCCCGGTTTGGGTCGTGATCAGGAGCCGCCCGTCGGGGGTGAAGGCCAGCCCGGTCGGCGACTGGATGTCGCCCACGAGGAGGTCATCGCGAAGCTCAGGGTCGGAAGCGGAGGCCGTGCCGTCGGTCGTCAGGGCGGCGGCCAGCAGCACCAAGACGAGACAGGCGCCAAGGAAGAGTCGGGCGGGACGGTAGAGATGCATGCATACTCCTTGCCAGGCTGAGACGCACGAAGACAGATCAGGCGTGGCGTGGCTCCGGCGGCACAGCACGGCCAAGCGCTGCCCGGGCCGCCGGACCGCATATAGTATATACAACAAGGGCGATGCCGTGGGCGCACCAGGATGAACAAGGGATCTCAATCCGGCGCTTGAGCCCGCCCGCGGCTGATGCTATACTGGTTGTGCCGACAGCGTACCGAGGAGAACAAGCGCCGATGAGCCAGATCGCCCCTGCCGAACTGGATACCGCGCCGCGCCCTGTGGCTGCCGACGAGCCGCGCTATTTCAACCGTGAATTGAGTTGGCTGGAGTTCAATGGCCGGGTGCTCGAAGAGGCGCTCGACGCGCGCCATCCGCTGCTCGAGCGGGTCAAGTTCCTGGCGATCTTCAGCACCAACCTCGATGAATTCTTCATGATCCGCGTCGCCGGCCTCAAGCAGCAGGTCGCAGCTGGGGTCGCGGCGCGCTCGCCGGACGGGATGACGCCTGCCGAGCAGCTGGCCGCCATCCGGCGCGGCGTGATCGCCCAGACCGATACCCACCGCGACTGCTGGCTGCACGACGTGGCGCCACGGCTGCGGGCCGCCGGGATTTTCGTGCTGGACTACGCCGAGCTGACCGCCGGGCAGCGCGCCTGGTGCCGCGAGTATTTCGAGCGCGAGATCTACCCGGTGCTCACGCCGCTGGCCTTCGATCCGAGCCACCCCTTCCCGCTGATCTCTAACCTCAGCATCAATCTTGCCGTCGTGATCAACGATCCGGAGGAGGGGGAGCTGTTTGCCCGCGTGAAGGTGCCGGCCACGCTGCCACGTTTGATCGAGCTCGGCGACTGCGATGGCCCGGACCACATCCCGCCCGAGCGGCGGCACTGCTTCGTCTGGTTGGAGGAGATGATCGCGGCCAATGTCGCGGCGCTCTTCCCCGGGATGGACGTGGTCGAGACCTACACCTTCCGCGTGACGCGCAATGCCGATGTCGAGATCGAAGAGGAGGAGGCCGCCGACCTGCTCGCCACCATCGAGGCAGGCCTGCGCCAGCGGCGCTTCGGCGCCGTCGTCCGCCTCACCATCCAGCACGATATGCCCCAGCGCATCCGCGAACTGCTGATGCACAATCTGAAAGTCGGGCCGGAAGATGTCTACGAGGTTCAGGGGCCGCTGGGCCTCTCCGGTCTGATGGAACTGACCCGCGTCGACCGGCCGGACCTGAAGGACCCGCCGTTCTACCCGCGGGTGCCGGCGCTGCTGCGTGCCCCGCGCGGCAGCGCCGACCTCTTCGCCGCCATCCGCCAGCAGGATATCCTGCTCCACCACCCGTTCGACTCCTTCCAGCCGGTGGTC
>JBHOQX010000096.1:0-28003 GCA_042408595.1 Roseiflexaceae bacterium | reverse complement strand
GGGGCTGCGCGCCGGGGGGGGCGGGGCGGGCGCGGCGGCGGCGGGGGGGTCGGCGGCGCCGCGGCCCAGGGCCAGCGTCAGTTTGGCGACATCCACCGTTGCCGGGCGGCCCTCCACCGCGGCGGAGACCAGCTCCAGAATCGCGTCGCCGCCGCGCAGCAGGTCGTCCGCCAGGGCGCGGTCGAGCGGGCGGCGGCCTTCGCGCACGGCGCTGAGGATGTGCTCGCAGGTATGGGCGACCCGGCCAACGTCCTCGAAGCCAAGCAGCCGCGCCGAGCCCTTGATCGTATGCATCGCCCGAAAGACCGCGTCGAGTTGGGCACGGCGCTCCTCCGGCGCGAGGTCCTCGGCCTCCAACGCCAGCAGCCCCGCGCTGAACACACGCAGGTTCTCGACGGCCTCATCGCGGAACTGGCTGTGATAGGATGAAAGGTCCATCGTACCAGGCTGAGTGGGGTTTCAGGGGAGGGTCTTCGGCCCTCCCCTGGTCCCTCTTTCGGGGACAGATTGGTTGCACTTACCAGGCGCCTGTACGCCAGAGAGGGCAGGGCGGTAAAGGCCGCGAGCGCCCGGCCGAATCGGCCGAACAACCTACCCCTGCAACCCGGGCGCTCTCCACTTACCCTGTTCATCATTCATTGCTGGTTATCCCGTGCAGCCGCTCCGCGATCGCCGTCAGCATCTGCGCCGAGTCGGCCATCTGGCGCGCGCCGGCGGCCGTCTGGCGGGCGACTTCGGCGACCTCGCGCATCGTCTCGACCACCTGTTCGCTGGCGCTCTGCTGCTGCGCCGTCGCCAGGCTGATCTCGCTGGCGCTCTGGGCGGTGCGCTCGGCGGCCATCACGATCGCGTCCATCACCAGGCCGGCGCGGTTGGCCAGCTCCACCCCCTGCTCGACTTCCTTGCCGCCTTCCTCGGCTGCCAGCACCGCGGCGTTGGTCGCCTTTTGCACCTCGGCGATCACGCCCTTGACCTCTTTGGCGGCAGCGAGGGCGCGGTTGGCCAGGCTCTTCACCTCGGCGGCCACCACCGCGAAGCGCCGGCCATGCTCACCGGCCCCGGCGGCCTCGATCGCGGCGTTCAGCGCCAGCAGGTGCGTCTCGTCGGACAGGTCGTTGATCAGGTCGATGATCTCGCCGATCTGCTGCGAGCGCTCGCCCAGGCTGAGCACACGCTCGGAGACGTCGCGCTGCCGCGCCCGGATGCGCTCCATCGCCTGGATGCTGTTGTCAACGGCGGACTGTCCCTCGCTCAGGTTCTCCAGCGTCTGGCGGGCGGCCTCGGCCACCTGCTCGGAAGCCATCGCGATCTGCCGGGCGGTCGCGCCCAGTTCTTCGATCGTGGTGCTGATCTGCGAGACCGCGCTGGCCTGTTCGGTAGCGCCGCTGGCCTGTTGATGCGAGGCGGCCAGCAACTCGGCGGCGGCGGTCGAGAGCTCGTTGCCGACCTCGACCTGCTGGATGTTCTTCTGCAGCAGTTTTTCGTTGAAGCTGAAGAGCTCGGCCGCCTGCTGCTGCGCCTGCGCGGTGAAGGCGGCGGTGCTGCTCGACCAGATCCAGGAGAGGTAGGCGAAGAAGCCGCCGACGATGATCAGCGCGGCGACGGCAATCGCGCCCTGGACGTCCGGGTCGAGGACGAGCGCGGGCCGGATATGCAACAGCATTTCTGCGCCGAGCACCCACAGGTAGCACACCAGCGATGCGGCGAAGACGATCGCGCCATCGCGCGGGCGCCCCACGAGCCCGGCGGCGATGATCGGAATGAGATACAGAACGAACAGCGGCCCGCCGACCCCGCCGATGGCCGCGATCGCGCCGCTGGCGAAGACCACCATGCCATAGAGAAAGGCATAGGTCGCCAGGGCGTAGCGTTTGCGCCGGATACAGACGATCGTCAGCCCGGACAGTATCAGCGAGATGGCGACGATCAGCAGCATCAGCCCGATCAGCCGGGCGGACAGGAAACCGGCGACGGCGGCAATGCCGACCAGCATCGCGCCACCGATCCCGGCGGCGACCAGCAGGCCGTAGGAGAGCACCGCCAGCAGGCGGGCGCGCTCGGCGGCGCCGCCCCGCCCGCCGAACGACATGCGCTCGGCGAACCGGCTCATCTCGAAAACCCCGCCGAAGAAAGGTGTGTCTGCCATAGCGTTCCTCTGCCGGCGTCAGGCCGCCGGGGTGCGAATGCCAAGCGCCAGCGCCCGCGCGTCCAGCGCCACGATCAGGTTTTCATCCAGCGGCAGCGCGCCGATCGCCCAGGGGCGCCGGAGCCGCGCCCGCAGCACCTCCGGCAGGGGCGCCATCAGGCTAACCGGGTGGAACGACTCGACCGCGTCGACCAGCAGCGCGATCAGCCGGCGCCGCAGCGGGACGACCAGCGCCACCTGCCGCCGCGCCGTGCCCCGGTCGTTCGGCTCCAGCAGCGGCCCGAGCTCGACCGGCACGCATCCGCGCCCCAGGGTATCCTCCACCTGCGGCGCGGCCCCCGCATCGGTCGGCAGCACCGCCAGCAAGTCGCCACGGCGGACGGCGTAGCGGCGGCGGAAGGTGCGAACGACAAGCAGCATCTCGCCGGGCATGGCTCACGCTCCCCGCAGCGCCGCGATCAGCGCATCCAGATCGATCAGCGCCACCGGCCCCGCCTCGTCGGCGGCGATGCCGCGCAGCAGGGCGGCCCGCGCCGGGTCCAGGCCGGCCGGCGGGCGCTCGAAGGCGTCGGCCGGCAGCGTGACGAGATCTTCCACCGCCTCGGCGATCAGCGCCATGTCAACACCCGCGTGGTGGCCGATCACCAGGCGCGCGGCCTTTGTCAGCGGGCGATCCGGCAGGCCGAGCACCGGGCGCAGATCGACCACCGGTAGGATCGCGCCGCGTTGGCTGATGATGCCGGGCAGGGCCGCCGGCGCGCCAGGCACCGGCGTGCAGGGGCGGTAGCGGGCGATCTCGCGCACCGCGGCGGACGGCAGCGCGTAGCGCTCGCGGTCGAGTTGCACGATCAGCAGCGACAGCGCGCCGGCTCCATCAGCGGTCGGGTTGGCAGGTTCGAACGTCGGTGTCATTGGCGCGCTACAAGACGGCAAGGCCACGGTGCACGGGCCTGCGGCGAGGATACACCGGCGGCGGCGCGGGGGTCAAGCGCGGCAGTGGTACTGCGGGTTTATCTTGCAGGGGTACTCTTGGCGAAGGGATGGGCGGCTTTACAAACCGGCGCACCACGGGTACAATAGCGCGCCGGAACGCGGCGAACGCCGCCTGTGCCATCATGGACCGCCGATGGTCGTAGCACGTCCTGATCCTGCGCCCAGGCGATGGCCGCTCACGGAGCCCTATGAAATTGATCGTCCAAATCCCGGCGCTGGATGAGAGCGAAACGATCGCCGAGGTGATCGCGGACATCCCGCGCACCATCCCCGGCGTGGATCAGGTCGAGGTATTGATCATCGACGATGGCTGCACCGACGACACGGTCAGCGTCGCGCTGGCCCACGGCGCGGACCACGTGGTGCGCAACATCGGCAACAAGGGGTTGGCGGCGGCGTTTCAGACCGGCGTGGACGCCGCGCTGCGCCTCGGGGCGGATATCATCGTCAACACCGACGGCGACCACCAATACCCCGGCAGCGAGATCCCGCGCCTGATCCAGCCCATCCTGGACGGCGCGGCTGAATACGTGATCGGCGACCGGCAGGTGGATCAGATCGGCCACTTTTCGCCGCTGAAGAAGGCGCTGCAGCGCCTCGGCAGCCGCGTGGTGCGCTGGGCCTCCGGCACCGAGGTCGAGGACACCGTCAGCGGCTTCCGGGCGCTCTCGCGCGAGGCGGCGCTGCGCACCTTCGTCACGACCGATTTCTCCTACACCGTCGAAAATCTTATCCAGGCCGGCAAGAAGCGGCTGACGATCACGACCGTCAAAATCCGGACGAACCCGGTGCGCCGGCCATCCAAGCTGCACCGGGGCAACTGGCACTTCATCAAGCGCCAGGCGGCGACGATCGTCCGCACCTACGCGACGTACGAGCCGCTGAAGACCTTCTCGTACCTCGCCATCCCGCTGCTGATCGTTGGTATTGTGCTCCTGGCCCGCGCCTTTTATGTCTTTCTGGCGCGCAAATTCATTCCGAACTACTTGGAAAGCAACGACCAGGCGCTCGTCGGCGGCGCCGTGCTGTTCATCGTCGGGTTTCTGATCTTCGTGTTCGGCATCTTGGCGGACCGGCTGGGGGGCAACCGGCGCGTCGCCGAGGAGATTCTGTATCGGGTGCGGAAACAAGAGATCGAGGCAGAGGCAGCCCGGCGCGAGTTGCACGAGCGCCTCGAGCGCCTGGAGCACCAGCTGTTCGAGGGCGAGGCGCCGCGCGCACTGGCGAGACCGGGGGACGGCGAGGCGGAGAGGCGGCGGGGGATGGGAATGATGGGTGATGAGTGACGAATGGCGCCCGAGATCACCTCGCCATCTTGCCACCCGGTCACCCGGTCTGCTTGTCTCCCCGTCTCCCCGCCTCCTGGCCGTTTCCGGCTACCCCAGGTCTGCCTCGTCCATCACGCTATGCCGCTCGAAGGGCGCGCCGGCCTCAAGCGGGAAGCGCACCTGCATGCGGCGAATGCGCTGGCCGGGGTCGGCGGCGGCGGCCGCCAGCACGACGATGGTGACATCATCGGCGAGTTGGCCACGGTCCAACTCGACCGCCCGGCCGAGCAGCGCGTCCGCCAGGGCGGCGGCATCGGCCTGGGCCACCGGCCAGCCGCTCAGGAAATTGCCAAGCTCCAGGTCCTCGCCGTAGCGCTCGCCCGCCTTCAACAATCCATCGGAGAAGATCACCACGTGCAGCAGCGGCCGTAGCGCCACTTCCGTGATGCGCGGCTTGGTCATGGGGTGCAGCCCGATCGGCACCGACGGCTCGTCGTGGATCGTCACGCTATCCGGGCTGAGGACATAGAACGGGGCCGGGTTGTTGCGCGAGATCAGGATGCTCCCGCTCTGAAAATCGACCGAGAGGATGTTCAGCGTCGCCGCGACCTGGCCCATCCGGTAGGTGTACAGGTAATCGTGCACGGCACGGGCGACGACGCCATCGCGGGCGCCGTCCTTGAGCTGGCCGATCGCACGGGTTACGATCAGGTTGCTCAGGCTCTTCGCGCCGCGTCCGCTCCCCTGGCCGTCCACCAGCACACACGAGAAGCCGCCGCCCGGCCGCTCGACGATCTCCAGCGTATCGCCGCTCTCGCTGGCGCCGTGGCGGGGGGCCTTCGCCACCGCAATCTCTACCTCCAGCATCGCCTCACCTCGCGTCTGCTGCGTCGCATGTGTCCGATTGTCGCTCTCTATTGTACTCCAGATCGGGCAACATGCGGCGCGGCCGACCACGTCCTGCCTCGGCGAATCCGCATTCAACGGGTGCGTGGTGCGGAGGATGGCCTCGGAGGGAGCCGCAGGCCGCTCCGAACCACCCGGTACGTGTGGAGGCGGAGCGAACATATGGGCATGTGCATGGTGATGCGCGTCTGGCCCTCACCCCATCGCTCCCTCTGCCGCACCCAGGCGCGGGACGGGGCAGGGAAAGCCATCCGATCGGCGGCATCGGACATGCCCCGCCCCTGCGCCCGCGCGCCGCGGCCCGAACCGGCGAAAACGTACCACATGCGTACGCCCGCCGTTCGCAGACTCAGAACCAGCGATCATGTTCCGAACGCGCATGGTATGATGCCGACCACAAGATACCCAATCCGCTGCAGCGCCCACCGGCGCGGCACAACGCAACCGCTTGGGGAGCCAGCGACCGTGAACGCCGACCCGAACATGGAGCGCCTGCGGACGCACCTTCCGCCGGAGGCGTTTGCTCGCCTGGAGCGCGGCACGCTTCGCCACGGCGCGCTCGCCGCCGAGGTCGGGCGGATGCGCGCCGCCTTCGAGGCGATCGCGTCGTTTGTGCCGCGGCGCATCGCGCTGGAGCAGATCGCCCGCCCGGAGCCGGGCCGCATCTGCGGCGCCTTCTGGCATGGCTCGGTGCTGGTCGCCGATCTATCCGGCTTCACCGCGCTCTCCGGGCGCCTCAGCTCGCTCGGCAAACAGGGCGCCGAAGAGATCTCGGCCGTCATCAACCGCCTCTTCGGCGCGCTGGTCGAGGAGATCTACCGCTTTCGCGGCATGCTGCTCAAGTTCGGCGGCGATGCGCTGACGGTCTTCTTCGACGATGCCGTGCTCGGCCCACAGCACGCGGCTTGCGCCTGCGGCGCGGCGCTGGCGCTGCAACAGCGGATGGCGGCGTTCCGCAGCGTCGAGACTCGCGCCGGCACCTTTCCGTTGCAACTGCGAACCGGCGTCCATAGCGGGCGCGTCTTCGCGGCCCAGGTCGGCGACCTGGAGCATATCGAGCTGGTGGTCACCGGGCGGGCGCTGAACCGGGCGGCACAGGCTCAGGCGCTCGCCGCTCCTGGGGAGACGATCGTGACGGACGAGGCGCTGGCCGGGCTTGCCGGGGCCGCGGCCGAGCCGCGCGACGCCGGGTTCGCCCGGCTGCGTGCCGCGCCCGCCGTCGATGTGCAGCCCTGGCAAAGCAACACGATCTGGCAGCCCGGCACGGGCGACGTCCAGGAGTTGTTGGCGCTCGCCGAGCGGATCGACGCCTTGCGCCCCTACCTGCCACGCGGCCTGCCGCGCCGCTTCCTGGCGGCCAGCGAGGCAGCCGACCCGGGCGAGTTCCGCCCGGTTTCCATGCTCTTCGCCGAGTTCCGCCCGTTCAGCGACGCGCTGGAGCAGCTCGGCGACGATGGCGAGCGGGCGGCCCATGTCCTCAACGCCTATTTCCGCCGCGCCCAGGCCGTGGTCCATCGCTTCGGCGGCATCGTCAACAAGGTGGAGGTCAGCCCGGACGGCGACCGGCTGATGGCGCTGTTCGGCGCGCCGGCCGCCAACGAGGACGACCCGGAGCGGGCGGTGCGCGCTGCCCTGGCGCTGCGCGACGCGCTCGCCGAGGCGAACGCCGAGATCGGCGCGGCGTTCCGCCTGCGCAGCCTCGCCCTGAACGCCCCCCGCGGCATGTCGCCGGGTGGCGAGCCGTTCGCGCTGCGGCAGCGGATCGGCATCAACACCGGCGTGGTCTTTGCCGGGCGTGTCGGCGCGGCCCGCCGCCACGAGTACACCGTGATGGGCCAGCCGGTGAACCTGGCCGCCCGCCTGGCCGCCGCCGCTGCCGATGGCGCGATCCTCCTCTCGCCGACCTCCCGCCGCGCGGTGGACCGCTTCGTCGCACTGCGCGAGCTGCCCGCGCTGACGCTCAAGGGCCTCGACGCGCCGCTCCGGCCGGCGGAGGTGCTCGACCTGCTCGAAGTGGCGCAGGACGCCGGGCGCGGCCTGGCCCGCCCGTCCCTGATCAACCGCGAGGAGGAGCTGGCCCGACTGGTCGCCGAAGGGCGGGCGGCGCTCGCCGGGAGCGGGCGGGTGGTGGCAATCACCGGCGAGGCCGGGGCGGGCAAGAGCCGGCTGGTGGAGGAGGCGCTGCTGAAGCTGGTGCTGCCCGCCACGGGTGCGACCGGCGCGCCGGAGTTCTTCCCGTGCGGCGTCGAATGCCAGAGCTACGATCAGCGCACACCCTACGCCGCCGCGCGCGGGCTCCTGCGGCAGGTGCTCGGCGCGTCCCTGTTCGACGACCCGGCCAGCGCGCCCGCCGCCGTGGCGGCGCGCGTCGCCGCGCGCGCGCCGGATCTGGCGCGCTTCACGCCGCTCCTGGGTGACCTGCTCGGCCTGCCACTGGCCGAGACGCCGCTGACCGCCGCGCTGGCCGCAGAGCAGCGCCAGGCCCGCGCGCGCGAGCTCGCCGAGGCGCTGGTGCTGGCCGAAGCCCGCTGCGCGCCGCAGGCGCTGATCGTGGACGACCTGCACTGGTGCGACGCCTCCTCGCTCGACCTGATCGCCCGGCTGGCGACCCGCGCCGCCGAGGCCCCGCTGCTGCTGGTGCTCTGCTACCGGCGCGACCCGCCCATCCCCGAGCCGTGGCGCGAGCTGCCGCACTGCGCCTGGATCGAACTGCGCGAGCTCTCGCCAGAGGCCAACGCCGCCCTGGTGCGCTCGCTGCTGGAGAGCGAGCCGCCGCCCGAGCTCGCCGCGCTGATCGAGCGAGCACAGGGCAACCCGTTCTTTGTCGAGGCGATCATCCACGAACTGATCGACACCGGCGTGCTGCGGCGCGGCGCACACGGCTGGATGTTGACCGGGCCGCTGGAGGCCGGTGCGCTCCCCGACAGCGTCGAGGGGGTGATCACCTCGCGGCTGGACCGGCTGGACGAAGACGACCGCGAGGTCCTCCAGGTCGCCTCGGTGGTCGGGCGGCGCTTCAGCTACCCGGTGGTCAGCGGGGTGCTGGCGCGCAACGGCCGGACCCACGAGCAGCTCCGCCGCCTGGCGCACCGCGATCTGATCGCGCCGGACGAGGGCGACACCGCGCGGGGCGACGGGCCGCCGTCGAGCTATCAGTTCCGGCACGTGATGATCCGCGACGTGGTGTATGGCTCGATCCTGTACGCCCGGCGGCGCGAGCTGCACCGCCGCGTCGCCCGGCGGATCGAGGAACTGCGCGCCGACCGGCTGGACGACGAACTGGCGCTGCTGGCGAACCACTACCTGCTGGCCGAGGAATGGGATCGGGCCTTCGCCTACCACCTGCGGGCGGCGCGCCTGGCGCAGCGCAGCTACGCGAATCGCGAGGCGATCGCCCTGCTGGAACAGGCGCTGGCGATCGCCGGGCCGGCGGGGGCCGCCGCGGCGCACCTGGTCGAGGCCCACGAGCGGCTGGGCTACGCCCACGCGCTGCTGGGCGAGTACGACCCGGCGCGGGAGCACTACGCCGCAGCGCTGGCGTTGGTGCGCCAGTCCGAGGAGGCCACGCTCGACGACGTGCTGCGGCTGCACCACCACATCGCCCGCGTCTACGAAAAGCGCGCCGACTTCGACGCCGCCTTCGCATGGGTGGAGCGGGCGCTGGCGCTGGCGGGCGACGCACCGGGCCAGGAAGCCGCCCGCTGCCGCCTGCTCGGCGCGGGGCTGCACCAGCGCCAGGGACGCTACCAGCAGGCGCTGGACTGGGGCGCGCAGGCGCTCCACATGGCCGAGGCGCTCGGCAACCCGCGCGAGCAGGCGAATGCCTACATCCTCCTTGGAGGCGCCTATCGCAATCTAGGTGAAAGCAATCGAGCTCTCGATATCACCCATCAAAGTCTTCGTTTGTATCAACAACTTGATGACCCTTGTCGTATCGCCGACGCACATAACAACTTAGCCAACATCTACTTCGAACTCGGCCACTTGGCCGATGCCCGGATGCACTACGAAGCAGCAGCCGACCTTAAGGCTGCGATCGGCGACGTTTACGGCCAGGCGATGGTCGCCAACAACCTGGGCGATCTGTACAAACTTCAGGGCCAGATTGAAGACGCGATCGCACAGTTCACCGAGAGCCTGATCCGATTTGAGCGACTCGGCTCCGAATACGCTGCCGGCGTGCTGCATATGAACATCGGCGCCGCCCGGCTGCTGCGCGGCGATATCGAGGCAGCCGAGGAACACTTCCTCCAAAGCGAAGCGCTGTTTACTGAATCCGGCGCCGAGGACTTCCTGCCGGAGCTGCGCCGCTCCCAGGCCGAGCTACACCTGCGCAAGGGCGACCTGGGCCGCGCGCGGACGGCGTGCGAGCAGTCGCTGGCGGACGCCGCCCGGCTGAACGCACGGGCCGAGGAGGGCGCGACCCGGCGTGTCCTCGGGGTGATCCTGGCACGCAGCGGCCAGCCCGACCAGGCGTGGAACGAGCTGAACGCCAGCCTGGCGATCCTGCGCGAGGCGGCAGTACCATATGAGATCGCGCGCACGCTGCTGGCGATGGCCGAGCTTGCGCCGCTGCTCCGGCAGCGGGCGGATGGGCAGGCGGCGCTGGACGAGGCGCTGCGCATGTTCCACCACCTGGGCGCGCAGCGCGATGTCGCAGAGGCGCTGGCGGTTGCGATGCGCAATCGGTACCGCGTCTCGGCGTCGCCAGCAAGCGCGGCCTGAGCGCGCCGGGCGTCGCCATTGTTCCGGAGGTCACATGGGGCGACGTTGCTCGTTCAATCCCTTCCGCCGGTTTGTGGGCCTGCTTGCCGTGCTGCTCGGACTCGGCGCCGTGCCGCCGGCCTCGGACACCCTGCCTGCCGCCGCTGTCGCGCCGCAGGTGGAGAGCGACAGCAGCAGCACGGTCAACAACAACGACTTCATCCGGGCCGATCCGCTGGCCTTCAGCGGCGGCGCGCCGCAAGAGGCGCTGATGCGCGGGCGGATCGACCGCAGCGTGGACGCCGGCGGGCTGAACGGCGACTGGTTCCGCTTCGACGTCCCGCCCAATGCCGGCGGCGCGACCGTCCAGATCGACCTGTCGAACCTGCCGGCGGACTACGACCTGGCCCTGGTCGCCGACCCGCTGGCCGCGACGGAGGTGGTCAGCGACGGAGCCAGCCTCGACAACATTGCGGATATTGGGCGTATCAACGCTATCGGGCGCATCAATGCCATCGGGCGTATCAACGCTATCGGGCGTATCAATGCCATCTCGACCTCCGCCGGCACGGCCGCCGAGTCGATCATCAGCTATCTCGTGCAGCCGGGCGCGTACTACATCCTGGTTTTCAGCGGCGACGGCAGCTTCAGCGACACTGGGGCCTACGACCTCCGCGTGCGGCTGACGCCCGGCACGCTGCGCGCGCCCGTGCTGCGCGCCCGTCGCTTCGACGACCTGGCGTTTCAGGGGGGCGCGCCGCCCAAGCCCGACCCGACCCGCCGCACGCTGTTCCTGCTCAACCACGGGCGCATGCAGCGGCAGTACCCCGGCGAACGCGACCGGAGCGACAGCGAGCAGATTGTGAAGCTGCTGCTCAACCCGCCACCCGACCTGGAGCGCGCCGCCGCGCCGGCTGTGCTCGATCTCAGCGGGGCCGCCGAGGGGGCCGCCCAGCCCGATCCCGCGTCGGAGCAGGTGCTGGCGCTGGCGAAGCTCTACGACGCGTGGGACGCCAACGCCGACCAGCCGCTCTTCGCCAACGAGGTCGCCGCGCAGATCTGGAACCTGGTGGATGTCGCGATTCGCCGCTCCTATCCGAATATCGAGCACCTCGCGATCATCGGCGGCGACAACATCATCCCCTTCGCGCGGGTGGTGGACGAGGCGGCGATCGCCAGCGAGGGCGAGTATTACGCCGAACTGAGCGCGCTGCCCCCGATCGCGCCGCTGCCGAATCTGTCCGGGCCGTCGCCCATCCAAGGCAGCCTGTTCTACCGCTTCATCCTGACCGACAACGTCTACGCCGACCGCACGCCGACTCCCTGGCGCGGCCGCTTCCTGTATGTTCCCGATCTCGGTATCGGCCGGCTGGTCGAGTCGCCCGCGGAGATTCGCGCCTACCTGGAGTCGTTCACAACGCGCTACGGCTCGGGCTACGCCATCCGGGCGGACAAGCCGAACAGCGGGCCGAAAAACGCCGGCGCGGCGTTCGTCACTGGCTACGATTTCCTGACCGACCAGGCCCGTGCCACGGCGGCGCTCTTCAGCACCTACGGCCTGGGCGACGCCGGGCCGGATACCACCAACCTCGGCGTGACGAACCTGACCAACAGCCTGATCGGCGACACCTGGACGGCCGCCGACCTGACGCGCGCCTGGTCGAACGGGCAGTTCCCGCTGCCCGACCCGTACAACGGCCCGCAGACACCCTACGCCCTGATGGCGATCAACAGCCACTTTTCGCACTACGACGCCATCCCCGCCGACCTGCGCGGCGGCACGGTCGAGGCGCAGTTGGTGCATGCGCCCAGGCTCGATGGCCGGGGCGACCCGGATGCCGCCCGCAAGGCGTACTTCCAGGATTACCGCGACGACCGCAACTCGTCCGCCTCGCTGACCTATTCGGTCGGTTGCCATTCCGGCCTGAGCGTGATCGACGGGCAGCTCGCCGCGGGGACCGACGCGCGCTATCGGGTGGATTGGGCCCAGGCCCACGCCCGGCAGGGCGGCAGCCTGATCGGCAACACCGGCTACGGCTATGGCGACAGCGACCTGATCGGCTACAGCGAGCGGCTGGCGCTGCTCTTCACGGAGGCGATCGGGCGGCGGATCGAGCAATTCGACCCGGAGTCCAGGGGAGCGGTGTATGTCGGCCCGACGATCGGTGAATCGCTGGCGCGGGCCAAGCGCGAATATGTCCGGCGCGCCGGGCCGGGCAGCTTCGGCGTGTACGACGAAAAGGCGCTGCTGGAATGGACGCTCTACGGCTTCCCGTTCCTGCGCGTCACCGTGCCGAGGCCAGCCGCGCCCCCGCCGGGCGGGTTCGATCCGCCGGGGCAGCGCGTGCCACCGGAGGTGATCGGGCGGATGCGGGCGAACCGGACCGGCGTCTTCACCCGCACGATCACCTTCGATCTGCCCATCGAAACCTGGCGGGTGGACCCAACCCCGAGCGGCGATACGCTGGCGCGGACGCGGGCGCGCGTCACGGACAGCTTCGTCCCCGGCGCGCCGGATCTGGTGAGCGAAGATATGCTCGCCGCCGGGCTGCCGGTGTTGCCGCTGCTGACCTACGACCTGACGCTGCGCGACACCGCTGGCGCGGGCGGCAACGGCCCGCCGGCCCCCCGCGGCGTGCGGCTGCTGAACGCAACCACGCTGCCGGAACTGGGGAGCTTCGACCCGCACGTGACTACTATCATCACCGAGGAGATCTACCCGCAGCAGGAGCGCGACCCGGATCTCACCACACCGGGCTGGACGCCCGACCCGCCGTTCACCTACCAGCGCCGCCTCACGACACTGCCCGGCGGCACGCAGGTCGCCAGCGACACGCTGGCGGTCAACCCGGCGCAGTTCCGCGCCGACGACGCGCGCACCGGGCGGCTACGGCGTTTCGCCCGGATGATCTTCGAGGTGAGCTACATCGACCCGAACAACGCCCGCCCGGAGGAGCTGCGCGACACGCTGCCGCCGCTGATCGGCCCGGTGACGGTGGGGCTTGCGCCCGGCGGCGGGGGGCAATACCGCTTCCTCGCGCCGGTGACCGACAACCGGCCCGGGCCGCTGCAGGTCGTGCTGACCTACAGTAGCGACGGCAGCACCTGGAGGAGCGCGCCGATGCGGCAGGCGAACGGCCTGTATATTCTAGACGTGCCGTTCGCGCCGCGGATCACAGGCATCGTCCAGGCGACCGACGCGGCAGGGAACAGCGCCGTGGAGACCGGCAAGGGGCAGGGCATCGGGCGGCAGGCGGTCTACCTGCCGGTGCAGGGGCGGTGAGCCGCGCTATTCCAGCGCGCGGACGACGGCGGGCGGCAGCGGCGGGAGCGGCGCAGGTGGCGCCCGCCGCGGATCGATGACCTGCACGCCGGGCGGCGGCGAGACGCCCGGGCCGTAGGTGTAGAAGTCCTCCCACGGCTCGTAGTGCGTGTAGAAGTTGTCGGCGTGCTTCACCGTGCCGTCCGGCAGCATCACCGTGCGGAGCAGGTTGACATCCATGCCGGGCCGGCCATGGACGAGTTGCTCGACCCGGCCGCGCGGCAGCGTCGGGTCATACTGCCAGACAGCGACGCCCGGCTGGCGCACATTGCGCACCACCGGCCCCTGGTAGGCCGTCGTCCGGCCATCGCTCACGCCCCACACCTCGAAGGTGACGGTCGCGGCCTCGGGGTCGGTTGTCGCCGCCAGATAGACCGGGCCGGGCGTATCGTTGCGCCAGCGGAAATCGACCGATGGCGTGAAGACGGTCGCGTCGAAGCCCAAAATGTTCTCGTAGAAGTACACCACGTACTGGTGGCCGCGCCGCTCGGTGATCTCCAGGCCGGCGTTCGCCACGGCGCGGAACATCGTCGTTGACACCTGGCACAGCCCGCCGCCGACGACCTTCTCCAGCTTGCCGCCGACGATCGCGTACCCCTCGACGAAGCCGGCAGCTTCTGAGAAATCGCCGGCGCCGACAAACGAGTACTCCTGCCCCGGCGGGACGACCACCCCATCGAACATGGCGGTGGCGCGGGCGATGTTCTGACGGCGCGCCGCGATCGAGGTGCGGAAGACGGTCGTCGCCTGGCCAAGCAGTTGGAGCGGCGGCACGGGCGCGGTCATGGCCAGGGCAGCCGGGCGCTCGTTCAGCAGTTGCCGGCCAAGCTGGCCGAGCTGCACCTCGTACGGCGTGCCGGCGTGTTCCGGGTGGTATTCGAAGCGCGCCCGCTCGAAATACTGCACCGTGTACGTTCGGCCGTCCACCGGGTTGACCTCTGGGAACTCCTCGGAGATCGGGTAGCCGAAGACGGGCAGGCCGCCGCGCCCATCCCAGAAGCCGCGAAACGCCCCGCCGAGCGAGTGGCCGCTCTCCGGGAAGAACCGCCGCCCGCCCCCCGGCGCGGCCGCCAGCCACTGAAAGGCCGGCTCCGGCCGCCCCTCGGTGAAGTGGCGGCCCAGCAGCGTCAGGGAGACGTAGAACTCAGGTGGCAACTCGGGGTGCAGCTCGAAACGCGCCCGCTCGAAGTACTGTACCTGCATTCCGTCTTCGGGAAAGACCTCGGTGAGCGGCAGGCCGAAGATGTCCAGCCCGCCGTGGGTGTCGTAGAAGCGCTTGATCTTTAGCCCGATGTTGTGCCCGGTCTCCGGCGCGTAGCTGAACGCGAGGGGGGCGGCCGTAGGCGGCGCGGCGTGCGCCGGCGCGGACGGGCCGGACGCAAGGGCCAGCAAGGCGGCGACTGCCAGCAGCGATAGGGTGCGGGACATACCGGGCCTTTTCCAGAATGCTCAGCCAGGAACCGGGGCGTATCTTACCACAGGCCGGGCCATGCGCCGACAGGCGGGGTCGACGGCCGGCGCCGCCCCGCCGTCGGCCTGCCACGGTCCGCTTGCCGTCCATATCGACACACGAGCTCGCCGCAACGATCACACACCGCCGGCATGCCGCGATCGCCAGGGCCCGGAGCGCCTATCGCTTCGGCGGCTTGGTCTGTTTCTTCGGCGAGCCGCCGTTGCCGGGGTGGCCGCCTTCGCCGTGGTCCTGGCCGGCGTCGGGCGGCTGCCCTGGCGGGCTGCCGCCGTGCCCCGGTGCGGTCCCGCTCTTCCCAGGCGCACCGTCCTGCCCCGGCGGGCTGCCCTTCGGCCCGCCGGGCGCGCCGTCCTGCCCCGGCGGGTTGGCAGGTGGCCCGGCGCCATCCGGCCACGCTGGCGGGGCCGGCGTGCCGGCTGGCGGGATGGGGGCGGGCGGCCGCGCTTCCGGGGCCACTCCGGGCACGGCGGGCCATGGGGGCGCGGGGCTGGCCTCGGCCGGCGGCGGCACCGTGGCCGGCGCGGGAGGCGCGGGCGCGTCCGGCCCGCTCGGGGTCGAGTCGGCGGCCTGGCGCTGCGCCGCCTCGGCCAGCGCCTGAAGCGGGGCCAGGTCCAGCGGCGGCTGCCCATCGTGGCTGCGCTGCTGGATCGCGGCGAGATCCTGCTGGATCGCCGCGCGGTACTGCTGGCGCAGCGCCGGCGCCTGCGGGCCGCTGGCATCCTCGATGCTGGCCCAGGCCTGCTGATACTCACGCGCCACGTCGGCCAGCCCGGCCGGCGCGAGCGCGTCGCCCCGGTCATGGAGCGCCAGCGCCTCGCGAACGCGCGCCGCTGCCAGGCGCAGATGCATCCCGGCGCGCTGCGCAGGCGTTTGCGGCAGATGGAGCTGCACCTGTTCCCAGCCGCGCTTGAGCGGATAGAGCGCGTCGCCGGGCAGACTGGCCTGTGCCGCGGCCACGCCGCCGCCGAGCGCCAGAAGGACCACCAGGGCCACCGCGGCCAGCCGCAGCAGCGGGGCGAACCAGCCGGCCCGGTTCCGCCGGGCGGCGCGGCGCTGCGCGATCACCGCCCCGCGCAGTTCCTGGCGCATGCGCCGGCGCGCCACCGGCGAGAGCGGCGGCAGGGCGAGCGTCCGCGCCTGCTCGGCGACCGTCAGCAGCGTCAGCAGTTCATCCGCGTGCCGCGGATGGCGGCGCGCGCACGCTTCCGGGCGGTCGCCGGCCTGCACCTGCTGCAGGCAGCTTTCCAGCAGATCGCCGATGTTATCGCTGTGTTCGATCACGGCAGACTCGCTTGCTTGCGAACAACACCCATCGCGCGGGCCATGGCGCCCAGCGCGCGGTGTTGCAGCGCCTTGACCGCGCTCTCGGTGCGCCCGGTGATGCGCGCCACCTCGACGCTGGTGTACCCCTCGCGAAAGCGCAGCAGAATGACTTCCTGCTGGTCGGGCGTCAGTTGCGCGAACGCCTGCTCCAGCGAGCGCTGCTCGTCTCGCCCGATCAGGCGCGCATCCAGTTCGTCGTCCGGCGCGGGCAGATGCTCCGGCAACGAGACACTCCGGCGCTTCTCGCCCTGCAGCGCGTTGACCAGCAGGTTGTGAGCGATGCGGTAGAGCCAGGCGGCGAATGACTGCTCGACATACTGCTCAGGGATGCGAAAATTGGGCAGATGCTGAACGACGCGCAGCCACAGCTCGCTGAGCGTATCCTCCGCAAGCGTCGCGCTGTTGCAGCGCACGTAGAGATAGCGATAGAGCTGATCGACGTAGCGCTCGTAGATGCGCTCGTACGCGTCAGCGTCATTCTGCTGCGCCCGCAGGATGAGGGCTGCCAACGTGTCGGGCGAAGAGCGCACGGATAGACTCCTGTCGATCCCGCCACATGTGTAAACCGGCCACGGGGGCAAAGCGATACGGCCATGACCACACTGATGGTGCGCGGGTGACAAGATGACACGGTGACCGGGTGAAAATCTGCGATTTGCAATGGCGATCTTTACACTATCAGCTTGCGGAACGCCTCCGCCGCGGCGAAGCCATGCTCGCGCCCAAGCTCGGCCATGCGCTCGCGCACCCGTTCCTCCCAGCCCGTCCACTCATCGAGCTGCGTGTGGTGTTCGCGTAACGCGGCGATCTTCTGCTCGACAAACCCGGAGACATCCTCGAAATGGTCAGGCTGCTCGGCCATCCAGAGGAACAGCGCCTCCGGCCGCCAGACACCGATCCCGATCTGGCCGAGGCCCGGCATGAACAGGTGGTCGCGCGCGCTGACGATCGCCTCGATCACGGCGAAGCCGACCGCCCGATGGTCGGGGTGGAGCATGTAGTGCTTCCAGGGGTCATGCGTGAAGACGTAGTGCGGCTTGAAGTGCCGGATGTAGAGCGCGAATTCCGCGCGGAGCGCCGGCGTCGGCTCGAGCTCGCCGTCGTTGTTGCGCAGGAAGATCACCCGGCGCACCCCCACCGCGGCCGCTGCCGCTCGCTGCTCCTGTTCGCGCACTTCGCTCAGGCGGTACGACGACATCTCCGGGTCGTGGCTGCCCTTGTTGCCGTTCGTGGCGATGATGAAGGTGATGTCCCAGCCGGCGGCAGCCAGCTTGGCCGTCGTGCCGCCCGCGCCGAACTCGTTGTCGTCGGGGTGCGCGCCGATCACCAGCGCGCGCCTGGTTTCGCTCGTGTCGGTCATGGAGCCGGTTCCTCGCTGCTGATAGTGGTGACAAGATGGCCAGATGACGCGATGGCACGATGAATCCGGTCAAACGCGTAACCCGCCGTACGCGCACATCTGCCCGTCTGACGGGCTGATCGCCAGTATAGCACGCCCGGTTGTCGAATCGCCGCGCCCGGCGTATACTGCGCTGGACCGCGATGCAACGGCACGATGGCAGGATGGCGGGATGCTACAACGGCACGCGCGCCCTGCACCGTTGCGCCGCCGTTCGCATGTTCCCCTGTTCTTCCCTTGAGCACGCCGGAGATGACCATGAGCGCAGCACAAGCGGTGTACATCGGCACGGATGGCGGGGCGACCACCTCGAAGATCGGGGCGGTCTGGGCCGACGGCACGCCGGTTTCAACCGAGCTGCTCCAGCGGCCGACGAACACGCACCTCGGTCCGGCGGCGGTCGTCGCCGGCTGGGTCGAGGCGATCAGCGCGTATCTCGAGCAGCACGGGCTGGTGTGGGAGCAGGTCGGGGGCGTCGGGGTCGCCATTCCGGGGCCGCGGCGCAGCTACGGCGTGCTGGAGCGCGGCCCGAACCTGCCGGAGAGCTTCGTCGGTTTCGATGTATACACCGCGTACAGCCAGGCGCTCGCCGCGCGCGCCGGGCGCCCGGTGCCGCTCGTCGTCGGCAACGATGGCAACATGGGCGGCGTGGCCGAGGCACAGCACGTACGCGCCGCAGGGCCCGGCACGGTGCTGATGCTTGCGCCCGGCTCTGGGCTTGGCTGCGCCTATATCGACGATCGCGGCCTGCCGCTGGAGGGCGATACGCTCGCCGGGATGGAGGCCAGCCACATGCCGGCGCCGCTGCACCTGCTTGGGGTTAGGCCGTACCCGTGCGGCTGCGGGCGGACGTGGGGCTGCGTCGAGATGTACACCACGCTGGCTGGCCTGCCACACCTGCTGGCCGACCGGCTCGCACAGCAGCCCGACCACGAGCTGGCGACCGCGCCGCTCGGCCCGCGCGAGCGCGCGCTGAGCCTGCGCGGCCGGGCGCAGCAGGGCGATCCGCTGGCGATCGAGTTGTTCGACTTCCAGGCGCGGGCGCTCGGCCTCCATGTCGCCACGCTGGCGATGGCGCTCGACCCGCGCTATGTGGTGATCGGCGGGGGGCTGATGGACCCAGCAGCGACATCGGAGGCGTTTCGCGCGCGCTACCTGCACACTGTGCGCGAGGCGGCGGCGCCCTACCTCTGGCCGGCACAGCGCGAGCGGCTGACGATTGTGCCGGCAGCGCTGGGCGACCTCAGCCAGGCGATCGGCGCGGCGCTGGTGGCGCTCTACCAGGCGCGGGCGGCGTAGGGGCGGGTAGCACCGTTGTTATCATCCCAAACTGGCGAAAGTCGTCGCAATTGAACCCGAGCAGATGTGTCACGCTGTACGTGAGCATCACTTCTCACCGCTCGATCATACCGCATCGGCGCATTTTTCTGCGAGGATGCAACCACGCACACCACAGGACACCGGTGCCATAAAGACGCAGCGGCCTGGAAAGCTGCTCGCTCTCCAAGCCGCTGCCCGCCGCATGCCCGCGAACCGCCGCCAGCCTCAGCCGGCAAGCGATCGCCGCGTGATGAGCCGATAGATTGTGACCACCACAATCGCGCCGAGCACCGCTACGATCAGCGAAGTCAGGTTGAACCCGGTTGTCAAGTCGACCCCCAGGAAGAGCGACGTCAGCCAGCCGCCGACAACCGATCCGATCACGCCCAGCACCAGGTCGCCGATGATCCCATAGCCGGACCGGCTGCTTTTCATGATCAGCCCGGTGATCCAGCCGGCCAGGATGCCGAGAATGATACTTGCAATGAAGCCCATGACCTGCGCCTCCCGATCTGCTAGGCGAGCTCCCGCCCGCGCGGCCTACTTCCCTTCCGACAGGTTCTTGATCTTCTCCAGCGTGTGCTTGACCTTCAGCATATCCTTCGGGTTCCCCCCGGCGACGAAATCGCTCAGGAAGCCGCCCGGTGGGTCGTATTCGAGCGTATAGCGCAGCCGCGAGTCATTGGCGCCTACGCCGAGGAAGCCGCCCGCCCGGTCAATATCGAATGTGTGGCTCACGGGCACGGGACCGTCCTGCGTCACCACCTTCAGCCGCATGGTGCTCTCCTCGACGGCGACCACCGATCCATGGCCTCCGCTGCCGTAGCTGAACGTCGCCCCCTGCGAAACAGCAGTCAGGTTTGACAGGCCCTCGACATCTGGAAACCACATGGGCCACGTGCCCGGGTTCGTCAACACCGACCAGACCCGATCCGGCGGGGCGTCGATGTCGATATGCTGATCGAATCTAACGGCCATAGTTCCTCCTGGCGCTGCTGGCGCGTGGTCTCGCACCAGCGAAATCCGGTTCTCGAACATCACCTCTCGATTCGCGGGATGCTGGCTGTGGGAATGACGTGCAGGAGCATGGTACCACAATTGGCGTTGATGCGTGATACCCGCCGGAACAAACGCGCCGCTGGCCCCGCTGCGGCGCGCCTCATCCCAGCCGCGCCCGCCGCAGCCGCAGGCTATTCGTCACCACGAAGACCGACGAGAAGGCCATCGCCGCCGCCGCCAGGATCGGGCTGAGCTGCCAGCCGGTGAACGGATACAGCGCCCCGGCCGCCACCGGGATCAGGACGACATTGTAAATAAACGCCCAGAACAGGTTCCAGCGGATCGTCCGCATCGTCGCCCGGCTCAGCCGGATGGCCTGAGGGACGCTCCGCAGGTCGCCCCGAATCAGGGTGATATCGGCGGCCTCCATCGCCACGTCCGCCCCGGCCCCCATAGCGATGCCGACATCGGCCCGCGCCAG
The DNA here is from genome assembly GCA_042408595.1 of Roseiflexaceae bacterium. Lineage (GTDB taxonomy): Bacteria > Chloroflexota > Chloroflexia > Chloroflexales > Roseiflexaceae > JBHOQX01. Next base: position 7,671 of record JBHOQX010000096.1, on the reverse strand, counting down.
CGCCGGGGCGTCGTTGATCCCGTCGCCAACCATCGCGACGACGCGGCCCTCGGCCTGCAACGCCCGGATCTGCGCCTCCTTCTCCGCCGGCAGCACCTCCGCCAGCACCCGCTCGATGCCGACCTGCCGCGCGATCGCCTCGGCGGTGCGGCGGTTGTCGCCGGTGAGCATCACGACATCCAGCCCCTGCGCCCGCAGCGCTGCCACCGCCTCCGCCGAGGTCGGCTTCAGCGTGTCGGCGACGGCGATCACCCCCAGCGCCTCGCCATCGACGGCGACGGCCATCGCCGTCTTGCCCTCGGCCTGCAGGCGCGCGATATCGCCCTCGATCCTGTCCGTCGCCACGCTCCACGCGCGCAGCAGCGCCGGCGTGCCGACCAGCACCACATGCCCATCCACCACCGCGCTCACGCCCATCCCGGGCACCGCCTCGAAGCGCTCCGGCTGGGCCAGCGCGAGGCCGCGCTCCTCCGCGGCCCGAATGATCGCCTGGCTGAGCGGGTGCTCGCTGCGGCTCTCCGCGGACGCTGCGAGCCGCAGGATGGCAGATTGCGGATGGTAGAGTGTGGATCGATCGTGCGTTTCGTCAGCCTCTGCGCCAACGGTGATCAGCCGCATACCTGCAAGCTGCAGGCTGCAATCTACAATGTCGGTGACTCTCGGCTTGCCTTCGGTGAGCGTCCCGGTTTTGTCGAGCACTACGGTCTGGACGGCGGCCGCGCGCTCCAGGCTCTCGGCGTTGCGGATGAGGATGCCGTGCTCCGCACCCTCCCCCGTGCCAACGATGATCGCCGTCGGCGTGGCCAGGCCCAGGGCGCACGGACAGGCGATCACCAGCACCGCCACGGCGAACAGCAGCGCCTGGGTGAAGCTCGCGCCGCCGACGACATACCACAGCAGAAAGGTCGCCAGGGCGATGCCGATCACGGCCGGCACGAACACCGCCGAGACGCGGTCGACAATCCCCTGGACCGGCGCGCGGCTGCCCTGCGCCTGCCGCACCAGCGCGACGATCTGCGCCAGCGTGGCGTCCTTGCCGACGCGTGTCGCGCGCATCTGGAAGCTCCCAGTGGTGTTGAGCGTCGCGCCGATCACCGCGTCGCCGGGGCGCTTCTCCACCGGCAGGCTCTCGCCGGTCACCAGACTCTCGTCCACGCTCGACTGCCCGCTGACGATCACGCCATCCACCGGGATTTTTTCGCCGGGCCGCACGACGACGATCTCGCCGGCGCGCACCTGCTCCACCGGCACGTCCACTTCCTGCCCGCCGCGGACGACACGCGCCGTCTTCGGTTGCAGGCCGATCAGCGCCCGGATGGCGTCGCCGGTGCGGCTCTTGGCCCGGGCTTCCAGGTACTTGCCGACCAGGATCAGCATGATGATCAGGGCCGACGTCTCGAAATAGACATGCCCCGGCAGCCGGAAGACGATCAGCGCGACGCTGTAGAAATAGGCCGCCGACGAACCGAGCGCGATCAGGGTGTCCATGTTGGCCGTGCGCGCCCGCAGCGCCTTCCAGGCGTTGGCATAGAACGGCCAGCCGCTGTAGAACTGCACCGGCGTGGCCAGCAGCAGAAACAGCCAGTTGAGATAATCCGCCGACGCCGGGTAGTGCATAATCTCCGCGCCGCCGTGGCCCATCCGCTCCTCCAGCGCGGCCCAGAACGGCGTCAGCCAGGGCTGGATGAGGCCGAAGTCGCGCGCCATGGCGAGCAGAAAGAGCGGCACGCCCAGCGCGACGGCGACGATCAGTCGGCGCCGTTTGTCGGCCAGCTCGCGCGCGCGTGCCGCGGCCTCGGCGTCTTCGGCCTCCCCGACCGCCGCCGGCTCGACCACACCGTAGCCGGCCCGCTCGACCGCGGCCTTCAGCTCCGGCCAGCCGACCGCCGCCGGGATGAAGGTCACCGCCGCATGCTCGGTCGCCAGGTTGACCTGCACGTCCAGCACGCCGGGGACCTGGCGCAGCGCCCGCTCGACACGCCGCACGCACGAGGCGCAGGTCATGCCGGTGATCGGAAACTCGACCCGGTCGGTGATCACACCGTAGCCCGCCCCTTCGACCGCCGCGACCAGCTGCGCCGGCGCGGCCTGCGCCGGATCGTAGCGCACGCTCGCCTGCTCGGTCGCCAGGTTCACCGAGGCCTCGGCGACGCCGGGGGCCTTCGCCAGCGCCCGCTCGACGCGCCGCACGCACGAGGCGCAGGTCATGCCGGTGATCGGAAGTTGTAGTTCTTGGGTTGCCATAGTGCTGCCTGAGCTATCAGACGGTCAGAGGTCAGAAGCCAGGAGCCGAACAGCCTGGCTTCTGACGGTCTGCTACTCCTGCTCCGTCCCCGCGACGTCGTACCCCGCTTCATTGATCGCCGCGATGATCTGCGCCGGCGAAACCTGCGCGTCGTGCTCGACCGTCACCATCTTGCGGTTCAGGTCGACCTGGACGCGCCGCACGCCGGCCAGCGCCGTGACTTCCTGGGTGATCGCGTTGACGCAGTGCTGGCACGAGACCTCGGGGACACGGAAGTGTTCGGTGGTCATGTCTGTCTCCTCGTAGCGATTGCAGCGTGCAGGATCGAGGCGCGGCGCACATCACATCGTACTGGCCGCGTCAAACACCTGCAGCAACTCGGTGACGACGCGCTCACGCTCCGCCGCGTCGTCGCTGCGGATGGCGGTTGTGACGCAGCCGTGCAGGTGGTTCGCCAGGATCATCGAGTTGAATCGGTCCAGCGCTCGCTGGATGGCCTGGGTCTGCGTGATGATGTCGATGCAGTAGGCGTCTTCTTCGACCATGCGCTGGACGCCGCGGATATGCCCTTCGATCGTCTTCAGGCGGTTCAACAACTGTTGCTTCTGGTCTGCCATCGCGCCCTCCCCGGCGGCTGCCCTACCCCCTCCCCCGGGGGCAGGGGGAGTATACCACGTGGCCGCGGCCATGTCAAGGAGACCATGCAGAGTGCGGCGTGTAACATGCAGAGTGCAGGTAGAAGAGGGTAGCAGGCAGACTTCGCGGACTGCATGGTGATACGATTCGGTCAGTCGGCCGGGCGGCCAACGCTGCCCGATCCGCCCTGCTCGCCCCGCAGACGGGCGAATCCATGCGTGAAGGGAGCCTTGCTATGTCGCTCAACCCCACCGGACGCTTCTCGGACCGCGTCGAAGACTACATCGCCTACCGCCCGGGCTACCCGCCCGAGGTGCTCGCCACGCTCGCCGCCGAATATGGCCTGACGCCCGACTCGGTCGTCGCCGACATTGGCTCGGGCACCGGTATCCTGGCGCGGCTCTTTCTCGAGAACGGCAACCGGGTCTATGGCGTGGAGCCGAACGCCGCGATGCGCGCCGCCGGCGAGCGGCTGCTGTCCGGCTACCCGCGCTTCGCCAGCGTCGCGGGCACGGCCGAGGCGACCATGCTACCCGACGCCTGCGCCGATTTCGTCACCGCCGGGCAGGCATTCCACTGGTTCGACCCGCAGCCGACACGGGCGGAGTTCGCCCGCATCCTGCGCTCAGGCGGCTGGGTTGCGCTGGTCTGGAATATCCGGCGCACCGCGGGGGCGCCGTTGCTGGAGGCGTACGAGCGGCTGTTGCGCAGCTACGGGACCGACTACCACCTGCTGCGCGACACCGAGTTCGACCCGACCTTCATCCCGCGCTTCTTCGCGCCCGGCCCCTGCCGCCGCCATGATTTCGCCAACCGGCAGGAGTTCGACCTGCCCGGGCTGATCGGGCGCACGCGCTCGTCATCATACACGCCCCCGCTGGGGCACCCGAACCACGCACCGATGCTGGCCGAGCTGGAACAGCTCTTCGCCACCTATCAGGTGGGCGGCAGAGTGGCGTTCGAGTACGATGTGCGGTTGTACGTGGGGAAGTTCGCGGCGTAGCGGCGATGCGCGAGCAACGAAGGACAAACCTGGGCCCCTCGCGCTGAGGCTCCGTACGCCCCGTACGGGGGTACGGGGCTCGAGACGAGGCCTTCGGGACGAAGGCTGAGCCGGGACAAAGGCGAAGAAAGACGACAGCACGCTTTAGCCATGGCAACGGCGCAGCCCCAAGGGATACGCGCCGTGCGGCTTCCGCCCTGCGGTCTCACCCCTCCGCCCGTAGCACCGCCAGCCGGGCCAGCGCCTCCACGGCGCGCGGCAACTCCTCGGGGCTGGCAGCGATCGCACGGCGGTAGCAGGTCGCCGCTTCGCCGGGCTGGCCGAGCTGCTCGTAGATCGCGGCGAGCGCCACGAGCGCGCCGACCTGCTGGTCGCGCAGCTCGGCGCGGCGCTCCTCGACATACGGCGAGTCGCCGAAGAAGGGGCAGTCATCCATGTACTCGCCGCGGTAGAGCGCCAGCGCCTGGCGGAAGGCCTCGCGCGCGCCTTCGAGGTCGCCCTGGCGCGCCAGGGTGTGGCCGCGCTCGACGGCGGCGGCGAAGGCGTCCGTGTCGCTCCAGGCGATGCTGGACGGGTCGAGCCAGTAGCGCTCGTGGTGATAGGTGATGATCCGGCTTTCGTTGCCACGCCGCAACCCCGGCTCCAGGGCGCGGCGCAGACCGGAGATCGTCCGGTGGAAGGCCATGTCGGCCCGGTCGATCGGCAGGTCGGGCCAGATCAGTTCCTCGGCCTCGTCTTTGGTCAGCCCGCGCCCGCGCCGGTCGAAGAGGAAGGCGAACAGCGCCTCGGCCTGGTAGGTGCCAGCTTTGTCGCCGCCCCAGCGCTCGATCGGCGTGCCGTCGCGCTCGACGCGCAGCGGCCCCAGGGCGCTCACCCGCAGGCCGCGCCGCGGGACGGCGTCATCGGGGGCGCGCTCCGCCGCGGCGACGGCGCGGGCCGCCTCTTCGGCCTGCGCCGCCAGGAGCTCCTGTGCCGCCTGGAGCTGCCGGCTCTGCTCGGCGAGCGCCGCCATCGCCAGTTCTTCCTCCTGCTGGGTGCGGCTGTGGCGGATCGCCAGTGCCAGGTACGCGCCGAGCGAGGCGAGCAGCACCCGCTCGACATCGCGGTACGGCGCGCCGGAGCGTTTCGCGCCAAGCAGCAGCAGCCCGAGCGTCTCGCTGCCGTGATGCAGCGGCAACAACAGCCGCGCCGCCGGCCAGGGCGCCCAGTCGCCGTGGTGGCTTTCTGCCGCGGCGGGAATGGTGGCGTGGCGCAGGGTCTCGGGCGCCGGCGCGGGGCCGTAGGCCGCCGCCAGGCGCAGCCCGCCCCCCTCTCGCACCGCCACCGCGCCGGCGCGCAGGCCGAGCGTCCGGCAGATCGCGCTCAGCCCGGCCTGCAACTGCTCGTCCAGGCTCCCGCGCGCGAACAGGTCATCGCCCACCGCGCGCAGCAACTGGCCGAAGTCGAACTCGCGGTGGAAGAAGCGCCGGTCGAGCCAGGCGCCGATCCCGTCGCGCAGCGGCCCAAACAGCGCCACCAGGATCACCAGGCCGAGCACGGTGACGAGCGGCGTGTCGATGCCCAGCGCCGCACCGACCCACGGCTCCAGCAGGATGATCGCCGCGGCATAGGCGGCGGTGAGCAGCCCGGCGAGCAGCGAGCGGTAGAAGGCCCGGCGGGCGACGCGCGGCGGCAGGAGCATGCGGTAGGCGAGCACGCCATAGGCCATGAGCGCCAACCCGGCGTCCATCAGGGCGTGGCCAGGGGCCTGGGTGAAGCCGCCCGTGCGGGCGACCGAGGCGAGCAGCGCGCCGCTCACCCCGGTTAGCGCCGCGATGCCGACGATCGCTCGCCGCCGCCGCTCCAGGTCATCGTCGCCGGCATTGCGGTAGCTCAAGGCGACCAGCACCAGCGCCAGCAGCAGCGGCAGGGCGCGCTGCGCCAGCCAGAGCCAGGTCAGCGGCCCGGGCGGGAAGCGCAGCCCGCCGGCGTCGCGCAGCATCGCTGGCGACAGCAGCGCGTAGCCGGACAACACTAGGCCGGCGGCGTAGCTGAGGAGCAGGGCGGCGCGCTGCCAGGCGCGCCCGGCGCCCACGTTCGCCAGCACAAGGGTGAAATGCAGAAAGACCGGCGGCAGAATCACCGTCTCGACGACCTGGACGGCCTCGGCCGCCTGGCGCACCGCCGCGCTGGCCGTCAGGCGGGCGAGGGTGACGGCGAGCCCATAGAGGGTCAGGTTAAGGCAGAGCCAGGCGAACAGCCGCGTCGTCCGGTCGCGCGGCGCGCGCAGCAGCAGGCTCAGCCCCAGCCAGCAGGCCAGGATAGCCATGAGGTAGGCAGGCAGGACGTCGAGGAGTCGCATCATCCGCGTTCCGCCGGTGGCATTCGAACACCGCCCGTGGCAGTATACCGCCGGGGCGCGGGCGGGGCAAGGCGCGGCGCGGGCGCGGCCGCTACCCGCCGCCGGCCCGCGCGCGGAACAGCTCGATCAGGCGGTCCAGCTCGGCCACAGATTGGTCGGGCTGCGACTGCTGGACCAGCGCACGGAGCTGTTGCGCCTGGTCGGCAGCCTGGGCGTACTGGCCGGTGTCGCTCAGCACCAGCATGTAGTTGCGGCGCGCCTCCAGATTGCTCGGCTGGAGCGCGATCTGGCGGCTGAACGCCTGGGCGGCGGCGGGCAGGTCGCCCGCGCGCGCCGAGAGCATGCCGACATACGACTGGAGCGCCGGGTCGTCCGGTTTTTTCGCCAGCGCCGCGTCATAGGCGTCGCGCAGGCGGCGGAGTTGCTCCGGCTGGCCGCGCAGCGCCTCGATGATGCCGCCGATCTGCGGGTCGAGCGCGTGCGGATTCTGGCCGATCAACGCGACATAGCCGCTGACCGCGTCGTCGGTGCGGCCGCGCAGCCGCAGCAGATCAGCCTGGCGCAGCGGCGTGTCGCTGTAGCGCGGGTCCAGCGCGGCGCTTCTCTTCAACAGCGCATCCGCCTGGTCGTAGTAGGTCTGCGCCGCGGCAGCATCCTTCTGCGACTCGAGGTAGCTGCCCATCAGCGCGACCGCGCCGGCGTATTCGTTCAGAATCGTCACGTCCTGAGGCGCGATCGTTGTACCCTGTTCGTACCAGTTGATCGCCTGGCGCAGATGCTCCGGGTCGCGCGTCAGGCGCGAGAACCAGAAGCTGTGCAGCCGGGCGAGGTTGGCATAGTGGTCTTTGTTGAGCGGGTTCAACTCACGCGCCCGCTTCAGCGCCGTTTCGGCGTAGCTCATCGTTTCCTGGAGCGGCTGGTTGAGCACCCGCGCCGGCGCGAGGTCGCTGCCGGGGAACGCGCCAGGCAGCGCTTCGTCCACCTGGGTGCGGAGCACGAACTCCTGCGCGGCCCACAGGTCGTTGGCCAGCAGGTCTTCAAGGCGCGCGTCCGGTTTCGGCTCGCCAAGGGGTATCTTCGGGTTCTGCCGGCGGATATCCACGATGCTCATGAGCGTGCGGCCCAGGTTGAGGTAGTAGAAATCCTGCCCCGGCTCCTTGTTGATCGCGTCCAGGTAGTAGTTCAGCGCCAGCAGTTGGTCGGTCAGATCGGCGCGCGGGTTGTCCCCGTAGACCTGTCCCTGCTGGAAGCGCATGTCGGCATAGACGTTCTCGATGTTGACGAACCAGACGAGGGCCAGAGCGACGGCCAGGACCATCCCGGCGATCAGCCAGGACAGGCCGCTGCCGTCCCGGGCGGGCCGTCCGGCGGCAGCCCCACGCGGTGGCGCGCCGCGCGCTACCGCGCCCCGCTTGCGCGCCGCGGCGCGGCCCTGGTTTGCGGCGC
>JBHOQX010000093.1:0-22196 GCA_042408595.1 Roseiflexaceae bacterium | reverse complement strand
CCCACAGATCATCTGGCACGCGCCAGATGGTGGGCAGTTCCTTTGGTTGCTTTCGGGTACGTGGCAGTGCGTGCGCTCCTTCCTCATTTCTGCTGCACGGGATGGTACCATATACCCCAACGTTTTGAGATAGTTTCTAAGTGCCTCACGATGCGCCGTCCCACAGCGGAACAGCCGGTCGCGGCGGATGGTGCGCTCGCTTACACCCGGCCCGAAGACCCGTGTGCTGGAGTCGCCATTGGCCTGGGCGACGCGCTGGGCCTGGCGGGCTGTTGAGGCGCGGCGCGCTGCGCCCTTACGGCGCGCCTGCTCGCGTGTTGGGGCGAAGCATGCTTCGCCCTTACGAAGCTCATCCCACTCGTGGCGATCCTCCTCGTGCAGCCGCTGGTAGAATCCGGCCCGCCAGCTCAGGCGCCCATTCGACAAGCTCAGGGCAGGCTGCTGATCCGGGTGTCCATCTCGTCCGGGTGGGCGGTTGGAACGGACAGGGCTGACCGGTGGCTGGTGACCGCGACCGCCCAGCCGCTGCCGAGGCTGAACTTGGAGAAGGCGATGAAGCCGACGCGCGATGTGGCGCGACATCGGGATGAAGCCGGCGGGGTAGCCGGGCAGCGCCCGACCACTGGCCGGGACGATGCGATCAAGGATGGCCGCCACATCTGGCGGCAGCTGCATGTCGTAGACCGGCGGCGCACTCTGGGCCACGGTGTCGAGCAGGCTCTGCGCCGTATCGGGCAGATCCATCAGCGCTGCGATCCCGGTGTCGCCGGTGTAGCGGGTGATCGCCGCCTGCTCGGTGTCGAGCGTGACAATCACCGGCTCGCGCAGCTCCATGCGGTGGGTGTCGAGCACCGTCGCGCCGTCGCCAGTGACCCGTTCTTCCTGCCAGGTCTTGGTCGTTCGGCGCGTGCTATCCTTGATCCGGGCCTGCCAACCGGCGATCGTGACGATCATGTTGTTGATGTCGCCCTCGGCCACGCGCAGCGCCGCCGCGACCTTGCCCAATGGGAAGATCGGTCGGATGCGCCGCCGATCCTGCCGCGCCGCCTGGAGCCGGGTCTGGTAGCCGCGCGATGCCCACGCGCCGCCGCCGGCCAGGACGTCAGTTTGTGCCTACTCGGGGTTGCCGCGTTCGCGTCACGCCAGATCAGCTGGCGCTGCTGCTTGAGCGGCGAGGGGATGGTGTAGCGTGGGGTCGCCTGGTGGCTCAGCTCCGGAAGCTCGCCGATCAACTTTTCAGCGATCAGCCGGGCGCGCTCTTTCAGCTCCGCGCCACTGCGCCAGCCCGCGCGCACAATGCCGACCACGAGCATCTCGCGGTAACGGCGATGCGCCTCAGGCAGAGCCAGCATGGTCACGCGGTCGTAGCAGCGCGCCAGGTGGTTGAGCGTACCGAGGTTGGTCAGCCAGACATCCTGCGGGGCGAGCATCAGGTGGATGCCGCCCGGCTGGAGCCAGCCGCCCTCCTCGACGATGCGCTTGAAGAAGAGTGGCTCCAGCCGCCCGCCGCCCTGCTCCTTCGGTTGCTGGCCGAAGGGGGGGTGGTCCAGGCGATCTGAAAGGTGTTGCGGCTGATCTGCAGCGCGCGGATCGCGTCCGCGCCGAGCACGTGGTCGGTGAAGCGCGTGCAGCGCGCCATGCGGCCGTCGGCCAGCTCGTTGAGGTAGAGCTGATCGCGACCGATGCCCCAGGCGGATGCCATCTGGGCCGCGGCCTCACCCTCGCCCGCACAGATATCGATAAAGCGCGCCGCCGCCGGGGCCGGAGCCACCAGCGAGGCGATCAGCGGGACGACATCCGACGCGATCGGGACGTACTTGAAGTTGGCTTGGTGCGTAACACACATTCGTTCTGGTCACCATAGCTCGACGAGACTGGCATCGCACGGCAAGCGGAAGCCGGGAAAACGACGGCGGTCCTCAAGCACCTGTGGTACTGGGAGCGGAGGAAGGCACGGCATCTGGCGGCGCTCCGTCGCGTGGCATACCATGGTGGCGCACGCCCTGGTCGCCATTGCTCATTGCCTGGTCGCTTTCTCCTCGCCTGCGCGTCGTCGCCCGGCGCAACGCGCCCCCCGCCAACAGAATCCACACAACGCGAACATGTGGGCGTGGGGGCGTGCATTATTATACCCGCAGACGCGCGTCGGTGCAGCCGCTGCAACACGCAGAGCGGCCGGGGGAGGTCGGGCGCAGCGGTGCCCCGGCGATACAGGGATTGAGCTCAAGCGGCGGGCGGCGTGGCGGAGGGGCCACATGCGGGCGTGCGCGCCGCCCCGGTGTGAGCGCAGCGCGCACGCAACCAGGCGCGGGGCATGGTTAGTCGCCGCTGGCGGTGCTTGGGGCAACCGACCCGACCTTGCCCAGGCTTTCGAGTTCCCGCTCGATCGCCGCCAATTCTTCGGGCGTGCCTTGCACTTTGGGGCCGGTAAACCAGCGGCGGGCCGAGAGCAGCCACCAGCCGCCGGCGAACAGCATCACCACCCCAACCGCAACCGGGGCATAATTGAACGTGGCCGGCGTAATCGGGCTGACCTGGGGCAGGCAGAACAGCACACAAATAAACACCACCCATGCGACCGCGATCCAGCCCACCGGCGCGCTCCAGCGGCCCAGGTGCCACGGCCCGCGCTCGAGCGAATCGCCGGCGAGGCGACGCAGATAGACCGGAATAATGTACGAGATATACAGGCCAATCACCGCGATCGAGGTCACGGCGGCGTACGCGGTGGCATTCCACAGGTATGGCAGGCCCAGCATAAAAGCGAACACCACACAGAACCAGATCGAGTTCGTGGGCGTGCGGGTGCGCGGGTTGATCGAATGCCAGATCCGCGAGCCGGGCACCGCGCCGTCGCGGGCGAAGGCATACAGCATCCGGCTGTTGGCCGTCACCGAAGCCATCCCGCAAAAGAACTGCGCACCAATCACAATCAGCAGCAGCAGCACGCCGCCCACCGGTCCCACCGCGTCAAGAAACACCTGCACCGGCGGTACCCCGGTGGCCGTACCGAGCACCGCATCGTAATCTTGAATAGCGAACGTAACCCCCACCAGCAGCACCCAGCCCGCAATCAGCGACATCACGATCGCGTTCACGATCCCCTTCGGCCCGGCGACCGCCGCATTCAGCATTTCTTCGGTCATGTGCGCCGAGGCATCGTAACCGGTGAAGGTGTACTGCGCCACCAGCAACCCCAGCAGAAACACATACACCCACGCGCCGGGGAACGCGAAGCCGGTGTTGTTGACAAAGTGCGTGAACACCCACGCGGGCGACTGCAGGCGCGGCGCGCCCACCAGCAGCGCGACCGCGATAATGATCACCCCCAGCACGTGCCACCAAACGCTGACCGTGTTGAGCAGCGCCACCAGCCGGATCCCGAACGTGTTCAACAACCCATGCGCCAGCAGCACCAGGCCATAGATCGTAATAATCACGGGCGGTGTGGGCTCGACGCCGGCCACCAGATTCAGCAGTGCGCCAATAAACGACGCCAGCCCAAAATCGATGCCGGCCGTCACCGCCACCTGGCCGAGCAGGTTGAACCAGCCGGTAAACCAGCTCCACGCCGCCGGATTGCGCCGGGCCAGCTTTGCCGACCAGAAATACAGCCCGCCCGCGGTCGGATAGCTCGAACAGACCTCGGCCATCGCCAGGCCCACCAGCGTCACCATCAGGCCCACCAGCGGCCAGCCCAGGTTCATCGCCGCCGGGCCGCCGGTGTTCAGGCCAAACCCGTACAGCGTGAGACAGCCCGACAGCACCGAGATAATCGTGAACGAAACGGCGAAGTTCGAGAACGCCGTCATCCGGCAGCGCAACTCCTGCGCGTAGCCAAGCTCGTGAAGCCGCTTGACATCATGATCCGACGCGTGATCCGTCGCCATGGGGTCTGCTCCTTTCGTCTGCGGGGCCTACTTATGAGATGCGACTGGCCGACCGCGCGGTACGGCAAAGCCAGGCGCATGTATCAAGCCATCGCAGGGAGAGGAGGCGACGCGGCCTCCGACGCGCCACCGTTAGGGTTCGTCGACCGGGTGGGCCAGCGCATCAACCGCGCGCCGATCGTCCTTCAGGGCGACGCCGGTCAGTTTCAAGCGCCGCGCCTGGCTCATGAGGTAGAGCAACGTCTGCTGGGCCGCGTCATAGCTCAGGCCGTGCGGATGGAGATTCGAGATGCAGTTGCGGTCGGCGTCCGTCCGACCAACGTGGGGCGCAAAGGTCAAATACACGCCGAGGCTGTCGGCAACGCTCAAGCCGGGGCGTTCGCCGATCGCAATCGCCACCTGCTCGGCCCGCAGCAGCGCGCCAATTTCATCGCAAAGGGCCACGCGCCCCTGCGCGGCGACCACAATCGGCGCGATCCGCCAGCCAAGGCCGCCGAGCGCCGGGACGACCCGCAGCAGCAGCGGGACGGCGTGTTGGTGCACGGCCAGCGCCGAAAGCCCGTCGGCAATCACGAAGGCAGCGTCGTAGGTCTGGTTGGTGGCGCGGGCGCGTTGTTCCAGCGCCTGGCGCGACCGCGCATCGAGCCGGCGGCCCAGGTCGGGCCGTTTGAGGTACACGTCGCGCGATGGGGCGGCGCTCTGCACCTGGATGACCTCGTAGCCGTGCGCCTGGAGCTGCTGCGCGACCCCGGCGCTGTCGAACGGCAGATGGACGGCGTCGCGCGCCCGGGCATGATCGAGTTGAAACGCCAGCATCGCGTCGGTCGGCAAGCTATCGCCGGCGCGGCCAAGCGCGATACGCGCGTTGGTGTAGCGACGCAGCGCCTGCCACGGGTTGGCGATCACGGCTCGATCCTGCCGCGTGCGTTCGTCGGACATGCTTGCCTCCGGTTCCGCGGGAAAAGGCCCGCGCAGCGTGGGCTCACCCCTCCGCCAGTTGCAACACCGATCGCATCACCAGGCTCCGCTCCCCCTCGCGCGCCAGCCGCCCGTCGCGGTCAATAATCTGCATCCGCTGCAGCCAGGCTTCGAACTCGGGCGCGGGCCGCAGGCCGAGGAGCGTCTGCACAAAGCGCACGTCGTGGTACGAGGTGCTCTGGTAATTCAGCATCACATCGTCGGCGCCGGGAACGCCCATAATGTAGGTACAGCCGGCCGCGCCAAGCAGCACAATCAGGTTGTCCATGACGTTCTGGTCGGCCTCGGCGTGGTTGGTGTAGCAGGCATCGCAGCCGATCGGCACCCCCAGCAGTTTGCCGCAGAAGTGGTCTTCCAGCCCGGCGCGGATGATCTGCTTGCTGTCGTACAGGTATTCCGGCCCGATAAAGCCAACCACGGTGTTGAGCAGCAGTGGCTGGAAGTGACGGGCCACGCCATACGCGCGCGCCTCGCACGTCTGCTGGTCGACACCGTGATGGGCGTTGGCCGACAGACAGCTGCCCTGGCCCGTCTCGAAATACATCACGTTATTGCCGACCGTGCCGCGCTCTAGCGCAAGAGCGGCCTCGCGCGCCTCGCGCAGCACGGCCAGATCAATCCCGAAACTGCGGTTGGCTGCCTCGGTGCCGGCGATCGATTGAAACACCAGATCGACCGGCGCGCCGCGCGCGATCACCTCTATCGCGGTGGTCACGTGTGCCAGCACACACGACTGCACCGGGATGTCGTAGCGCTGGCGCAGCTCGTCCACCAGCAGCAGCAAATCAATCATCGCCTGGGGGCTATCGCTGGCCGGGTTAATGCCGATCACCGCGTCGCCGCAGCCATACAGCAGGCCATCGAGGATCGAGGCCGCCACCCCTTTGGGGTCGTCGGTGGTATGGTTGGGCTGGATGCGCGAAGACAACCGGCCCGGCAGGCCGATCGTGTTGCGAAAGCGCGTCACCACCCGACATTTTCGCGCAACGGCGATCAGATCCTGGTTGCGCATGATTTTCGAAACGGCGGCCGCCATTTCGGGTGTAATGCCCGGCGCGAGCGCGGCAAGCGTGTCACTGTCGGTGGTATTGGCCAGGAGCCAGTTACGAAACTCGCCAACCGTCATGCTCTGCACCGGCGCGAACGCGACACGGTCGTGGGTATCAAGGATCAGGCGGGTGACTTCATCCTGCTCGTAGGGAACGAGCGGCTCCTCCAGAAAGGTTGTCGGCGGCACATCGGCCAGGCACAACTGCGCGGCCACCCGCTCCTCGGCGTTGGCGGCGGCAAGCCCGGCAAGCTGGTCGCCCGAGCGTTCCGGCGTGGCTTTCGCCATCAGAACACGCAAACCGTCGAACTGGTAGGTTCGCCCGTGCAGGGTCTGCCGGTACATGGTCATAGCGCCACTCCATGCGATGCGCGGCCGTGACGCCCGGGTATGCGGTGCTGCGGCGCGCGCCGGAGCGGGCCACGCGGATTGAGATCAAGCTTTGGCGCGGACTGTTGGGTGGATCTGACAATGCAGAGCGTAGCATCCTTGCCGGGGCATGTCAATCGGTTTGTAGAAGCGAACAAACGGCGCTGCCCCGATTTGGAGATTTCTCCAGCCGCGCAGCGCCGCAGGCATTTTCCCGTACAATACCGGGGCAATCCCGTACCGCGCATTGTGTGATCGCCCACACACAGGAAGGACACCCCCATGTATGACATCCACCCGCCGCAAAGCGCGGGCCAGACGCTCGCCGGCAAAGTTGCGATTGTGACCGGCGCGGCAAGTGGCATCGGCCGGGCAATCGCGCTGGCCTTCGCCCGCGAAGGCGCCGCAGTGGTCGCTGCCGATATCGACGGCCCGGGGGTGCGCACCACCCAGGCGCTCGCCGACGTAGGCGATCGGATGCTGGCGTGCGAGGCAGACGTGGCGCGCCAGGACGATATCGAACATCTGGTGGAGGCCGCGGTGCGACAGTATGGGCGGCTCACAACCCTGGTGAACAACGCAGCGATCTCGATCCCCGGCACCGTGGTTGAGGCCAGCATCGAAGATTTCGACCGTATCTGGAGCGTGAACGTGCGCGGCGTGTTCTTGGGCTGCAAGATCGCCATTCCGGTGATGCTGCGCGGCGGCGGCGGCTCGATTATTAACATGGGATCGGTGAACAGCCTGGTGGCCGAGCGCTACCTGGCGAGCTACTGCACCAGTAAGGGCGCGGTGTTGATGTTGACCAAATCGATCGCGCTGGATTTTGCCACGCAGGGCCTGCGCTGCAACTGCATCTGCCCAGGATGGGTCGATACGCCGATCAATCTGGCCCATGCCGAACGCATGGGCGGCATTGCGGCGGTGCGCGAGATCCTGCCGACGTTTCAGCCGATCGGGCGCGAGGGGCGGCCGAGCGAGATCGCAGCGGTTGCCACGTTTCTGGCCTCGGACGCGGCCAGCTTTATCACCGGCTCGGCGCTGGTGGCGGATGGCGGCCTGACCGCGATCTGAGTCTATGGCACAGCTACCACAACTGATCCGGCTGCTTGGCGTCGCGGTGAGCGGGGCCGCCATTCCACAAGCGCTTACACCGCGCCAGGTGACGCGCGCGCTGATCACGGATGGCCAAGAGGCCGGCGAGGATGTGACGGGCAGTCTGTTGCTGGCTCCGCACGCGGTTGGGCGCGCCGCGATCGGCACGGCGCTTACATGGGCGAGCGAACGCGGCGCGATCGGCGTGGTGGTGAAGCAGGCGGAAGCACCGGACGCGGACCAGGCGCGGCACGCGGACGAGCGGCAGTGCGCCCTGCTGACGCTCCACCCCGCCGCGAGCTGGACGCAGGTGGTGATGCTGCTGGTTGGGGCGCTCGAAGCCGAAGCGTTCGAGCGAGGGCTGACGAGCGAGCGCAGCGCCGGCGCGCTTGACCTGACGCTGATCGCCGACACAGCTGCGTCGCTGGTGGGCGGGCCCGTGATCATCGTGGATCCGCATTTCAAGCTGATAACCTACTCGGGCAACCAGACGGCGGCCGATGAAGAACGCACCCAAACGCTGCTGAACCGGCGCATGTCCAAAACGGTGGTTGAAGCGGCCCGGGCCGCAGGCGTGTTCCAGCGGCTCAGCCAATCGGCCGAGCCGATCGTGGTAACGGGGCTGGTGCCGGGCATGCGCGCGCGGGCGGTTGTGGCGATCCGGGCCGGCGGCCATATTCTGGGAACGATGTGGGCGGTGGTCGAACATCCATCGCGCGGGCAGTTGGCGGGCCTGGCGCACTGCGCCCGCCTGGCCGCCGCGCAGTTGCTGCGGCTGTCGAGCGAGGCCGAGGGGTATTTTCGGCTCGAAAGCGAAACGCTGGTGCAGTTGATCCATGGCGGCCCGGAGGCCACGCTGATCGCGCAGCAGTTCAATCTTGTGGCGCAGGCCGGCCACTACCGGGTGGTGGCGCTGACGCTGCGCGATACCACGCCGAACGGGCGAGCCCGCCAGCGCTGGCGCCTGTATCAGCGGCTCCCGCAGTTGCGGCTGCATTCGAACTCGGTGACGCTTGCCGGCGAACTTGCCAACACAATCTACGTGATCTTGCGCTGCCCGCCCGACGACACGGAGGCGGTGCGCGGTTGGTTGGCCGCGTTAGCGCCGCCCGAAGACGAGCCGATGCTGGCGGCACGTCGTCCAGCCGCGCGGCGTTGGTGCCAGGGCCAGGAGCGACCGCGCGCAGGTGATGCTGGCCGCCGGTGCAGATCGCTTCGATGCTACAGCCTGTAGCGCTGGGGAGACGCTAGGTGCGCTACCACGACTGACAGCGGTGCGCTTGCTTGCCCTGCGTTCAGCCAAACAGAGTCAGACCGGCAGCTACTTAGCGACCAACCGGCCCGCCGCTGCTCAGGCAGCGTGCGGGCCAGGATGTGTTGCGCAGCATGGTCTAGCCGACAACAGGACAGGGCGCGTATGCGGTTTTGGGCGCGCGGTCGCACGGCAGCTGGCTCCTGACGACGGGCGTCGAGTAGACACCGATGGTCGCCGGGCAGTGGTTGGATGCGCAGGTTGATCCAATAGCGGAGCATGTCGCGCTGGAGCGGATCCGGCCGTCCGATGTCTCGCCCCAAGTTCAGCTATGCCACAGCGCCCACGTGTTGCTGCAGAGCGAGGGGGCTCGGCAGGTTACTCTGGAGCAGGCAGGGCTTGCCGGGACGGACGTGCTGGTTGAGCTGCGCCCGTTCAACATCATCGGCGGATCTTCCGCTTGACAAGGCCGGGCGATGTGACGCGCGGCTGGTAGATCGCTCGTACCGGTACGCTCGATGCGACAGGACGGGTGGGGCGGTCGTCGGCGTGAAGCAAAAGGTCGCGGCGGCTGAGACAGCCCAGGCCGATTATTTGCCGGTGCTGCTGGAGAACATGGCCGAGGCTGTTGCCGGCGTGCGTCGGTTGCAGATCGTGCCGGTCGCTGCTTTTGCGGAGGCGCGCGCTACTGCCCCGGTCGGTGCAGGTGACCACTAGGCGCCGGGCGGGGGGCTGCGCTCCCGGCGCATCAAGCAGGCCGACAGGGGTTGTGACGCGGCGGCAGGCAGCCTAGCGCGTGCGATATACGAGCCGCCAAGCGCTCGGCAGCACGCCGGCAGCGATCAGCGCTTTGGTGATATCACCCGGAATGAAGGGGATCACGGTCTTCATCAGCGTGGTCCATGGTTCGAAGACCCCGCTGACCACGGCAATGATCATGATATACCAGAGATAGCCGCAGCTCAGGATCACTAGGCTAGAAAGCAACATGGCTACCAGCATCGTGTGCGGGCGACGATCCCAGCCGCGCGTGGCCAGCGCGCCGATCAGCGCAGCAGCCAGCGGATAGGAGAAGAGGTAGCCCGCTGTGGGCCCTAGGATCACCGGTAGGCCCGGTATGGCACTGGGCGACCAGGCGTTGCGCCCCATGGCAAAGACCGGTAGCCCGATCAGCCCCTCCAGCAGGTAAAAGATCATCGCCAGCGCGCCCAGGCGCGGGCCGAGCAGTGCGCCGGTGAGTAGCACGGCCAGCGTCTGCCCAGTGATCGGCACTGGCGTCCACGGCAGCGGAATGGCGATACGCGCGCACAGGGCGGTGAAGGCGCTCATCACCAGCGCCAGGGCGAGGTCGCGCACCCAGGCGTGTTCACGGCGGGGAAAGACGACATCGGCGAGCGTACGTGCCTGGCTTGTAGCGACAGCCATACATTTTTCCTCCTTCGTGATGCCTACGGTTAGTTCGTTAGCCGTACCCCTGTCGCACGGCGCCCTATTATACACAGAAGGCGTGTGGGCGATGCAGCGTATGATTGAGAGCGCTCCCCAACACCTAGCCGAGCAAAGCTTCTTTCAGTGATCGAGCCGGATGCGCTGTTGATCATGGGCAATAAGACGGGTACTATACCGGTGCGCGGTCAAATGCGCTTGTGTTGCACTTCCATATCCTAGGATGAGGAAACAACATGTCAACACCACGCACCCGTGGACGAACCGTGCCACATCGCAATACCACCAGCACCACGATCGTGATCGGCGTGCTCGTGTTGGCGGTGCTCGGCTTGCTGGGCGTTGGCCTGTTTGCCGCGCTCCGTAGCCGCCAGGTGCCTGTAGCTGAAAGCCGTATCCCGGTCGAGCAGGCGGTGCGACCGCTGAACGCGCCCACTGGCCTGACGCCGGACGGCTACGCCTACAAGGGCAACCCCGACGCGCCGGTGAAGGTTGTCGAATACGCCGACTTCGAGTGTCCCGGCTGCGCCAACGCGGAAGAAGTCTTCGGCGAGCAGATCAATCGCTACGTCGAGGAGGGCAAGATCCAGTTCATTTACCACGAGCTGCCGTTGTCACAGCATCCCAACGCCATCCCGGCGGCGACGGCGGCGCGCTGCGCCGGCGAGCAGGGCCGCTTCTGAGCCATGCACGATCTGCTGTTTGCGCGCCAGCGCGAATGGCGTGGAACAGCCTCTATCGCGCCGCGGCTGGTGCGCTATGCCGAAGAGCTGGGGCTGGATCGTGCTGCGTTCGAGCAGTGCCTGAACTCGGGCAAGTACGCGCAGGCCCTGGAACGGGCCGCACAGCAGGCGGAACAGGCCGGTGTGACCGGCACACCGACCTTTTTTGTCAACGGCCAGCGTGTGGAAACTGCGGCGTTGATGGAGGCGATCGGGGCGGCCTTGCAGGCAAGTGGTAACTAACACGCTCCTGCGCAACGCTGCGCGGGAGCGGCAGGATGCTCAGAGCATCGGCAGCGAGCGCTGGGAGGCGCCCATCGAACAGCGCCCTTACCAGCGCTCAGAGCTGCCAGCCGTGGCTGATGGCATTCCCGCGATGTCGGATCAGAACCAGCGCCATAGCCACCATTTTTCAAAGGCGATTTTCGCCCAGTAGATCAAGGGTGACGGACCGTACATACGGCTCCGGCCCTCGCCCTTGGGCGGGAAGCCGCGCGGATAGGTCGTTCGACTCAGTGCGGCGCTCCCGGCGCCGTAGGTCACCAGTCAAGTGGTATGGAGCTTAAAGCGCTCTGCATGGCCCTTGCCGGTGACCCGTCCCGCAATGGTGTGCGCAACGTAATCAGCCTGCTGATGGGCGACCACCCCAGCCTTGCTGGCCGGGAAATTCACGGCATCGCCGATGGCCCATACGTTGTCCCAGCGGGTCTCCAGCGTGTCATAGTTGACGGTGATGCCCTGGGCGTCGGCGATGCCGCTCTCGAGCAGCACCTGGGCGGGGCGGTGCGGTGGCACGACAAAGAGGAGATCATAGCGGAGCGCGTGCCCATCCTTGGCGACAACGCGCCGTCCATCAGCATCAATCTCACGAACCGTGAAATCGAAATGGGTCGTGACGCCGCGTTGCTCGGCATGGGTCGTCAGCCAGACCGGTGGAGTGGAGGTTGGGCCGGATGGACGAGGCGTCGGTGCGAAGTAGTGGATATCTACCTGCCGGCGCACGCCACGCTGTTTGAAATACGAGTCGAGACTGAACAGAGCCTCCAAGGGCGCCGGCGGGCACCGGTATGGGCCGGGAGGAATGCCAACGACGATGGTTCCACCCTGAAAGTGCTCCAGCGCATCGTGACAGCGCAGCGCCGCGTCCAGTTCCCAGGCATGCTGAGCACCCTCCCGAAACCCAGGGATCTCCTCGGGATGGGTTTGTAAGCCCAGGGCAATCACCAAATAATCGTAGGGTAGTTTCTCGCTATCCAGATGAATGAGCTGTCGCTGCGGATCGATGCCGTGGACGATCGCAGTGATGACGCGAACATTGAAGCGCTTGAGGCGGCTGAGATCGCGGGTGATCTCCTCCGCTCGCCGATCGCCCGTCATGACCGCCAGAAAGGCCGGCATATAGACATGAAATGGGTTGCGATCGACCAGGATGACATGATGCTCCTGGCCGAGGCGGCGGCCCAGCTCGGCGGCAGCGACGATGCCACCGCTGCCGCCCCCGAGAACAACAATGTTCTTGCGCGCCATCACTGCCCTCCTTGGTTGCCCTGGGTTTGGAGCTCGGCTTCGAAGCCGGATGTCAGCTGCAAAACAGAGACGATCAGCTTGTCCGACAGTGCGCGGATCTGGTTGCCCAGCATCGTTGCAACGCGCGTACGCACCCCGATGATGGCAACCAGCGTCAGGACGATCACCCAGGCGGCGATCTTCATGGCCTTCCTCCTTTCTGCACAGGCAGCGCGTTGTTACGCATGCAGCGCAGCCGGCACGTTGATCAGCAACAGCACCAGTGCCAGCGCCACGACGAAGAGCGCAAAGGCCTGGCGCAGTCGCTGCGCTGAGAGCGTGCGCGTGGCGCGCTCCCCGACGCGCAGCCCGATCAGCCCCGCCAGCACGAAGAGCCCGATCAGCAGCCAGGGCAGCTCGCCATCGCCCAGATGACCGAAGAGCCCGGCGGCGCTGTTGAGGGCGATCACCACCAGCGACGAGCCGACGGCGTCGGGCATATCCATGCCTAACAGCAACACCAGCGCGGGCACGATCAAAAAGCCGCCGCCCACACCCAGGAAGCCGGTCAAAAAGCCAACAGCGAGGCCACCGACCAGCACTCGCCACCAGGGGGTCGCCGGCCGCAGACCCTGCCTGGCGCGGATCCCGCCGTGCAACATGAGCGCGGCGATCAGCAGCATCAGCAGCGCGAACAGGATCAACAAGACCGGCCCGCTCACCTGCGTCGAAAGCCGCGCACCACCATAGGCGGCCAGCATGCCGTACGCACCGAACAGCAGCGCCTCTTTGAGGCGCACGTGCCCGGCGCGATGGTGCAGCCATGCGCCCGTCAGCGCGTTGGCACCAACGATCACCAGCGATGCAGCGATCGCCGTATGGGGCTGCAGTCCCAGGAGATACACCAGCATCGGCACAGTAAGAATCGAGCCGCCGCCGCCGAGCATGCCCAGGGCCAACCCGATCAGCGCGCCCAACAGCGGCGCCAGCAGCAAGCTTGTTGGCATCATCGATCACCGCGATCCACCGGGAAGCCACGTTTATGCCAGGCAAGCATGCCACCCCGCATGTTACTGGCATCGAACCCGGCACGGCGTAGCAGAGTCGTGGCGACGGCTGAACGGTTACCAGAGCGGCAGATGGCGACGATCGGACGATCGCGCGGCAGGTCGTCGAGGCGGAACGGAAGCTGATCCAGCGGGATCAGCCGGCTGCCGGCGATGTGGCTCTCGCGAAACTCGGCCGGCTCGCGCACGTCCAGCAGCACCACGCGCTCGCCGCGCACCAGGCGCGCCTGCACCTCGTCCGGATTGATTTCCGGGATCGCTTCTTGGCGTCCAAAGAGAGGCATCGACAGGACCTCTGGTTCAATGTCGTTATCAAGCATGTAACGGTGCAACGCCCACCTCGCCGGTCACCGGCGCACCCTGTTCCACGGGCAGCCCGGCCGTCTGCCAGGTGTTCATGCCGCCCACCAGACTGGCAACCCGCCCGTAGCCGGCAGCTCGCAGCAGGCTGGCACCGATCGCCGAGCGCGCGCCCGACTGGCAGACCACCACGATCGGCTGTTCGCGCGGCAGTTCGCCAAGCTGTCGCGGGAGCGTTCCCAGGGGGATGTGCCGGCTGCCGGCGATGTGGCCGCGCGCATACTCATCGTGGTTGCGTACGTCCACGATCTGCGCCTGGCCCTGGGCGAGGCGCCGCTGGAGCTCGGTAGCGTTGAGCAGTTCGAGCGTTGCCAGGCCGGGCGTCCAGGCATCCAGCACGGCGGGCGTCCAGTAGCCCTGGGCCTGGTCCAGGCCGATCAGGCGCAGCAGACGAACGGCGCGCGCTACCGCCTCATGGTCGCCCAGCAGGCCAAACGGACGGTCGTAGGGCAGCAACCAACCGGCCCAGGTGAGGAACGCACTGTTAAGCGGCAGGTTGAACGTGCCGGGCACATGTCCGGCGGCGAAATCCTCCGGCGCGCGCAGATCGACAACCAGCCAGCCGTCTGCCAGCGCCTCCGTGAGCTGTGCCGGTGCGAGCTCGCCGGGTTCTGGCAGCGACTCAAGCAGGGCCGGTCCCTCCTTGTTGATCCGTTTCATATGCTTGAAGTACGGCGGCGGATCGGGCTGGCCCTCCAGCACGGCGCGCACGAACGTATCTTCGTTGGCGATGGCGAAGGCCCAATTGAAGCGCTTCTCGTAGCCGACGGTGCTCTGCGGCACCGCGCCCAGCGCGCGTCCACAGGCGCTGCCTGCGCCGTGACCTGGCCAGACCTGCAGCCAGTCGGGGAGCTGTTTGAAGCGCTGCACCGAGCGGAACAGCGCGCGCGCACCTGCTTCCATCGTGCCGCTGATGCCGGCGGCCTTTTCCAACAGATCGGGACGGCCCACGTCACCGACGAAGACGAAGTCACCGGTGAAGATGCCCATCGGCTGATCCGCGCCGGCGGTATCGGTCACCAGGAACGAGAGATGCTCGGGCGTATGGCCTGGTGTATGCAGCACTTCGACGCGAATGTTGCCGACCATGAAGCTGTCGCCCTCGCGCAGCAGGGTCGTATCTTCCTCCGCGGCGAAGGCGTATTTCCACTCAGCCGGTCCCATGTCCGAGAGCAGCAAGTGCGCTCCGGTGCGGCGTGCGAGTTCGCGCGCGCCCGATACGAAATCGGCATGGATATGTGTTTCCGTGACGTGCGTGATCCGTAGACCCTCGCGTTGCGCTAGGGCGACGTATTGCTCGACGTCGCGGTTGGGATCGATCACCAGCGCCTCGCCCGTCGCAGCACAGCCGAGCAGATAGCTGGCCTGCGCCAGGTGATCGTTGTAGATCAGGCGTAACAACATCGCACACCTCGCTGTGTGAATCAGTTCATCGTGGCTGAAGCGTCCGTCAGCCGCCGCACAATATCGCGCACATCGCAGGCGGCGCCCCGGTTATAGGGCAGCTTGCTCAAGAGCAGTGCCAGGCCGCAGCTATCCGTCACCGCTGAATAGGTCAACCCTGCGCCGATCGCCAGGGCCACAAGCGTAAGCGGCTGCCACACCAGCAGGCCGCCCAGCGTGCCCAGCAGCACCAGCGTTCCGGCCACGCCCCGCACCTGCCGTTCCAGACTCCAGCGCTGTCGGCCGCGCCGCACCGGCTTGCCGGCCTGCTCCCAGGCGCTGAGGCCGCCCTCCAGAATATGCACCTGCGGCAGGTTCGCGGCGCGCAGGAGCTCTTCGGCCTGTCGCGCGCGCTGGCCGCTTCGACAGATCAGCAGCACCGGCCGATCGTGCAGGTGGCGCAGTTCATCGCGGTGTTCTGCTAGCAGATCAAGCGGCACGTTATAGCTGCCCGGAATGTGCACCGACTCGAACTCGGCTGGTGTGCGGACGTCGATCAATGTGACCGGCTGGCCGATGGTCAGCAGCTCCGCTACCGTTTCAACAGCGACAACCGTGGGCAAGTGCCTGTGATTGGTCATATTCCTCCCCTGAACTTCAGCAAACGAGACGCGAGTTGATCGTGTGCGTCCACCCTGTTAGATGCGCCATGACCCGGCGGGGTTACAAGCCGGCAGGAGATGCGGTATCATGAAACAGGCTGTTCTCGACAGGCGACACCGTCGCTGCCACGTGGGCACACAGGAGGCATGATGCAAAAGCCGTGGGAGATCGATCTGACGATCTATGCCGACGAGGCAGAACTGCTGGCGGGGCTGCGTCGCCGTGATCGCATGGCCTGCACCTGCCTGCTGAAACGCTATGCGCCGGCCCTGTACCGGCTGGCGCTGCGCCTCACCGGCGAGCCCGACGAGGCCGAGGACGTGCTGCAAGAGGCTTTTATCCGTGCTTGTGACAGCGTGGCGGAGTTCGAAGGGCGCAGCGGCCTGGGCACCTGGCTGCACCGGATCGTGCTCACGACGGCCCTGATGCGTCTGCGCCGGCGGCAGCCGGCGCAGGTGCCTATGGCAATGGATGCTGAGGCAGCGCACCTACCGCAGGCCCTGATCGATCGCCACGAGCCGGGCCAGGCGGTGTTGTCGGATGAATTGCGCGATCAGATTGAACGTGCGCTGCTGGCGCTTCCCGATGCGTTGCGGGCCGCCTTTGTGCTGCGCGATCTGGAAGGGCTGAGCACGCGCGAAGCGGCTGACGCACTCGGGATCAGCGAGGCGGCGCTCAAAGTGCGTCTCCATCGCGCGCGTCTGGCGTTGCGTCAGGCGCTCACGCTCTATCTGGGGTTGCAGGAGCACAGGGCATGACTATCAGCCATACGATATGCGAACAGCTACGAATCGTTCTAGCGCAGCCCTTGCCTGAAGCGGCGCTGGCCAAGCTGATCGGCGAGCATGTGGCTACCTGCTCCACCTGCCGTCGTGCTGACGCACTGCTCCAGTCGCTAGCATCGGATTTGCAGGAAGCACCGCCAGCGGCATTGCCGCCAGAGGTTGAAACACGCCTTTTGTCACGCCTGTGTTCTGCTGAGCATTGAAGGTCACCTCACTCTCCCCTTTGAGGTGACGGTACCCTTTCTGCCAATCAGCACCTCGCCTTCAAGGCAGGCGCAGGCTGTCGAAAGCGCGCATCGATCCGACTCTATGGCCACGCAACCGAGGACCTGGCAAGGCCGGCTCCGTCCATGAGGCATGCTCAGTACCGTGTCCCAATCGCAGTCGGCAGCGCATCCAGCAGCGCCAGGACCTCGGGCGTCAGGGGCACATCGGCGGCAGCAGCGTTCTCCTCCAGGTAGCTGACCCGCTTGGTGCCGGGAATCGGGACGACCTGATCGCCCTGGGCCAGCACCCAGGCCAGCGCCACCTGCGCCGCCGTCGCGCCCACACGGGTCGCCACCTCCTGCACGGTTGCGACAATCGCCTGGTTGGCGGCCATCGCCTCGGTTTGAAATCGCGGCAGCCGGGTGCGGAAATCGCCGTCGGCGAAGGCATCCGCGGTGGCATAGCGCCCGGTGAGAAAGCCGCGTCCCAGCGGAGCGAACGGCAAAAATGCGACGTTGTGGGCCTTGCACCAGGGCAACACGTCGCTGAGCGGTTCGCGCGTCCAGAGCGACAACTCTGACTGCACGGTGGCGATCGGGTGAACGGCCATCGCTCGCTCCAGCGTTGGCACATCCACCTCGGAAAGCCCGATCGCGCGCACTTTGCCTGCCGCAACCAGCTCGGCCATCGCGCCCACGCTCTCTTCGACCGGCACCTCCGGATCGACCCGGTGCAGCTGGTAGAGGTCGATATAGTCCACCCGTAGCCGTTGGAGTGAGGCGTCGCACGCCGCTGTGATATGCTCCGGCCGTTCGTTGCGCCGCAGGCGATACGTCGCGGCGTCCTCGACCACCAGCCCACACTTGGTCGCCAGCACCACTTCAGCGCGCCGTCCCTGAATCGCGTTGCCGACCAGGATTTCGTTGGTGAATGGCCCATAGGCGTCGGCGGTGTCGAGCAGGGTGACGCCGAGATCGAGCGCGCGCTGAATGACGGCGGTCGCTTCGTCCTGCGTGGCGCTGCCGTATGCCCAGCTCATGCCCATGCACCCCAGCCCGATCGCCCCAACCATCAGCCCGCTCGAACCAAGCGTACGTGTGTGCATCACTCCTCCTGTTTGCTGCTGTTACGTCGGGCGCACGCCGCCATCGAGCACGATCGTCTGGCCGCTGAGATACCCGTTCGCCAGTACGCTCAGCACCAGCTGCGCCACTTCCTCGGGTTGGCCCAGGCGGCGTACCGGGATGCGCTGGGCGAAGGTTTCCGTATCGTCGTTGGAGATCATGCCTGTTTGGGCGATCAACGCCGGGGCCACGGCATTGACCGTTACGCCGGCCGGGGCGAGCGCGTTGGCGAGCCAGTGCATCAGTCCCAGTTGCCCGGCCTTGGCGGCGGCGTAGTGGGGCCCGATGATCCCGCCCGTCAGCGCGGCCAACGACGAGATGAACACTATGCGCCCCCAGCCGCGCGCCTGCATGCCAGGGGCGAAGCGCTGCGCGAGCAGAAACGACGCCCGGAGATGCACCGCGAGCACGCGGTCCCAATCCTCCACCGTGATCGTATGCAGCGCCTGTCGTGGTGCATTCCCAGCGTTGTTGATCAAGATATCGATTGGGCCGAACGCTTCCGCGTCGTCCAGCGCCCGGCTGAGATCTGGGCCGGCCAAATCAGCGCTTACCACCTGCACGCGCCGTCCGCTGGGGCGCAGTTCGGCCACCAGCGCCGCCATCGCGGCGTGGTTGCCGCCGTAGAGGGCCACCACATCGACACCGTGCGCCACCAGGGCGCGCACCAGCGCGCGCCCGATCCCGCCGCTGGCGCCAGTGATAAGTGCCGTCTTGCCAGCGAATAGTGTGTCCATCATGCTATCTCAAGCACGAGCTTGCCACGCACTCGTCCGGTTTCGCTCAGATCGAGCGCGAGCCGGCCGGCCGAGAGCGGCAGCACCAGCGTGGTCGCCGGCCTGATCTGGCCGGCGTCGAGCAGCCCGGCGATATGGGCCAGTTGCCCGGCATCGGGCTGCACCCCGATCCGCGCTCCGCGTAACCCGTTCGGGATCGCCGCCGGGTCGATCGGATCCACAATCGAGGCCAGCAATCCGCCGGGTTTGAGCACTGACCATGAGCGGGCGAGGGTTTCACCACCGATCGCATCGAGGACGACATCGACGTTTTGTACGGCCTGCTCGAACGGCGTGGCACGGTAATCGATGACATGATCGGCGCCGAACTGCCGCACAAAGGCGTGGTTGTGGCTGCGCGCCGTCCCGATCACCTGCGCGCCGGCCAGTTTGGCGAACTGCACCGCGAACAGCCCGACGCCGCCCGCCGCCCCATGGATTAGCACTGTCTGCCCCGCTGTCAGGTTGGCCGCCTGCAACGCCTGCCAGGCCGTCAGTGCGGCTAGCGGCACGCCGGCCGCGTCGATCATGCTTAAGGTGGCTGGCTTCCTGGCGACCTCGGCCGCGCGCGCCACCGCGTACTCGGCGAAGGCCCCGCCGCGCACGTGAATCATCGCGTAGACCTCGTCGCCCACCACCACATGCTCGACCCCCGCGCCCACCTGCTCCACCACGCCCGCCACATCCCATCCAAGCGTCATGGGCAGCGCCACTGCCCCGCGCAAATACCCCTGCCGGGTCTTCCAGTCCACCGGGTTGACCGAGGCCGCATGCACGCGGATCAGCACCTCGCCAGCGCCAGCCTGCGGAACCGGCGCCTTTTCATACACTGCTGCCCCTGAGCCGCCGAACTCGTGAACACGAATTGCGAACATCTGCTGCAAGCCTTGCATTATCGTACTCCCTCGGCATAGCGCTCGATGACAGCGCTATCGTGCATCGGCAACACGTACGTCCCATCGCGTGCAATGCGCCGGAGTGCTGCCATCACATCCGGCAGGTCGACGAAGTAACCCATTGGCACCTGCTGCGTCACGTTGACGGCGGCGATATAGGCGGCATCGCCGGTGATGATCGCCGTCCCCCCGGGGAGATCGATATACAGCATCTGGTGGGCCGGCGTATGGCCGCCGGTGAGGACGGTGCGGATGCCAGGGAACAGCTCGGCCTCGTCATCAAGCAGCTCAATGCGCTCCCACAGCGGTCCAATCAAGGTGGATATGTCCACGCGATCGAAGAACGGAACCGGAAAGAGCGGCGCTGCGGCGTATTGCAGCTCGGCACGTTGCACCAGTATGCGTGCCTGGGGCAACGCTGCTGCCAGGCCCGAATGATCGTGATGCAGATGAGTAAAGATGAGATGGCCGATATCGGATGGAACCAAGTTGTGGCGTGCGAGTTGAGCTTCGAGTGTTTGCACGGGTGTGCGTCGTGCCGGAACGCCGGATGCTGCGGTAAACTCGGCGGGGTCACGAAAGCCGGCATCCACCAGGATGGGCTTCGTAGCGCCAATGATCAACCAAGCCGTCGTCGGCAACCAGATGCGCTGTCCGGGGGTGTTGCCCCAGGCGACGAAGCTCGAGTCGGCCTCGACATCCCCGAGGTGGAGTGGATAGAGTGTGTACGCCATCGCTTGGTAGGCCTCACTGGGCGAGGGACACTATCAACACGGTATTGGCGGCGAACAGCGGGATCAGCAGCCGGTCGCGGCCGGTGTCGAAGCCGAAATCGGCCGCAGGCGAGCCTGGGTCGCTGAAGACTGTCTCGGTCTGGCCGGTGGGCCGCAGGCGGTAGACCGTGTTGGTTTCCCAGCTCGACAGCAGCACGCTGCCATCGGGGAGAACAATCAGTCCGTCGAGCTGCCCGCCCGGCACACCGCGTACGTCGCGCGGCTGACCGTCGGCGCCAACGCGGTAGATCTGGCGGCTGGAGTTAAGGGTGTTGACGAGCAGGCCGCCGTCGGGTAGCAGCGCCAGCCCGTTGGGATGGCCAAGCGCGGCACCGGTCGCGAGCGGTGTCACCGTTCCATCGGGCGCGATGCGATGGATCGCGTCGGTGCCCGACTCGGCGAAGCCATCCGCGGTCGCGCGCAGGCCGGTGTCAGAGACATACAGCGTGCCGTCCGGCGCTGCCACCAGGTCGTTCAAAAAGGTCGCGCCAGGCACGGTGATCGCGCCGCGGGCAGCGCCCGTCGCCAGGTCGAAGCGGCGCACCACGGTGATGTCGGCGACGTACAGCGTATCGGAGATGATCGCCAGGCCCTTGGGCGCGTCGAGCACAACCGCCGGGTCGGCGCCGTCGATCCAGCGTGCCCGCACTACTTCACCCGCCGGGTTGAGCCAGGCGATAAAGCCGTTGTCGTCGGCAGCAAAGGGGTTGCCGTTGATGTTCGAGACCAGGTAGCGGTCGCGAGCGCTGTCGTACAGCACCGACTCGGGCTCGCGCATGCCGCTCACCCGTAGCGCGGCGGCGGAGGGCGCCGGGGGAGTGGTCACACGGCTCGCTTCCGTCGGCGCCGGTGATGATGCGCCCGGCATCGCGCTACATCCAGCCAGGGCTGCGCCCCACCCCAGCATCGTCAGCACCAACAGCGCACCGATGCGGGGGACATTCCATTGGATCATTGCGTGTTCCTTGTGCGTTGCGTCGAAAACGCCTGACAAACATCCTTCTTGGTGGTACGATACAGCACATTGAGCCTATGATAAGAGGGGTGTTTATCCTATGACTGCTACTCCCAGGACACACGGGCAGGCTGCGACAGTGGACGAACGGCGCGCCGCGCTGGCGGCTTTTCTGCGCAGTCACCGTGCGCGGCTAGCCCCGGCACAGGTCGGGTTGCCCGGTGGTGGGCGGCGGCGCACCCCCGGACTGCGCCGCGAGGAAGTCGCCCAGCTTGTGGGGGTCAGCCCAAGCTGGTACACCTGGCTGGAGCAAGGGCGTGACATCAGCGTATCGGCGCAGGTGCTGGAGCGGCTGGCGCAGGTGTTTCAGCTCAGCCCAGACGAGCGGCGCCACCTGTTCACCCTGGCCCGCGCGCCCGAGCGCAGCGACCCCCCGGTGGCAACGCCCGCGCACCCGGCGCTGGCGTTTGTGCTGGCCGCGCTCGAACCAGCCCCGGCCTACCTGATCACCCCGTGCTGCACGGTTGTGGCGCAGAACGCAGCGGCACGGCACGTGCTCGCCGATTGGGACCGGCGCGCGGGGCGCGAGCGTAACCTGGTTTGGTGGGTCTTCACCGACCCGGCGGCGCGCGACCTGTTCGTGGACTGGGAAGGCGAGGCGCAGCGCACGCTGGCCTTTTTCCGCGCCAGTAGCGCCCGTTACCTGGGGCAGGCGTGGTTCGCCGCATTGGTGAACGACCTGCACGCGGCGAGCCCCGAGTTCCGCGCCTGGTGGCCGCACTACGCGGCGTACCCCGCGTTGCTCGAGCGCAAGGAGCTGCGCCACCCGCACCTCGGCCGGCTGGTCGTTCACCCGCTGGTGCTGCAGCCGAACAGCGTGGCCGACCAGTATCTCGTTGTG
>JBHOQX010000092.1:0-13769 GCA_042408595.1 Roseiflexaceae bacterium | reverse complement strand
GCAGCACGGCCTCCGATGGGTCGTGGGGGGTGGACGGGGTCTTGTGGCGCCAGTAGCGCCCGCTCTCCTCGTGGAACAGCATCAGGTCGGTAAAGGTGCCGCCGACGTCGACTCCTACGCGATAGGCCATACGTCCTCCTTAGGCACTAAAGCTTATTCCGAGGCTCCCACAAAACGAGGTAGACCAGTGCCAGTGCGCTATGCGGCCGAGCGCGACACACAAGCCTACCCTTGCTCGGATCTGCCGATTCTGGCAATCGAGGAGGTCGAACGCTTGGCCTACCGCGAGGCCACGTTCCTGGTGCGGATGACGGCGTGGACGGTGGAGAGCAGGCCTCGCACGGGCCAGGTAGCACTCGTCGCCCCCTTTTGTTTCTAACCGGCACTGCCACATTCGAGCCGACAGCCAGACAACGGTGAACCAACCGCGGAGCAGAAAGAGGACAACGGTACTCTGCGGCGAAGGCGCGCCATGCGCATGGTACACAGCAAGGTCGACGGATACCCGAAAGGGGTTATCCGCACCCTGACGCGTAAGCCGTGAACGGGCGTGAGAGCAGCGAAGTGCAATATAGTTGCTATGCCATGATAATACAATTGTACAGAATTGTCAATAGCAGACCACCATAGTCGGGATATGTGCAACGTCCTTACCAGGTGGGTGGCGTTGGGGAGGACTAAAAAGCTCCTTCCCGCTGAGTCGGCGGCCCAGCCGCCGACTCAGCGGGAAGGGGATTGCGAGCGGCGATACCGTCAGGGGCGGCGCCCCTCTCGCTCCCGACGTTGCCTGAGCCTCGACACCCTCGTATACGGCTCACGTGTTCTTGGCAGGGGTAGACCCGAGGGGCACATCCAGGTATGGTAGTCGGGGAGACACAACCCTGCTACCCGGGGTGTTCAATCCAGCATATGGCGATCTCATGTGGACTGTCGTGCCGCTTTCAGGCAACGTCCGTGGCCATCGCCGGAAGGCGGCACGACGCTGACCTCTACGACACCGGTCGGACAGGGTCGCGCACCATTGCCGCCGGCTGAGGCACAACCGTCAGGCCACATGACACGGGCGCACTCTCCTCAGCTTGCGTGGCGCGGAGGGCGCATCCACCCTATGGGTACGACCAACACCGAGTTCAGCGCCCATACCTGGATCAGCCGGGCCGACTGGGGACCGGCTTGGAACGCCCCGGTGGAGACCGGCAGATCACCGGTCGGTAAAGGAGGGTGCAGCGGCGCCTCTGTGCTGTGTTACCGTCGGGCACACCGGTCCTGTGATCGCCTACCGCTGCTCGCCGGCGCCCTCGCCGCTGGCGCGGAGCAGCGAGAGCAGCGCCAGCCCGTAGGCGTCCTCAGCGGTCGGGGCGTCGAACTGGAGCGCAGCGCCGCGGGCGCGCATGTGGCACCGATAGCCGCCGGCGATTCGCTCCAGCCCGAGCGGCGCGTCCGCGCCGAGCCGCGCCTCGATCATCTCGCGCAGTTGCGTCTCGGTCGGCAGCCAGACCGTCTCGGCGACAAAGACGTGATCGAGCGCCCACTCCGAGCTCCCGTGGAAGGCGACGATCGGCTCGCCACGGTAGAGCTGGAGGAGCGCAGTGAACTGGCTGAGAATGAACACCTGTCCATCGAGTGGGCCATCGGGGATGGCGAATACGTCGCGCTCAGCAGGGCGCCAGGGGAGACCGGCGCTCCGCAACTGCCGCGCAAGTTCCACACTAATCATCACGCCCTCATCAGGTTGCTCTGCGCCGCATGCCGTATTGTACTACGGCGGGTGGCCGGTGTCGACGTTTGGCGCGGCGACACCGCTATGCTATAATGCGGCGCGGTGTTTCAGAGCTACGAGCCACGCGATCAGGCGCCATGCGCTGCCCGTTCTGCCAGAATCCGGACACGGATGTTATCGACACGCGCAAGCTGAACAGCGGCGAAACGATCCGCCGCCGGCGTAAGTGCGCCACGTGCGGCAAGCGCTTCACCACCTACGAGCGCGTCGAGTCGTTCAGCCTGACGGTCGTGAAGAAGAACGGCGAGCGCGAGCCGTACGAGCGCGAGAAGCTGATGCGTGGCATCCGCACCGCCTGCTACCGCCGGCCGATCCCGGCGCAGCAACTCGAGGCGCTGGCGAACGACGTCGAAGCGGCGCTGAGCGCCCTGGACGAGCAGGAAGTCCCGTCCTGGCGGATCGGCGACCTGGTGATGGCGCGGCTGCGCGAGATCGACGAAGTCGCGTACATCCGCTTCGCCTCGGTCTATCGATCCTTCACCGATATCGGCAAGCTGCGCGAAGCGGTGGACGAACTGCTGGTGCAGCCCCAGGGGGACGACGAGCGATTGGAGATCAGCGAGTAGCGATGAGGGGATGGCGCCACAGGTCCAACCCCGCATCCACGTGTGGAGCAAACTGACGTATGGGAGTCGATGTGACCGAGCAGCGCGACAAGACCGAGGCCGCCGGGCGGGTCGCGCCGGGCGCGGCGCCCGCCACGCCCGCCGCCCAGCCGGGCCGGGTCGCCCTGCTGATCCAATCCCTGAAAACCGGTTTTCGCGAGTTGAGCTGGGCGCCGGTGCTGCTGCTGGGTGTCCTGTCCGGCATTCTGATGCCGCTTACTCTGGCGACCGGCGGGTTTCTCTCGTTTTTCGCCGGGCTGGTGCCGGTGGGCGCCGGCCTGATCATCGCCCGCCGGGTCAAGGGGCACTACACCCACCATGGCTTCATGGTCGGCCTGATCGGCGCGATCGTGGCGCTGGTGTTTCTTGCCGTTCTGCTGTTCCTGACACCGTTCGGTGCGGCGAGCAGCGCCTCGTTCGTTAGCCAGGGTTCGCCGCTCACCCTCCCCGATATCTACCTGCAACTCGCCAGCTTCATCGGTCTCTCGCTGCTCGCGTTCAGCACCTTCGGCGCGTCCATGGCCGGGCGCTCCGAGCAGCGCAACCGCGAACTGCGCGAGCAGATTGCCGAGCGCGGCGGGCGGCTCGAACGGGTCAGCGCGGTGCGCAGCGAGGACGACCTACGCGGTCTCTCGCTGCCGCAGCTCGGCTGGTATGTCAGCACTCTCTTCAAAAAGCAAGGCTTTCAGTTCAAAGATTACCGCTTCATCGATAAGGACAAGCACCTGGACCTGTGGATGGAGCACGACGGTGAGATCTGGCACATCCGTATGACCGTGGCGGACAAGGTACAGCCTGGCACGATCGAGGGGTTGTACCAGCAGATGAAGGCCGAAGGCTGCCGCAAGGGCGTGGTCGTCACCTCCACCGAATTCACGCCGTCCGCCGTCAAGTCGGCCAAAGGCCGGCCGATCGTGCTGGTGGACGGCCCGACGCTGTTTGAGATCGCTGAGAAGTGAGACGGTCAGACGGTTCATTACACAGCTATCTCTCTAGGTGTCTGGCGTCTGACCGTCTGATAGCTGACCGTCTGGAGCGCGTATGCAGATCAACCTCCAGGACAGGGTCGCGCTGGTAACCGGTGCGTCCCGTGGGATCGGCCGGGCGATCGCCGAGACGCTGGCCGGCGCCGGAGCGACCGTCGTCGTTAACTACCGCGGCAACGCTGCCGCCGCCGCCGATGTCGTGCGCGCCATCGAGGCCCGCGAAGGGCAGGGTCGCGCCATCCAGGCGGATGTCAGCGACGTGGCGGATGTCGAGCGGCTGTTCAAAGCGACGCTGGACGCCTATGGCCGGCTGGACATCCTGGTCAACAACGCCGGCATCACCCGCGATACGCTGCTCCTGCGGATGAAGGAGGCCGACTTCGACGCCGTGCTGAACACCAATCTGCGCGGCGTCTTTCTCTGTACCCGTGCCGCGCTCCGCCCCATGACGAAGGCGCGCGGCGGGCGGATCATCAACATCACCTCGGTTGTCGGGCTGATGGGCAACGCCGGGCAGGCGAACTACGCCGCCGCCAAGGCCGGGCTGATCGGCTTCACCAAAAGCGCCGCCCGCGAGATGGCGTCGCGCAACATCACGGTGAACGCCGTCGCCCCCGGCTATATCGAAACCGAGTTGACCGACGCGCTGAGCGAGCAGCTCCGCGCCGCCATTCTGGAGAACATCCCGCTCGGCCGCCTCGGCCGCCCGCAGGATGTCGCCGACATGGTCTGCTTCCTGGCATCGGATCACGCCGCCTACATCACTGGCCAGACGATCACCGTAGACGGCGGGCTGGTGATGCAGTAGGCGGGATCGACCTGGGGAATGATGAACGACCGTGACATGACCTACGCGGCGGGGAGGTGTGACGGGCCGCAGGCCCGCCACGGCGTTCTTTCTCGCGCGTGTGGGCGCCCTGGCAATGATGCATGACGAACGAGGTTTAGCAGCCGACGGGCGGCAGAGGACGAACGCCGGCCGTAGCTATGAGAGCGACATAGGCTCGCCCCGTACCGCCCGCCGCCGACCGCGAAGGACGTACAACGAAGGACGAATGCCGGGTATCCGGGTATGGCACGGCTGTGACCGCGACGGGCTTCCTCGCCGCGCCGTCGTCCCGGCTTTCGTCCGCCATCCGTCTACCGTCTATCGTCCGACTGTCGCCCACCGCTCGCCGCAGCCATGTTCAATAAACTTCTGATCGCCAATCGTGGCGAGATCGCCGTTCGTATCCTCCGTGCCTGCCAGGAACTCGGCGTGCGTGCGGTCGTCGCCTACTCGCAGGCCGACCACGACTCCCTGGCGGTGCGGCTGGCGGACGAGGCGGTCTGCATCGGGCCGCCAGCGCCGGCCCGCTCCTACCTGAACCCGCCGGCGCTGATCAGCGCCGCGCTGATCAGTGGCTGCGACGCCATCCACCCCGGCTACGGCTTTCTCTCCGAGAACGCCTACTTCGCCGAGATCTGCCAGGAATGCAAGCTCACCTTCGTCGGTCCGCCGCCGGATGCGATGCGTGTGATGGGCGACAAGGCGGCGGCGCGGGAGACCATGCGCGCCGCCGGCGTGCCGGTCATCCCCGGCTCGGACGGCGTGCTGCGCAGCGGCGAGGAAGCGCTGGAACTGGCGCGCGAGATTGGGTACCCGGTGCTGCTGAAAGCCGTCGCCGGCGGCGGTGGGCGCGGGATGCGCATCGTGCGCGAGGAGAGCGACCTGCTCCAGGCCTACAGCACGGCCCGCGCCGAGGCCGAGGCCGCCTTCGGCAACGGCGACCTGTACCTGGAGCGCTACCTGACCGGCATGCGCCACGTCGAGATCCAGGTGCTGGCGGATGCCCACGGCAACGCCCTTCACCTTGGCGAGCGCGACTGCTCGGTGCAGCGGCGGCACCAGAAGATTATCGAAGAAGCGCCATCGCCGGCCGTCGACCCGGAGGTGCGCGCGGCGATGGGTGAGGCGGCGCTGCGCGGCATCCGCTCGATCGGCTATGTCAACGCCGGCACGCTCGAATTTCTGCTTGGGCCGGATGGCCAGTTCTATTTCATGGAGATGAACACGCGCATCCAGGTTGAGCACCCGGTGACGGAGATGGTGACCGGGCTGGACCTGGTGCAGTGGCAGCTCCGTATCGCCGCCGGCGAACGCTTGACGCTCGCTCAGAAAGACGTTAGAATACTTGGGCACGCGATTGAGTGCCGTATCAACGCGGAAGACCCGAACCGGGATTTCCTCCCGTCGTCGGGCGAAATCGAGTACTACCTCCCGCCTGGCGGCCCCGGTGTGCGGGTTGACTCGCATCTCTTCGCGGGCTACACACCTCCCGGTGTTTACGACTCACTGCTCGCCAAAGTGATTGTGTGGGCCGACAGTCGGGGAGAAGCCCTGATGCGGATGCGCCGCGCCCTGAACGAATATGTGATTAGCGGTGTGACAACAACGGCCCCGTTTCATATCAGCGTTCTGGACGACCCGGAGTTCCGCAGCGGGCAGTTCGACTTGAATTATCTGCCGGCCTTCGTCGAGCGGATGAAGCGGTGAGCGGGCAGGTGAGCCAGGCAAGCGGTCGTGTCATGGTGGCGCCGGTGGTGCTCGCCCGCCTGGTCGGCCTGGCGCTCAGCGAGGTGCCGGGGGTGGCGCGGGCCGGCCGCCCGCCGCGGAGCAGCCTGCTCAGCGCGACGGTCAGCGGTGGGGTGGCGGTGCGGCCAGGCGAGCACGGCGCAACGATCGACTGCTATGTGATCGCCCGTCCGGACACCAACCTGCTCGAACTCGGTGCCACCATCCAGGCCACGGTCGCGGCCGTCTGCCGTGAGCTGGCCGGGGCGCCTGCCGGCGAAGTGAACGTGTACATCCAGGATGTGGAGACGGGTCGTGGCTAGCCTGCGCCATCGCGTTCGGATCGCCGCGCTGCAGACGCTGTTCGAGATCGACGCCACCGACCACGCGCCGGATATCGTCGTGCAGCGCCGCCTGGAGGACGACCCGCTGCCGCTCGAGGGCGAGCGCTTCCTCAAACGGCTCGTCTTCGGCGTCTGGGAGCACCAATCGTATCTGGACCGCATCATCGAAGAAGCGGCGCCGAACTGGCCGGTCACGCAGATGCCAGGGGTGGACAAGGCGATTCTGCGGATCGCGCTGTACGAAATTCTGATCGATGATGTCGAGAAGACACCGGTCAAGGCGGTGATCAACGAGGCTGTTGAGCTCGCCAAGCACTTCGGCAGCGATAACTCCAGCAGGTTCGTGAATGGCGTGCTTGGAACGGTCGTGACGCGCTATGTGGAGGGCGCGCAGGAGTAACTGGCTCGAAGAGTCGCAACGCGCGCGTGCCAGTGGTGGCGGCGCGCGCAGGACCGCACTGACCGATGAAAGGAGAGCCCCGTGGCGACACCGGAGATGCAGGAGCGTCTGAAGAAAATCGTGGCCGAGCAGCTCGGCGTCGACGAAAGCAAGATCGTCCCGTCCGCGCGCTTCACCGAGGACCTGAACGCCGACTCGCTCGATCTCGTCGAGATGATTATGTCGCTCGAAGAAGAGTTCGGTGTCGAGATCCCGGACGAGGACGCGGAGAAAATCTTGACCGTCCAGGACGCGCTGGATTATATCGATGCGCACGTCCAGGCGTAGGCGCGGCGCACAACGACCGGCGCCCAGGGTGCCATGAGCAGGCGCAACAGTCGTTCGCTGGGGCGTGACCGCTGTGCGCTGCTCTTGCATTGGAACGCACCAGAGCTGAGATCGGCCGGCAGCCGCGCAAGTTGCTCGCCCGATTCGGCGATGGTGCGTTTCGCTGAGGCTGCAACGGTATGAATATCTTCGGGATTGGGCCGGGCGAGCTTATTCTGATTCTGATCATCATGCTGGTGGTCGTCGGCCCGGAGCGCCTGCCGGACCTCGCGCGGCGCGCCGGACAGATGCTGGTGCGCGCCCGCAATTGGATCCAGGCATCGCCTGACGCTCAGATGGTGCTGCGCATGCGCCAGGAGCTGGAGCAGGAGCTGGCCCAGATCCGCAGCAGCCTGAGCGAAGTGCAGTCGGTGCGCGATGAGGTGCTCGGCGCAGCCCGCCAGATCAGCCAGACGATCAGCGATGATGTCCTTGAGCCGGTGAAGGAAAGCGTGCTCGAAGTACGCGCTGCCGCCGATACGATCGCCCGTAATGCGGCAGTCAACGGCATCGGCGATGCCGTGCCGGAGGCGCCCGCCGCGTCCGAGCCGTCGCTCGCGCCGCCTGGCCTTCTGCCCGCCGCTCCCGACCCGGCGCCCGATGGTTCCGCGCAGGTGGACGGCCCACCGTCCACCGCCCCGGCGACACCGCAGCGCACCGAGTTGCAGGAGATCAGCGCGCGGCTCGAGGCGCTTGTCGTGGAGCTGCGACGCACGCAGGAGGCCCTGCGTCAGCGCGGCCTGCTCGACGTGGACGCCCCAGCGGACGCGCCAGCCATGGCCGCTGGGCCTGAGTCGCGCGTGGACACGAATGGATCCAGCACATCGCAACGCGACATGACAGAGCGCGAACCGGAGCAGGCTCGCTGAGCAGCAGCTCGAGGCGGTTGGCGCGGCGCGCAGCGCAACGATGTGCGAGGCGAAGCTCGCCAGAGGTTCGTTGCTGGCGCCCGCTCTAGAGAATCGATCCCAACCTGCGGCCAGACACCCGGCCGCCGCGATGTCTTCTATGTCAACACAAGAGCTGGCAGTCGTTATCGGCATCATCCTGGTGCTTATCCTGCTGCCGTTCCTGGTGGCGTTCATCCTCCGCCGGCTCATCCCCATGAGCCTGGCCGCCGAGGAAGCCGACGCAGGCGCGGCCAGCGAGTCGCCGCTGCAGTTCAACTCGCTGCGCGACGTGTGGTCGGCGGCGGTGCCCCACCTGACC
Source organism: Roseiflexaceae bacterium (assembly GCA_042408595.1). Classification (GTDB taxonomy): domain Bacteria; phylum Chloroflexota; class Chloroflexia; order Chloroflexales; family Roseiflexaceae; genus JBHOQX01. The sequence continues at coordinate 5,525 of JBHOQX010000092.1, read as the reverse complement.
GAACTGCGCAATCGGCTGACCAAGGCGCTGCTCGGCGTCGCCCTGGGCACGATCGTCGGCGCCTGGCTGGTCTATGGCAGCCCGCTCGGCAAGCCGCTGCCGGATATCATGATCGACCAGTTCGTCCCGCCGAACGTCAACCTGCAGGCGATCGGCACCGCCGAGACCTTCGTGAGCTACATGGGCATCGCGCTGGTCGTCGGCATCGCGATCGCCGTGCCGATCATCATTTACCAGATCGTCGCCTTCATCGCGCCGGGGCTGCTGCCGCACGAGAAGCGGATGCTGTTCACCGCCATCCCCTTCATCGCCGAGCTGTTCCTGGCCGGTGTCGCCTTCGCCTGGTTCATCACGATCCCGGCGGCGCTCCAGTTCCTGCTCAATTTCGGCACCGACAACCGGATCATCACGCAGCCATCGCTGTCGAGCTTCCTGTCGACCGTCTCTACCTTACTGCTGTGGAACGGCCTGGTCTTCGAATTGCCGGTGGTCGTCTACCTGCTAGCGCGGATCGGCCTGGTGAGCCGGCAGGCGCTGGCGCGGACGCGCCGCTACGCGATTGTGGTGATCGCGATCGCCGCGGCGCTGATCACCCCGACCCCCGACCCATACAACATGATGATTCTGGCGGTGCCGATGTACCTGCTCTATGAGCTGGGGATTCAAATGACGCGCTTCATCCCCCGGCGCTCCGCGGAGCAGCCGACGGGCGGCGCGGGCGAGACGGCGTAACGCCCGCGGCACGATCGCCGCTGCCCCGACGACGCTCCTCGACAACCAGGGGATCCTCCCGTAATTTGCGCTCTGCAATCGGCTCAAGGGCTGCTGGTTGGCAGGATGGTCGCGGGGGCGAAAATCGGCGGGGCGGTGGCGGGCGCGGTCAGCAGCGTGAGCGCCAGCACAAACAGCAGCGCTGCGAGCAGGATCGTCGCCAGCAGGCCGCCGAGCAGTGTCAGGCGCTTCTCGGGCGTGCGGCGCGCCGGTGGCGGTGCAGCGGGCACGGCTGCTGGTGGCGCCGGGGAGGGTGTTGCCGCCGCCGATGCCGCCAGCTCGGGGGGACCGGCGAGCGGCTCCATCTCCCACTCGAGCCCGTCCACCACCGCCAGAGTGACGCTGATGTTGTCCGGGCCGCCGCGCTCGTTCGCCAACGCCACGAGCGCCGCGGTCGCCGCGTCGGGCTCGCCGCCGGCCAGCTCGAGCAGCTCAGAGTCGCGCACCACGCTATGCAGCCCGTCGGAGCAGAGCAGCACACGGTCGCCGGATTGGAGCGGGAAGCGGAACAGATCGACCTCGACCTCGGCCTGGTGGCCGAGCGCCCGGGTGATGACGTTGCGCACCGGCGAGGAGCGCGCTTCCTCGGCGGTGATCAGGCCGGCCGCTATCTGGTCGCTGACAAACGAATGATCGTGGGAGATCTGGCGGATCGTGCCGTCGCGCAGCAGGTATGCTCGGCTGTCGCCGACATTCGCGACGTACAGCGCATCGTGACGCAGCAGCGCGGCGACGCCGGTGGTGCCCATCGTGCCGCGCCCTTCGGCGTAGATCTGGGCGTTCGCCTGCTGGAAGGCGTCGCGGAGCGCCTCGCCGGGGTCCTCGGTGTCGTCCGCATAGAAGCTAGCCAGGATGGTCTCGATCGCCATCTGGCTGGCGACCTCGCCGGCAGCATAGCCGCCCATGCCGTCGCACAGCACTAGCAACTGCCCGAGACGGGCGGCCTGCTCCGGGGTTCCCGCGCCCACGGCGTCTTCGTTGTGGTCACGCGCCCGGCCAACATCGGTACGTGCACTCCAGCGCAGCTTCATAGCGCCCTCTGTTCAGCTCCACGACACGCGCCAGTATAGCACGCGCGGCGGGGCTGGCAAGGTCGCACACCATGCGTGCCGAGGTGGTCGGTGTGCCTTCGCGGGCAGCCCGCCATATTCAGCAGACGGCGTGCATCATGGCGACTCGGCCCTCAGCCGCCAGCATCGAGCATCCCGAATCTACGAGGCCACCCATGCGCTACATCATCGGTGTTGATCTGGGCGGGACGCAACTCCGTGCCGCGCTGGTGGAGGAGACCGGCGCTATTCTTGAGGAAGTGCGGATGCCCAGCCGCGCCGCCGACGGCCCGCCGTCGGTGGTCGAGCGGATCGTCGCCTGCGCCGCGCAGGTGCGCGCGGCGCTGCCGGCTGGCGGCGATCTGCTGGGGATCGGCCTGGGCGCACCCGGTCCACTCGACCCGTTCACCGGCGAGGTGCTGTTCGCGCCAAACCTCCCGGGCTGGCGCGATGTGCCGCTCCGCCGTATGGTCGAGGAGCGCACCGGGCTGTCGGTCGAACTGGGGAACGATGCCAACGCGGCGGCGCTGGGCGAGTGGCTGTTCGGCGGCGGGCAGGGGGCGCGCAACCTGGCGTACATTACCGTCAGCACCGGGATCGGCGGCGGCGTGATCGCCGACGGGCGGCTGCTGCTCGGGCATCGCGGGCTGGGCACGGAGGTCGGCACCTCTATTATCGACGTGTCCAGCGGCGCGTGGTGGGAGCATCTGGCGTCCGGTACCGGCCTGGCGCAGGCCGCCGCCGACGCCATGCGCAGCGATCCGGCGAGCGCGCTGCACGCCCTGGCGACGCCCGAAATCGTCACCGCGGCGCATGTCAGCCAGGCGGCGGCCGCCGGCGATCCGCTGGCCCTGCGGCTGATGGAGCGTGAGGGCGAACTCCTCGGCATCGGCCTGACCAACATCCTGCACCTGTTCAGCCCGGAGCTGATCCTCATGGGGGGCGGGGTGATCGTCCATAACCCCGGCCTGATCGCCCGGGCGGCGGCCACGATTCGCGCCCGGGCGATCCACGTCTACCACGATGTGCCGGTGCGGCTGGCGGCGCTCGGCGACCGGGCGGGCATCCTCGGCGCCGCGGCGCTCTTTCTGCACATGCGGGGCCTGGCGTGAGAAGGGCGCACGGTGACGCAGCGCAGGGCGCAAGCTCCTAGTTGCTCGCGTCTTGCCCCGTGCCCCTCGCCGCTCGCCGCTCGCCGTGCAACTCCAGCCAGGCGAGCCCCGCTGCGCCCACCAGCGCCAGCAGCCCGGCGGCCAGGTACGCGTCCAGCGCCCCGGCCTGCGCGACGTACACCGCCACCATGCCGCAGACCCCGCTGAGCAGGTAACAGACCAGCACCGCCTCGCGGCGTGTCAGGCCCAGCGCCACCAGCCGGTGCGACAGGTGATCCTTGCCCGGGGTCGTCAGCGGGTTGTGCCCGCGCCGCAGCCGCGAGACCGTCACCAGCGTCGTGTCGAAGATCGGCACCCCCAGCACGCAGACCGGCACCAGCCAGGTGACCCATGGAACATTTGAGGGGAATCGCAGCTTGATCGCCAGCGCCGCCAGCAGGAATCCAAGGAACAGGCTGCCGGCATCGCCCATGAAGATCGTCGCCGGGTTGAAGTTGTAGCGCAGAAAGCCGATACACGCACCGATCAGCGCCGCCGCCAGCGCCGCGACCAGGTACTGGCCGCTGAGCGCCGCCAGAAGCAGGAAAAACGCCGCCGCCACCGTCGTCACGCCGGCGGAGAGGCCGTCCATGTTGTCGAGCAGGTTCAGCGCGTTGGTGATGCCGACCACCCACAGCAGCGTGAGCGCCCAGTTGGCCCACGGCGCGGCGAACAGTTGCACCGAGGTGCCGCCGAGGATGAGCACGGCGCCAGCGAGCAACTGCCCGCCAAGCTTGAGGTAGGCATGCATCCCCCAGCGGTCGTCCACCAGGCCGAAGAACGAGACGAGCGTCGCCCCGAGCAGGATGCCAACGAGCTGGCGGACGTAAAACAGGTTGCCGAGGAAGACCAGCGCCAGGACGAACCCCAGGTAGATCGCCGCCCCGCCGAGCAGCGGCACTGGCGCGACATGCAGTTTCCGGGCGCCGGGGGTGTCCACCACGCCGACGCGCAGCGCCACCCGGCGGGCGACCGGCACGGCGAGGATCGAGAACGTCAGGGCGGTTAAAAAGATCAGCAACAGTTGCGGCATGCGCTCCCTCTCTGCTATCGGCGCGAATCGTAGCACGCGGGCCGCGGCCCGTCAAAGCGGGTGTGCTATAATCGCGCCGCGTCCTGCTCTCCCGGCGTTCCTGGCTGCCGGGTGGTGAGGCGACGGCCTGGGGGAGACTGCGATGACATCTGAACCTGGATACACCGGCCTCGTGCTTGTCGCCGGGGCGACCGGCGGCACCGGCCGGCTGATCGTGGCCGAGCTGCGGCGGCGCGGCATCCCCGTGCGGGCGCTCGTGCGTGACGCCGGGCGGGCGGCCGATCTCGACGCGGAACTGGCGGTCGGCGCGACGACCGAGCCGGCGACGCTGCCGGCGGCGCTGGCGGGCGTCCGTGCGGTGATCTGCGCGACCGGCACGCACGAGCCGACCGGCCCGAACGACCCGATGGCGGTGGATTACCGCGGCGTGGCAAACCTGACCGCGGCGGCGCGGGCGGCCGGCGTGGAGCAGATGGTGCTGATCTCGACGATCGCCGCCACCCGCCCGGATCACCCGCTCAATCGCTTCGGCCGTGTGCTCGACGCGAAGCTGGCCGGCGAGAACGCGCTGCGCGACTCGGGCGTGCCGTTCACGGTCATCCGACCTGGCGGCCTGCGGGATGGGCCCGGCGGCCAGCCGCTGCGCTTCGCCCAGGGCGACACGATCAGCGGCCTGATCGACCGGGCCGATGTGGCGCGCGTGGCGGTTGAGGCGCTGCTGCGCCCGGCGGCCCGTGGCAAGACTTTCGAGGTGATCGCCGATCCGGATGGCAGCCGCGATTTCGACGCGCTGTTCGCCGGACTCATCTAATGGGCCTTCAAGGGGCATTTGCGGGCCTGGGCACGGACGGAACAGCAAGAACGCCTGACGCATGACCCCGAACCCTGCCCCGCGCTGCAAGCGCACCCGGGATATGAGCTATGAAGAGCGCAAAGTTGGCGAAGTGCACGATACAATCGCCTGCTGGATAAACCTTTCACGCTCTTCGTGACGCACAGAGCTGCGTTGACGACAGCCGCTGATCCCAAGCCCAGGCCCACCGCCGAGTCCGCGGCGGCGCCTGAGTACCCGATCTATCGTGGCCGCGACTGGCTGGGCCGCCGCAGCTTCGTCATCCACGCCGGGCGGCGGCGGCTCTTCTACCCCACGCTCCCCCAGGCCCGGCGCGCCCAGGCCCGATTGCGCGCCACGGGCGGCCGCCGGCCGCGCCGCAGCGGCTGCTTCGCGCCGCTTGCGGCCGGCGGCGTGGGTCTGGCGGCGCTGCTGCTCGCCGCCTGGCTCTCCCCGCCATTCCTGCTCGGGTCGGTTGATCTGGTCCGCGGCTTCGTTGGGCCGGCGCCGGTGGCGTACGTCGAGAGCGCAGTGTTTCGCGCCAACACGCTTATCCGGCGTGCCCGCGTCGGTCTGGGCGATACCGCGCCGCGCTGGCGGCTGGAGGTCTCGCCGGTGGCGGCCCGCCCGTCGGCCACGCCGCGCCCGGCAGCGGCGGCCCCGACACGCCGCGCCAGCACGGCGCCGCC
>JBHOQX010000086.1:0-8754 GCA_042408595.1 Roseiflexaceae bacterium | reverse complement strand
GCTGGTCGGCGGCGCGACCGTCGGCCCGGCGGCCGGCGCGGGGGTGTCGGTCGGCGCCGGCGGGCTGGTCGGCGGCGCAACCGTTGGCGCAGGTGCGACCGTCGGCGCCGGCGGATCGGTCGGCGTAGGCGGCGCCGGCGGGCTGGTCGGCGGCGCAACCGTTGGCGCAGGTGCGACCGTCGGCGCCGGCGGATCGGTCGGCGTAGGCGGCGTCGGCGGGCTGGTCGGCGCCCGTGGCCGGCCCCCGGACGAACCGGGGCGCTCCGTCGGGGACGGCGCGGCGGTCGACGGATCGGGCGGCGGCACCGCTACCGGCGCGCCGCTGTCGGGGGACGCAGCCGGTGCAGCAGGGGGCGGCGCCGCGGTGGGCGGGGCTGGCGCCTCGGTCGGCGCAGGCGGCGCGGCCGGCGTGGCAGGGGGCGGCGCGCCCGGCGCTGGCGGCGATGCGGCCGACACGCGCGGTGCAGCGGAGAGCGCGGCCGATGGCTGGGGCCGCAGCGTCGCACTTGGCGGTTGCGGCGTCGCACTCGGCGGTTGCGGCGTCGCGGTTGGGGTCGGCGTCGGGGTGGCCGTCGGCAGCAGCCCGACGGTCGGCGCCAGGGTCGGCAGGCCGACGAGTTGGCGCACGCTGTCGAGCGGGCGATCCGGCAGCGGCATCTGGCCGCTCGCGATCGGCGCCGTTATGCCGAGCAGCAGCAGCAGCGCCGCACCCGCCAGAATCGTCGCCTGGGCGGCAGTACGGCTGCGGGCCGGCACGGCCAGCGGCGAGGTGTCCCCGCGCACCACCACAGCGGTGATATTGTCGTGGCCGCCAGCCTTGTTCGCTTCGGCCACCAACTCACGCACGGCGGCTGCCGGCGGCTGCGCCCGCAGAATCGCGGCGATTCGCTCATCGGAAACCAGCCCGTGCAGGCCATCGCTGCACAACAGCAGGGTGTCGTCCGGCCGCCAGTCATGCGTGGCGATATCCGGCTCGACCTGCGGATGGACACCCAGTGCCCGCAACAGCACACCCCGCGCCCCGCGCGCCCGGGCAGCGGCCTCGGCGTCGGCGCGGCTCCAGCCGTGCGCATGCATCTGTGCCGTGATCCAGTCGTGGTCCTCGGTCAGCCGCTCGAGCCGCCCGTCGCGCAGGAGGTAGGCCCGGCTGTCGCCGACGTGCGCCACGGTCAGGCGGTCGCCGTGGACCACGGCACAAACGATCGTCGTGCCCATGGGTCGGCCGCCCCCGAGCGGCTGGTCGCGGGCGCTGGCGTGGAGCGCCGCGTTCACCTGGCCGATCGCGCGGCGCAGCGCTGCCGCCGGGTCATCCGCGGCGTCCGCGTAATAGGCGGCGCAGATCTGCTGCACCGCAGCAGCGCTGGCAACATCGCCGCGGTCTTGTCCGCCCATGCCATCGGCGACGATATACAGCCACCCCTTGCGCCGCACAAGTGCGGCGTCCGGCGGCCGCTGCGGGTCGCCGATGGTATGGAACGACCCGTAGCTGTCCTCGTTCAACGCGCGGACGTTGCCGCGGTGGGAGAGCATGCCTTCGTTCAGCAGAGGCAACGGCCTACCCATGATCTCCTCGCGTACAACCGGCGGCGATGTGCATCGCCCGCCGCAGATCGTCGAGCAGTGTCGCGGTGGTCGGGTAGCGCTCGTCCGGGTCGCGGCGCACCGCCCGCCGCAGCACCGCCGCAAGCTCCGGGTGGAGCGCGCCCGTCAGCAGGTCGGGGTGTGGCTCGATCTGCCTGCCCTGGCGGATGTCGGTCGTGGTGCGGCGTGGGAACAGACGCCGACCGGTGAGCAGTTCGTAGAGCAGCACCCCCAGCGCATAGATGTCGGTCCGCCCGTCGCACGGCGCGGCCGGTTCAGCCTGCTCCGGGGCCATGTACTGCGGCGTGCCGACAGCCACCGGCTCGCCGACAAAATCCGGCGCCCGGGCGATGCCGAAGTCGATCAGCACGACACGCGGCGCGGCATGCTCCAGCAGTACGTTCCCCGGCTTCAGGTCGCAGTGCACGATCCCGCGCTCGTGCAAGTAGCCGAGCGCGGCGGCCAGTTGCGCCGCGATCCCTAGCACCACCAGAGGCGACAAGGGGCCGTTCGCCTGTTTCAGCACCGCATCCAGGGTCGGCCCCGGCACATAGCGCAGCGCCAGATAGTCCACCGGGCCGCTTCCCTGGAGCACGCCACGGCCGCGCTCAAGAAAGGCGACGATGTGCTCGTGCTGCAGGCGCGGCAGAAGCACGCCTTCGTGGTAGAAGAGCCGCCGCGCCTGCTGTGTCGCGTCCGGGCGCAGGATTTTCAGCGTCACCAACTGCCGCACCTCCTCGCGGCCGGCGGTGCTGCGCTGGGCGAGGAAGACGTGCCCCATGCCACCGTTGCCGAGCGCCCGACCGATCTCGTAGGTGCTGCCGGTTGAGCTATAGAGCACAGCAGTATGCATGCGAGCGGCAGGCAGCATGGGCTACCCCTTGCTATCGAGCGTGATCGGCCCCCAGAATTGCGTCTCCGTCGGCTCATCTTCGGCGGCGTCCGCCGGCTGCGGCGGCCGGGCGGCGGCTGGGGCAGGGGCCGCCGGCTCGTCCCCAGGCAGCGGGCCCCAGAAGTCGGTATGGCGCGGCGGCGCGCCCGGCTCCATCCCGGTTATCGCGACGGCGTCATCCCCGCTCGCCCGGATCTCCTCGGCGGGCAGCGGGCCCCAGAAGTCGGTATGGCGCGGCGGCGCGCCCGGCTCCATCCCGGTGATCGCGGCGGCGTCATCCCCGTTCGCCCGGATCTCCTCGGCGGGCAGCGGGCCCCAGAAGTCGGTATGGCGCGGCGGCGCGCCCGGCTCCATCCCGGTGATCGGCGGCGCATCGGCGGCGGGCGACTCCGGCACGGCGCCTTCATCCCCTCGGGCTGAGCCTCGGGACGAAGCCCGGTGGTCCTCGGTAGGGAGCAGGCCGGAGTTGCCCGTCGGGGGCAGGCCGGGGGGCATGGCAGGCGTGGCGGGCACGGGTGTGCTCTGAAGGAGCGCTTCGCCCTGGTTCGCCAGCGCCGCCAGCGGCGCCTCGCGCGAGCGCGTGTCGCTGCCATGGAGCGCGGCGTACTCACAGAAGAGGCATGTCGCCCTGCCCCAACTCGCCCGGCGCACCCGGCCACAGGTCGGACAACGCAGCCGCCGATCCTGCACGATCCGCGGCACGGCGATGCAGGCCGCTAGGGCCAGCGCCACCAGCGCGAAGATGCCAAGCTGCGCCGCATGCGACAGCGGCGCGCCGATCACCGGCGGCCCGTCGATAAAAGGCACGATCTGCTGCTCGGCGCGCACCGCGCCGACCACCACCGCCAACCGCCGGGCGCGGCCATCCGCCGGGAACGGCGCGCGGAACGTGGCCACATAGCGGCTGGCGCGGTTCGCCGCGACCGCCTGGGCCAGGCCTACAAGCGCGGTGTCGTCCGGGGCGGCGAGGGCGGTCCCGCCGGTGGACCCGCTGAGCGCCGCCTGGGTGCGCGTCGGCTGCGGGCCGGCCGAAACGGCATGGATCGTCACGCCAGCGTCGCGGGCCCTGGCCGCGGCTTGGGCGCGCTCCGCTGGCGGCAACTCGTCGCCACCGAACAGCACCACATAGGCCGGCCGGGCATGGGCCGCGGCATCGCGGGCCACCGCGTCGATCGCCTGTAGCAGTGTCGGACCGAGGCTGCCGGTGGCCGCGCCGGGCGGTAGGCGGTTCAGCCGGTTGATCTGTGCATTATGATCGTGGCTGAAGGGTTGCTCGCCGCCGGGAATCCCAGGAACGAAGAGCGCGATACGGCTAGGCACATCGTCCGGCGCCTGGAGAAAGCGCGTGGCGGCGGCTCGCAGGGTGGCAGCATCCGCGCCGTGCTGATCGACCACCACGGCCACGCTTTGCACCGCGGCCTCGTCGTGCGGGTCGAGCGGCTCGCTGGCGAGCCTGAGCGTCGCCGTGAGCGGCTGGCCGTCCACAAAGAGTTGGAGGTCACCGGCCGTCAGGTTTGGCACGGTCTCTTGCAGCCGGTTGATCGGGCGCAGCCGTAGTGTGATCTCCGGATATCGCCCGGCGTCGGCGTGCAGCTCCAGGCGGACGGCCGCCCGGCGGTCGATGGCGCGCGGCGCCAGGAAGCGCGCTTCGCCAACCGCGGCGCCGGTTGGCTGCCGCACATGAACGCGCAGCGGATGCTCCTGCCCATCCTGCGGCAGCGCGGCGCTGAAGCGCAGCGTGTAAAGGCCGCCAGCGGCCCGGGCCTGCAGACCGTCCGCGACCCGCTGGAGCGCGGCAGCGTCCGGGTAGGGCAGGAACTGCCCGCCGGTGCGATCGGCGATCTGCGCCAGCATGCGCTGGCCCTGGCGCAGGCCACTGCCGTAGCCGAGCGCGATGATCTGGACATGCCGCTCCTCGGCGGCACGCGCCGCCTCGTTCGCGCCCGCCATGTCGCGCCCAACGATGCTCGACCGGTCGATGCCGTCGCTCAACACCAGCACATACGCCGGCCCGCCGCGCTGCCGGGCGTCATCGGCGGCGGCGTGGACGGCGGCGACGATCGCATTGTACAGGTCGGTCTGGCCGGGCCGGGCGTCCAGCCCGGCGACGCGGCGGCGCGTGTCCTGCGGGTCGCTGCCGAACGGCGCCACTGCCAGCTGTTGCTCTGGCCCGCCGGCGGCGCTGCGTGGCAGGAAGATTGCCAGGCTGCCGCCCGCGTCGAGAATCTGCCCGGCGAGCGTGCGCGCATCGGTGCGGAGGGTGTCGACATCCCTGCCGATCAGCGTGCTGGTGTCGGCCACCAGCGCGACACTGAACGCCGGCGGGAGTTCGTCGCTCGGCGCGACGGCGATCCGCTCGCCCGGAATACTCGTCTCCGCGAGATCGATCGAGAAGGCGCTCGCGTCCAGCCCGGCGATCCCGTAGCCATTGATGTCGCGCACCAACACCGTCGCCTCGACAACCGGGGCGCGCGCCGCATCCACCGCCAGCACCTGGACCGTGGCGACCGGACCGGCGGCCCCGGCGGCCCGCAGCGGCACCGCGGCGAGGGCGATCGCCGCCGCCAGGAGCAGCAGGCTAACTCTCCGTCGCATGACAATCCTCCTCCTGCTCGAAGCGGAGTTGCTGATCGCCCAGACGAATCACCTGGCCAGGCCGGAGGCGCACGCTGCCGATCACCCGCGCGCCGTCGAGCCAGGTCCCGTTCGGCGAGCCGGCGTCCACCAGGTAGTATCCATCGCCGTCGAACTTGATGCTGGCGTGGGTACGCGACACGGTCGGGGCATCGAGGACGATATCGTTCTGGCGGCTGCGCCCGATGCGCGCGTCGATCCGCGTGATCGGGTAGACCTCGCCGTCGATCGGGCCGTCGATAGCGACCAGCCGGGCGTGTCCGGCCGCAACGTCGAGGAGCACCGTCGGCGCGGCGTCGGCGTCCGCGGCGGCCAGCACGACCCGCAGCGCGGTGCGGCCGATCTGGAGCGTATCGCCATCGCGCAGCGCCCGGCGCGCGACCAGCTCGCCGTTGACGCGCACGCCGTTGCGGCTGCCCCAGTCGTATACGACCAGGGCCGGGCCGTCGCGCTCGATGTAGGCGTGGCGGGCAGAGACGGCCTCGTCGTCGAGCACCAGCCGGCAGTGGGCTGGGTCGCGCCCGATCGTCAGCCGCGCGCCGATCGCCACGCGCTCGGGGGGCGCGCCGGGCTCACGCACGACCTCGACCCAGGCGTGCTCGACCACCTCCGAGTCGAGCACGACCGTCTGGGCTGGCGGGGCGGCGGGCGGCGCGCCGAACTGGGTGACGGGCACGCCGCTGGCGCTCAGGTCGCCCAGGCGCATCAGTGGGGCCTCGGCCGCGCCCGGCTCGAGGAGGCGGCACTCGGGGCACTCGCCGCGCCAGCTCGGGTGCCGCTCCCGGCCACAGCTGGGGCAGGGTGTTGTGCGCCGGCTGCCGGGCGCGCTCATCGCGAGCACGCCGAGCAACAGAGCAGCGGCGCCCAGGTAGCCCATTTGCATCGTCTGGTCGAGCACCTGCGCGGCGGCCGGCCAGGTGGCGGTGGGCAGGGCCACCGGGTCGCGCCCGGCCAGGCCCAGCGCCTGCGCCGGATGCAGCGCCACCAGCAGCCCGGGGGCCAACAGGGCGACCGCCGCGCCGAGCGCCACAGCCGTCAGGGCGCCGTTCAGGGTGCTCCGCTGGTGGAGCCGGAACGCCGCGACCAGGAGCAGCATCCCGGCCAGAGCGAACGCAGCGAGCGCCGGCAGGCCGAACCACCAGCGCGCCTCGGTGTAGCGGGCGATATGCGTCCAGAACCACTCTTGCATACGGCTCACCTGTTGTCGTCGGAGGCCGTCTGTGCGACGGCGGGGGCCACGCTCCCGGTCGCGCGCGCTTCACGTTCGCTCCCAGACAGCCTCGGTTCCCAATGCCGGGCAAGCGTTGTGTCCATGGCCGTGCGGCATCACCGGCGATCAGCGCCGCTGTACCGCGTGTGCGGGCGCGGCACGGCTCCAGGCGGTGTCGCCGGACTGCGCGGCAGCCAGCGCCGCACGCAGACTGGCCGCATCGCGGTAGCGGTTGGCCGGCTGCTTCTCCAAGCAGCGCGCGATCACCTCGGCCAGCGCTGGCGGCGCGTCCGGGCGCAGCAGGCGTAGATCAGGCGGCGGCGTCAGCATGTGCTTCAGCGCCAGTTCGCCGCGGTTCGTCCCTTCGAACGGCGGCCGGCCGGCCAGCAGCTCGAACAACAGCACCCCCAAGGCATACATGTCGCTCGGGCGATCGGCGCCGCTGCCGCCGGCCTCCTCGGGAGAGATGTATGCGCTCGGGATCAGCTCCGTCGAGCGGCGCGGCGAGACTTCGTCCCACGCCGGACCGATATCCACCACCACCGCCCGGTCCAGCGCATCGACGACCACCGCCCAGGGCGGGAGGGTGCGCAGGATGATCCCGCACCTGTGCACATACTCGAGCAGGCCGGCGAGCTGCTGGCCGATGGCCGCCACGCGCGCGGGGGCCAGCGGACCGGCGCGCAGGCTCTCGGTCAGCGGCTGCCCCGGCGCCCGTTCGAGCACCAGGAAAAAGCACTGCCGGCTGCGCCCACGGTCGATCAGGTGCGCCAGCGCGGGGTGGCGCAGCTTGCTGCGCATGATCGCCTCGTACCGCAGACGCGCGACCGCCGCATCGTTGTCGCCCGGCGCCTGCTTGATCCAGCAGGGCCGCCCGTCCGTCGCGACAGCCTCGTACAGGGTGATCGCGCCGAGCGGAAGCGTGCCCACCAGGGTGTAACGCTGTCCGCTGAGCGTGCTGTGTAAGCGCTCCGATCCGTTCACGCCGCTTCCTCCGCCGCCAATGCTTCACCCGGCTGCTCCGCCGCGCTGCGTGGCAGCCAGATATGAAAGGCCGTCCCGCGCCCCGGCTCGCTCTCAACGGTGATCGTGCCGCCGTGCGCCTCCACCAGTTCGCGCGCCACCGCCAGGCCCAGGCCGCTCTTGCCGCGCTGCCGCCCGTCGATCTGATAGAACGGCGTAAAGATATGGTCAAGATGCCCGGCCGGGATGCCGATGCCGTTGTCGCGCACCGTCAGTTGCGCCACCGCCTCGCCAGCGGCGACCGCCAGCCAGATGCGGCCGCCGGGGCGCGGCACGTAGCGGCAGGCGTTGCTGATCAGGTTGTTGAGCACCTGTGCGATCCGCCCCCGGTCCACGCGGGCCAGCACCGAGCCGGCCGGCCGCCGGACGGTCAGCAGGATGCCCTGCTGCGCCGTCAGTTCGCGCTGGTGCTCGGCCACCTGCTCGATCAGGCTCGCCAGATCGACCACCTGCTGCCGCAGGTCCAGCGTGCCGCACTCGCGGCGCGACAGATCGAGCAGGTCGTTCACCAGCCGGGTCAGGTCGTCGATCTGCTGCTCGACCACCCCGACGATCCGGGTCTGATCGGGCGGGAGGTCGTTGTCGCGCAGCATGCAGATCCAGCCTTTGGCGATCGTCAGCGGCGTGCGCAGTTCATGGGCGACTTTGCTCAGAAAGGCGCTGCGCGTGCGGTTGGCCTGCACCAGCATCTCGGCCAGTTGCGTCAGTTGTTCGACGGTCTGCGTCAGGCCGCCGCTCTCGGGGGCCGACACAGCCGGCGCGTCGCCCCGGCGCGCCGCCTCGTCGGAGCGGGGCGGCCGCAGCGCGGTTTGTTGCCGCTGGTCGGTCATCGTCATAGGCGTTCTCAACTCGCTGGCGCCGGCCCGCCCACCGCCACGGGCGGGTGGTCGCGCGCCGGCGCGACATCGGCTAGATTGGCTTCGGTGTTGGCCGCCAGCACAGCGTAGCGGCGCGGCGGGGCGCCGCCGAACCAGGCGCGCGGGATGTGCAGCCGCAGTTGCCCGCCGCGTACCTCGGTGGCCGCCGCGCCGACCCCGTGCCAGGTGTCGCCCTGCCAGCGGAGGACCTGGGCCGCCGCGTCGCCGCTGCGGTACAGCGCGGTCAGATCGGCGCCGAGGCCGGGCCAGGGGGTGGTCCGGTCGCCGCTGGCCGGGTCGCCATCCTGGTCGAAATAGACCTGGTAAGTCGCCCGGTTAGCCGCCGTGTGAATCTGGCCGGCGACATCGATGGCAACAATCACCTCCGCGTCGTCGCTGCTGGCCCAGGCGCGGATGATGTCGATGTTCGGGTCGGCGACATCCCCGGCGGGGGCGGCGAGCACGCCCGCCGGCACGGGGGCGGCGGTGGCCGTGGGCAGCGGCGTCGGCAGGCGGGTGGGCGCGGGCGCGGCGGTTCCGGCGGGCGCCGCGGCGGG
>JBHOQX010000007.1:0-17560 GCA_042408595.1 Roseiflexaceae bacterium | reverse complement strand
GGTAAGCGGGCCGGCGGCGGTTGGCGCAGCCGCGGTGGTCGGGGTGGGTACAGCGGTGGGCGCGACAGCCGCGGTGGGCGTGGCAGCCGCCGTCGGTATGGCGGTAGGTGGGCTGGATGCGGCAGTCGGCGCAGCGGTGGGCGCAGTTCCGGTCGGGGCTGCGACTCCACATGCCGCCAGCAACGCGCCCAGGCACAGGGTTGACAACAGGCGTATCATGGTTTTGCCTCCTTCATCGGGGGTGCACGCGCCGGCGCGGCTCCGCTACGATTCGTCGCCGGCGCATGCGTCTTGCTTCCCAACGTGCGTTGAAATCGACTGGCGGGCTGGCCTGTTCCACGCCGCCGTAGCGCGTCCGTGCCAGCCTGACTGTGATACGGCGTTCGATGAGCGGCCCGCTCGCTGCGCGAATTTCCGGGGCGCCGCAAGGCGCAGGAAATTACAATCTGCCGGTCGCGTGGCCGTTCGCCGAGCCGCACGGATGGTGCGTAGCGATGCCCGCCCAGGGCAGCAACGACCAGAACTCTCCTACGAGCGGCCCTGGACGCTGCCGGTGAGCCATGTCGGCGTCGCAGCGAGCATCAGGCCGGCGGTTCGTCGCTCACCCAGCGCACCTTTTCCGCCAGCGGGCGGCGCTGGCCCGTGGGCCATGGCACGGCCGGGCGACCGACATAGAGAAAACCGAGCAGCCGGGTCTCCGGCGTGAAGCCGACGACCCCGGCGACGTGGGCGTGGGTGGCGCAGGCGCCGCTGGTCCATTTGCTCGCCAGGCCGAGCGCGCCTGCCATGAGCTGCATGTTCTGCACCGCGCTGCCGACGGCGATCAGCTCTTCCCATTCCGGCATCTTCGGGTCGGGCCGCATCCCAAGCGCGATCCAAACCGGCGCCTGCCAGACACGATCGCACTGCGCCCGTTCGCCAGCGCTCCCCGCCGGCTGCTCCGGGTTGAGCTGGCGAAACGCCGCGCCGAAGGCGTCGCCGATGATCCGGCGGGCCGCGCCGCTGTAGACCACGAAGCGCCACGGCTCGGTCTTGCCATGGCTTGGGGCCCAGTTCGCCGCTTCGAGCATCCGCTCCACCAGGTGGCGGTCGATCGGGCCGGGGGCGATCTCCTTCAGGCTGAAGCTGCGGCGGGTAGCGATGGCGTTGAACAGCCGCGCGGCGCTCTGGGCATCGCGCTCGGGCGGCGGCGCGATGACTGCCGCGGGCTCGTGAACGCGCACCCGCGCCTTCTGCGCCAGGGCCACAAGCGCCGGGCGGAGCTGGGCCGGCTCGGTGAGCGGCGGGTCGAAGGCCACGCGGACCCGCGCCTGCTGGCCGTGCCCTATGGCCTGCAGCTCCAGACCGGCGGCGTCGATGCGCTCGACGGCTGCGGCCTCGGCCCACGCCAGCCCGGCGAGCCCGCGGGCGTAGGCCAGGACAGCGTCGGCGTGGTCGCTGTTCATATGGGCGATGGCCGCTTCGGCGATCGGGGCGAGGGGGTCGGTGCTCGGATGTGTCATGAGGAGCCTTCCAGACATTGAGCAACCGCGGACAAGCCGGGCGCCGGCCGCGGTTGCACGCCAGCGCTGCCGCGAAATATTCGGAACACCCTAATTGTTTGTATTAGACTACACTAATATCTTTGGTTTGTCAACTAGAAGGTTTTGAAACTCCTCCACTCCCGGGCGCCGGTACGACTGACCCCTGGCCGCATGAGATCAGACCAGAGGCGGAGTTGACGCAGCCCACTGGAGGGTGTATCATAAAAAAACAGAACGGTCGGTATTTTCTGAGGTGGGGTTATGTCGAAGGGCGAGCAGACGCGCCGGCGGATCGTCGAGCGGGCGGCGGGGGTGTTCAACACCCACGGGTACGCCGGCACCTCCATGGGGGAGTTGACGCGGGCGACCGGGCTGGAGAAGGGCGGGATCTACAACCATTTCCCCAGCAAGGAGGCGCTCGCCACCGCGGCGTTCGACTACGCCGTCGAGCTGATCGGGCGGCAGTTCGCCGAGGCGATGGCCGCCGAGGAGCGCGCCGCCGGCAAGCTGCTGGCGGTGGTACAGGTGTTCGAGGCCCACGTGCGCGCGCCGCGCCTGCCCGGCGGCTGCCCGGTGCTCAACACCGCCGTCGAGACCGACGACAGCGACTCGCCGCTGCGCGAGCGGGCCCGCGCCGCGATGACCGACTGGCACCGGATGATCGGGCGGGCGGTGAAGGACGGCATGGCGCGCGGCGAACTCCGGGCGGATATCAGCCCGCGCGAGGTGGCGACGGTCATGATCGCCGCACTGGAAGGCGGGCTGATGCTCAGCAAGCTCTACGACGACCCGACGTACTTGGAACGAGTGCGCGCGCACCTGTGCGCGTACGTCGCGTCGCTTGAGGAGAACGACGCTAAGGTGTAGGGTGCTGCGCGCCAGCACCGCGGGAGATCACGTATGCACATATCCGAACGGAGCCGCACGGTGACCTGGGATGATCCGCGCCCCGGCGCGCGGGCGGCGCGCACCATGAGCGGGTTGGAGTACCTGCAGGCGATGCAGCGCGGCGATCTGCCCGACCCACCGATCATGCGCTTGCTGGCGATCGAGTTTGTCGAAGCTGAGGCCGGACGCGTGGTTTTTGCCGTGACGCCGGCCGAGTTCCACTACAACCCGATCGGATCCGTCCACGGCGGTTTGGCGGCGACGCTGTGCGACTCGGCCATGGGGTGCGCCGTGCACAGCGCCTTGCCCGCCGGCGATGGTTATACAACCCTGGAGTTGAAGGTGAACCTGGTCCGGCCGCTCACGGTGGAGACCGGGCAGGTCACATGCGAAGGTCGGGTGCTGCACCTCGGAGCACGCGTGGCGACGGCCGAAGCGCGCGTGACCGACGCCGCCGGGCGGCTCTACGCCCATGCAACGACGACCTGCCTGCTGCTGCGCGGCGCTGGCGGAGGGCAACGGTAGCGGGGCGGTCTCTGGCGCCTCTTACCATCGCAGGCGGTGCCCCCCCCGGAGGAAGGCCCATGCTGGATAACCAACGTCCCGCTCCCGGCGAAACCGCCGGACCACTACGCCTGCGCCCGGCGCGCCCCGGCGACGCGGCGGCGATCGCCGGGATGCTCGCCGGCCTCTCCGGGCGCAGCATCTACCTGCGCTATCTGCTCCCCCTGCCAGGCCTGCCGCCGGCGCTGGCGTGGCGCGAGGCGGAGCGCCTGGTGGCCGGCGGCGATGGGCGCGGCGCGATGGTGGCGCTGCTACCGGGGTCGGATGGCGAGCGGCTGGTCGGCATCGGCGAATACGCGCCGGATGGGCGCGAGCCGGGCGTCGCCGAGGTGGCGCTGGTGGTGGCGGATGCCTGGCAGCGGCGCGGGATCGGGCGGGCGCTCGCCAGCGCGCTGGTCGAGGCGCTGGGCGCGCGGGGCATCGCAACGCTGCAGGCGGTCACGCTGCTCGAGAACGCCGGCATCCGACGCCTCTTCGCGCGGAGCCCGCAGCCGTACACCGCCCGGTTCGATGGTGGAATGCTCGTCTATCGGATGGGGTTGGGGGCGAGCATGCGTTGAGTGGCTGCCTGAACGAGATGCCCCAAGGATACTCCAGTCATAGGACACGCATTCGCCCGCCGCATTCATGCCTCGACCAGCGCCAGCACAAACCCATCGTACCCCTTGCCGCCAACGGTCTGGATGGCAGTGGCGCTGAGGCGCGGCTCGGCGGCGAGCCGCGCGGCGAAGCGGCGGATGCCCTGCACGCTCACGTCGCCAGCGGCATCCAGCACCGCGCCGCCGCGCACGACATTGTCGGCGACGATCAGCGTGCCGGGGCGGGCGAGCCGCAGCGCCCAGTCGAGGTAGGCCGGGTTGTTCGGCTTGTCCGCGTCGAGGACGATCATGTCGAACGGGCCGCGCCCTTCGGCGGCGAGCCGCGGCAGCGTCTCGAGCGCCGGCCCCAGGCGCAGCTTCACCACGTCGCGCAGGCCAGCGCGGGCCAGGTTCTCCCGGGCGACGGCGGCGTGCGCCGGGTCGGCCTCCAGCGTGACGATGCGGCCGCCGGGCGGGAGCGCCCGGGCGAGCCAGATCGTGCTGTAGCCGCCGAGCGTGCCGATCTCCAGGATGGCGCGTGCGCCCATCAGCCGCGCCAGGAGATAGAGCAGTTTGCCCTGGTTCGGCGCGACGTGGTGCGGCGGGAGGCCGGCCGCGTCGCTGGCCGCCAGGGCGGCATGGAGCGCCGGGTCGGGCGGGATGAGCAACGCGTTGAAGTAGTCGTCGACCGCGGCCCAGGTATCGTCATGCATGGCTGGTTTTCCATGAAACTTACCGCCCCCGCAGCCGCGGGTCGAGCAGGTCGCGCAGGCCGTCGCCCAGCAGGTTGAACGACAGGACGATCAGCAGGATCGCCAGGGCCGGGAAGGTCGCCAGCCACCACTGCGTCGCCATATAATTGCGCCCCTCGCTCACCATCACGCCCCACTCCGGCGTGGGCGGCTGCGCGCCGAAGCCGATGAACGACAGCCCGGCGACCGACAGAATCGCCGCGCCCAGGTCGAACGACGCCTGCACCAGCAGCGGGCTGAACGTGTTCGGCAGCAGGTGGCGCGCGATGATCCGGCTTTGCGGTACGCCGAGCGCGTGCGCCGCCTGGATGAACTCACGCTCCTTGAGCGCCAGCGTCTGCCCGCGCACCAGCCGGGCGTAAACCGGCCAGGTCACGACGATGATCGCGATCAGGGCGTTCCGCAGGCTCGGGCCGAGCGCCCCGGCGATCGCCATCGCCAGGATCAGGCCGGGGAAGGCGAAAAAGATGTCGGTGACGCGCATCATCGCCTCGTCGGCCCAGCCGCCGAGGTACCCGGCCAGCAGCCCCACCGCTGTGCCGAGCAGCGCAGCGGCGGCGACGACCGCCAGCCCGACGATCAGCGAGAGGCGCGCGCCGTAGAGGATGCGGCTGAAGATGTCGCGCCCGAGCTTATCGGTGCCGAACGGGTGGCTGGCGGAGGGTGGGCGCAGGCTCTGGCTAATGTTCTGCTCCAGCGGGTCGTAGGGGCTGATAGCCGGCGCGAGCAGCGCGGCCAGCACGCAAACCAGCAGGATCACCAGCCCGGCGATGATCGCCGGCTGACGCAGCACGCCCCGCAGCGCCGAGCGCCGGCCCGTGGCCGGTAGCGGCTGGGCCGCGTCGGCGGTGGCGGTTTGTTCGGCAAGGGCCATGATTTCGTTCCTGCCTGCCGGCCCCACGCGCGGGCGAGTCGACTCACATCGGTGGATGAGCTCGCGCGAAAAGCCTCACCGCTCAGCCCGCACGGACGCGCGGATCGAGCACATGGTAGCCGATATCGACCAACAGGTTCGCCAGCGGATAGACCACTGCCGCCACGAGCGTCACCCCCATCACCGCCGGGAAGTCCAGGCTGACCGCTGAGGCGGTGGCGTAGCGCCCCAGTCCTGGCCAGGCGAAGATCGTCTCGGTCAGCACTGCGCCGGAGAGCAGGCTGCCGAAGGTGATACCGATGGTCGTCAGCACCGGCAGCATGGCGTTCTTGAGCGTGTGGCGCAGGATGACCGTCCGCTCCCGCAGCCCCTTGGCCCGCGCCGTCCGCACGAAGTCCTGATGCAGCACTTCGAGCATCGCGGCGCGCGTCATCCGGAGGATCACCGCCGTCGAGAAGTAGCCGAGCACCAGCGCCGGCAGGATCAGATGCGCCAGGCTGTTGCGCAGCGTCACCCAATTGCCGGTCAGCAGGCTATCCACCGTGTACAGGCCGGTGATGCGCGCCGGCGGCGTCAGCGTCGCATCCAGGCGGCCCGGGCCGGGCAGCCAGCGCAGCCTGGTGTACAACACCGCCAGCCCGAGCAGCGCGACGAAAAAGATCGGCAGCGAGCCGCCGACCAGCGCGAAGATCCGCGCCGCGGCGTCGGCCCAGCCGTTGCGGTTCAGCGCCGCTACCACCCCCAGGCCGATCCCCAGCACGACGGCCACCAGCATCGCCGCGAGCGAAAGCTCGATCGTCGCCGGCAGGTAGTCGCGCAGGTCATCGGCGACGGG
The DNA here is from genome assembly GCA_042408595.1 of Roseiflexaceae bacterium. GTDB lineage: Bacteria > Chloroflexota > Chloroflexia > Chloroflexales > Roseiflexaceae > JBHOQX01. Next base: position 11,546 of record JBHOQX010000007.1, on the reverse strand, counting down.
GCGGCGGGTGCGGATGGACGTGCCGAGGTCGCCGCGCAGCAGCCGCCGGAGGTAGGTGGGATACTGCACGACCGCCGGCTGGTCCAGCCCAAGCTCCTTGCGGTAGGCCTGGATCTGCTCCTCGCGGGCGTTCTGCCCGAGCGCGATCACCGCCGGATCGCCCGGCACGATCTGCGTCAGCGCGAAGGTGATGACCGTCACGCCCAGCAGGACGAAGACGAAGCCGGCCAGGCGGCGGAAGATGAAGCGGGCCATGGGAAGTTCAGCGTTCAAGGTTTGGCGTTTGCCATGCACATTGTTCTGCGAAGGGTAGCGTTGAGCGCGCAACGGGCAAAGCGCGCAGGTGCAACGTTGCACGCTGCACGTGGAGGGCTGCGCCCGCTAAACCTCCCCGTTTCAGACAGCTTCTTTATGTCAGCTCTTGCTGATCCTCCAGAACCAGATGCTCGGCGTGCTGGCGGCGTCGTACTTGAAGCCGCTGATGTTCTTGCGCACGCCGAAGGCGCGGGTCGGCTGGTAGAGCATCAGGTACGGGCCGGCGTTCTGCACGTACTCGGTCAACTGCTTGTACAGCGCGGCCCGTTTGGCTGGATCCTGCTCGATCGCCGCCTGCTTGCTCAGCTCGATCGCCTTCCTGTCCTCCCAGGCGTTGCGCCAGGCGATCGACTTCGCCTCGTAGTTGGCGAACGGCGTGGCGTTGCCGTCCGGGTCGGGGAAGTCCGGCCCCCAGTTGATCAGCACCATCTGGGCCTTCTGCGCGCGGTAGACGTTCAACAGTTCGGACTGTTGCACCTGCTTGATGTTCAGCTTCAGGCCGATCTTGCCAACATCATCCTGGATTTTGGCGGCCAGCGTGCCCCATTCGATCCCACCCGGCGCCGGGCCGGCCGGGACGAGGAACTCGATCTCCGTGCCCGCTTTCACGCCGGCGGTCAGCAGCAGGTCCCTGGCCTTGGCGAGGTCCTGCTTGAACGGGTTCAGCCCGGTGTGCCCGAACAGCCCTTCCGGGATGATCTCCTGCACGATCTTGCCGTTGCCGCCGAGTAGCGTGTTAATCTCGTCGTAGTTGACCGCGTAGCGGATGGCCTGGCGCACCTCTGGCTTGTCCAGCGGCGGCGACTTGGCGTTCATGCCGGCGTAGACCAGCAGCGTGGTCGGCGCGTTCACGATCTGCACGTCCGGGTTGCCTTCCAGCGCCTTCACCTGCTCCGCGCCGAGGCCCTGGGCGATGTCGGCATCGCCGGTCTCGACCGCCGACTGGAGGTTCGCCAGCTCGGTGATGTTGCGCATGATCACGCGCTTGATCGCCGGCGGCGTGCCCCAATAGTTCGGGTTCATGTCGAGCACGTTCTGGGTGTTGCGCTCCCACTTCGTCAGGACATACGGCCCGCTGCCGGCGGAATGGTCGTTTAGCCAGGTCGAGCCGACGTCGCTGCCGGCGTTCTTTTCGACCACCGCCTTCTCGACCACCCCGGCGACGCTGAAGCTCAGCACCGAGAGGAAGACCGGCGGGCTGGTCGTCTTCGGCAACGTCACCTGCACTGTCTGCGGGTCGACCGCCTTGAAGGCATCCTTGCTCTTGAAGCCGGCGACGTCGGTGAACAGAAAGGCCGGTGACTTGTTCAGATCGAGCACCCGTCCCCACGAGTAGACGACATCCGCGGCGGTGAACGGGTTGCCGCTGGCGAATCTGGCCTTTGGATCGAGCGAGAAGGTGAGTGTCCAGGTGTCGCCGTTGTCTTTGACATCCCATTTGGTCGCCAGCAGCGGCTTGATCGTTGGGTCACCTGGCTCAAGCGTCACGAGCGTCTGGTAGATGCTGCCGACGACCTGGATGCCGCCGAACTCATAGGCAACGGCCGGGTCCATGGAGATCTGGTCGGACAGGTCGGCGGCGAAGACCAGCGTCTCTTTCGGCGAGACCTCCGGCAGCGCCGGGGCGGCGGTCGGCTGCGGGGCCGGGGCGGCGGTGGCCTGGCCGCCGGGCGCGGGGGTCGGCGCGGCGGCCGGGGGCTGGCCGCCGCAGGCGGCCAGCAGCGCGGCCAGGGCGGCGAGCAGCGCCATGGCGCGGGGGGCAATGATGGAACGAGACATCTGCGCTTCCTTTCTACCGCAACGGATCACCGCGCGGCCCGTAGCCGTGCCGGGGCTGCGCAGCGCTAGCGGCGCTGAGAGCGGCATGTGCGGGCGGCACGCCTGCGGAGTGTGAGCGGGTCGTGCCATTATAGGCGCGCGCGGCCGGCTGTCAACCGGGCCGTGGTACATGGGAGGACGATCCGGAGCGTCGCGGCGTTACGGGCCGCACCCCGAGCTCGCGTGGTATACTACCGCTTCAGCGGCGGAGGAGCGCGGAGGAGCCGGTGAGCAACGCTACGGACCAGTTGGATCGTCTGGAACTGTCGGGCCGGGTGCGCGCCGCGCTCGACGGCCTGATGGAGATCGAGAGCTATGCCTGGAACGAGCGTGGCGCGCTGACGCTGCGCGGCCGCCTCGCCGGGCCGCCCCGCGCGCTCTACCGGTCCATCCGCGCCCGGCTGGAGGCGCTCGGCTTCACCCCGTTTCTGCGGCGCCATGGCGACGCCGACGAGCTCCTGGCCATGCCGGGGGTCATCCCGCGCCGCCCACAGCGGTTGTGGCTGCCGCTCGTGCTGTTTCTGGCCACGCTGGCCACCACTCTGCTGACCGGCGCGCTCCAGGCCCAGCTCTCTTGCGCGCCGTTCGGTGCGCAACTTCGCGCCGTGGTCGCCAGCCCTGCCGCGCTGTTCGCCGGGCTGCCGTTCGCTGCCACGCTCATGGCGATCCTGCTGACGCACGAGATGGGCCATTATGTCGTCGGGCGGCTGCGCCACGCGCCGATGAGCCTGCCCTATTTCATCCCGGTGCCGCCGGGTGTCAGCTTCACGGGGACGCTCGGCGCGGTGATCGTCCAGCGGGAGCCGTTGCAGGATCGCCAGACGCTGCTGGAGGTCGGCATCGCCGGGCCGCTGGCCGGGCTGGTGGTCGCCATCCCGCTGCTGCTGTACGGCCTATCGGTCTCGCAGGTCGGCGGGCCGCCCACGACGCCGCCCGGCTGCCCGCCGGGATACATCCAGGAGGGCAACTCGCTGCTGTACGCCGCCGCGAAGTATCTGGTGTTCGGGCGCTTCCTGCCGAGCGGCGGCCAGGATGTGCAGCTCGGCCCGGTGGCCTGGGGCGCCTGGATCGGCCTGCTCGTGACGATGCTGAACCTGCTGCCGATCGGCCAGCTCGACGGCGGGCACATCGCTTTCGCGCTGCTGGGCGAGCGGGCGCGGTATCTGTCGTACGCGATGATCGGGCTGTGTGTCGTGCTCGGCGTGCTTGTCTCGGCGAACTGGCTGATCTGGGGCCTGCTGGTGCTGGTCGTCGGGGCGCGCCACCCGCCGCCGCTGGACGACATCACGCGGCTGAGCCGCTGGCACATCGCCCTTGGCATCGCCGGGCTACTGCTCTTCGTGCTGCTGTTCATGCCGGAGCCGATCCGCTTCGTCGGCGCGGAGACGATCTGGCTGAGATGAGCCGGGACGGGCGGCGGGCGCGCAGCGAAAACGTCACCCGCTCATCCTTGCACTCCATTGCCGGCCGCGGCCGCTGCCAGCTCCGCCCGGTAGGCGTCCAGTTCGGCGCGGCGCGCCTCGCTCATGGCCCGCAGGGTCTTCGCCCAGTCCTTGCGGTAGGCTTCCAGCGTTGTGACGACCGTCTGCGCGACCACCAGATCGCGATACCACTTGCGGTTGGCCGGGACGACCATCCATGGCGCGGCGTCCGTGCTGCAGCGCGCGAGCGCCAGTTCGTACGCCTCGGTGTAGGCGTCCCAATAAGCGCGTTCCTTCCAATCACCCACCGCCAGCTTCCAGGCCGTTCGCGGGTCCTGCTCGCGCTCCAGCAGGCGCTGCTCCTGCTCGTCCTTGCTGATGTGCAGAAAGAATTTCAGGATGATCGTGTTCTCGCTGGCAAGGAAGCGCTCGAACTGGTTAATCACCTCGTAGCGTTGCTCGATCACCTTCTTCGGTGCGAGCTTGTGCACCCGGACGACCAGCACATCCTCGTAGTGGGAGCGGTTGAAGATCGCCATCATCCCCTTACGCGGCGTGACCTTATGCACGCGCCAGAGGAAATCGTGCGCGAGCTCCTCGGCGGTCGGAACCTTGAACGGCTCGACGCGGCAGCCGGCCGGGTTGACATCGCCGAAGACCTTGCGGATCGTGCCGTCCTTGCCGGAGGTGTCGCGCCCCTGCAGGACGATCAGGGCGCTGTGCTGTCCGGCGGCGTAGAGCTCTTCCTGCAGCTCGTCCAGCCGCTTCTTGAGCGCCGCGACCTCCGCTTTGGCCGCCTCGCGCTGCATGCCGCCGTCGTCGTTCGGGTCGTAGTCTTTGAGCCGCACTTTGGTGCCCGGCTTGATGCGGTACTGACTGAACATCGAGCCTCCTTTCAGGCGCCAGGATTTGGTGGACGAAGGACGATGGACGGTGGACGGTGGACGATGGACGATGGACGATGGACGGTGATCGTTTGTCCGATCTGCAATCTGCAATCTCCGAATTCTCTACGACGCTTCCGCCAGAATCGCTGCGGCGCGGCGGATCTCGTCCTCGGTGTTGTAGAAATGGGGCGCGAAGCGGATGCCGCTGCCGCGGGCCACCGCCACCACCCGCGCTTCCCGCAGGCGCTGCTCGGCGGCGGCGGGCTGCTCGACCGCTGCGATCACGATGCCGGAGCGCCGCGCTGGATCGGGCGAGCCGGCGAGCCGGAAGCCACGCGCGGCCAGCTCGCTAGCCGCCAGCTCTGCCAGCGCCAGCACCCGCTCGCCGATCCGCGCTGGCCCGATCTCCTGGATCAGGGCGACGCTCGCCCGCAGGCCGATCATGCCGACATAGTTCTGCGAGCCGATGGTGAAGCGCTCGGCGGTCGGCAGCAAGGTGAAGTTGTAATCGAGGAAGTTGCGCGGTTCGACCACGCTGAACGCGCCGACGTACGGCCTCGGCGCCAGCTCCGGCAACCGCTCGCGCCGCACATACAGAAAGCCGGCACCGACCGGGCCCAGCAGCCACTTCTGCGAGCCGCAGGCCACGAAATCCGCCCCGACCGCCTGAACATCGAACGGCAGCGCGCCGAGCGACTGGATGCAGTCCACGACAAAATAGAGGCCGCGCTCGCGGCAGAGCCGCCCGACCGCCTCCAGGTCGTTGCGGAAGCCGCTGGCGAACTGGACGGTGCTCAGGGCGATGGCGCGAGTGCGCGGATCGATCCGCGCGGCGAGGAGGTCGAGGTCGAGGCCGCCGTCCTTTGCGGGCACGAGCTTGGCGAGCACGCCGCGGCGCGCCAGGTTCATCCACGGGTAGATGTTCGCCGGGTAGTCGCCGTCGAGCAGCAGCACATTGTCGCCGGGGCGGAGTGGCAGGCTGAGCGCGGCGGTGTTGATCCCGGCGGCGGTGTTCGGCATGAGCACGATCTCGTCGGCGGAGCGGGCGTTGATCAGCGCGGCGAGGCGCTCGCGCAGGTCGCGCACGGCTGCTTCGGCCGTGGGGAGCAGCTCGGTGAAGGGGACGTGCGCCGTCTGCTCGTTGAACGACTGCATGGCGGCGAGAGCACGGGTATTGACGGGCGAGACGCCAGCATGGTTCAGGTGGATGTACTCCCCGGCGAGCGGGAACAGCGGGCGGTAGGGCGTCGGATCGAGCATGGCGTCCTCGGTAAACGCAACGGCGGGTGTGTGCGGCGTATCATACCACGGCGGGCGAGGACGGGCGACGCGGCGTGATACGGTGCCACCTGCGCAGGGGCGCGGCGGCTCCGGCTTCCAGGCGGGGCGTTTCGTTGCTCGGCTTGGTTTCCTTCGGTATGCTACAATCCGCCCCATGGACATCCTGCATGTCGTGCAACTCTACCCGCCGGCGGCGAGCGGGGCCGGGCGCTATTTCGCCGAGATCGGCGAGCGGCTGGCGCGCGAGGGGCATCGCGTGACGGTGCTGGCGACCGACGCCTGGGACCTGGAGCATCTCTGGGCCCCCGGCAAGCGCCGCGCCGCACCGGCGGAGGAGGTGCGCAACGGCGTGCGGGTGCTGCGGCTGGCGGTGCGGCGCGCCCCCGGCCCGCCGCTCGTCTACCCGCTGACGCGCCGGCTGATGGTCGAGCTCTCGCGGCTGCCGCGGACGGAGGGGCTGCTGCGGCGCATGGCCGGCTTCACGCCGCGGCTGCCGGGCTTCGACCGGGCGCTGGCGGCGGCCGGCCGGTTCGATCTGGTGCATGTCACCAACATCACGCTCGATTTCGCGATCTTCCCGGCGTTCGCCTACGCCCGCCGCGTAGGAACGGCGTTCCTCTGCACGCCGTTCGTCCATCTCGGCGTGCCAGGCGATCCCTCGCTGGTGCGCTACTACAGCATGCGCCACCAGCTCGACCTGCTGCGGCGCAGCGACCGGGTGATCGCCATGACCGGGCGCGAGCGCGACTTTCTGGCGGCGCGCGGCGTGCCGGCGGAGCGCCTGCGGGTGGTCGGCGTCGGCGTGGAGCCGGCGGAGGTGCTGGGCGGGGATGGGGCGCGCTTCCGCGTCGGGCAGCGGGTGGACGGCCCGCTGGTGGTGTTCATCGGCGCGCTGGCCCGCGACAAGGGAGCGATCGCGCTGGTCGAGGCGATGCGCCGGCTGTGGGCCGCCGGAAGCGACGCGACGCTCGCGCTGATCGGCGCGCCGCTGGAACACTTCGTGCGCTACCACGCCGGGCTGCCCGCGGAGGTGCGCGCCCGCATCCGCCTGCTGCCCTATGCGCCGGAGGCGGTCAAGCGCGACGCGCTGGCCGCCGCGGATGTGTTCGCCATGCCATCGCGCACCGACTCGTTCGGGATCGTCTACCTGGAAGCCTGGCTCTACGGCCTGCCGGTGATCGGCGCGCGGGCCGGCGGCGTGCCGGACGTGATCGACGACGGGCGCGACGGCCTGCTGGTCGGCTTCGGCGATGTGCCAGAGCTGGCTGCCGCGCTCGAGCGCTTTCTGGCCGACCGCGATCTGGCGCGGCGGCTTGGCGCGGCGGGCCGGGAGAAGACTCTGCGCGCGTACACCTGGGAGGCCGTCTACCGGCGGGCGCGGAGCGTTTACCAGGAAGTGCTCGCGAACCACGAAGCACACGACGCGCGCACGCCCGGCGAGGTGAGCAGGTGACAGGGCGCCGTTGCGCGTTGCGCCGCCGTTGGGGTGTCTTTGATCGTTGAGCCCGCTTCGGGCATTGGGTACGCTTCGTGGTTGACCATCATCAATGACAGTGGACCGGCCGCTTACCCGCTACGCCTGGCTGTCGATCGGCGCTGCGGTCATCACGATCGGGCTGAAGCTCGGCGCCTACTGGCTGACCGGCTCGGTTGGCCTGCTTTCGGACGCGCTGGAGTCGCTGGTGAACCTTGCCGCCGCGATCATGGCGCTGGCGATGCTGACGCTGGCGGCGCGACCGCCGGACGAGGAACACGCCTACGGCCACGGCAAGGCCGAATACTTCGCCGGCGGCGTCGAGGGGGCGCTGATCCTGTTGGCTGCCGCGAGCATCGCCTGGACGGCCGTCCCACGGCTGGTCGCACCGCAGCCGCTGGAGCAGATCGGGCTGGGGCTGGCGGTGTCGCTGGCCGCCTCGGCGATCAATCTGATCGTCGCGCGGGTGCTGCTGGCCGCCGGGCGGCGCTTCCGCTCGATCGCGCTGGAAGCCGACGCGCGCCACCTGATGACCGATGTCTGGACATCGGCCGGGGTGCTGGCGGCGGTCGGCGCGGTGGTGTTCACCGGCTGGCAGCGGCTCGACCCGATCATCGCGCTGGTCGTCGCGGCGAACATCATCTGGACCGGGGTGCGGCTGCTGCGCCAGTCCGCCCTGGGGCTGCTGGACACGGCGCTGCCGCCGGAGGAGCAGGTGGCGATCGACGCCGTCCTGGCGCGCTACCGCTCGGATGAGGTGCAGTTTCACGCCCTACGCACGCGCCAGGCCGGGGCGCGCAGCTTCATGTCGGTGCACGTGCTGGTGCCGGGTGGGTGGACGGTGCAGCGCGGCCACCGGCTGCTGGAGCAGATCGAGCGCGACATCCGCGCGGCGGTGCCCGGGTTGACCGTCTTTACGCATCTGGAGCCGCTGGAGGACCCGGTCTCGTTTGAGGACACGCGGCTCGACCGGGCGGCACCATGACACGGTGGCAGGGACACGGGCGCCGCGCCGGCGGGTCGGTGGGCCAAGTGATGCCCTGCATACGCCGGCCGTGGCGTCTGCCGATACTGTGGCGTGGCTTGCATCCCCCGCCGCCCGATGGTAGAGTATCTCCGGCGAGCGGCGTTGCGGCACGGGACGCATGAGCCCACTGATCGAATTGACGGATCGCGGCCTCTACTGCGCCGCCGGCGGGTTCTACATCGACCCGTGGCAGCCGGTGGCGCGGGCGGTGCTGACGCACGCTCACGCCGACCATGCCCGGCGCGGCAGCGCGAGCTATCTGGTGGCGACCGAGGGAGCACGTGTCTTCCGTACGCGCCTCGGCGACGATGCGCCCATCGAGACGCTGCCCTACGGCGCGCCGCTGCGCCTCGGCGATGTGACCGTGTCGCTGCATCCCGCCGGCCATATCCTCGGCTCGGCGCAGGTGCGAGTCGAGCGCCGCGGCGAGGTGTGGGTTGTCTCCGGCGATTACAAGGTCGGCGCGGATGCGACCTGCACACCGTTCGAGCCGGTCTGCTGCCACACCTTCGTCACCGAGTCGACCTTCGGCCTGCCGATCTACCGCTGGCCGGCGCAGGCGGAGGTCTTCGCCGCGATCAACGCCTGGTGGCAGGTGAACCAGGCGGCCGGCAAGGCCAGCGTTCTGTTCGCCTACGCGCTCGGCAAAGCGCAGCGTGTGCTGGCCGGCGTGGACGCAACTATTGGCCCGATCCTGACGCACGGCGCGGTTGAGCGGCTGGCCCGCGACTACCGGGCGAGCGGCGTGCCGCTCCCGCCGACCGTCTACGCCGGCGAGGCCAGCCGGGCAGACTACCGGCGGGCGCTGATCATCGCGCCGCCCTCGGCGCAGGGAACGCCGTGGATGCGCCGGTTCGGCCTGGCATCCACGGCGTTCGCCTCCGGCTGGATGCAGGTGCGCGGCGCCCGTCGCCGCCGCGCGGTGGACCGGGGCTTTATCCTGTCTGACCATGCCGACTGGCCGGGGCTGCTGGGAGCTATTGACGCAACCGGCGCCGGCCGCGTATGGGTGACGCACGGCTACAGCGCGGTGCTCGCCCGCTGGCTCGGCGAGCGCGGGTACGAGGCGGCGGTGGTGCAGACGCGCTTCGAGGGCGAGCGCGACGCCGACGGGCAGGAGGTGGCGGCCGAGGCGGAGGAGGGCGCGTGATGGCAGGGTGACGAGTGATGAGCGATCCATGGCAAGGTGGTTCCTCAGGGGAGCTGAAATTCTGCCTGTACCACGCGGTTCGTCCGTTGCCTGCCGTCCACCATCCGTCGCCCACCTTCCACTCTCCACCGTTCGCCGCCCGCCGTCCATGGTCCGTGGTTTCCCGTTTGTCGTCCAGAGGGGCCTGTATGTTCAAAATCGAGTCCCTGCTCGCCGCGCGGCTGTTTCTGGCGCCACAGATCGCTGGTGACCGGCTGTTTTTCATCAGCAACCTGAGCGGGCGGCTGAGCCTGTATGCCATGCGCGAGGGCGGCAGCGTGCCGGAGCCGCTCGTGCCGCCGGATATCGCCCTGCAAAACCCCGACCTGGTCGGCGGCTATCCGTACTCTGTCTTCCCGCGGCTGGGCAAGATTCTGGTGATGCTCGACCACGACGGCGACGAGAACTACCAGCCGATGCTCATCCCGCTCGAGGGCGGCTTCCCCGCGCCGGCCTTCGGCGACTTCTTCGCCCACTTTCGCGTCGCCTGCACCGAGTGCGACCGCGAGCGCGGCATCGTCTACCTCTCCGCCGAGTCGCGCCTGGCTCAGATCACCCAGGTCTACCGCGGTGACCTCCGCACCGGCGAGCTGGTGCGGCTGGACGAGAGCACCTGGGGCGCGGCGGTCAGCGGGGCCAGCGCCGACCACCGGCAGGCGGTGATCGTCGAGAGCTACACCGTCGGCGATACGGTGCTGTACCTCTGGACGGAGGGCGGGCGCAGCGAGCTGCTCTACGGCACGCCGATCGGCGCGCGGGCCGCGGGGGTGGCGGCCCCGCTCCCGGCGATCGGCGACTGCCACTTCGTCGGCGACGGCCTGCTGCTGATCACCGCGCTGTTCGAGGATACCTACGGGCCCGGGTTCCTGCCGTTGGACGGCGCGCGCGAGGTGCGACCGGTGCGCGTCGTCGGGGCGCGCCACACCGGGGCGGGCGAGCTGGTGCGGTTGCGCCACGAGCGCGGCCCGCGCTTCACCCTCGAGTACAACATCGACGGCTGTTCCTGGCTCTATTCCGGCAGCTTCGACGCGGCCGCGCTGACTCTCACGCTCGACCGCCTGCTCGTCGGTGAAGGGGAGCTAGCCGGCGGCGTGCTCGAATCGGCCTCCTACGACCCGGAGGGCGACCGCTTCGCGCTGTCGTTCTCGACCGCCACCTCGCCGACGCAGTTGTATGTGATCGACCGGGCGGGCGGGCCCCGGCGGCAGACCAACGAGCGCGTGCTCGGCATCCCGGCGTCGCTCCTCTCGCCCGGCGAGGATGCGTCGTTCCCGTCGTTCGACGGGCTGCGCATCTCGGCGCGGCTGTACCTGCCGTCGCCGGAGCTCGGCTTCAGCGGGCCGCGCCCATTGATCTACTATGTTCATGGCGGCCCGCAGAGCCAGGAGCGGCCCAACTTCGCCTGGTTCTCCATGCCGCTCATCCAGTTTCTCACGCTGAACGGCTTCGCCGTCTTTGTGCCGAACGCGCGCGGCAGCACCGGCTACGGTTTGGCCTACACCAAGCGCGTCGACCGCGACTGGGGCGGCGCTGACCGGCGCGACCATGTCTTCGCCATGACCGAGGTGCTGCCGCGCGATCCGCGGCTGGACACCCGCCGCGCCGGGGTGGTCGGGCGCTCCTACGGCGGCTACATGACGCTGACCCTCGCCGCGCGCCACCCGGAGCTGTGGCGCGCCGCGGTGGATATGTTCGGGCCGTACGACTTGCTGACCTTCATGGAGCGGATCCCGGAGACCTGGAAGCCATATTTCGCCGTGGCGGTCGGCGACCCACAGCGCGACCGGGCGCTCCTGGCCGAGCGCTCGCCACGCAGCTACATCGACCGGATCGCCTGCCCGCTGCTGGTCATCCAGGGCAAGAACGACCCGCGGGTGATCGAGCGCGAGTCGCGCGATGTCGTCGAGCAATTGCGGGCGCGCGGCAAGGCGGTCGAATATCTCGTGTTCGAGAACGAAGGTCACGATGTGCTCAAATTCGAGAACCGCGTGACGTGCTATAGCCTGCTGTACTAAAACCTAAATCGGCATGGTATCATGCCGGCTATGAGTACAGAACGCAAACCGACCGATTGGCGCGAAGGGCGCCGGTTGCGCGCCTGGGAGTTGCACGAACAGGGCTGGCAGAATAAGCA
>JBHOQX010000082.1:0-103216 GCA_042408595.1 Roseiflexaceae bacterium | reverse complement strand
GCTGGCCGCGCTGCTCTCGATCTCCTTCCTCTTCTTCCGCACGACCGCGCCCGAGGATCTGGGCAACGCGCTGGTGCAGGCCGGCCTGCCCTACGAGCTGGCGTTCGTCCTCAGCGCGGCGCTGCAGTTCGTGCCGGTGATTGGCCGCAAGGCGCACAACATCATAGACGCACAGCGCGCGCGCGGCATGCCGCTCGAGCCAGGGCTGGCCGCGCTGCGCCATTACCCGGCCCTGTTCACGCCGCTGCTGATCCAGGCCTTCCAGCTCGCCGACGAGCTGGCCGAGGCGATGGATGCGCGGGGGTTTGGCCGGCCCGGGCGCACGTTTCTGCGTGAGTATCGGTTGCGAGCGCGCGACTGGCTGGTGCTGGCCGGCGGGCTGGCGCTCTTGACAGCAGCTCTGGCATTCATTGACTAGAAGACGGGGGGCGGTATGGACAAAGCACTCACGATCGCCGGCTCGGACTCCGGCGGCGGGGCCGGCATCCAGGCCGATCTCAAAACCTTCATGGCGCACGGTGTCTATGGCGCCAGCGTGATCACCGCGATCACCGCTCAGAACACCATCGGCGTGCGCGCGGTCGCGCTGCTCGAGCCAGCGCTGGTCGCCGAGCAGATCGCCGCGGTGCTCGACGACATCGGCGCCGACGCGGTCAAGACCGGGATGCTGGGCTCGGCGGCGATCATCGAGGCGGTGGCGGCAACGCTGCAACAATACCGCGTCGAGCGGCTGGTCGTCGACCCGGTGATGGTCGCCAAGAGCGGCGACCGATTGCTGGCCGAGGACGCGGTGGATGCGCTGCGCACGGTGCTGTTGCCGCTGGCGCTGATGATCACCCCCAACCTGCCCGAGGCCTCGGTGTTGCTGGGCCGGCCGGTCGAACAGGAGCAGGACATGGCCGACGCGGCGCGCGACCTGCACGCGCTCGGCCCGCGCTACGTGGTGCTCAAGGGTGGTCATCTGCCGGGCGACGCGGTGGACCTGCTCTACGACGGCGCGCGGATGGTGGAGCTACGGGCGAAGCGCATCCCGACGCGCCACACCCACGGCACCGGCTGCACCTACGCTTCGGCGATCGCGGCGCTGCTGGCGCGCGGCCTGCCGGTGGAGGCGGCGGTGCGCGAAGCTCGCGACTACCTGCTGGGCGCAATCGCCCGGGCGGAGGCGATCGGCGCGGGGCGCAGCCCGGTGCAGCACCTGTGGCGCGGGTTGCCGGCGGCGGAGGCGACCGCGGCGCAGGGCTGAGGGTGGTGGCGCGATCAGGACTGGAGCCAGGCCGACGCGCCGGGGCGGCTCCACCGCTGCGGGCCTCCGCAGCGGGTTAGCGGCCCGGTCAAGGGGGGGCCAGCAGCTCCCCACCGCGGCGGAGCGGCTCGCCGGTCAGTGCTGAGTGCCGGCCTCCGCTGGAGAGTATGCCTCAGTCCAGGCGGGCATAGTCGGTGATCACCCAACGGCCTTGGATCAGCTCCACTGACATTTGTACCCGTTCTTTGCTGGCTGCCCCGCCGTGCGCCATTTCCGCACTGGTGATATCGACGATGTTGCCCTGCACATGGTAGGCGTGGTCGCCCGTCTTGGCGATGTTGGTAACCTCGATTCGATCCGGCCACGGACTTGAAACGACCCGCCCCGGCGCCTGGCGTGGATCGGCCAGCCACCGCTCGAGCAGGCCCGGTGCGACAAACGCGGCGTACTGCTGCTGAATCTCCTGGGTCACCGTGTCGGGTGGAGCCTGGAGCGATACCTTTTGAAGCGTTTTCCCGAAGCGTTCTACCACGCTTTTCACCGCGGTCGCCTCGTCGCCTGCGGGGGCCGGGGTTGCCGCCGCGCCGCCCGCCGCTGAGGGCGTGGTCGTACTGATGGTGGCCGCTTGCGGCGACGCGGACGGGGGGACGACGGCGGTTGCGGGCGAACGGCCGGCCACGTCCGGTGAAGCAGGGGTCACAGCGCTGCATGCGGTTAGCAGCAGCAGGATAGAGAGATACGCACACCGGATGTTCACTGTCGCTACCTCGCACAAGGTCAGAACGCCGCTATTCTACCCGATCCGGCGCGACTCGTACCTGATGCATAACTGATACGTTTCCAGGTTCGAAGCTGTCTGCAACGGGGAGGTGTAGCTGGCTGCGCCCTCCAAGATTTATGGTCTTCAGGATATCGTCTGGGGGCCGGCGGCCCCCAACACCCCCACTGAGTGCGTCGCAGACAGCCGCTTAGAACGTATGCAGTAGGGAAGGACAGACGGGCGACGCCTTTCCCAAGCCCCGCCTCATGCACGGGCGTGTGCCGTGCTGCGCGTACAGGTTCGGCGCGCGGCGCTCCGCCACGCGCGTATGCGTCAGGGAGCCCGTGGCTCGCGATCCGCTGCCGGAGCGCATTTCAGGCTGCTAACGGTGCCCAGCGCCGGGCCTGCCATCGATCAATCGGCGGTAGATCGCCAGATACTCGCGCGCCATGCGAGCAGCGGTAAACCGCTCCTCAAAGACCTGCCGACATTGCCGGCGGCTCAGGGTCGCAACCCGCTCCACCGCCTGCACCGCTCCCTCCAGATCGTCAACGATGAACCCTGTTAGGCCATCGTCGAGCACTTCCGGCACAGACCCGCGGCGGTAGGCGATCACCGGGGTTCCGCATGCCAGCGCCTCGATCATCACCAGGCCGAACGGCTCCGGCCAATCGATCGGAAACAGCAAGGCATAGGCGTGCCCCAGGAATGCGCCTTTCGCATCGTCGCCGATCTCGCCGATATATTCGACTCCTGGCTTGTCGAGCAGCGGTCGAATCACCGCGTCATAGTAGGCCTGATCGACGGGATCGACCTTGGCGGCGATTTTGATCTCCATCCCGGCCCGGCGCGCGATCTGGATCGCCTGCTCGATCCCTTTCTCCGGGGAGATGCGGCCAAGGAAGGCGAGATACTGCCCGGGGCGTTCGTGAAAGCTGAGCAGGTTTTCGGGCAATCCGTGGTAAACCGTGCCCTGGAAGTTGAGCCACGGCAGCGGCGTGCGCTGGTCGTGCGAGATCGAGACCACCGGAATCTCGCGAAACTCGTGGTATAACGGCACCAGGTCTGGGATGTTCAGCCTGCCATGCAGGGTTGTCAGGTGTGGGACGGTTGTGCGGCGCGATAAGGGAAAATGCAGGTAATCAATGTGAAAATGGATGATATCGAAGCGAGAAGGGTCTTTGAAGATTCGCTCCAGCATTAGAATGTGGTGAGCAAGGCGATCAATGCAGTGTGGGTCGAGGCGGAGCGACTGCTCACACATCGGTACGAGCTGCGCTCTCGTAATCGAGTCGGCGCTGGCGAACAATGTTACCTCGTGCCCACGCTGGACCAGCTCCTCCGTAAGATACGAAACTACACGTTCGGTGCCGCCGTAGCCTTTGGGTGGGACACTCTCGTACAGTGGCGCCACCTGTGCAATTCGTAATCGGTTCATGGCGATATCGTACCTTTAGCTCGAATGCACCGGTTGGTTGACTATCTTGCCGCGACCGCTGAGATGCTTGCAGCGGGCCTTGTGGGCTTCCGGCCTCCCAACAAGCCAGGCCCCGCCGCGTCATGGGCGGTGCGGCCGCCGACGGCGGGGTGGAGAAAAGGGAGGCTGGCGGGCGCGAAGCCCTCCGCGATCTTTCTTTCAGGCGCACTCATGCGCATTCAAAACCAGATCAGGAGGGGCCTGCAGCCCGCCACTCCTCCCGCGCTACGACCAACTCTGTATACAGCAAAGATTATACCAACGCCGCGAACGGCCGTGATGGCGCATCCATCCGCTCATGCATCGGCGCGCTGGCTCGTTGCGATGCCTGCATCAAGCTGAACACACCCCTTGCCGCCGGCCCACATGTCGGGCAGCCATCCGGGCAGGCAGCGCCAAGCTGACCCTGCGCGCGCCGCTACTGCCGCACCACCTGATCACGACCGGCGAAGAGGATGGCGCGTACATAGAAAAAACTGTGATGTGGATCTCCGAGATCCGGGGCGCTTAGCATCGCCCCGCCGTCCCACTGCTGATAGACGCCGGTGGCCGGTTGTTCCGGTGCAGTCGCCCAACCCAAGCTTCGACGCAGCAGCGGCCGATCGCGCCACAGTTTGCCGAAGCCGCGTTGCGGTTCGAACCGGCCCGCCGGCGGCGTGATGCCGCCGTTGTTCGGCTGGCCTTCGTCCCAAGTATCCTCAAACACCATAGCGCCATACACCGCACCACGCGGTGCAGTTGGCTCGGTGCGGCCACGCAGCTCGGCGATGATCATACGGCCATCCGCGCCGCGATCCACCCAGATCAGCTGCCCACCCTCGAAGGGCTGGTAAGCCATCGGCACGCCCGCGCGCGCGGGCAGCGGGCAGCCAAGCGCCTGGCCGAACGAGATCGAGGTCAAGGCCGCGCGCCACGGCTCATACAGCGGCGTCGGACAGGCATCAACGGCGGCGACGGTGCTCAGGCGCTGTCCAAGAAGCCCCAACAAGATCTCATAGCTGGTCCCGGCAAGTTCGGTATGGTGTTCCATGGCCCGGCGCTCGAAATACTGCACATCGCCGACCCAGTCGCCGATGATCTGCTCTTCGACGGAGCTGATCGGGTAGCCGAAGCGCGCCAGGCCGCCGTTGCGCTCCCAATAGCTCAGGAACGGCTCGCAGACGGCGTACCCGGTTTGAGGAAATGTCCGGCACCCGGCCCGAGTCTCGGGCGGCGCACGGCGCTGCCAGGGGCGGCCCATCGTCGCAAGCAGCTGGTCCCCAAGCCGCCCGCCCATCACACCCAGTGCGCCATGATCCTCAAGCCGATCCCGTTGGAACCACTGTGTCTGGCCGGTCCAACCATCGGCGTTCGTCTCACGTTGCGGCGCGCTGATCGGGTAGCCAAAGACCGCCAACCCGCCGTTGCGTTCCCAAAAAGTCCGGATCGGACCACCGATGCAATGGCCGGTCTCCGTGAAGCAGCGCTCCGTCGACTGCGCGCGCGCCGATATCGGCATGAGCGCCAGGCAGAGCAGGCCGATGAAGAATCCACCTCGTTGACGAAGAAATCCTGTGCGTATCACGTGAGTCTCCTTCGCTGGTGCAAGAGGGCCAGCATCGCCATCCGCAGCGATCGGCCTCATCGACGGGCGGCTGCCTGACCGTTGCAGGCAGGTTCTCAGGCGGATGCTCAGTGGCCCAGTTAACTGAGCAGGCCACGGCGGTAGGCCTCCCCCACCGCACCGGCGCGGTCGCGCACGCCGAGTTTGGCATACAGATGCAGCAGGTGGGTCTTGACTGTCGCTTCGCTGATGAACAGCGCCGCCGCTATCTCACTGTTCGAGGCGCCTTTGGCGATCAGCGATAGCACCTCGTGCTCGCGCACACTCAAGGGCTCGCTGGCCGGGCCGCGGATCTGCCCGATCAGGCGGCTCGCGACCGCCGGCGACAGCACCGCCTCGCCGCGGGCGGTGGCCCGCACCGCCCGCACCAGTTCGTCGCGTGGCGCGTCCTTGAGCAGGTAACCGGTCGCCCCAGCTTCGATCGCCGCCAGCACGTCGCGATCGCTGTCGTAGGTGGTCAGCACCAGCACCCGGGTCGCCGGGCTGTGCTGCCGTAGGTGCCGAATCGTCTCGACGCCCGGCATCCCCGGCATGCGCAGATCCATCAGCACCACGTCCACCCGCTCGCGGCGCACCAGCTCCAGCGCCTCGGCGCCGTCCGCCGCCTCGCCGACCACGGTGATCTCCGGATCATCCGCGAACATTCCCCGCAGCCCGTCGCGCACGACCGGGTGATCATCCACCAGGAGGAGCCGGATGGGTGTGCTCATCAGACGTTTCCCCCCTCGCCCGCCACAATCGCCGGAACGCTTGCGCTGATCGCCGTCCCGCTGCCCGGCGTGCTTTCGATGGTGAGATTTCCCGCTACCCGCCGCAGGCGCTGGGCCATGCCGTGCAGGCCAACGCCGCGATCGCCGCTCCCCACGGTCGTGTCCAACATCCGCGCGGCGTCAAAGCCGATTCCATCGTCGCGCACATCCAGCACGACAACATCGCCCATGTACGAGAGCGTCAGCCCCGCGCGCGTCGCCCGGGCGTGGCGACCGATGTTCGTCAGCGCCTCCTGCGCGACGCGGAACAGGGTGGCTTCGATCTCGGGCAGCAGGGGTTGGGGCACGCCGGTCGTCGTGACATGGGCGACGACCCCGGCGCCGCTGGCCCACTCGCGCGCCAGCGCAGCGAGCGCCTCGGGCAGCGGGGCGCGTTCCAGGGGCGCGGGCCGGAGCGCTTCAACCGAGCGCCGCGCCTCGGCCAGGCTGGCGCGCGCGAGGGTCCGGGCGTTGTCAAGATGGCGCCGCCATTGCGCGGGCTGATGGGCGGCGTGTTCAGCGGCCTCCAATTGGGTGATGATCCCTGCCAGGCCCTGCGCGAGCGTGTCGTGGATCTCGCCCGCCAGCCGCTGGCGTTCGTCGAGCATCCCGGCCTCGCGCGCCTGCGCGAGCACCCTGGCCTGGAGCGTGGCGTTCTCCTGCAGGGCCGCCTCCAGGCGGCGGTTCGCTTCCGCCAGTTCGGCGATCATCTGCTGCCGCTGCTGACTCTGGGCCGCTGTCACCTCGCCAACCAGGCTGAACAGGATCACCAGTGTCACTGTGACCGTGACGATCACAAGATAGATAGCGATGGCTGGCAGACTCGGCTGGGGCATCCCGCCAAGCGGCCAGGTCGTGGCCAGCAGCGCCGTGGCCGTCACGCCGAGCAGCCGCCAGCCGCCACGCAACAACTGCCAGGCATGCAGGTAGCCGGTGAAGGCGAACAGGCCGAACCAGGGGCTGCGGGTCATCAGCAGGCCGATCAGCGCCACGAGCCCCGCGTAGTAGAACGCCATCAGCCGCCGTCGCTCGGCCCAGGCTGGGTGCAGCGTGACAAACCAGAGTATCCAGCCGGCGGTCAGCAGGGCCAGGGCGAGCGTGCCCAGCCACTCGCTCCAGGACCATCCGCCCGTCAGTCCGGCAAGCAGCGTCGCAGCCGCGAGCAGGAGGTAGGGCACGGCTGCTCCCGCGGCGCTCAACCATCGCTCCCACTGCGCCAGCCGTTGCCCACTCCGAGATCGCTCCATCTTGCCCCTCCTGCCTTGGCGCTCACTCCCACCGAAACAGCACCACGGCCGCCGCGCCGAGGATCACGGCGTAGAGCGCCAGGATAATCAGTTGAAGCGGCTCAGGCGCGGCGCCGGCCCAGCTCTGCTGGATGGCCTGCCGAAACGCACCCAGGGGCGTCAGGTCGCCGATGCGCGCCAGGAGCGGCGGCAACTGCTCACGTGGGATGGTCATGCCGCCCAGCAACGACAGTGGAAAGTAGAGCAGTACGCCGATCCCGGTCGCCGCCCGGCCGTTCGGAGCGACAGCGGCGATCAGCACCCCGAGCGCGAACAGCGCGGTGACACCGAGGGTGATGGCCGCAAGCGCCCCGCCGACATGGCGGGGAAGGGAGACGCCCAGCAGGAGCGCGGCGCCCACCAGCAGCATAAGCGAGACGGCGGCGAGCAGCAGATGGGTCAGCAACTGCGCCGCCAGCAGCGCCGCCGGGTGCACCGGGGTGGTGGCGAGCCGCCGCAGGATGCCCTGCTCGCGGGCGTTGCCCAGCGCCCCGGGCACGCTGTAGAGCGCGTTCAGAGCCAGCGAGAGCGCGACCGCGATCGACGGGAGGGCGGTGTCTTTGACCGCGTACACCAGCCCGAAGCTCAGCAACACAAACAGCGGTATGGCCAATAGGGCGACGATCGCACCGATGTCGCGCCCGAGCAGCGTGAGCTCAACCCGTGTCAGACGTAGCAATGCTGTCATGGTCTTGTTCCTTGCAGTCTAACGTTTGCAGGTAGCTGTCCGCAGTCGTGGGTGAGCCTCCATAATGTATGCACATCGCAGGTCATGTTGTCAGGTATCTTCCATTTCGCCACCGTCTGCGCATTGAGCAGTGCATGGCAGAATGTGGTGCGCTATGCCCTGTAGTCAGCACACCTCGTTAGCAGCATCGACAACGATCCCTGCGCGCACAACTTCGGCTAGTTCCATCGTCAAACGTTCACTCAGCTCAGGGCTGCCATGGAAAGCTGCGGGCGTGTTGTGGAACAAGGCAATCCGCGCGGTCGGCCCTGAGCCCACCACCACAAGGCTCTGAATGGCGTTCACTGCCGCGTTGATCTCGCTCTTCCCCGGCGGGATCATCCCGGCCACGCCGCGTACAAGCGTCACGGTCGCCCCCAATGAGCGAACCTCCCTGACCTTCGCCACGTAGGTTGCGGTCGGGTGATGCTCGAAGATTGTGCGCAAACTGGATGTAATCTCGGATGCTCCGTTCATCGAAGAACCGTCGAAACCGATACAGCTTCCCGACTCGCCGAACAGTTCCGCGAAATCGTCGGCACTCCGACGGTTCCACGCGTCTAGCAACTGCAAGTACAGCTCCAGTGCTCGCCTACGCGATCTGTCGTGTTCGCTCATGTGCTGTTCACCGCCAGTCAAGCGCTGCGCCCGCATGTCCTGCACTAGTTGCCAGCTCTTTCCTTGGTCGATGGATCGCTCGTTGCACCATCGAAAGCTCTCCGGTGTTATATCGCGATACACCCAGCGGGTCAGCGCCCCTGAGGCATCTACATCGGCCAATTGAATGATCTCATTCCCTACCTTGCGGGCGAGTTGCCGTGTAATGTACCTGCCCGGCGGATTGATCCAGATGATGTGCCACGTGTCGATCGTGGGATCGTAGACACGCAGCGTCGTCGAGTAGCGATTCCCCGGCTCGAACCAACCCACTTCTCGGTCTTCCCGCACCGGGGTGATCCAGAGATCCTGGATTGCGCGCCCCTCGAGTACCCAATCGAAACGAATATCCCAGCGCGACATGGTGAGAGATCCATCCGGTGCAAACTCCGCCATTTCTCCCAACCAGTCCCCAACAAATTGCCCATACAACATGAGCTGGTCGGCGTATTCGGCAGCCGGGCCATTGGCGGCGAGGCCTTTCAGAAAGCTGCGAGAATTTGAGTTGATCGCTGTGTCCATCGCTTCACTCCTTTCCTCTGTAAACCGGTTCTTCATTCGCGTTGCGATCTTCCATCTTCGCGAGGAGGAACTGTCATTTTCGAGCCCGGCGACTCGATCAACGTAGCGCCTTACCAAGGCATTCTACGATGGTCCTGGCATAGCGATGGTCCGGATCTTTTTCGGGATCATAGATCGTGACATCTATACCGATGATCGGCAATTGGCCCATCAAAAGGGCGATCAGCTGCGATAGCTGTTCCAAATCTAGTCCTGGCTCTCCTGGTGAATCCACGGCAGGCATGACCGCCTCTGCAAGAACATCAACATTCAGATGAAGCCAGAACCGCGAAACCTCTCGACGGAGTGCCTACTTAGCCACCCGTTCCGCTGTCGCTGACATTCCATCCCGAAGCATATCCTGGACAATAATCCGGTTCATCGCCGTATCGCGAATGTCTCCATAGTATTGGCTGTACTCCGGACGCAAAGCATCGCGCTCCCCCATTTGCGTCACGTCCTCATCTCGAACAAGCGGCCCGTCTATGCCGGGCCATTGGGTCAGCAATCTCTCTCCACCCCCGGTTGCAAGGGCAAGGTCCATACCGGCTGCCGATCCGAGACGGCTGTGCGTGTCGTAGTTTCCGGGATGGAAGAAATCGCTGTGCCCATCGACATGGAGCAGGCCAACTCGACCGACACTCCTCGCGCCCACAAGACAACCAAGCAGTATGCTACAGTCTCCGCCGACAACGACCGGACGCTTGCCATTGACTAGATTCTTCGCAACAAGGCCTCCAATGTCTATACTGTAGTCGCGGATCGCATGCCCGTTGCGGATACGCGTGCCGCTCTCAGCATCGAAGCGATAGTTGGGTCGAGCTAGCCACTCGACTCCCACCGAACCAATGCCCGCCTGAAGTCCCGCAGCCATCAATACTGACGGAGCCATCCATGTTCCTGGCTCATGTTCGTCGGTTTCCGGACGCAAGCCGAGGTTGCTCGGTGTGCAAATGATGACATTGTTCCTCGAGTGATCCACGAAATGTTTCCTCCCTTTACCGCGCAACGAAATCATATAGCGCCCTTTCCTTTGATGCCGAACGCGCACTATCACGCGGCAATGGCGCGGCGGGTCAACGCGCCGACCGCGTCCTCCAGGGTGGCGTGTTCCAGGGTGAGATCATGCGCGACGACCTGCTCGGCGGCCAGGAATGCGGTGACGGCGCTAAGCAGATCGCCGACCCCGGTGACGCAGATCTGCTCGACGTCCGACTCGATACGGCGCACCCCGGGCAGGGCCGCCAGTCGGCTCAGGTCGAGCGGCGCCGATGGCCGGAAGCAGACGCGCTGCTCGCCGCCGAGCGCGGCGACCAACCCGGCTGGCGTGTCGATTGCGACGATCCGACCCCCGTCGAACACGGCCAGCCGGTCGCAGAGCTGGGCCGCCTCCTCCATGCCGTGCGTGACCAGCAGGACCGTCGTGCCGCGGGCGCGCAGGCCCCGGATGACGTTCCAGGTCGCGCGGCGGGCCCGCGGGTCGAGGCCGGTGGTGAGCTCGTCGAGAATGGCGACCTCGGGGTTGCCGACCAGGGCCAGCGCGATCGAGAGGCGCTGCTGCTGGCCGCCGGAGAGGTGCTCGAAGCGCGTGTTGCGCTGTGCGGCCAGCCCAAGCTCGGCCAGAAGCTGCTCCTGGTCGGCGGGGTGCGGGTAGAAGGAACCGAAGAGCGCCAGCGCCTCGGCGACCGTGATCTTGCCGGGCAGGCGGCTGGCCTGGAGCTGCACCCCGACGCGCTGGCGCAGGTACGCGCGGTCATGCCGCGGGTCGCGGCCGAGCACCCGGACCTGCCCGCCGTCCGGACGTCGCAGCCCGGCGATACACTCGACAGTCGTGGTCTTGCCGGCGCCGTTTGCGCCGAGGATGCCGAAAATCTCGCCCCGCTCGACCGAGAACGAAACATCATCCACGGCGACGCGGCCGCGGTAGCGCTTGTGCAATTGTTGCACTTCGATCACTGCCATTGCTGTCCTCCTCCTTATGCGCTGCGGACAGCATAGCACGCGGGCGGCTGTGTCTCCTCCGTCGCGAGGCGTGTTGAGCGGCGCGGTCCGGCCGATCGGTCTATCCACCGTTCGGTTGATGCGCGGCGCGCACCGGTATGCTATAGGTACTCTATGGGAAAAGAAAGGCGTGCGTATGATTCAGGCGCTCTTGATCGACCTGGACGGCGTGATCCGCACCTGGCGTAGCCAGGATGACCCAGAAGCGGAGCGCAGCTTCGGCCTGCCCGCCGGCGCGATCCGCCGCGTGGCCTTCGCGCCCGAGCGGCTGCTTCCGGCCATCACGGGGCAGGTCGCCGATTCGATCTGGCGGGAGCAGATCGCCGCGGCGCTGGCCCGCCAATTTCCCGACGCCGATGTGGCAGGCGCCGTGCGCTGGTGGTCGGCCTCGGCCGGAGCGGTTGACCAGGACGTGCTGGCGTTGGTGGCAGGCTGCCGGCAGCGCGCCCGGGTCGTCCTGGTGACGAACGCCACCTCGCGCCTGCCCGAGGATCTCCGCCGTCTGGGCCTCGACACAGCGTTCGACCAGGTGATCAACTCGGCGGTGGTGGGGGCCGCCAAGCCTGATCGGGCGATCTTTGCCGCCGCGCTCGCTGCGGCAGGCGTAGATGCGGCGGATGCGCTGTTCGTTGACGATACGCCGGGGCATGTCGAGGTGGCGCGCCGGCTTGGCATGGCCGTGCACCGGTATGCGGGCGCCGCGGAGTTGCGCCAGGTGTTACGAGCACACGCGCTCCTTCCGGCGACCCAGCCTCGAACCGAGCCGGCGCCGTGATGCCAGCCGGTGGGCAGCCGGGGGATAGTCGGCTGGCGGATCGCCGCCCGCCGTCCTGGGGCGCACGAGGCATCTTCTTTGACAAGGCAGCTTCCCGCGCCACGTAATCGCCTACGGCACAGCCCCGCCTGCGAGGCATGCAGGGCGTCTAGACACCCCCCGCCTGGAAGCGGAGACTCGGATGCAGGCGTGTGGGGGCAGCCGGCGGTGGACTGTCCGTCTACATGGAATGAGATAGACGGATGCCTGGCTACTTGTACCTTGGCAGCCACTGATCAGATACTTTCATAGTTTGCTCTTCGGTATGCGCCTTAGGGGACAATGGAGGCGTCCGAGCTGCTCATATGTGGATCAGGGAGGATACCTGTGCTTCGTCCGGTTGAGCCGATTAATACCGTCGATCTGTTTCCGGCGTTACATACCGAGCTTGTCACCCTGTTGCGCCAACTTGAGCCACAGGATTGGCACAAGCCTACCATTGCGGCGCCCTGGTCGGTCAAAGATATGGTGGCACATCTGCTCGACACGGATATGCGCCGCCTGTCCTCGCAACGCGACAACTTCACACCCCCGACCACCGAGCCGCCGCCGGCAACCTATCATCATTTGGTAAGCTTGCTCGACCGATTGAATGCCGAGTGGGTGAGAGCGGCGCGGCGGCTTAGTCCACAACTCCTGATCGAGTTGTTGGAGTTGGTTGGGCCGCAGGTCCACCACCTCTTCACAACGCTCGATCCGCTGGCACCGGCTCGTGCCAGTGTCGCCTGGGCGGGTGAAACCTCCTCACTCAATTGGTTCGATATTGCTCGTGAGTACACCGAAAAGTGGCACCATCAACAACACATCCGTGAAGCCGTCAGCGCGCCGCTCTTGACCTCAAGGCGATGGTTGTATCCGGCGCTTGACACCTTTATGCGCGGCCTGCCCCACACCTACCGTGCGGTAGGGGCGGCTGAGGGAACCGCTGTTGTTATCTCGATCAGTGGTGAGGCCGGTGGCGACTGGACACTCAGCAAACAAAGCCAGGGCTGGCAGCTCTATCAGGGAGCCGTGGAAGAACCGGATGCTCGTGTTCAGCTCGATCAAGAGATCGCCTGGCGCCTCTTTACCAAAGGGATGGCACCGGCCGATGCACGCCGTCACCTTGCGATCGAGGGCGACGAACTTCTTGGCGTTCAATTGCTCTCCCTGCTGGCGATTATGGCCTAGCGAGCGGCGCCCGGCCACCTGACAACGGTTTCCAGCGCGACGGGTAGGAACACTGCCATGTTGAGAGGTGGGGGAACCCGAACGTTCGGTAGATCACCCGACCTATATTTATGCCCACCCGCTGCTAAACGCGAAATGTTGGGCTGCTCAGGCCAAGGAGAGATTATGCCTCGATATGTTGCGTTCCTGCGCGGCGTAAGCCCCATACATGCCAAGATGACAGAGTTGAAGCGCTCCTTCGGAGACGCCGTCTTTACGGACGTGAAGACCGTGCTCTCAAGCGGGAATGTCGTGTTTAGCGCAGGTGCTAACGTCGAAGCTGCGCTTGCGCGCCAGGCTGAAGCCGCCATGGCGAAGCGACTCGGCCGTACGTTTTACACCATCGTGCGTTCGGTCCGTGTCCTGCGCGATCTGGTCGAAGCCGACCCCTATACCGCCTTCGATTTGCCAGCAAGCGCCAAGCGGGTGGTCACATTTCTCGGTGAGCCTCACCAAACGCCGCTCGTACTGCCCATTGTGACTGATGGTGTCCACATCCTTGCGATGAATGGACGCGAGGTCTTTACGGCATACGTCCCGAACCCGCGCGGCCCGGTGTTCATGACCTTGATCGAGAAGATATTCGGCAGCAACGTCACGACGCGCACCTGGGAGACAGTCAAGAAATGCGTGACAGCCTGAGCACAGCGGCCCCCCAGTGGCTTGTAGCGGGCGTCACTCCGCGCCGTAGCCGCGTGGCGGCTGAACTCTGTCGGCGCAGCTGGGTTGTCAATCATAAGCGCGTGCTGGGGTGATGCGCGAAGAGCGCCTGCTCGTCGCGGTCAAGCGCTCCTGCCGTACCACTGCCAGCACGCATCACGACGGACGCTATCCGACCCTGCTGCGCTGGTTGGAGATAGTTCGACCGAACCAGGTGTGGTGTGCCGATGGAACCTACATCCGGCTGCGCGAGGAGTGCATCTATCTGGCCAGTGATGTCGTACTCGTGCAGCCGGCGGCGCAACCCAGGCCGTTAGACCGCAACAGGGGCGATAGGCGGCAAGGATGGCCTACTCCCTCGCCCTCCGCCCTGTCTGACACCTTCCGTCGCCCGGTCCCTCACAGCGCGCCGCTGGCGGCGGCGGCCAGCCCCTCGAACCGCGCGATCGCGTCCTCCCAGCCGGCTGCGGGCCGCGGCTCGTAGACCGTCTGCTCGCACGAGGCGGCGACCGCCTGCCGCCCGGCGGCGATGTCCGGCAGCGCCCCGCAGGCGACCGCCTGCACCAGGATGTTGCCCAGCGCCGTCGCCTCGACCGGGCCGGCCACCACCTGCCGCCCGCAGGCGTCGGCGGTCAGCTGGCACAACAGCGCGTTCTGGCTGCCGCCGCCCACGATACGGATGGTCTCGATGGTTCGCCCGGTCAAGCGCGCCAGCGCCGTGACGACCCAGCGGTACTTGAGCGCCAGGCTGTCCAGGCAGCAGCGCGCCACCGCGCCGATGCTCTCCGGCGTGGGCTGGCCGGTGCGCCGGCAGTACGCCCGGATGGCGGCCGGCATGTCGTCCGGGTTGAGGAACTCCGGCGCGTCCGGCTCGACCAGGCTGCGCAGCGGCGGTGCGGCCCCGGCCAGCGCCACCAGCGCCGGCCAGTCGTACGCCTCCCCGGCGCGCTGCCAGTGGCGCTGGCACTCCTGCAATAGCCACAGCCCCGCGACGTTCTTCAGCAGGCGAATGGTGCCGCCCACGCCGCCTTCGTTGGTGACGTTCAGCCGGCGCGCCTCCTCGCTCAGGACCGGCTGGCCGATCTCGACCCCTACCAGGCTCCAGGTGCCGCTGCTGATGTAGGCGCTGCGCGCATCCAGCCCCGGCACGGCCGCGACGGCGCTGGCCGTGTCGTGGGTCGCGGTGGCGATCACCGATGTGGGGTGGCGCAGCCCGGTGGCGTCGTGCACCTCGGGCAGTAGCTCGCCGAGCGGCGTGCCGGGCGCGACGACCTCCGGCAGCAGCCCCGCGGGCAGGCCGAGCTCCGCGAGCAGGTCGGCTGCCCAGCGCCGCTCGCGGGCGTCGAAGAACTGCGTCGTCGTGGCGTTGGTGTACTCGGCCGCCGCGCGCCCTGTCAGCCAGTAGTGAAACAGGTCGGGGATGAGGAGCAGCGTGGCGGCGGCATCGAGCTGCGGGTCGCCGTGCTGGCGCATGCTGACCAACTGGTAGAGCGTGTTGATCGGCAGGCGCTGGATGCCCGTCCGGGCGTAGAGGCGCTCCGGCGGCATCCGCTGATCGACGATCGCTGGCATGCCCTCGGTGCGCCGGTCGCGGTAGTGGTATGGATTGCCGAGCAGGTTGCCGGCCCGGTCGAGCAGCGCGAAGTCCACCGCCCAGGTGTCGATCCCGATCCCGGCCAGCGGCGCGCCGTGCCCGGCGGCGTAGTCGGCGATGCCGCGTGTGATCTCGCTCCACAGGCGCAGCACATCCCAGTGCAGGTGGCCGTGCACCGCGACCGGCCCGTTCGGGAAGCGCCGCAGCTCGCGCAGCTCGAAGCGCGCTCCGTCCCACGTGCCGAGCATTACCCGGCCGCTGGACGCGCCCAAATCGACCGCCAGGTAGGCGGCTGGCGTGCCGGGGTTGGAGCCGGAAGGTGGAAGATTAGAGCTTGATGCGGTCATGGGTCATCGTGCGAGCAGATCGTCGTGTCACCGCAGGAACGCCTCGTGCAGGCCGCCGTCAACCGTCAGAATCTGGCCGGTCGTCTGGCGCAGGCGGTCGCTGAGCAGCAGAAAGATCGCCTCGGCCTGGTCGGCGGGCGTGATCGGGCGCTTGAGAAGCGTGCGGTCGGCGTAGAATTGCGCCAGCTTCGCCGTCAGCGCCTCGGTCGGCTCGTCGTCGCTGTAGGGTATGTCGTATTTGGCGAGCGATGCGATCACCCGATCGCGCGGGAACATCGCGCTGCCCTGCACCACCGTCGCCGGCGCCACCCCGTTCACCCGCACCAGCGGGGCCAGCTCGATCGCCAGCTCGCGCACCAGGTGGTTGGCCGCCGCCTTGCTGGTATCGTAGGCCAGGCTGCCCTTCTTGGCGACCACCGCGTTGACCGAGGTGGTCAGCACCAGGCTGGCCGGCAGCCCCTGCGCCTGCCAGATCTTCGCCGCCTCGTCGGCCACCAGGTAGAGGCCGGTGACATTGACCGCGAACGTCTGCGCCCAGCGGTCGTCCGGGATGCGCCCGGCCGTGTCGGGCGTCACGAAGATGCCGGCCGTCACCGCGACCGCGTCCAGGCCGCCGTAGGCCAGCGCCACTTGTTCGAGCATCGCGCGCACGCTCTCGCGGCTGGTGATGTCGGCCGCCAGCCCGATCGCCGGGCCGCAGGCGGAGATGCCGCTGCCCGCCACGCCGATGCCTGTGCCGCGCCGCCCGGTGATCGCTGCGGCGGTCGCCTGCGCGCCGGCCTCGTCGCGGTCCACTGCGACGATGTGGGCGCCGTCCTGCGCCAGCCGCAGCGCTGCCTCGCGCCCGATCCCGCTCCCGGCGCCGACGACCGCGATCACCCGGCGCGCCAGCTCCTGCTCGGGTGGCATGCGCTGGAGCTTGGCCTCCTCCAGCAGCCAGTATTCGATGTCGAACGCCTCCTGGAGCGGCAGGGCGGTGTATGCGTCGATCGCCTCCGCACCGCGCATCACCTCGATCGCGCAGGTGTAGAACTCGGCGGTCACGCGCGACTCGCTCTTGTCTTTGCCCCAGGCGACCATCCCGAGGCCGGGGATGAGGATGACCGTCGGGTTCGGGTCGCGCATCGCCGGCGAGTCCGCGCGGCGGTGCTGCTCGTAGTAGGCCGCGTAGTCCCGCCGGTACTGCGCCAACCCGGCGCTGAGCTCATCTTGGAGCGCCGCAAGGTCTTCGGTCTGCGGGTCCCATGGCACGTAGAGTGGCTTGATCTTGGTGCGCAGGAAGTGGTCGGGGCAGGAGGTGCCCAGTTCCGCCAGGCGCGGCGCGTCGTAGCTGTTGACGAAGCGCAGCGTCGCCTCGTCGTCCTGCACGGTGGCGATGAAGCGCTTCTGCTGGCTGATCTGCCCGCGCAGCCACGGCAGGATCGCGGCCAGCGCCGCCCGCCGGCGCGCCGGTTCCAGCGCCTGGCAGCGCTGCCCGCCGAAGGTGCGTTCGCCCCGGTCGTGCGCTTCGACGTAGCGCGCGGCGCGCTCGATCAGGTCGAGCGTCAGTTCGTAGCAGGCCTTGTCATCGTCGGCCCAGTTGATCAGCCCGTGCCCGCCAAGGATGACGCCCTTCGCCCGCGGGTGCGCGCGGCAGATCTGCTCCAGCTTTAGCCCCAAGTCGAAGCCGGGGCGCTGCCAGGGTGTCCAGACCACCTCGTCGCCATAGATCTCGCGCGTCAGCCGCTCGGCGTGGCGCGCGGCGGCGACCGCGATCACGGCGTTGGGGTGCATGTGATCGACATGCCGGGCCGGCACGAAGGCGTGGAGCGGCGTGTCGATCGAGGGCGGGCGCGGGTTGAGGTTGAAGGTGGCGTGCGGGTACAGCCCGACGATCGCGTCTTCGATCGCGCTTTTCGGGCCGCGCTCCGGCGCGCGGTGGTAGTGCTGCTGCAGGCCGCGCAGCCTGTCCAGGAACAGCGACGAAAAATGGGCCCGCGTGGCGGTGCGCAGATCCCCGCCCGAGCCTTTCACCCACAGCACCTCGACCTCCTCGCCGGTGAGCGGGTCGGGCATCCGGATTTTGGAGGATGTGTTGCCGCCGCTGGTGTTAGTGATGCGCTGGTCGCTCCCCAGCAGGTTCGAGCGGTACACCAGCCGCTCGACCGGGTCCAGCCGGTCGGCGACCGCGTCGTCCCAGCCGTAGCGTACGTGTTTGAACACAGAGGGCTCGATACCCATCGCTGATTCTCCCTGCTTCGGACGCCACCTGATGAGCATGATGAGATTAGATCGCCGTGCCGCATCGCTCCGTCATCCCCGCCGCGCCAGCTCGCGCGCCTCGTACTGCTTCACATCGTCCAGGAAGCGCAGGCCGACCGGCACCTCCTGTTTCAGGCAGAACTGGTCCCACACCGCCGCCCAGGGCATCCCTTTGAGCTCCTCCTGGAGCGCCAGGCGCGCGGTGTAGTCGCCCTCCGCCTCCAGCGCCCGCAGCCGGTCGGTCGGCTCCAGCAGGGCGAGCAGCGCCGCGCGCAGGACGTTGCGCGCGCCGATCACCCACGCGGCGATGCGGTTGATGCTGGCGTCGAAATAATCCAGGCCGATATGCACCCGCTCCAGGAAGCCGCCGGCGATGATCTCGCGCAGGATGGCCTGCACCTCGTCGCTGAAGGTCACGACGTGGTCGCTGTCCCAGCGCACGCCGCGGCTGATATGCAGCACCATGCCTGGCACAAACAGCAGCACCGCTGAGATTTTGTCGGAGATCGTCTCGGTCGGGTGGAAGTGGCCGGCATCGAGGCACAGCAGCAGGTCGTTGCGGCGGGCGGCATAGCCCATGTAAAACTCGTGCGAGCCGACGGTGTAGCTCTCCACGCCGATGCCGAACAGCTTGCTCTCGACCGCGTCGAGGTTGTACCGCCGGTCGGCCGGCGCGGCCAGTACCTGGTCGAGCGCCTCCTTGAGCCGCCGGCGCGGCGCGGCGCGGTCGGCCGGCATGTCCTTGAAGCCGTCCGGGATCCAGATGTTGGTGACGCAGGGCGTGCCGAGCTGGCGGCCAAACGACGCGCCGATCGCGCGGCAGGCGATGCAGTGCTCGATCCAGAACTGGCGGATGGCCGGGTCGGCGCTCGACAGGGTGAAGCCGCTCTCCGACAGCGGGTGCGAGAAGCAGGTCGGGTTGAAATCGAGCCCGTGGCGGTTGGCTTTCGCCCAATCCACCCAGCCGGCGAAGTGCTCAGGACGCAGCGCGTTGCGCTCCACCCTCCGGCCACCGGTCTCGGCGTAGATCGCGTGCAGGCTGAGGCGGTGCCGGCCGGGGATGAGGCGGAACGCCAGATCGAGGTCGCGCCGCAGCTCGTCGGCGGTGCGGGCTTTGCCGGGGTAGTTGCCGGTCGCGGCGATCCCGCCGCTCAGCCTGGCGTCGGGATTCTCGAAGCCGGCCACGTCGTCACCCTGCCAGCAGTGCAGGCTGAGCGCGATGCCGGCCAGCGCTGCCAGCGCCCGGTCGGTGTCGACCCCCAGCGCGGCGTAGCGCTCGCGCGCCAGGGCATAGGCGTTCTCGATCGGTCGCGTCTGCGAAGGCTGGCTCATCGTCGGCTTCCTTTTCAAGCGAGGTGGAAGGTTTCGGTCAACTCGACGAACATCGCATCTGGGCGGGGGTTATCGGGCGACTCGAAAGAGGGTTGCCATAAACTCCTGCCAGCCGGCGTGGACCTGTTTGGCCGCCATGCGCGCGTAGGCCGCCGGTGGGCTGTCCGGCGTCTCGAAATAGCAGAACAGCAGGCCGTCGTGCACGAACAGGGTGCCAGCCGGCATCGGGCAGGGACTGGAGCCTCACGGGCCAGACGTGCTGATGCTGCTGTCGATACTCCTCCGGGCGCTCGGTCCTGGCGTTGCGCAGAACGCCGACACGTGGCCTGGCTGAAGCTCCGTGTTCTGGCCGGTGTCCTGCAACGAACGGGAGGCAACGCCTCCCGTTACCCGCTCAACGCCTCGACCGTCCGACGCGCGACATCGCCCCAGCGGCAATGCTCCAGCACCCAGGCGCGGCCTCGCGCCCCGAGCTCGCGCCGCAGCGCCGGCTCCGCCAGCAGCAGGTCGAGCGCCGCAGCGAACTCGCCGAAGTTGCCGAAGGCCAGCCCGCCGCCGCTCGCCTCGGCCGCCTGCCGGGTGACCGCGCACGCGGCGTGCACCAGCGCCGGCGCGCCCTGGAGCCAGCTTTCCATAAGCACGATTGAGAAGCTCTCGTGGACGCTCGGCTGGATGAAGATATCCGCGGCCGCATAGGCATCCGCTTTCTCCTGAGACTCGACATAACCGATGTCAATGACCACCGGGCTGAGCGCCGCGGCCAGCGCCAATGGGTCGCGCCCGGCGAGCAGCAGGCGAAAGGCGCCGCCGCGCCGCGCCCAGTATTCGCGGGTGTAGCTCAGCAGCAGCGGCACATTCTTATCCGCCGTGCGCCGCCCGACATACAGCAGGAGTGAGCCGTCCAGCCCACGTCGGGCGCGGAAGGCCGCGCCGTCGCCGCGCGGACTGAGGTCGATCCCCTCGCCAGCGGCGACCACCCGCTCCGGCGGCAGATCGTACAGCCGCAGGGCCAGATCGCGCTCGGCGGGGCTGTTCGCCAGGGCGCGGCGGACGTGGTGATACAGCCAGCGCGTGGTGGAATAACGCGCGTACGGCTCGTCGTGGAGGCAGGGGAGCAGGTAGGCCCGCTCGCCGGCCAGCAGCGCGCCCCAGAAGGTGGTCGGGAACGGGTAGAGCACGAACAGGTAGCGCCGCCCCGCGCGTTCGCTGGCGACCGCCTCCAGCAGCGCCTCGGAGGAGGTGAGCGAGGCCAGCAGACGTAGCTCGTGTTCCGGGAAGCGCGGCCAGTCCGCCGGCAGGCCGCGCCGGGCGACCGCGGCGGGCAGGTATGGCTCCGGGCGTGGCGGCGTGATCGCGAAGCGCCGCACCGGCACGCCGTCGAGCTCGTCCGGTCCCTCCGGGTAGTACGGCTCCGGCGGATGGAATGAGTCGCGACCGTTGGTCGCCCAGACCTCGACTGGCGCGCCGAGCTCGTGGATCGCGCGGGCCAGCTGGCGGGCCTGGGTCTCCGCCCCGCCCACCGTGTCGCGGCCAATCCATGGAATGACGATCGTGATGGTGTCCACGGCAGTGAGCGTTCAGGGGTCGGACGCCAGAAGCCCATCGTTCTGGCTCGCGGCCTCTGGAGTCCGGCTGCGGGCGGCCCGCAGCGCGGCGGCCCGCGCCCGCCGGTCGGCGTCGAGGCGCACAATGGCTCCGATCGCCGCAGTGAAGGCGGCGTTGGCGTTGTTCTGCTGCTCGACAAGCGGGTTGATCAGCCAGCGCAGGTAGCGCCGCACCAGCTTCTGCGGCCACGCGGCCCGGCCGACGAGCCGCCAGTGGGCGTTGACCTTCTGCCGAAGCCCGAGCTGCGGCTCGATGGCGCGCAGCTCCAGGTCGGGAAAGGCCGCGGGTGGCTCGGCGGCGCCCCGC
Organism: Roseiflexaceae bacterium; assembly: GCA_042408595.1. Lineage (GTDB taxonomy): Bacteria > Chloroflexota > Chloroflexia > Chloroflexales > Roseiflexaceae > JBHOQX01. The sequence goes on along the minus strand of JBHOQX010000082.1, from coordinate 82,041 downwards.
GCGACGACCAGCGCCTGCAGGGATGCGGTCGCCGTGCCCCTACGTGCATCGGTATTGGCCGGTGGACGGCGGTGATCGGGTTGTGGCGCTGCCTCGCCCGCCTGGAGAGGGCGCGACGCGCTGCCGGAACGCGGCAAGCCGTTGGCGGCGGGCGACACCTGGCGGTCCAGGTCGGCGTAGGCCTCCGCCAGCAGCCGCAGCGCGCGGGCGACGGCATCGTTGTAGGCGTTCTGCTGCTCGACGATCGGGTTGATGTACCAGCGCAGCAGCCGGCGGACGACCTTGTTGACGAACGCCACTCCCTTCTGCGGCAGCGTCTGGCCGATCAGTGGCCAGTGCGCGCTGACCACCCGATGCAGTTCGATCTCATCCAGGCAGCGCTCGAGGTCGCGGGCCAGCGGGTCGTCGGCCGGCTGCGCGGCGAGGCGACGGTCGCGCACTTCGGCGCGCAGCGCCTCCAGCAGCGCCGCGACCTCCTCCTGGTGGATGACAGGTGGCGCGGGAGTCGGTTTACTCATGGTAGATGGTGATCTCCAGCCTGATCGCATACGGCGGCGTGGCCACCTGCTCGACCGCGCTAAGCACTGTTCCGGTGAGTTGGCGCGTGCTGGGCCGCCGCGGCGCGTAGAAGAGGTGTGCCCGGCGGGCGGTGTCGCTCGCGCCGAACCCCGGCACAGGCACGGCCACGCCCGGCAGGTGTTCGAGGGCCTGCACCCAGGCCCGCTCCAGCGGTGGCGCGCCGCTCACGCTCCAGGCTTCCAGCAGGCGGGCGTGCGGTCGCAGGTAGTCGATGTGCCAGTGCGGCCGAAGTTTGACGCGGCGGGCGTGATAGGCCAGCCGCGCCGGCAGCCCGCCCGGGCCGAACGCGCTGCCGACATACAGATAATAGCCCGCCGCGAAGCCGAAGACCCCGAGTCGTCCGACCTGGAGCGCGTCCAGGTCGCTGTCGAGCCGCATCATCAGCAGATAGGTGCCATTCAAGGGCGTCTCGGCTGCGTTGGGGCGATTGCGCACCATTATACCACCGCCGGGCGCTGTGCTATAATCGATGCAAGCAGCCGGCGGGATGGCAGCGCCGCGCCGCTCCGCCCCCTGAACGGCTGCCGCGCGTTGCAAGGAGCGAGGATCACGTGAAGGTTCTGCTCGTCGGCTCGGGCGGGCGCGAGCACGCACTCGCCTGGAAGCTCGCCCAGTCGCCCCTGCTGACACAGCTGCTGATCGCCCCGGGCAACCCCGGCACGGCGCTGCTTGGCCGCAACATTCCGGTGGACTCCAGCGCCACGGCGCTGCTGGTCGATGTCGCCCGGCGCGAGCGGGTGGATCTGGTGGTTGTCGGCCCGGAGGCGCCGCTGGCCGCCGGCCTGGCCGATGCTTGCCTCGCCGCCGGCATCCCGGTCTTCGGGCCGACCGCCGCCGCCGCACGGATCGAGAGCAGCAAAGCCTTCGCCAAGGAGTTGATGCAGCGCGCCGGCGTGCCGACCGCTGCGGCGCAGGTGTTCGACGATCCGGCGGCGGCGGCGGCGTTTGTGCGGGCCAGCGGGCGCCCCTGGGTCGTCAAGGCGGACGGGTTGGCCGCCGGCAAGGGGGTGGTCGTCGCCGAGAGCGTGGACGAGACACTGGCGGCGATCGCGGCGCTCGGGCACACCGTGGCCGGGGCGCGGCTGGTGCTGGAGGAGCGCCTTCACGGGCGCGAGGTCTCGCTGATCGCGCTGTGCGATGGCGAGCGGCTGCTGCCGCTGCCGGCGGCGCAGGACCACAAGCGCCTGGGCGACGGTGACACCGGGCCGAACACCGGCGGCATGGGGGCGTTCGCGCCGTCGCCGTTCCTCGCGCCCGAGCTACGCGAGGAGATCGTCCGCCAGGTGATGCAGCCGGTGGTGCGCGCGCTGGTGGACGAGGGCACCCCTTTTCGGGGCGCGCTCTATGCCGGCCTGATCCTGACAGAGGAGGGTCCGCGCGTGCTGGAGTTCAACGCCCGCTTTGGCGACCCGGAGACACAGGCGATCATGCCGCTGATCGAGGGCGACTTGCTAGCGGCGTTGCACGCCTGCGCGGCGGGCCGGCTCGACCCAGCGATGCTCGGCCAAAAAGCCGGTGCGACCGCTTGCATCGTGCTCGCCGCGGCCGGCTACCCCGGCCCGCCGCGCTACGGCGACCCGATCAGCGGGATCGAAGGCGTGGATGAGCCGGGCGTCCTGATTTTTCACGCCGGCACCGCATGGGACGGCGGCCATCTGGTGACGTGCGGCGGGCGCGTGCTGGGCATCACCGGCATGGGGCGGGATCTACGCGCCGCGCTGCGCCGGGCATACGGTGTTGTCGAACTGATCTCGTTCCCCGGCATGCAGTTCCGCCGCGATATCGGCGGGGGGCTTCCCTGACCGCGACCGGGCCTATGCTCGTCCTTCGTCCACCGACGACGAACAAACACGGCATGCCAGGCCTCTACCGGCGGCGAGCTTCCCATCGCGGATGGCGCCCGTGCGTCGTTCGTCGTGTGTTGTTCGTCCGCCGCTCAGACCCATGACCGAGCACACAGCGCAGCGCGCGCGCCGTACGCCCTACCGTCTGGCCGTGCTGGTGTCCGGCGGCGGCTCGAACCTGCAGGCGTTGTTCGACGCCCAGGATGCGGGCGCGCTGGCCGGCGTGGAGGTTGCGCTGGTGGTGAGCGACCGGGCGGATGCTTTCGGCTTGCAGCGGGCGCTGCGGCGCGGCGTTCCGGCGGCGTTCGTGCCGCTGCCGCCGGCCCGCCCAGACGACCGGGTTGCCGTGCGCGCCGCCTGGGAAGATCGGCTGGCCGACGTCATCGCCGCCTTCGCACCGGATTTGGTCGTGCTCTCCGGTTTCATGCGCGTCCTGTCGGCGTCGTTCCTCGGCCGCTTCCCCGGCCGCGTGATCAACCAGCACCCGGCGTTGCTGCCGGACGGCGGCGGCGAGACGGTCGTCACTCGCGGCGGCCTGGTCATCCCGGCGCTGCGCGGCGCGCGGGTGGTGCCGGAGGCGCTGCGGCGCGGCCTGCCGGTCACCGGCTGCACGGTACACCTAGTGACCCCGGCGGTGGATGACGGCCCGGTGCTGGCGCGCGCAGAGGTGCCGGTGCTCCCTGGCGACGACGAATCGACGCTTCATGAGCGGATCAAGGCCGAGGAACGGCGACTGATCGTCGAGGTGGTGGCGCGCCTCGCCGCCGGGTTCAACAGTGCAGAGCGCTAAACGCTGCACTCGCCGTGCTGCACTCGGCATGGTGCACGTTGCACGCTGGCCTGCTCCCTTGTCACCTGCCCGGTTCCATGCTACGATACGCGCGCCCTGGGATGCCCGTGTGCGCGGCGGGTCGGGGCGGCCACACCGGGCAAGTGCGGATGCGCGGCGGTCTCGAAGAGGAGGGTGTTCCGATGCAGAACGCAATGTGGCCGAAATGCCGCCAGTGCGGCGAGGGCGATCTGGTTCCGCTGTCGGATTATGGGACGGATGGCGCGGCGATCATGTACAAGGCCTGGGTCTGCACCAACCCGGCCTGCGGCTTCAACCTGAAAATTCATAAGGGCAATCTGTTCATCAACGAGCCGGTGAACACCCGGACGCATGCGCCGTACACCCATCAGTAATGATTGCTGACACGCCCGCGCTGCTGCTCGCATCTGCATCCCCCCGGCGGCGTGAGCTGCTCCGGTACCTCGGCGTGCCTTTCCGCGTCACAGCCACCGACGCCGAAGAGCGTGAGACGCCCACGCCCCGGGCGGTGCTGGCCGCGCTCCCCCCGGCGGATGGCGTGCCGCCGCGCGCCCATCCTGCGCTGCTGCCCTGGCGCAAGGCGAACGCCGCCGCGCCCGAAGCGGATGGCGGCGTGCTGCTCGCCGCCGACACGATTGTGGTATTGGATGGAGAGGTGCTGAACAAGCCGGTCGATGCGGACGACGCCTGTGCAATGCTCCGCCGCCTCTCCGGGCGTACACACATGGTCTATACCGGCCTGTGCGTCCTTGCGCGCACCGGGCCGGTGTTCGAGGTGGTGCGCAGCCTGGTGGAGATCGCGCCGCTGGACGATGCCACGATCACCGGGTATGTCGCCACCGGTGAACCGCTGGACAAAGCGGGCGCCTACGGTATTCAGGGGCTCGGCGGGCGGCTCGTCCGCCGGGTGGAGGGAAGCTACACGAATGTCGTCGGGCTGCCGTTGCCGGCGACTCACCGCCTGCTGAGCGCCGCCGGCCTGCCCGGGCTGGCCGATCCGGCCGCTGCATACCGACGCTGGCTCGCAGACCAGGGAAAGGAAGCGCTGCCGTGCCCCCCAACGTCTCCGTAAAGCTGCTACTGGTTGACGACCACCCGCTGTTCCGACAGGGTGTGCGCTTCGCGCTGTCGCAGTACGACGACATTACGATCGTCGAGGAGGCTTCCTCGGGCGAGGAGGCGATCGCCTGGCTGACGAACGCTCCGCCGAACCGGGAACCGAACGTCGCGTTGGTGGACCTCGACCTGCCGCGGATGAGCGGGCTGGAGCTGACGCGCCAGATTCGCAACCTGTATCCGAATCTGGGTGTGGTGATGCTCAGCATTCACGAGAGCGATGAGCAGGCGTTCAACGCGCTCCAGGCCGGCGCGGCAGCCTACCGCTCCAAAGACATCGCCCCAAAGCACCTGGCCGAGATATTGCGGCGTGTGGCCCGTGGCGAGTATGTGATCAACGATGTCGTGCTCGAAGAGCCGAAAGTCGCCAGCCGGCTGCTGTCGCAGTTCCGCAACCTGCCGCAGGATGTTTCGGCGACGCCGGACAGCGACTTCCCGCTCTTCACGCCGCTGAGCGAGCGCGAGATCGAGGTGCTGGAACGGATCGCTGCCGGCGGGAGCAACAAAGAGATCGCCGAGGACCTCAAGATCAGCACCCAGACGGTCAAGAATCACATCTCCTCGATCCTGCGCAAGCTCTCGCTGAATGACCGGACGCAGGCGGTGATCTATGCGCTCAGGCGCGGCTGGATCGACACGCCCGACACCATCCGCACCAGCCCGCCCGCTCCGGAGTGCGACGAAGCCTAGGCTGGCGGAAGGCGCGGATGCGCCTGCCCACGGAGCGCGCGACATGGTATACTCCCCGCCATGCAATTGCGCCATGCCCCAGTTCGCGCGCTGATCGTCTTCAACCCTGCCGCTGGCCAGGCCGCTAGTCAACGGCAGGCGCTCCAGGCCGCGCGCGATGTCTGGCTCGACGCCGGTTGGTCGGTCGAGATGCAGCCCACTGCCGGACCCGGCGACGGCATCCGCCTGGCGCGCGAGGCCGCGCGCGCCGGGTACGACCTGGTCGCGGCCGCCGGCGGCGACGGCACGGTCAACGAGGTCGTGAACGGGATCGCCGGAACGACGACAGCGCTGGCCGCGTTGCCGGCTGGCACGGTCAATGTCTGGGTGCGCGAGCTCGGGCTGCCGCTCCAGCCGCGCGCCGCCGCTGCCGCCTTGCTCAATGCCCGCGTCGAGCGGATCGACCTGGGCCGGGCGGGCGGGCGCTACTTCCTGCTGATGTGCGGCGTCGGCTTCGATGCCGCGGTGACGGCGGCCGTGCGCGCCGAGGCCAAACGCCGCCTGGGTGTGCTGGCCTACGCCTTCCAGGTTGTCTCGCTCGCCGGAAGCTGGCGCGGCACCCGCGTCTCCCTGCAGCTTGACGGCGTGACGCATCGAGCGCGTGTGCTGATGGTTGTCCTCGGCAACTCGCAGCTGTATGGCGGCTTCGTCAAATTCACCGCGCGCGCCAGCCTCGACGACGGCCTGCTGGATGTCTGCATCATCCGGGGCCGGACCCTCTGGAGCGCGCCACTGAAGCTGCTCTCGCTCTGGACACGCCGCTTCGACCAGGACGCGGATATCGGCTACCACCGCGCGCGAACGGTGCGGATCGAATCGCGCCGCCCGCTCCCGGTCCAGGTCGATGGCGACTATATCGGCACGACGCCGATGTCGTTTGAATGTGTGCCCGGCGCGCTTCTGGCGCTGCTGCCGCCGTCCCTGCCGGATAGCGACCTGCTCCAACGCCCCGCGCCTGCCGCCCGCGCCGGTCGCCGCCTGCTCGCCCCGCTCGGCCACCGCGCGCCTGGCGGCGATGCGTGACCCATCGGCGTTCGTGCGCCTTCGGTCCGTCTGTTGTCAGCAAGGAGAGGCTATGGCTGCCGTCGAGAGCGCGGGCGCACCCGGCGAAGCCGGGGTAGTGGATGCCGACGCGGTGCGGCGGGTACGCGCGCATGCGCTTGAGCCGGCCATGATCGTCGAGCTGGCCGAGATCTTCAAGGCGATGGCCGACCCGACCCGGGTGCGCATCATCCACGCCCTCTCACATGCCGAGCTATGCGTCGGCGACCTGGCGGCGGTGCTGGGGATGAAAGAGCCGGCGGTGTCGCATCAGCTCCGGCTGCTGCGCAGCCTGCGGGTCGTCCGCAGCCGGCGCGAGGGGAAGCTCGTGTTCTATGCCCTGGATGATGACCACGTCGCCCGGCTGTTTCAGCTCAGCCTGGAGCACGTGGGCCACGGGTGAGGTGACAGGCCCTGCGCGGTGGGGAGTTCAGAGCGGCGCGTCCCTCCAAGGCCCTTTTGGTCGCGTGCGCCCACGAACAAGCGCTATGCCCTCACCCCCGTGCCCCTCTTTCGGGGGGAGGTTTTTCGCGCTGACCCAGCACGGCCCCTACCCCCTGCCCCCTCCCCACACGTGGGGGAGGGGGCAGGGGGTCGTGGGGATGAGGGCCGTGGAGTTCATGACCACACGAACAAACCCCTATCGCCCGCGTGTTCGGTCCGCCCCTAAACCCCGTACGCGGGGACGGGGCGCAAACGGGGGGAGGGGTGCGGAAAAATTTTTTGTTCTGAAACGACGGTTCCGGATGGCGCTGAAGCGCCATTCCGTCCCGCGCTCCTGCGTTGGGAGCGGGCGGCACCAGGGGGCGCGCCCATCGAATAGAATCGCGCTGGCTACAGCACATACACCGGGTCGACATCCACCGCCCAGCCAGGCGGCAGGCGCAGCGCGGCCAGCAGCGGCATGGGGTCGGCGGCGCGCAGGATGACGTGCCAGCGGAAGCGGCTGCGCTGGCGGTGGAAGAAGGCCGGGGCCGGCCCGATCAGGCTCCAGTCCCGCAGTTCGAGCGCGGCGGCGGCGCGCCGGATGTCGTCGGCGAGCGCGGCGGCGGCGCGCTGGCAGCGCTCGTCGCTTGCGCCGGTCGTGATGAAGCGCACCAGCCGGCTGAACGGCGGGTAGCCCGCCTGTCGCCGGAAGGCGATCTCCTGCACGTAGAACGCGCGGTAGTCGTGCTCCTGGGCGGCGCGCAGCGCGTAGTGCTCCGGGTTGTAGGTCTGGATGACCACCTGCGAGCCGGCGCTGCGCCGCCCGGCCCGCCCGGCGACTTGCGTGAGCAACTGGAAGGTCCGCTCGCCGGAGCGGAAGTCCGGCAGGTGCAGCGCGGTGTCGGCCGCGATCACCCCGACGACCGAGACCAGCGGCAGGTCCAGCCCCTTGGCGATCATCTGCGTGCCGACCAGCACATCAGCGTCGTGACGCAGAAAGCGATCCAGCAGGCGGGCGTGGTCGCCGCGCCGCCCGGCGCTGTCGCGGTCCCAGCGTAGCGCCCGCACGCCGGGGTAGAGCGTCTCGACCTCTTCGACCACCCGCTGGGTCCCCACGCCGAACGACTTGATCCGTTCGCCCCAGCAGTTCGGGCAGTGGCGTGGCACATCCTCGCGGTGGTTGCAGGCGTGGCAGATGAGGAGCGCGGCGGGGGACGGGAGGCTGGAGCCTTGCGCGTCGGAACGAGCCTCACGCCTCCCGTCTCCAGCCTCAGGAAGGTAGTGGAGTGCGAGCGGGGTGGAGCAGTTCGGGCAGGCGACGACGTGGCCGCAGTCGCGGCACATCACGAACGACGCCGCGCCGCGCCGGTTGAGGAACAGGATCGCCTGCTCGCCGCGGCGCAGCGCGCCGGAGAGCGCCTGCTGCAACGGGCGGCTGAAGATCGAGCGGTTGCCGGCCTGGAGCTCGCGGCGCATGTCCACGATGCTGACCGGTGGCAGCGGCAGCGGCTGCGAGCGCGGCAGGCCATCCACGCCGGTGTGCATCCCGACACGCTCCGGCAGTTCCAGCAGCCGCGTCTGGCCCGCGTGGGCGGCGTGGTAGCTTTCGACCGATGGGGTGGCGCTGCCGAGGATCAGCACGCTGCCGGTGATCTCGGCCAGCCGCGCGGCGACATCGCGGGCGTGGTAGCGGGGGCTGCCGTCGTGCTTGTAGGTTGGTTCGTGCTCCTCGTCCACGATGATCAGGCCCAGTTCCGGCAGCGGCGCGAAGGCGGCGGAGCGCGAGCCGATCGCCACGCCGGCCTCGCCGCGGCGCAGCCGGCGCCACTCGTCGTAGCGCTCGCCGAGGCGCAGGCCGCTATGCAGCACGGCGAGCCGCCCCGGGAAGCGCGCCGCGAAGCGCCGGACGAGCTGCGCCGTCAGCGCGATCTCCGGCACGAGCACCAGCGCCTGCCGCCCCTGCCGCAGCGTTCGCCCGATCGCCCGCAGGTAGATCTCGGTCTTGCCGCTGCCGGTCACACCGTGGAGCAGAAACGTTTTGGGTTCAGCGTGCGGAGCTCTGTGTTGTGGCACTGCTCCACCCGGGCGTTGGGCTTCACCCCCGATCCCGTGTCCGTCGAACGCTGAACGCTGCACGTTGACCTCCGCACTCCGCTCCAGGGCGGCCGCGATCTCCCGCCACACCCGCTCCTGCGTCAGCGTGAGCGGCGGCGGGGTGTCGGGCGGAACACCCTCGCCGGCCAGCGGGTCGCGCCGCACCTCGCGGGTGCTCAGTTCGAGCACGCCCCGCGCCTCCAGCGCGCGCAGCGTCGCCCGGTTCGCGCCGGTCGCGGCGTAGAGCTGTGTCAGGGGGACCGGCGGCGGGGCGCCGGCGCCTTCCAGTTCGGCCTCACTGTCCGCTGCTCTCCCGCTTTCCCCATCTCCTCCGCCCGCGCCGGCGCACCCCGCCAGCCACGCGACGACCGCCCGCTGCTTCGGCGCGCGGGCCAGGTCCGCTAGCAGGCCGTCGATCTGCGCCGGTGTGGCTGTCAAGCGGACGAGGGTCTCGACCCGCGGGCGGGCGCGCGCCCCACTGAGCAGCGCCCCGCGAACGGCCAGGCCGCGCTCGGCCAGCAGCCGGTAGGTCTCCCGGAGCTCGCTGTCGCTGCCGCGCAGCGCCTGGCGCAACGCGTGCTCGGTCTGCTCGCCGCGCTGCCGCAGCAGGTAGAGCACGGCGCGCTCCCGCTCCGGCAGCGCGCCCAGATCGGCGGCCAGGCCGGCGGCAGTCGCCCGCCAGGTCGGTTCGGCATCCTGGGCGACGCCGGGCGGCAGCATCAGCGCCAGGCAGTCGTACAGTGGGGCCCGATAGGAGTCGCTCAGCCAGCGCGCCAGCCGCACCTGCGCCGGCGTCAGCGCGACGTCCGGGTCGGCGATGTCCGCCAGGTCGCGGATGACCGGCGCGTCGGCGTCGGGCGGTGCCTCCGGGTCGGGCCGGAAGACGGCGGGGGTCTCGTGGAGCGGCAGCCCGCGCTGCGCCGGGGTCTGGTCGGTCTCCCAGGCGTACAGGTCGAGGATGATCCCCTGCACCCGCTGGCGGCGCAGCGGCGCCCAGACCAACAGGCCGGGCCGGGCCACGCCCCGGAGCGCCGGCGGCACGCGGTAGGTGAAGACCGGGTCGGCCCCGGGGATGGTCGCGCGCAGGGCGACATCGGCGAGCAGTTCGGGCGGCATGCCGCTAGTGTAGCATAACGATGCATGACGAAAGACACGGCGCGGGCGAGGGGTTAGGGGGCGAGGAGCGGGGGACGAGGGGCTGGGGGCTCGGGCCTTGTCATCGTGTCACCCTGCCACCCGCTCACCGGCCGCCCCGCCGGCGCGAGCCGCGCCAGGGTGTCCTGTTGCAGCGGGATGTCGGCGGACATGGCCAGCAGGGTGCCGTCGCGCTCCATCAGGCTCCATTGCGTGCCGTCGTAGAGTTGCACCCGCCAGGCGTCGATCACCTGGTTGCCGACCGTCACGGCGATCGGTGTGCTGCTGCGCCAGGTAGCGTGCCCGCGCAGAAACGCGCCGAAGCTCCCGGCCGGCCCCTGGTACAGGAAGGTGGTGCGGGAGCTCGCAGGGTCGGCCAGGATGTAGATCATGCGCGCGGCGACACCGGCGCGCAGCGCGGTTTCGAAGACACTGCCATCATAGCCCGGGTCGGGCGCACCTTGGGGCTGCATCTCGATCTGCACCAACATCGCGCGCTCATCATCCAACACAAACACCGGCGCGCCGAGCAGCCTGGCGGTCTCGGTGATCGTGACCACCCGCGGGCCGGGGCTGACGCCCGGCTCGCCATCGGGCCAACGCCGCATCCAGACCGCTTCCGGCGGCCTGCCGTCGAACAGGTGGACGGGAGCGCGCTCGCGGGGCAGTTCTTCGTCGGCGAGCAGGTCGTAGGCTTCCAGCAGCGGCGCATCCGCCTCCTCGCCGGCGCGCACCTCAAAGCGCGCCAGCCGACCGTTTGCAGCGATCACCGCGCGCGCCACCAGCGGGCGCCCGGCGATATCGGCCAGGAACGGCCCGTCGGCCGCACCGGGCTCGACGCTGCCGGGCGGCCGAATCTGAGCGAGCAGCAGAGCGGGATAGTACGGCCGCATGCACGACTGGCTGGCCCAGAGCTCCTCGCGCCGCTGCACGGCCCGCCCGCCGGAAGGCAGCGCCTCGAGCTGCGTGCCGCCGCACGCGATCAGTTGCAGCGCGCCAAGCGTCGCCTCGACCCTGTCCAAGAGCGGTGGGACGGCTGCGCCCCATAATGGTCGGATGTTCGTTTCCTGGCGGAGGGGGTCGTAGGTCCACATCCGTGCTGGCTCGATCAGCACCTGCCGGATCAGCGCGCCGCTCTCGGCGCGGGTGACGATCGCGAGCGGGCCAGGGTCCGCGCGCAGCCAGTAGTCGGTCTGGGCGCGCTCCGGTTTGCCGCCGTACGGCGGAGCATGGTATGGGTCGGCCAGCGGGTCCGGCTGCTGGTCGTGGCGGGTGAAGCTGCGCTCGACCAGATGGCGCACCATGCCGGCGGCCGGCGGCGATGGCTGGGGCAGGGCGGTCAGCAGCGCGTCGAGCGCCGCCGGGTCGTTCGGCGCGGGGCTGATGAACAGGCGCGCCTGGCTGCGGATGGTGGCCAGCGAGATCGGCGCGAGCGAACGGATGGTGTCGAGCAGCTCGGCGCGGGTGTAGCCGAAGGTGGCGATCTGCAGCGCCAGTGGGCTGTAGTTGCCGCGCACGGTATCGATCGACGCGTCGTAGCGCCAGGGGGCGGCGGCGCGCAGCCGGACACGGACGTCGCCGACCGTCACCTGCTCGCTCTCGCCGCCCGGCCGCGCGCCTTGCTGGCCGTTGAACGCCGCCCGGATGAACAGCCGGCGTCCGCCGCCGATATACGCACTATGCGTGGCGGGAGCGCTCGTTTCGCTGAAGAGCGCGGCGACTTCAGCGTCAGGCGGTGGGGTGGGCATCGGCACCCCCTGCTCGAGCGCCAGCGTGAGCGGCAGGATAGCGGACTGATCGAGCAGCGGCAGCCGCGGATCGATGATCCGCTCTTCTTCGCTGAAGACGATCGTCCCATTCCAGGCGCGTTTCAGATCGAGCGCCTGAGCGATCGCGCTTGGGGTCGTGAGTCGCTCCTCGCCGACGAAGCGCCAGGTCGTCCGGCCGACCTGCTGGCTGCCCGCCGGGCCCACAAGCTCGCTGACCTCCCGCAGGGCGCCGGTGTCGCGATCGATCGCGAGCAGGACGCGCACCGGTGGGGCGGCCTCGCCCTCGCCGCGGGCGTCCGGCGGCGGCGCGAGCGGGCTGGCGCCCTCGAAGCCGATGATGTCGAGCACGGCCCCATCGGGGGTGGTGCGGCGGCCCCAGTTGCTCAGCGCCGGCGCGGTCTGGGCCTGCCGCAGATACGCCGCCGCGATGCCCCACGCGCCGGACTCGAGCCGGGCCTGGAGCATGGCGCGCCGTTCGTCCGGCGCTGCCCTGGCCAGCACGCCGCGCCGCGAGTCGGTCAGGAACGAGGGGTAGAGGGACGGGAAGTAGCCGGAACTGATGGCGTACCAGATGTTCGCTGTGCCGTCGGCCAGTTCGAACTCGTACGGGCCGCCCCCCTGCTGATGCACAAGCTGCACCCGGTGGCGCGCGCCGCTCTGGTCGCGCCAGAGATCGGCGCGCAGCACGGTGGATGTGCCGTCGTCGAACACCCACAGGATATCCCAGGTGCCGTGCCACAGGTCGCCGCCGGGCGGCGGGGCGTACAGCCTGGCGAGCGCCCGGTCCACAATCTGGCGCGGCGCGAGCGCGGGCGCGGCAGCCCCGCCCCGCGAGACCGTCGTGGCGTTGTGGCGCGGCAAGACGAGCGCGACGATCAGGGCGGCGACGGCGAGCAGCGGGAGCGCCTGCCAGGCCCGGCCGGAGGGCAGCCAGCGCTGCCAGGCGGGCGACTGTGCGCGGGCGGCGGGCGCGCGCAGATCCTCGGGCATGCGCTCGTCGCGCAGGGCCGTCCGCAAGGTCTCGCTCGCCGCCTCGCGTACGCGCCCCCAGCGCTGTCCGGCGGCGCGGCACTCCGGGCAGATCGCCAGGTGCCCGCGGGCCGCCGGGTCGTCGTGGCGCAGGTGGTCGCCGGCGAGCGTCGCGCGGATCGCGCGGCAGGCTTCGGGCTCGTCCTGCTCGGGCGGCGCGGGCGGCAGGCCGGGGACGGTGGGCGCGAGCGTCTCCAGAGCTGCGCGAAGGTGCTCAACGGCCTCTTGCGGCTCGACATTCAACGCAGCGGCGATATCCGCCCGGTCGAGGTCGAGCAGCAGCGCCAGCCCCAGCGCCAGGCGTTGCTCGCGCGGCAGGCGGCTGATCGCGGCGGCGCGGGCGGCATCCGGCCCGGCGCGCTGTGTCCAGGCGGGCGGGTGGCGCGGCCGGAGCGTCAGGCGGTCCGGCGGGAGCGCCGCGACCAACGCGGTGGCCAGCGCCGCTGCGCCCACCGGCTGGGCCGGCGGCAGGCGGCCGATGGCGCGGGCTAAGGCGGCCTGCGCGGCGTTGGGGCCGTCCGTGAGCAGCAGGGCGAGCCGGTATAGATCGTCGCCGGAGCGCTGCAGGGCGCGGTCGAGATCGTCGGCGATCATGGGGGCTTCCTGGGGTTCTGGGCCGCCGGGTGGGTCGGGTCTGGCGTGGGCGGACAATTGTGCGCACCGACAGGATAGCACGCGCGCAGGCCGGCGTCAAAGCCCGTGCGTGAGCGGTTGATGAGTGTGCGGTTGGCGCGCTGCCCCTGACGGCGGAGCGCGGCGGGCCGGATGCCGCCGGCCTGCCGCACCCTGCCGGCAGTTCCCGAGAGCAGACTCATGGATCCATGACGCGTGGGCGATGGGGTTTGTTAGCGGTGTCGATCAGCGTGACGGAGGATGGGTGTCGCCCCGCTACGCCCCGTAGCCGCCGGAGAGGCCCGCGCGGATCAGACCCGATTACCCGGAAAACGGCGCGCCACGGGGCCGGAAGCAGTCGAACAGCGTGGCGGGGGCGGCCGGAGCCTGCTCGCGTAGCCAGTTTTGGATTTCGTTGGGCTGCGTTGCGACGCCGCCCCAGACTGTCACGAAGCGGTATTCCGCCCCCTGCTTGTGAACGACGAACACGCCGGGCTCGAACTGGTCAGTTCCGTTCGTTTCGACAATCGCCCAATCGTTGAGCTGATCGATGCCGCGAACCCAATCGGGTGGCGGCGCGTATCCGGCCAGCGAGGGCTGGGTTTTCACCAGCCCGGCGATGATCGCCTGGCCTTCGGCCGAGTCTGGCGCGGGGTGCTGCACCGCTGCGCACGGGCCGGCCTGCTCGCCAGCCGCCCCTCGGCCGCAGGAAGCCAGCAGCGCTCCGGCGAGCAGGACGGGGAGCATCTGAGAGAACCAACGCCACATGGATACCTCCGGGTTCCGTTGTGACAAGCTGACAGGATGAGCGGGTGACAGGGTGACACGATGATACGATGACATGGAGACGATCTCTTGCCTCCCACCATCATCGTTTATCACCCGTCACTGACGCTCTGCACGCTGCACGCTGCACTTCCATCAACCCCTCACCCTGCTCGTCGTGCTATACTCGATCCGTGACCACGGCCACCACACAACCGATCCCTCTGCTGGCGGTCGTCGGGCAAACGGCCACCGGCAAGACGGCGCTGGCGATCCGGCTGGCGCAGGCGCTGGGCGGCGAGATCGTCTCCGCCGATTCGCGGCAGGTGTACCGCGGCATGGATATCGGCACCGCCAAGCCCACCCCGGCCGAGCGCGCCGCTGTGCCGCACCACCTGATCGACGTGGCCGACCCGGACGAAGCGTTCTCGCTGGCACGCTACCTGGAGCTCGCCGCTGCCGCCATCGCCGCGATCGCCGGGCGAGGCCGCCTGCCGATCGTCGCCGGCGGCACGGGCCAGTATCTCGCCGCGCTGCTAGAGGGCTGGAGTGTGCCGCGCGTCCCGCCGCAGCCGGAGCTGCGCGCCCGGCTCGAAGCCGAGGCCGCCGCCGGCGGGCCGGCGGCGCTCCATGCGCGCCTGGCCGCCGTCGATCCGGCCGCGGCTGCCGCCATCCCGCCCGCGAATGTGCGCCGCGTCATCCGCGCGCTGGAAGTGTACGGCGTGACCGGCCGGCCGATCTCGGCGCAGCAGGCCCGCCGCCCGCCGCCCTACCGCGTCCGCACGCTCTGGTTGACCCTCCCGGCGCCGGTGCTGTACCCACGGATCGACGCGCGCGTCGAGCGGATGATGGAGGCCGGGCTGCTGGACGAAGTGCGCGGGCTGCTGGCGCGTGGTTATGGCTGGGACCTCCCGGCGATGTCTGGCCTGGGCTACCGCGAGTTCCGCCCGTACCTGGCGGGCGAGACGACCCTGGCCGCCGCGGTCGAGCGGCTCAAGTTCGACACCCATGCCTTCGCCCGCCGCCAGCCCCCCTGGTTTCGCCGCCTCCCCGGCCTGGTCGCCCTCCCCGCCGACGCGCCGGACCTGGTGGAACGGGCGTTGTCGCTGAGCGATGAGCTGCGGCGGTAAGGCTGCGGCACGCGAGGCAGACGAATGACGAGCGACGAACACAAGGGAGAGCAGTTCTTCTCGTTCGCGCAATTGATGCTGGCTGGAGGCGGCACGACGAATCACATAGCGCGCCGCCGGGTGCGCTGATATTCTGCGACGACAAGCGCCAGGAAGCGCTCGGGGTCGCCCTGTGGCGGCAGCTCCAGCCGCCCCTGCAGGGTGGCCGCGATCTGGTTTGCCAGCCGTGCCCGCGCCTCCGGCGCCAGGGTGCCACGGCGCCGCAGGAACTCCTGGGCCAGAGTGTAATCGCGCACGTCGAGCCGTTCGATCCCTGGCAGCGCGGGCGTGTCGGGCGCCACGGCGGCGGCTGGCGCGGGAGCCGCGAGGCTTTCCAGCGTGACACCGCGGCGCTCCTTCACCACCAGCGTCCCCGCGGCGAGATCCCCCAGGCGCCGCGAACGCGAATCGATGAACATGCTCACCACACCGGCCACGTAGAGCGTCGGCAGGAAGTCCACGAGGCGCACCAGGTTGCGGATCGCCGAGGCCAGGAACGTGACCGGCCGGCCGCCTTCGCGTACGACCCGCAGGCCGGCGGCGCGTTTGCCGGGACTCTGGCCGTTCCACAGCATCTCGAAGACCAGATAGTAGCCGAAGAGGATGAAGAAGGCGAGTAGCGTATAGATCGCTATCAGGATACTGGGCGAGAAGCCCAGGTTGCTCAGCGGCTCGCCGAACACGACGACTCCCAGCGTCAGAAGCACCTCCGCGACGAGGATTAGCAACGTGTCCAGCAGCGCGGCGATGAAACGCGAGCCGATTCCGGCGATCTCATAGCCGAATTCGATGTTTTCCGGCGTGTCGATGATGTAGTGGTCGGTCAGAGTCATGGCAGGACCTCAATGGCGCAGTCAGGCAGGATAGGCGCGGGTGGCGCCCCGACACGACGGCACGGTGGCAGGTAGATCGGGGGCCTGGAGAGCGGAGCAATTAGGGAACGAGCGCTGAGGCAGACCGATGGCGGGGCATCGTCAAGATCGCACGGCGTCGGAATGCCGCCCATACGATCTGCCAGCTGCGAGCGCATCCGGCGTCAGCCCCTTGCTCCTCGCCGCATCATTCATTGTTCATTGCGCACGCTGCTCCCGCTCCGTCACTTCGTCCGACCCAGTCGCCACTTCCTCGTCGCCGGGCGGTTGTGGGGCCATCAGGTCGGGCGCCTGCGCGCCGCCTTCCAGGTGTGAGACATCGTTGATCAGGCGCAGCGCCCAGCCGTGCGGACCGCAGTCGAGGATCGAGACGGCTGTGTTCCCGATGTGCCCGCGGCGCGGCGCGAGGCCGTCGCGGTCGCGTGAGGCGTACAGCAGCAGGGCGCGGATCGGTCCGCCGTGCGACACCAGGGCGATGGTTTCGCGGGGGTGCTCGGCGACGAGCGCCTCGGTCGCGCCGATGACTCGCTGAAACAAGTCGGCCATGCGCTCCGCGCCGCCACGTGGCAGGTCTTCTCCCGAGGCGATCCGATCAAGAATCTCGCGGTCGCTCGCCATCACCTCATCGCGGGTCTTGCCGCTCCAGCGCCCGAGGTCGATCTCGCGCAGCGCAGGGACCGGGCGCGGCTCCAGCCCCTGCGCCTGCGCGAGGATCGCCGCCGTCTCCCAGGCGCGGTGCAGGTCGCTGCTGTAGATGGCGTCGAAACGTACGCCGCGCTCGCGCAGCCAGGCCGCCAGCTGCCGCGCCTGCGCCCGCCCGGTGTCGTTGAGCGGCACATCGACGTGGCCCTGCCAGCGCCCCTCCGCGTTCCACGCGGTCTCGCCGTGGCGGATGAGATAGATCGTCGTCACGCGCTCCTCCTCCCTCGTATACGACGTGTCGTACGTGATGGTAGCATCGGTCAGCCTCCATCGAGGCCTGTTGGCCCAATCAATGAAGGATTGCCGCCCGTGTGAGGGGTCGCTCTACCCCGCTCGTTGCGTCACCGCTCAAGCCGCGCCCGCAGCCAGTCGGCGGCATCGGCCAGGCTTTCGGCGCTCACTTCGTGGCCCATAGGGTACTCGCGGTAGGTCAGGTCGAGCGGCAGCCTCGCCAGCAGGTCGCGCCCGGCGCGTGCGGCAGCGACCGGAATCACCGGGTCGTAGACGCCGTGCTGTATGAGCACCGGCAGCCCGCGCAGCGCTTCGGCCGGGGCCATCTCCGCCGCGAGCGCTGGCGGTGCCATTCCGCTCATCGCCAGCACGCCCGCGACCGTCGCGGGCCGCCGCAGCGCCAGCGCCAGCGCCAGGATCGCTCCCTGGCTGAAGCCGCCCAGGTAGACATGTTGCGGGTCGGCGCCGAACGCGGCAACCGCGTCCGCCATGAACTGGCCGATCCGGTCGCGGCTGGCGAGCGCCTGTGCGGTGTCGATCACCAGGCCGCCGGGCGTGAAGTCGAGATCGAACCAGGCGTACCCGCCGGGCATCACGACCCGGGGCGCGCGTGGGCTGAGGATCAGCAGCCGGGGATCAAGGTACGGCGCCAGGCCGATCAGATCGTGTTCGTTGCTGCCGTACCCGTGCAGCAGCACCATCAGCGGCGGCGCGCTGCCCGGCTGGGAGGGGCGCCGGGCCACATAGGAGAGCGGAAGCTGCGGTTGTGTCGTCATACGAGCGCTCTTCGGCCTCACAGCTGAAACAGCAGGTCGGCGTGCGTGATGATGCCCACGGGCCGCTCCTCGCGCCGGCCGTGCGGTGTGACCAGGCAGGCCACCACACCGGTGCGGCGCAGCAGAGCCGTCACCTCCTCCAGCGAGGCTTCCGGCGCGGCCAGCACCAGCCGCTCCACGGCGTCCTCCGGCAGCGCCTCGCCGACCGTCAGCCCCGCCAGCGTCCGGCCCGTCCGCTCCGCGAGCGACTGCGCCAGCACGACATCGCGCTCGGTCAGCAGCCCGACGATTCCGCCACCATCGCGCAGCACTGGCAGCCGCCCATACCCCTCGCGCAGCATCAGGTCGCGCGCCAGCGCCAGCGGCTCGCCGGCGCCTACCGTGCGCACGTCGCGCGTCATCACCTCGCCGGCAGTCACCGCGCCCTGTTTCAGCAGTTCAGCGACAAAATCGAGCACTTCCGCCGCGAGCGCTGGCGTCGGCTGGAGACCGTAGGTGTGCGCCAGACAGTTCCGTGCCTGCGTGTAGCCCTCGGCCCGGTCGAGCGTCGCGCCCGGCAGCGCGTCGCGTCCGCGCAGGAACTGGACATATCGCCCCATCCCGGCCTCGCCGCGAAAGCCACACCCCTGAGCCAGGCGCTCCAGATACTCCTCCAGCAGCTTCAGCGCCTGATCGCCGGCCCCCGCCGGGTCGCCCGGCAGCAGGGCCCACAGGGCGGCCAGCCGCTGTGCAAAGCTGTACGGCGGCGGCGGCGCACGCTCAGGCCTGCGGGGTCGGGGCATAGATCACCTCGCTCAGCGCGCCGGCATTGTAGCATACGCCGGGATCGGACACGGCGGACGGCGGACGGTGTCACCCTGTCATCTTGTCACCGTGTCACCTCGTCACCCTGTCATCAGTTCATCGTGTCATCGTGTCATCGTGTCATCATCCCTCTCGCCAGCTTCCGCGTGGTAGAATCATGCCTGTACCGCCGGAAAGGAGCGACCATGCTGCAAGCGCGCCGCCACATTCTTGCCGGGCTGCTGATGCTCGGGCTGCTGGGCGGCTGCGGCAGCCCCGCCGCGCCCGCCCCTTCGCCCGCGCCCTCGCCGACGGTCCCGCCGGCCCCGACGCCCACGGCGACACGCGCGCCGACGGCTGCGCCGACGGTCCAGCCGACGCTCGCGCCATCGCCTGTGCCGACGGCGCTTCCGACCGCTGCGCCGACGTTCGCACCGACGGCCGCGCCCACCGCTGTTCCGACCGCCCCGGCGCCTGAACCGACTCATCCGAGCGAATCGCCTGCGCCTGCGCCCGCCCCTGCTGGCGGTGAGGTGCTGTTCCTGCGCGGCGGCGCACTTGTCGCCTACGCACCTGCCGCCAGCACGGAGCGCACCCTCGCCGACCACGTGCTCGACTTCGCCGCCAGCCCGGACGGCGCACAGATCGCGCTGATCCGCGAAGTGGACCGCCGCATCGATCTCTGGCTCGTCCGGCGCGACGGCAGCGGCCTCGCGCAGCTTACCCGCGACGGCCCGGCCCGTGTCGAGGCGACGCCCGCCTGGTCCGGCGACGGCGGGGCGCTGGCCTACGCCGCCAGCGACTCGAGCGACCCGTACCCGCGCTCCTGGCCGGACTGGGCGCTCTGGTGCAGCGCAAGCGAGGTGCGGGTGCGCGACATGGCCTCCGGCGGCGAGGCGACCCTCGGGCGGGGCTGCGACCCGGCGCTCTCCCCCGACGGCCGACGGCTGGCCTTCGCCACGCCGCCGACCGCCTGGGAGCCTGGCATAACCAACGGCCCGACGATCGCCAACACCATCCGCCTGGTCAACCGTCGGGGCGAGCATGGCTGGAACTTTGCCGTGGCCGCGGGCGCGGACGCGCCGCCGCCCCACAGAGGGCGGCTGGTCTACGCGCCGGCCTTCGCGCCAGATGGTGGGCGGCTCGCCTACCATCGCTTTCTCGGCTATCGGGCGCTGGTGGACATTGACCTGAGTGAGATCGGCGGCTCGTTCGAGGGCAAGGGCAAGCCGTTTGCCGCTGGGGCCGGCTGGCTGCTGCCAGCGCGCTTCGCACCGAACGGGCGCGACGTGGCGCTGATCGAGCATAACTACAGCGATGCGCGCGGCTTCGGCGGCGCAGACAACTGGTCGGTCACGGTCGTGCGTCTCGGCGAACAGGAGGAGCTGCCGATGCCGGATGGGCCGATGACCTTCGCCGGCCGGAGGCTGGCGCGGCTGCCGCGCGCCCAGGCCGCTGCCTGGTCGCCGGAGGGCGCGGCGCTCGCCGTGCTGTTGCCCGCCGGCTGGCGGCCCGGCCTGTCGCCCAGCGAGCCGTTCGGCGGCGAGCAACCCGGCGAGATCTGGCGCTGGACGCCCGGCGGCGACCCAGCCGAGCGCCTGGTGTCGAATGTCGATTTCGCCTCGCCGGTCGCCTGGCTGCGATAGCGCGGGGCGAGGAGCTGAGGCGATTGCAGATTGCAGAGAGTACGGATGATGCATGATGGTGGGAGGTGAGAGAGCGTCACCGTGTCCCCTGTCACCGTATCACCCTGTCGCCCTGTAATCGTGCCACCCGCTCACCTGCCGCGACCGCCGCTGGCGCTGGTTCTCGCCACAACAGCGCCAGCATCAGCAGCCCTGGCGCGGCGAACGCTGCCGCCAGCGCCAGCGAGAGCGCCTGCGGACCCCAGCCGGCATCCGCGGCGACGCCGGTCCGGTAGTTCGATAACGAGGTGGCGAGCGTCATCAGCGCATACTCCGCGCCGAAGACCCGCCCTTGCAAGCGTGGCGGCACGGTCATCTGCAGCAGGGTCGTGCTGTAGACCCACTGGATGCTTCCGCCGATATGTGCCACCAGCACGCACAGCGCCGCCAGCGGGAGGGTCGGCGCGCCGCTCAACCCGAGGTAGCCCAGGCCGGTGATGATGAAGGCGACGCCGATCGCCCGCCGCATGAACCCGGGCGCGCCCCGCCCGATGCGCTGCGCCACGATCGGCCCGATGCCCGCGCCGACGCCGCGCGCCGCGTACAGCAGCCCGATGCTCAGCGCGGCATCCTGCCCGAGCGGGAACACCGTGCGCCCGACGATCGTCAGCAACAGCAGCACCCCTGCGCCCAGGCTCCACACGCCCTTTGTCACGGTGAGAATCAGGACATCACGCTGGCTGAAGGCGTAGCGAAATCCATCCGCCAACTCGGCGAACGGGTTGTGGCGCACCCGCCCATCCAGGTGCGGCTCGTGGATCGGCACGTGCCAGATCAGCGCCGCGGACAACAGGAACGAGGCCGAATCGAGCAGAAAGGCCGCGGCGACGCCGAGCGCCCCGGCCACCAGCCCGCCCAGCGCGCCCCCGAGCGCCAGCACCGCCGACCAGGTCGCCCCGCTGATGCCGTTCGCCGCGACCAGCTCCTCCGGCGCGGCGACCGCCGCGATCGCCGCCGTGCGCGCTGGCTCGAAAAAGGTGGTGAGCGCGACCTTCAGCACGGTGCAGAGGTAGACGATCCACACGTCGCCCGCATCGTGCACGAACAGAAACGGCAGCACCAGCAGCGCCCGCCCGAGGTCGGCGGCGATCATCACCCACTTGCGCGGCAGCCGGTCGATCAGCACGCCGGCCCACAGGCCGACCAGCGCCGAGGGGAGGAACTGCGCCACCAGCAGCCCGCCGACCGCCTGCGCCGAGCCGGTGATGCGGTACAACAGGGCATAGAGCGCGATGGAGTCAAGCCAGTCGCCGAGCTGGCTGACGATCTGGGCGTACCACAGGCGGCGAAAGGCGCGGTTGCGCCGCAACAGCGCGGTATAGCCCACGGGCTGTATGGTCATGGAGACGCTCAGTCAAACAACCACGAAGCGCACGAACAACCACGAAGGATACGAAAATGGCAGCTGGCTTCGCCTTTGTGCGCTTCGTGGTTAACATCTCAGCCAATAGCTCGCAGGACGCGCGGCGGGAGGAGGAAGATCAGCCGGCCTGCGCCGGGCTCGATCGCGTCAGCGTCGATCCGTGCCAGGCCCCCCTTCTTCATCTCTGCCGCGCCGCCGGTGAGCGCCCGGATCAGGCCGCTGAAGTCCGGCTCGTGGCCGACGATCATCGGGCGGCTGGCGCGCGGGTGGGCCCGCAGAAGCGCCGCCAGCGCCGCCAGGTCGCAGCCCGGCGTCAACTCGTCCGCCAGGGCGACCTCCAGGCCGAGCTCCTGCGCTGCGATCTCGGCCGTCTGCTGGGCGCGCAGCAGCGGGCTGGAGAGCAGCACATCCGGCTGGATGCCGAGGCGGCGCATGCCGCGCGCGGCGGCCTTCATCTTCGCGATCCCATCGGCCGTTAGCGCCCGGTCGGCATCGCTTCCACCGGGCGGTGGCGCATCGGCGGCGATTGCGTGGCGCAACAGGTAGAGTTCCATCGGCGTCGGCCTCTCGTGCTATAATCCGGATTCCAGCGGTCAGCGACGCAAACGCCAGGAATCAGTGTTGCGGCGGGAGCGTGGGGAGCGGGTGGGACGATGACAAGATGGCGCAGTGCCACACTGTGCCGTTGATCATGATTCATTGGTCATGTATCATTCGTCCGCCGTCCGCCGCCCCGGACCTACGCACCACGAATGACATGCTACGGATGATACCATGCCCCAATCCATCCCGGTGCTCGACTTCGGCTCGCAGACGGCGCAACTGATCGTCCGCCGCCTGCGCGAGCTGGGTGTCTACAGCGAGTTGCTGCCCCACGATGCGCCGGAGGAGGCGGTCCGCCGCCTCAATCCGGTCGGCCTGGTGCTCTCCGGCGGGCCGGCCAGCGTCTACGAGCCGGGCGCGCCGCAGCTTCCCGCCTGGGTGTGCGAGAGCGACCTGCCAGTGCTCGGCATCTGCTACGGCATGCAGCTCCAGAGCCATGCGCTTGGCGGGCACGTCGCCCCGCCGGCCGAGCGCGAGTTCGGCCCGGCGACGATCATGCTGCTCGGCGACCACCCGCTCTTCACCGGCACGCCCCGCGAGCAGCCGGTCTGGATGAGCCACGGCGATCGGATCGAGCGCCTGCCGGAGGGCTTTCACCCGCTGGCGCGCAGCGAGAATTCGCCCTTCGCCGCGATGGGGGACGACCAGCGGCGCTGGTACGGCTTGCAGTTCCACCCGGAGGTGGTGCATACCCGCTTCGGGCGCGACCTGCTGCGGAATTTCGCCTACGTTATCTGTCGTGCCGACGGCGGCTGGCGGGCGTCCAGCTTCGTCGCCGAGGCGGTCGAGCAGGTGCGGGCGCAGGTCGGCGAGGGCCGCGTGATCTGCGCGCTCTCCGGCGGCGTCGATTCAGCGGTGGCGGCGCTGATCATCCACCGCGCGATCGGCGACCGGCTGACATGCGTCTTCGTGAACAACGGGCTGCTGCGCCTCGGCGAGGCCGAACAGGTCGTGACCACCTTCCGCGAGCACTTCCACGTTCCGCTGGTCGCCGTGGATGCCGTCGAGGAGTTTCTCGCCGCGCTGGACGGCGTGGCCGATCCGGAGCAGAAGCGCAAGATCATCGGCGAGAAGTTCGTGCGCATCTTCGAGCGCGAGGCGCGGCGGGCGGGCGATGTGCAGTTCCTGGCGCAGGGCACGCTCTACCCGGATGTGATCGAGAGCAAAGCGCCCGACCGGCAGAAGGGTGTGACGATCAAGACGCACCACAACGTCGGCGGGCTGCCGGCGGATATGCACCTGAAGCTGGTCGAGCCGTTGCGCTACCTGTTCAAGGACGAGGTGCGCGCCGCCGGGCTGGAGCTTGGCCTGCCGGAGGAGTGGGTCTGGCGGCACCCCTTCCCCGGCCCCGGCCTGGCCGTGCGCGTGCTCGGTCCGGTCACCTGGCAGCGACTGGAGACGCTGCGCCGGGCGGATGCGATCTTCCTGGCCGAGCTGCGCGCCGCCGGTTTCTACCGGGCGACGCAGCAGGCGTTCGCGGTGCTCCTGCCGATCCAGAGCGTCGGGGTGATGGGCGACGGCCGCACCTACGCCGATGTCGTGGCGCTACGCGCGGTGACGACCGAGGATTTTATGACGGCGGATTGGGCGCGCCTGCCGGACGACCTGCTGGCCCGCGTCAGCCGCCGGATCGTCAACGAAGTGCCGGGCGTCAACCGGGTGGTGTACGATATCTCCTCCAAGCCGCCCTCGACGATTGAATGGGAATGACTTCTGACACGGGGCGGATGGCGAACGGCGAGCGCCGGCAGGGCGATGCGAACCCGCCGTCCTGCGTGCTTCGCCCATCGTCCGCTTCCGCCTGCGCCAAGCTTATCCTCTGCGGCGAGCACGCGGTGGTCTATGGCCGCCCGGCGATCGCTGTGCCGGTGAGTGGCGTGCGCGCCATGGCCGTGGTGGCCGCCGGGCCGCCGGGGAGCGGTCTGGTCGTCAACGCGCCGGACCTGGCGCGCCGCTGGCGCCCGGTCGACACCCCGGGCGATCCACTCGCCGGGCTGATCGCCGCCGCCCTGGCCCGCCTCGGCGCACCCCCCGCGCCCGACCTGGAGCTGACGGTCACCTCGGCCATCCCGATCGCCAGCGGGATGGGCAGCGGCGCGGCGGTCGCCACGGCGGCCGTGCGGGCGCTGGCCGCGGCCTTCGGCCAGGCGCTCCCGCCTGCCGAGGTGTCGGCTCTGGTGTACGAGAGCGAGCGGGCGCTCCACGGTACGCCGAGCGGAATCGATAACACGGTCGTGGCGTACGAGCAGGCGGTGTGGTTCGTCAGGGGGCAGGAGACCGGGAGGCACGAGGCCATCGCGACCTCCAACGAGCGCTGCGCTCCACCCCCCGCGCTCCCCCCCCCGCATTCCAATCGCATCACCCCGCTGGCCATCGCCGCGCCGTTCACCCTAGTGATCGGCGACACCGGCGTGCGCAGCGCCACGCGGCTGCCGGTCGATGAGGTGCGGCGGCGCTGGCAGGCGGAGCCGGCGCGCTACGAGGGATTGTTCGATGCCGTCGCCGCGGTGGTGCACGCAGCGCGCGAGGCGCTAGCTCGGGGCGATCTGCCGGCGCTCGGGCGGCTCCTCGACGAGAACCATCGCCTGCTGCAGGTGATCGGCGTTTCCTCGCCGGAGTTGGACCGGCTGGTGGCGGCAGCGCGCACGGCGGGCGCGCCTGGCGCGAAGCTCTCCGGCGCCGGATGGGGCGGCGCGATGATCGCCCTGGCACCGCCGGGCGGCTCGGACTCCATCCGACGCGCGCTGCTGGCGGCCGGAGCAGCCAGGGTGCTGGAAACAACCGTCGTTCCGGGCGGCGGGCCGGATTCTGCGGTATAATGCGCCGAAAACAGATTGGAGTGGTGTACGGGTGGCGAAGCTCACGCCCGGAAACCGGTCCCCGACGTGGATTGGAGGGCCGCCGGACGGCGGCACAACGTCAAGGTTGCAGATCGTGCGCTGGAAGCGCGCTAGAGATACCATCAATGGCAAGAGTTATGGTCGCCATGAGCGGGGGCGTGGACAGCTCGCTCGCCGCCGCGCTGCTGCTGGAGCAGGGGCACGATGTCACCGGTGTGACGATGCACCTGTGGGAGGGGGATGACGAGCGCCTCGCCGAGAGCCTCTGCTGCTCGCAGGAGATCGCCGAGAGCGCCCGCCGTGTCTGCAGGCAGCTCGGCATCCCGTACTACGTCTTCAACTACCAGGCGGAGTTCCGCCGCTTTGTGATCGAGTACTTCCTGCGCGAATACAGCCAGGGCTTCACACCGAATCCCTGCCTGGAATGCAACCGCGAAGTCAAGTTCCGCGCGTTGCTGGCCCGCGCCGAGGCGCTCGGGTTCGAGTATGTTGCGACGGGGCATTACGCGCGGGTCGGGACGATGGACGGGGGGCGAGGCGCGACCGATGGCGCTGTCGGCGCAGCGGCGGCGCCCTCATCCAGCGTCCACCGCCCGCCGCCCTACGCATTGCTGCGCGCCCGCGACCGGGAGAAGGACCAGTCGTACATGCTGCACATGCTCGGGCAGCGGGAGCTAGCGCGGCTGTTGTTCCCGATCGGCGAGCTGACCAAGGCAGAGGTGCGCGCCGCGGCGGCGGCTCGCTGCCTGGCCAGCGCCGACCGGCCGGAGAGCCAGGACATCTGCTTCGTGCCGGGTGGGGACTACCGCAACCTGTTGCGCGAGGAGCGGCCGGAGAGCCTGCGCCCCGGCCCGATCCTGGATGAGTCCGGCCGCGAGCTCGGGCAGCACGCCGGGCTGCCGCTCTACACCGTCGGGCAGCGACGCGGCCTGGGCCTCGGCGGCGGGCGGCCGCTCTACGTCACCCGGCTGGACGCAGCGCGCAACGCCGTGATCGTCGGTCCAGCGAGCGCGCTTGAGCGCTGCGAGCTGCGCGCCACACGGGTCAGCTTCGTCAGCGGCGTCTGGCCCTTCGCGCCGTTCCGCTGCCAGGTGCAGATCCGCTCGCATGCCGCCGCGGCGAATGCTCTGGTCGAGCCGCTGGCAGAAGGTGCTGTGCGTGTCCGCTTCGACGCGCCACAGCGCGCCATCACGCCCGGGCAGGCGGCGGTCTTTTACGATGGCGAGCACGTGCTGGGCGGCGGGCGGATCTGTCCTGATGCATAAGGCATCACGCATCGTATCAATCGTAGGAGCGGTCGCCCTGTGGCGGGCCGCAGACCCCACGGAGGTCTTTTGCGCGCACGTGCACCCGATGCGGCGCGCCGGCGCGCCCGAGGAGGGGGCGTGGGGGTGAAGCTCTGCCGCACCTCCCCCCGCCTCCCTTGTGTCACGCATGGCTCCTTCCTTTTTCCTCATTCTGCTGATCGCCACGCTTAGCGCGGCACTGGCGCACCTGCTCTGGGGCCGCCGCTGGGCGCAGATCCCGCTGTTCTGGCTGGCGGCCTGCGCCGGGGGACTCCTGGTCTATGCTAGCGGCCTGCGCTTCCCGCTCGATCTGCCAAGCCCGGCAGGGGTGCCGGTGCTCGAAGTCGTGCTCGGGGCATGGATCGTGCTGATTGTTGCCTCACGGATACGCGCGTGATATAATCGCGCCGCTGTTTCGCGTAGCCTGCTGCCGTAAAGCTGTGCCCCGGCGCCATGCCGCGCCGCCGGCCGAGGAGTGTTGCTGTGGGACGATGGATCGGGATCGCGCTCGCCGCCCTGGCGATCATTGCGATCGTGTTTACAGTGCTGGCAGTTCTCTTCCCCGAATTTCGGGCCATCTCGCGTGATCTGGCGATCATCATTCTCGCTGTGTTTCAGCTCATCACCGCGATTATCACGACAGTTCTGTTGGTTGTGTTGGTGTATGCCGTTCAGTACTTGCGCAGCATTTCGCAGACAACGGTCCTGCCCAAAGTCGATCTGCTGACGTCGAAAGTCGATCAGGTGCTGGACAATACCAGCGCTATCGCTAACAACGTGAAGAATACCGCCAGTACCGTCAATACCACCACCGCCTACGTCGCCGAGCGGACGGTCGCGCCGTTGATTCGCCTTTCCGGGCTGGCGGTTGGTGTACGCGCGGCTGCGTCGTTTCTGGCGCGCCGCGGCGCCCCGCCCGATTCAGATGAGCTGTAGTACCACTGGGTCATCGCGGTCCCCGGCGGAGTGGTACCTGTTCCCTATTGTCGTAGACTTCTCTTGCGTGGTATGATACGGCCCACGGATTGAGACGAAACGCTCATCCGAACTCTGGGGGTCGCCGAAGATTCAAGAGCCAGCCGCAGGATGCATGCGCCGCGTTTTTATTATGGTGGTCAGGCCGTCATCGAAGGCGTGATGATGCGTGGCATGCGCCAGGCGACGGTCGCCGTACGCAGCCCGAAGGGCGAGCTGGTCTTTCGGACGGAGCAGCTCCACCCGCGCCGGCGCGTCTGGGAGCGGCTGCCGTTCCTGCGCGGCGTCCTGATGCTGTGGGATGCGCTGTCGATCGGCATGCGCGCGCTGAGCTTCTCCTCGCGCGTGGCGGTAGCGCAGGAGGGCGAGCCTCCGCCGTCGCGCGCCGCCATGGCGCTCACGCTGGCCCTCTCGCTCGCCTTCGCCATCGGTTTGTTCTTTGTGCTGCCGTTGCTGATCGCCCAGGTGATCGCCGCGGCCGGCGCGTCGCCGCTCGTCCGAACGGCGATCGAGGGGGTGCTCCAGCTAGCGATTTTTATCGGCTACCTCGCACTCATCGGCCGGATGCCGGAGATCCAGCGCGTCTTCGGCTATCACGGTGCCGAGCACAAGACGATCAACGCCTACGAGGCCGGCGCGCCGCTCACGGTCGATGCGGTGCGGCCGTTCACCCTCATCCATCCCCGCTGTGGCACCAGCTTCCTGCTGGTCGTGATTGTGATCTCGATCCCGATCTTTACGCTCTTTGGCGGCCTACCCTTCGCCGTGCGGTTGCTCGCGCGGCTCGCGCTCATCCCGTTGATCGCCGCGGTCTCCTACGAACTGCTGCGGCTCGCGGCGGCGCACTACGGGCGCGCCTGGGTGCGCGCGCTGGTCGCTCCGTCGCTCGCGCTGCAAAAGCTGACCACCCGCGAGCCCGATGACCAGATGATCGAAGTCGCCATCGCCGCGCTGCGGCCGGTGCTCGCCGCCGATGGGGTCGTTTTCGCGACGGACGAGCGCGCCATCGCGGTCGGCGAGCCGCTATCTGCCTGACATTCTTGCACACGTCCCACGCCGAGAAGCAGAGGATCCAATGCCGCTGGTCGGAAATCTTCGTGACTTCGGTTTGTCCGATTTTCTGTACCTGGTCGACCGCGGGTATAAGACCGGCTGCCTTCACCTGACACGCGGCGATGAGACGGCGTCGCTCTATTTCGACAAGGGCAAGCTGCTTGCCGTCGCGCGCAACGACGCTCGCCTCACAGTGGCCGACCTGCTCGTGCGGCGTGGCAAGATCTCGGGCGAGCAGGCGCGCCATGCGCTCGCCTGCGCCGGCCAGCACGTCAATGGCAACCTGTCGAGCCTGCTCGTCGATCTGAATCTGGTGACCCAGGCGGAGTTGCAGGCCGTCCTGCAGCAGCATATCGAAGAGTCGGTCTATGGCCTGCTCGCCTGGCAGGATGGCGAGTTCCGCTTCGAGCAGAACCAGCGCCCCGACCCGGACATGCCGATCGCTCCCGTGCCAGTGCAGGTCGAAAACCTGATTATGGAGGGGGTGCGGCGGATCGATGAGTGGAGCCGTATCAGAGACCGCATCCCCAGCATGGATATGATCGTGCGCTTCAATGAGCAGCCGGGCGAACGGCGCACCGGGGTGAATCTGTCCGCTGAGGAGTGGCGTGTCTTCGCGCGGATCAACGGCAAGGCCACGATCGAAGAGATCGCGCAGAAGGCGAACATGGGCGAGTTCGACGTCTGCCGGATCATCTACGGCTTCGTCACCGCCGGCCTGGTAGAGGTGGTGCGCCGGCCACGCCCGATCCCGGGAGCGGAGCGCCCTGGCCAGGAAGCGCCGCGCCTGCGCCGCAGCCTGGTTGCGCGCATTATCAACCGGATTCGCGGCATGTAGTGCGCTTGCCCGCATGTCAATGTGCAGCACGTCGCTCACAGTATCACTTGTGCATCCAAGCGGAGGGCCGGTGTGCAGACGGTAAAAATGGTCATCAGCGGCGCGGTCAACGCGGGAAAGACCGAGTTTATTAAGACTATCAGCGAAATTGAGGTTGTCTCGACCGAGCGCCGTGCTACCGATGACACCAAGCTGATCAAAAAAGAGACCACCGTGGCGATGGACTTCGGCCGCATTTCGGTGGGCGATGACCTGGTGCTGCACCTGTTCGGGACGCCGGGGCAGAAGCGCTTCGATTTCATGTGGGAGATCCTCTCCGAGGGCATGCTCGGCCTGGTGATCCTGGTCGATAGCACGCGCCCGGAGACCTTCCGCGAGACAAACCGGATCATCGATTTCTTCGTCTCCTACCGCGATACGCCGTATGTGATCGCGGCGAACAAGCAGGATAAGGCGAACGCTTGGTCGCCGGAGGAGTTACGCCTGGCGCTGCGCCTGCCGCCGACGGTGAAGGTGCTGCCGTGCATCGCCAACGACCGTGAGAGCGTCAAGAGCGTCCTGCTGGCGTTGCTCGATATCATTCTCGCGCAGAGCGAGGAGTAAGCGGTTGCCGGCGGTTCTTCGGTAAACGCGGGCGTGCTGGCCGCCGGAGAGTCGCTCTGGCCTTCGGCCGCGAGGCTTCCGGGCTAGGTCCAGACTGCGGGGCGGGCGCGTGCCACGGCACGCGCTTTTCGGTTGGCGGCAGCACTGCCGCTTGCGGTATAATGCCGCCGTGACGACCGACACGCACGCCATCCCCGCCCGCAGCGAGTTGCACCAGCGCCTGCTCCGCTGGTTCGGCGCGCATGGCCGCCGCCTTCCCTGGCGCGCGACGCGCGATCCCTACAGCATCCTGGTCTCCGAGGTGATGCTCCAGCAGACCCAGGTCGACCGGGTGATCCCGAAGTACCTGGCGTTCCTGGAGCGCTTCCCCACGGCCCAGGCGCTGGCCGCCGCGCCGACGGCCGAGGTTATCCGCGCCTGGGCTGGCCTGGGCTACAACCGCCGCGCCGTCAACCTCCAGCGCGCCGCCCGCGCCGTGGTCGAGGAGCGCGGCGGCGTCTGGCCGCGCGATCCCGCCGGGCTGCGCCGCCTGCCGGGCGTCGGGCCATACACCGCCGGGGCGGTCGCCTGCTTCGCCTTCGAGCAGGACGTCGCGTTCATGGATACGAACATCCGCCGCGTCGTCAGCCGGCTGTTCTTTGCGCCGGACGAGGCGCCGGGCGAGGGGGAGCTTCTGCGGGCCGCCGAGGCGGCGGTTCCGCCGGGCGGGGGCTGGACCTGGAACCAGGCGGTCATGGAGCTGGGCGCGCTGGTTTGCACCGCTGCCGCGCCGGCCTGCTGGCGCTGCCCGGTGCGGGAGCACTGCCGCGACTACGCGGCGCGCCGGGCGGCGGACGAGGGGCTGTTCGCTGCGGAGGCCGGCGCGCCCCGCCCGGCGCGCCGCATCGCCGAGCGCCGTGAGCCGGCCTACGGCAACTCAAGCCGCTACTTTCGCGGGCGCATCATCGCGGCGCTGCGCGATACGGAAGGCCACACCGCGCTGCTGCTGCCCGAGCTGGGTCGGCGCGTCAAGCCGGATTACAGCGAGGCCGACGCGGCCTGGCTGCGCGACCTGGTGGCCGGCCTGGCCCGCGATGGCCTGCTGGTGCTGGAAGATGGCGCGGCCCGCCTGCCTGCTTGAGCAAGCGATGATCGCTGAACGATAAGGAGGCGCATCGTCCGCCGGCTAGCGACGACGGACGACGGACAAGAGCAGGCCATACAGCCCTGGTACACCCTTGACCGTGGCCAGTCTGGCCTTCGTCGCCCGTCCGTCGTCGTTCGTCCACCGCCTACCGTCCCATGACCACTGCCATCAGCACAACCCGATCGCATCGCCGCCACGACGAGCCGCGCCATCCGGAGCGGGCGGACCGGCTGGATGCCATCGAGGCCGCGCTCGACGCGAGCGGGCTGCGGCCGCTGCTGCTGGCGCTGCCGCACCGGCCGGCGAGTGCCGAGCAGGTGAGCGCCGTGCATCGCCCACAGGTGGTCGAACTGGTACGGCGCGCCTCGCTGCTCGGCGGCGGCTGGATCGACGGCGATACCTACACGACCGACGGTTCGTGGGATGCCGCGCTCGATGCCGCCGGGGGTGTCGTGCAGGCGGTCGATGCGGTAGCAGCGGGCCGCGCCGCGAACGCCTTCGCGCTGGTGCGCCCGCCGGGCCACCACGCCACGCGCTTCCGATCCATGGGCTTCTGCCTGTTCAACAACGTCGCCATCGCTGCCAGGCACGCCCTCGATACCTGGCGATACAATCGGATCGCGATCGTCGATTACGACGTGCATCACGGCAACGGCACGCAGGATATCTTCTATGATGATGGACGCGTGCTGTTCATCTCAACCCATGGCACGCCGCTCTATCCGTTCAGCGGGCTGGCGCACGAAGTCGGCGAGGGGCCGGGCCGCGGGGCGACGCTCAACATCCCGCTGCCGGCAGGCGTGGGCGACGTCGGCTTCCGGCTGGTCTACGAGGCGTGCGTGGTGCCAGCGCTGCGGCGCTTCGCTCCGGAGTTGATCCTCGTCTCCGCTGGCTACGACGCACACTGGGCCGACCCGCTTGGGTCGCTCGCCCTGTCGGTCGCCGGCTATGCCTGGCTCACCCGCCAGCTCGTGGCACTCGCCGACGAGCTGTGCGGCGGGCGGATCGTCCTGGCGCTCGAAGGCGGCTACCACCGTGAGGCGCTGGCGGCCTGCGCCGTCGCGGCGATCCGGGCGCTGCTCGGGCGCGACCCTGGCGCCGATCCGCTTGGCCCTGCCGGTCGGCCGGAGCCGGATCTGGCGGCGCTGGTTGCCTCGCTGCGCGCGCAGCATCCGCTGCTGCAGGATCAGGTATAATGGTGCAAATGGACACCCGAACAGCGCCGCTGCCGGTTGTCGCGATCGACTACGGCGCGGGAAACTTGCGAAGCGTCGTGCGGGCGCTGGCGCATATCGGCGCCGACGTAACGGCCACCGCCGACCCGGAGGCCGTCCGACGGGCGCGGGCGCTCGTCTTCCCCGGCGTCGGGGCGACGCGCGACACGATGAACAGCCTGCGCCGTCTGGGGCTGGATGTGGCGATCCGCGAGCAGGTGCGCGCCGGCACGCCGCTGCTTGGCATCTGCGTCGGCATGCAGGTGCTGTGCGAGCGCAGCGACGAGTTCGGCGAGCACGCCTGCCTAGGGATCGTGGATGGGCATGTGCGCCGGCTTCCGCCGGGGCAGAAGGTGCCGCAGATCGGCTGGAATCAGGTGACCTATCGCAATCGGGCGGGCGAGCACCCGCTGTTCGCCGGTATCGCCGAAGGAACCGACTTCTACTTCGTCCACTCCTACTACTGCGATCTGTCCGACCCGGGCATCGTCGCCGCCACCACCGAGTACGGGCTCGCCTTCCCGAGCGCGCTGCTGCGCGATAACCTGGCCGCCGTCCAGTTTCACCCGGAAAAGAGCGGCGCCTGCGGCCTGCGGCTGCTGGCGAATTTCGTGAACTGGGCCGCGGCGCAACCGTAGCGGCCGGCCGGCCGCTCGACGCGCAGGGGGACGGCTATGGAGATCATCCCGGCGATTGACATCAAGGATGGGCGTTGCGTTCGGCTGTATCAGGGCGATTTCACGCGCGCGATCATCTACGACCCCGATCCGCTCTCGGTGGCGCGGCGCTGGGTCGAGCAGGGCGCGCAGCGGCTGCATGTGGTCGATCTGGACGGCGCGCGGGCCGGCCATCCGGTGAACACCGCCGCGATCCTTGCGATCGTGCGGGCCGTGACGGTGCCGGTGCAGCTCGGCGGCGGCCTGCGCACCGAGGGCGCGGTCGATGCGGCGCTGTCGCTCGGCGTCGATCGCGTCATTCTCGGCACGGCCGCCGTGCGCGACCCAGAGCTGATCGGCCGGCTGGCCGCGCGCCACGGCGCCGCGATCATCGTTGGCGTGGACGCCCGCGATGGATGGGTCGCGACTGAGGGGTGGACGGAGGCCACGACGGTCCGCGCCGCCGAGCTGGTGCAACAGATGGGGCAACTGGGCGTGCAGCGCGTTATCTATACCGATATCGCCCGCGACGGCACGCTGACCGAGCCGAATTACGCCGCGACCGCGGCGCTGGTGCGCCCCGGCGGCCCGGCGATCATCGCATCCGGCGGCATCAGCCGGATCGAACACCTGCACCGCCTGCGCGCGATCGGCGTCGAGGGCGCGGTGATCGGGCGAGCGCTCTACACCGCCGACCTGCTGCTGCCGGAGGCCATCCAGGCGTTGGCCGCGGCCTGACCGGAGCGCGGCGATGACCAGAAGCGGCGGGCCCGCCAGCCGGACCTGCGCGTATCGCGTTCTGGCCGGAACTGATTATGATACTGAACGAATCGGGGCCGCAATGACGAATCCGGACATCACCAGCAAGTACGAAGCCGAGCGGCTGCGCGCCGCCGAGCAGTCGCAAATCGTCTATCTTCAGGGGCAGATCGACGAACTGCGCCGCCTGCTGAAAGAGCAGACCAACAAATACAACTGGGCGATGGAGCAGGTGCGCAAGGTCGAGTCGAGCGTCGCCCAGGTGGACAGCGTGCTGGACCGGCACCGCCAGGAGGTCGCCCACGCGCTGGATGGCTACCGGCGCGACATCGCCGCGCTGCGCAAGGAGGTGGCCGGGGCGTTGATCAAGATCGAGGAAAGCGCCCGCCCGCTGCGCGAGATGCAGACTCAGATCCAGCAGCTCGGCGATGCGCGCAAGCAGGACCGCGACCAGACGGCCACTTGGCTTGTGCGGATCGAGGCGCTGGAGGAGCGCACCCGCCACTGGCAGACGCATGTGCGCGAGATCGACGACCGCTACCGCGGGATCGCCGGGCGGCTCGAAGTGCTCGCAGGCGCGGACGAGGCCGTACGCGCGGATGTGCGCAAGCTGCACGAGGACTTGCAGATCGAAAAACAGAGCATCCGGCGGCAGGCGGTCGAAGCGCAGCAACTCGTGGCGGACGTGCGCGGCGCGATCGAGGAGCATGCCAGCCGACTGGTGCGGCTCGACGAGGTTCGCCAGCATATCGAACTGTTCGCCGAACAGCTCCCGGGCCAGATCGCCAAGCTTGAAGAGCGACTCGCCGAGCTGACGGGCGAGGCAAAGCGCATCGAGCGCCTCGCCACCGAACGCTTCCTGATGAACCAGGAGCGGCTCGAAGAGCTGCGCCACCAGCAGGAAGAGCGTCTCGTCGCCCTTCACGAGACCGACGAACAGCACCTGCGCCAGTCGACCGCGTGGCTGGAGCGGGTGGATGGCCTGGTGCGCGAGCTCGAGCAACGGTTGAACCGCATGACCGCGCTGCTGCATGCCGAGCAGGTGGAGCATGCCAATCAGTTGAGCGTGCTGGAGCGTCGCGACACACAACTGATCGAGGCGCTGACAACAGCCCTCGCCAAGCAGGCCGAGCTTATCCGCGCCGAGCAGATCGAGCAGGGGCGGGTGGTTCCGGAGCAGGCCGGGTGAGGCGATGCTGAAGCGCCGGATCATTCCATGCCTGGATGTCAAGGGCGGGCGGGTGGTGAAGGGTGTTGCCTTTCTCCACCACCGCGACGCCGGCGATCCGGTGGAGCTGGCCGCGGCCTACACCGCCGCGGGCGCCGACGAGCTGGTGTTCTACGATATTACCGCCAGCAGCGATGAGCGGGCGATCATGCTCGATGTGGTCGAGCGCACCGCCGCGCAGGTCTTTATCCCGCTCACGGTCGGCGGCGGCATCCGCACCGTCGAGGATATGTACCGGCTGCTGCGCGCTGGCGCGGAGAAAGTCTCAATCAACACCGCCGCCGTGCTGCACCCGGCGCTGATCGCGGAAGGCGCGCGGCGGTTCGGTAGCCAGTGTATCGTGCTGTCGATCGATGCGCGGCGGGCGCTCCGCCAGGAAGCCACGGCGCGGAGGAGGCGGGGAGAGCGGGAGGTCGAGTCCGTGGCGCCCGGTGGCGCCGCCACCCACCCGCCCGATCTGCGCTGGGAAGTCTTCACCCACACCGGCGGTACGCCGCGCGCCACCGGGCTGGACGCGGTGGAGTGGGCGCGGCGTGGCGTGGAGCTGGGCGCGGGCGAGATCGTCATTAATAGCATGGACGCTGACGGCACGCGTGACGGCTACGACATCCCGCTGTTGCGTGCGATCTCCGAGGCGGTGCCGGTGCCGGTGATCGCCTCCGGGGGCGCGGGCAGCCCGGAGCACCTGCGCGCCGGCCTGGTCGATGGCAAAGCTGATGCCGTGCTGGCGGCGTCGATCTTCCATTTCGGAACGTACACGATCCGCGATGTGAAGACCTATCTCGCTGCGCATGGCGTGCCGGTGCGCTGGGCCGCGGGTGAAGTGGAAGGATGAGGATGTGGGAGTCGGGCTTCTGCTACCCGATCTCTTTCCTGATACGGCCTATGGTCGTTAGCATTCGCTATTTCGCGGGCCACCGCGATATTACCGGGCGGAGCGCAGAGCAGATCGCGCTTCCAGAGGGAGCTACGGTCGGCGGGCTGTGGGAAGCGCTGGTGGCGCGCTACCCGCGCCTGGGCGGCTACCGCGGCCGCCTGCTCTACGCCGTGAATCAGGAATACGCCACGCCCGACACACCGCTACGCGATGGTGACGAAGTGAGCTTTATTCCGCCGGTCAGCGGCGGTGCGCCGGCGGACGCCGAACCCCCCACGTTTTTGATCACCGAGGCGCCGCTGGATGCGAGCGCGCTCACCCGGTTGGTCGCCGCGCCGGATATGGGGGCGATCGTGACGTTCGCCGGCGTGGTGCGCGACAATGTCGGCGGACGGGCGACCGCCTGGTTGGTGTACGAAGCCTACGCACCGATGGCGGAGAAGGTGCTTGCCAGGCTGGCGGACGAGGCGCGGGCGCGATGGGAGATCGGGCGGGTGGCGATCCACCACCGTGTCGGGCGGCTGGAGATCGGCGAGACCGCGGTGCTGGTCGTGGTGGCCGCGCCGCACCGCCGGGCGGCGTTCGAGGCCGCCGCCTGGATCATGGATCGCATCAAAGAAGTCGCGCCGATTTGGAAGAAGGAGCACTGGGCCGACGGCACCAGTCAGTGGGTGGGCAGCGAGAACGAGCGTGGTTCGAGCGTGCCGCCGGCCTAGCGGCACGCTGTGTCACGTCCCTTCGCGGGCGGCGGGGTTATTGCAGCAATACTTCCCAGTTTGGATGGTCATCCCTGCCGGTGATGCGACGGACCCAGGTCTGAAGCGCGCTGACCATCCCATTGCCGAGCCAGTGGGCCAGCAGCGAGCCAAGCACAAGACCAACGGCGCTCCCGACCGCCGCGCCCACCCCGAACGCGACAACCCGGATACGACGAAATTCCGCTCTGGGTGGAATGTCGCTCATGGACTCCTCATTGCACAACAACGACGGGTGTTGCCTTGCTCCACAGCCGCTCCAGGCGATAGTAATCGCGCATGGTCGCGGAGAAGATGTGGACGACAACATCCCCGTAGTCGAGCAGCACCCAGCCTGAGGCCGGTGTTCCCTCCGGGCGTGCCTCGAGCCCGGTGCTCCGGCTCACCCCTTCGTCGATCGCCTGGAGGATTGCGCGAAGCTGCCGGTCGCTCTCGCCGGAACAGATGACGAAATAGTCGGCGACGGCATTCAGCGGGCGCAGGTCCAACATGACGATGTCGCTCGCCTGCTTTTCTTCGGCTAGCTCCACGACCCGCCGCGCAAGTTCTGTCGATTCGATGATGACCACTCCTTCGGTCATATGCAAACGTGCCCTGATTCTACCAGAAGTCGCGCGCTATGTCCATGGGCGGATCGACGCCCGGATCTGCGTGAGCGATGCCGCCCCACGCCGTTGATCACTGGATGCCAAAGGTCGCTTCGGCAGCCACACGCAGGGGATCCGGCATCGCCGAGAGCACGAAACTAAAGGCGTGCACGATCCCTGTCGCCAATGGCGATCCGCCGAGCGCTTTCGTCCAGGCCGGGTCGGGAAGCGCGGCAGCGGACGCCAGCAGCGCCGCCAGCGTCACCCCGCCGATCAGCAGCCCCAGCGCCGCGCCGCCCAGTCGATCCAGCGGGCCGAGCAACAGCAGCCCGGCGAACCGCTGGATCAGCGAGGCGAGCAGACTCGCCAGCGCGCTGATCGCCATGAACACGAAGGCGAACCCGACCAGTTGCGCCAGCGCCGCGCTCGCGATAAACGACGCCAGCGCATCACCGGCCTCCGGGCCATAGCGCCGCGCCAGCACCAGCGCGGTCGCCAGCCCGACGACCGCGATCACCTGCCGGATCAGACCCCAATACGCCCCCAATGCAGTGCAGACGATGAGCAGGACGACGATCACCAGGTCGATCCCGTTCATGCTGTTTGGACGCTCCGTCGCGCCGGATGGTTGCGCGCCATCCGCCGCACGTATGTTCTAGCCGGTGGTGCCAGTATACCACTCCTCTGCGGCGATGTGAAGCGCCTCCTCCTTTGTGCCAGCTAAGGGTGTCCGGCTGCGACGCACGGCACGCGCCATACCCGGACGCCGCAAGGATAATCCCTCTGTTGAGTCTCGATAAGTCGTACCGGGGCATTTCGGTGAAGTCTCACAAAGTGATGCCGGACCTCATCGGCGTGTAGTCCATCACCCGCTGCGCTTCATGCGTGAAGGGCAAGGCAAGCTGGTATGCCGGCAGGGCAGCAAGCGTCGAGAACTCTCCCATCAATGCCTCCTTGGTCAGATGACGGGGAACGAACTCAACGCTCTTGCTGAGGGCTGGTAGATATCCCACGAACACTGCCTGTTCGGCATCAAACGTGATCTCAATCGCCTGCTCGGCATACTTCCGATGGATACGATGGTGGACGCCACCGAGGGCAATCGCGCCGGTGTAGGCAACACGCCGGAACCAGCGACAGGTGCTCAGATAGGCATAGACGCGCGCGAGATCGAGCATATCAAGCTCCCATTTCGGCCGGTAGAAGCGACCCGAGTGCTGCGCTTCGGGATAGACCTCAAGCGGCGCACGTCCCCCCAGCATCCGACACGGGATCTGCTCGTTCAGTCGCCTGCGACGGATATCGAGGCCGGCCCACAATGCTGCTGCATCTGGCCAGGTCTGTCCAAGCAGGGCCTGCAGCGTCATCGTCTGATGCAATCGCTCGACCTTGGCATGATCGGTGGGACGGCGAACACGTGTAAAGCGAACCTCGATGCCCAGCGCCAGCAGCCACAGATGCAAATGGGTCGGGAAGGGCGAGGTGGTCGTGTTGTCGTAGAAGACCGTGCCTCGATCAAACGACAGGCATTTGGGAAGGCCAAACGTCAGAAAGGCACGGCGTAGCACCAGCTGGTAGGTCTCCAGTGGTGGATTGGTGGTGCCGAGGCAGGGATAGCTTTCGAGCTTGAGCCGGCTGACGGTATCGATGACGTTGACCAGGCAGACCTTGCCGATGTTGGGCGTCCTCACCGGTCCCTGAGCATCGAGCTCCCATTCATCGTGCGGTGTTCCTTGGGGTGGTCCTGGTGCTTGGGGTAACTCACTGTGGCGGTTGTAGCGTCGTGTCAGACGGGCATAGCTGATGAGGGCGGCGATCCGAGAGCGACTGGGAAGCTTGGTGCTGGACCAGAGTGGGTCGGTGCGCAGTTCAGCGAGGAGGGTGGTGGCGCCCCAGCCGGGGTGGGCACGACGGAGTTGGAGGATCGCATGGCGGAGAGTGGGCGAAAGAGAACCGAGTAGCCCAGTCGGAGGACGGCCGATACGCGGCGCCAGGGCTGCCCGGCCCTTGCGCTGGCCGATGCGTCTCCACTTGCGTACGGTCCAGCGCGAGCAATCGAGCGCGGCGGCGATGACAGCATCCGTCTCGCCGGCCGCGGCGCGTTTGAGAATCGCAACTCGTTCAGCATAGGTTAGTGCAGCAGCTCGGCGTGCCATACCTGCCTCCCTCTGACCCAAGGGAGGTCGTTACGTTCGGTATAGCACACACCGGCACATCTTTGTGAGACTCTTGGACACCTGCCGGGTACGACTTATCGAGACTCAACACCCTCGCTCCCGTCCATGGAGCGGGGCGGAGGGTGATGTCTTGGAGGAGAACCTTCCTCAGCGCAGAAACGGTTCTCGTCTTGCTATTCTGAAGCGCCAGGGCCGCGGCGTCTCGCCGCGGCCCTGGCGCTCCGTGCTGATGAGCGACGGCCCGCCACCACGTCCTGGAGGACGTTACTCGACGGTGTACTCGCCCTCGACAACTCCCTCGTCACCGTCGCGCTTCGCGCCGGCGGGCTGCTCCTGCGCACCATAGGCCGCCTGCCCGACCTGCATCATCGCCTGCTGCAATTCGGTTGACAGCGACCGCATGCGCCCCTCGTCCTCCTGGGCGATGGCCTCGCGCAGATCCTTGATCAGCCCCTCGATCCGGCTGCGCTGCACCGAGTCGACCTTGTCGCCCAGCTCGTTGAGCGACTTCTCGCTCTGGTACGCCAGGCTATCCGACTGATTCTTCAGCTCCACCAGCTCCCGCCGGCGTTTGTCCTCGGCGGCGTGCGCCTGGGCGTCCTTCACCATGCGGTCGATCTCATCCTTGCTCAGGTTGGTCGTCGCGGTGATCGTGACCCGCTGCTCCTTGCCGGTCGCCTTGTCTTTGGCGCTCACGTTCAGGATGCCGTTGGCATCGATGTCGAAGGTGACCTCGATCTGCGGCACGCCGCGTGGCGCGGGCGGAATGCCCTCCAGGCGGAAGCGCCCGAGCGTCATGTTGTCGGCCGCCATCTCGCGCTCGCCCTGCAGGATGTGGATGTCCACCGCCGTCTGGCCATCCGCCGCCGTCGAGAAAATCTCGCTCTTGCGGGTCGGGATGGTGGTGTTGCGCTCGATCAGGCGCGTCATCACGCCGCCGAGCGTCTCGACGCCCAGCGAGAGCGGCGTGACGTCCAGCAGAACGACATCCTTCACGTCGCCACCGAGCACGCCGGCCTGGATGGCCGCGCCGACTGCGACGACTTCGTCCGGGTTGACGCTCTTGTTCGGCTCTTTGCCGGTCAGCTTGCGTACCAGCTCCTGCACCACCGGCATACGCGTCGATCCGCCCACCAGTACCACCTCGTCGAGCTGGTTCGGCTGCAGGTCGGCGTCCTTGAGCGCCTGGAAGAAGGGGCCCTTCAGCCGCTCGGTCAGGTCATTGGTGAGCTGCTCGAACTTGCTGCGGGTCAGCTTCATCTGCAGGTGCTTCGGGCCGCTGGCGTCGGCGGTGATGAACGGCAGGTTGATCTCGGTCTCCATCATGCTGGAGAGCTCGATCTTGGCTTTCTCCGCCGCCT
Organism: Roseiflexaceae bacterium; assembly: GCA_042408595.1. Taxonomy (GTDB): domain Bacteria; phylum Chloroflexota; class Chloroflexia; order Chloroflexales; family Roseiflexaceae; genus JBHOQX01. The sequence continues at coordinate 41,573 of JBHOQX010000082.1, read as the reverse complement.
CCTTCAGCCGCTGGAGCGACTGGCGGTCCTTGCTCAGGTCGATCCCCTGGTCCTTGCGGAATTCGTCGATCAGCCAATTGACGATTTTCTGATCGTAATCGTCGCCGCCGAGGTGGGTATCGCCGTTGGTCGCCTTGACCTCGATCACGCCGTCGCCGACCTCCAGTACCGAGACGTCGTACGTCCCGCCGCCCAGGTCGAAGACCAGGATGGTTTCGTTGTGCTTCTTGTCCAGACCATAGGCCAGCGCGGCGGCGGTCGGCTCATTGATGATCCGGAGCACCTCCAGCCCGGCGATCTTGCCGGCGTCCTTGGTCGCCTGGCGCTGGCTGTCGTTGAAGTAGGCCGGCACGGTGATCACGGCCTGGGTCACCGGCTCGCCCAGGTAGGCTTCGGCGTCGGTCTTCAGCTTCTGGAGCACCATCGCCGAGATCTCCTGCGGCGCGTACTCCTTGCCGGTCTGGGGCGAGTACACCCGCACGTCGTTGCGCGGGCCCTTCACCACCTTGAACGGCACCATCTCGCGCTCTTTGGCGATCTCGTCGTAGGTATGGCCAATAAAGCGCTTGATCGAGAAGAATGTATTCTCAGGGTTGATCGTAGCCTGGCGCTTGGCTGTCTGGCCGACAAGCCGCTCGCCGTTCTTGGTGAAGGCCACGACCGACGGTGTGGTGCGGTTGCCCTCGGCGTTCGGGATGACGACCGGATCGCCACCCTCCATCACCGCTACGACCGAGTTGGTCGTCCCCAGGTCAATCCCGACAATCTTGCCCATCTCTGCATCCTCCCATCAATACCGAAGCTGCGAGCCGGCCTCAGCGCACTGCCAGAAGCGCCCGCAGCTCGCACTGGAGGTAGTGTACTCGACCGGCGCTATACGACCGTAAGAGGGGTATTAGAAAAGTGTTGGAATCTTATCCTGGTACGGGGCATCCTTATGATCAGAGATGGTACTACTTTCCTACCTGAAAACGTTTGGGTCTGTGCTAAAATGGGCCAAACGCCGTGCCAGCGGCGTCTGCGCCCGCGCTGCCGAGAGGAGCATCCTCCATGAGTCAATGTCGCCGCGTCACTGCCCTGGTTGCTCTGTGCGCCATCCTCTGCGCCTCGCTGCTGGCCGCGCCGCCCGCGGCTCGTGCGGCCAGCCAGACCTACACGGTCACCACGACGGCGGATACCTACCCGGTGCCGGCAAACCAGAACTGCGCCACGCTGCCGCAAAATACCGTCAACAAGTGCTCCCTCCGCAGCGCTATCCAGCTCGCCAACAGCGCGTCGGCCGGAACGACAACCGAGATCAACTTCCGCATTCCGAAGACCGACCCTGGCTATCGTTCGGATATGTATCTGGGCAGAATTGTTGAAACCTGGACGATCAGCGTCACGCAGCCCCTTGATGCGATCCAGCACGACGGGACGATCATCAATGGCTTCTCGCAAGAAGACGACACCCCCGGCACGCAGAATGAGTTCGGCCCGGCGGTGATCATCGATGGCACGATCCTGCAGACGGTGGCCAACTCCGCCGGTCTCACGGTGCAGGCGAGCAACACGACCATTCAGGGCCTCGGAATTGTCAACTTCCAATACGGCGGCTCACTCATCGGCATCGGCATCGAGATCCGTCCGAACACCGACCCGAGTAACCTGAACAGCGCTACCGGCAACACGATCCAGGGGTGTTACATCGGTGTGGACAAGGTCGGCGGCACGGCGCGGCCCAACCTGTACGGCATCCGCATTCAGACCTCCGGTAATACCGTCGGCGGGGCGCTGTCGCAGCCGCGCGAGCGCAATGTCGTGTCCGGCAACCTGGCGGACGGGATCTTGATCGACGGGGGCGCGAATAATAAGATTCAGGGCAATTATATCGGCCTGGATCGCAACGGTATCATCGCCATTCCGAACGGTGGCGATGGAGTCGGCGTTCGCGCGGCGTTCGACACGATCATCGGCGTCGGGCCGGACGACACCAGTTCAGCCCGCGGGAACGTCATCTCCGGCAACACCCTGAGCGGCGTCCATATCTACAACGGCAGCCGCAACCAGATCCACGGCAACCTGATCGGCCTGAGCGCCGACGGCGCGTCCGCCGTGCCGAACGCGACCTCCAGCGCGCCGAGCGCCGCCACCACTGCCGGCGTCCTGATCGAGACCGCCGGGGCCGCGGCCGCCAACAACGCTATCGGCACAACCAACCTGTTCACCCGCAATGTCATCAGCGGCAACCAGAAGGCCAACATCCGCCTGCAAGGCATTGGGACGACCAATAACGTTCTGGTGAACAACATCGTCGGCCCGGCCTACACCGGCTCCGTCAGCCCGATCCTCACGTTATCCTACCCGCAGGACGGCATCGTGCTGGCGAACGGCGCAGCGCGCAACCGTATCGGCGGAACCGGGCTAAACGAAGAAAACTATATTGTTGGCAACAACGGCGTCGGTGTGCGCATCTTTGGATATCAGCAGGGATCGACGATCGTCAATTCTGACGACAATAGTGTGATCGGCAACTTCATCGGCACCGATATATCGCGAATCACCCGGCTGCCGAATGCCGGCGCCGGCGTCGTCGTCGGCCCATATGCCAATCGCACGCGTATCGGCGGCCCCAACGCGCCGGAGGCGAATATCATTCAATATAACGCCGGTGATGGTGTCGCCATCGGCAACACGAATGTCGTCTCGAACACGGTGCTGAAGAACATCATCCAGGGCAACGCCGGGAACGGCATCCGGCTCAACGGCGCGCGGCAGACGGTGCTCGACGGCAAGGACGCCGACTCGCCGCTGCAAGTCCTTGAAAACGGGGCGAACGGGATCTACGCCACCGGTGGTATCTCGCCGACGATCACCTTTAGCACTATCGCGCGCAACGAACGCGAAGGCATCTGGATCGATGGGGGCACGCCCGGCGTTGTCATCGGCAACAGCACGGTGATCTCGAACACCTTCAACGGCGTGCGTTTCCAGTCGGCCAGCAAGGCGTCGATCAGCGCCGCGCGGCTGGAGCAGAACCAGGCGAACGGCGTGCTGGTGGAGGCGCCGTCCCAGCAGGTGACGATCACCGCGAGCCAGATTTACTCGAACGGCGCGGCCGGTGTCAGCGTCAGCGGGGCGCAGCGCGTGAAGCTCGACGGCAACAGCATCTCCGGCAATGCCGTCCCGTCCGGCACGACCTATCCGCCGTCCGCCAACGGCAACGGCCAGGGCATCGTGCTTGCGCCGAAGACGGTCGGCCCGCCCGGCAGCAACGGCAACGCCAACCACGATATCGATCCGCCCAACAACCTGCGCATGGACGAAGACGGAACGTTGAGCGGCCGGGTGCTGGCCACAGCCGGGCAGCCGGCGGCCTGCCTGCCGATCGCAAGCTGCGCCGTCCAGATTTTCGCGACCGATGCGGCCACGCTCGACGGCCAGGGCAAGACCAAACTCGGCGGCAACGTCACCCCGGCGTCGAACGGCACGTTCGCCGTGGGCCTCGGCACCGTGCCCGCCCAGGTCGCGCTGACGGCCACCGATGCCGCCGGCAACACCTCGGAGTTCGGCGTCTTCACCACCCGCCTCCAGCCGGGCGACCTGACGATCGCGCCGCTCGTCCCGGCGTCCGCCGCGCAGTCGGCCATCCCGGGCCAGGTGATCACCTACACCTCGACAATTTCCAACGGGAGCAATATCGACTTCAAGACGCTGCAACTGACGGCGTTCTCGAAACTCGGCTGGACCTACCAGCTCCAGCCGGTCGGGCCGATCGCGCTTGCCGCCGGCAAGAGCAAGCCGGTGACGCTCACCCTGACCCTGCCGACCGGCTCCGCGCCGAACGTGCGCGCCGGCCTCATCGAAGAGACGCGGGTCACGATCGCGTCCAGCAAGTTCCCGACGATGACCGCCAGCCTGACGGACACGACCACGGTGCTGCCGAAGTTCCTGCTGGCCGTCGATCCGCTGACGCGGGAGGTGCCGGCGCTCCCCGGCGAGAACGCCTTCTTCGCCCATCAACTGACGAACAACGGCAACGTTACCGCCACGCTCTCGCTCGCCACCACCACCGACCGCGTCGGCTGGACGACGATTGTGACGCCCGGCGGGTCGTTCACGCTCGCCCCCGGCGAGACCAAGTCGATCCTCGCCAGCGTCTTCGTGCCGCCGGGCACAACCGCTGGCACCGCCGCGACGACGCAGATCACGATCAATAACCTCGTGGATGGCGTGCCCGATCCGTCGCAGGTCAAGACGATCACGGATGTGACGCGGGCCGGCACCGAGCCGCTGGCGGCGATCGAGCCGCGCGAGAACCCGCCGCAGGACGCGGCGAACGGCCAGGTCGTCTCGTTCGCCCACGACGTGGTTTCGCGCAGCAACGGCCCGCTCCAGCTCCGGCTGGAGGCCTTCTCCAGCCTGGGCAGCCGGCTGCAGATCGTACGCACCGGCGGGGCGTCGTTCGATCCGTCCGACAGTTCGTTCACCCTCCCGGCGGGCGGCGTGCTCAACGTCTCCATCAGTGTGACGGTGAACGAGCAGGCGAACGCCGGCGACGAGGACCAGATCACGATCTATCTTTACGACAAGGCGAGCGCCCGAATCCTGGACATCGCCACCGACCGGGTCAATGTTATCCGGCGGCTGATCGTCCCGCGCGCGTATCTGCCGCTCGCCGTGAACGGCGCGCCGTAGCCCGCGCGGGGCCGGTTCGCGTCGCTGCTGTGTCCCTCCCCCGCCGCGCGCCGGCAGGGGAGGGATCTTATCCGTGCCTGCCTGGAGGTTCCTGTGCGAATCCCGCTCCGACGGCTGCTGCCGCCGCTGCTGGCGGCGCTTCTGCTCGCTAGCCTGCCGCCCGCCCGCCCGGCACTCGCGTTGACCACGCTGACGGTGACGACCACCGCCGACAGCGGCCCCGGCTCGCTGCGCGATGCGATCACCCAGGCGAACAGCACCACGCCCGCGACCGAGCGGGTCGAGATTCGCTTCAATCTCCCCGGCGGCACGAACGCCACCCACCCTACCGGCGGCAGCTACAAATACTGGACGATCGCGCTCGGCTCGCCGCTGCCGCCGATCACCCGCGGCAACATCACGATCGACGGTAGCCAGTCGCTGGCCGGCGGTGTGGTCGTGCCGACGATCGAGCTCCCCGGACGGGGTGGATTCGGCCAGGGCATCCGGCTCGCCTCGGCCAACAACATCGTGCGTGGCCTGATCGTGAACGGCTACAACGCCGGCGCGGCGCTCGACGACGGGGCGGGCGTGGTGATCTCCGGCGCGGACGCGACCGGCAATCAGGTGCAGTATTGCTACCTCGGCACCGACCCGCTCGGCGCGCAGGCCGGCGACCTGCTCACCGGCAGCCGCAACACTTTCGGGGTCGTGATCTCCAGCGGCGCGAGCAATAATGTCGTTGAACATAGCCTGCTCTCCGGCAATGCGCGCTACGGCGCGAGCATCGCGCGAACGTCCAGCACCGACACCAGCGCCATCAGCGGCAATACCATCCGCAACAACCTGATCGGGCTGAACGCCGCCGGCAATGGGGCGATCGCCAATGTCCAGGGCGGCGTCAACATCGGCAAGAACGCCAACGGCAACGTCATCGGCCCCGGCAATGTGATCAGCGGCAACGGCGTGACCGGCGCGGTCGATTCGCGCTACGGCGTCTTCATCTCCGGCGGGACGGACGCGACCGGCCTGCCGGACGGCAACCGCGTGATCGGCAACCGGATCGGCACGGACGCCACGGGGACGGCAGCCATCCCGAACACCGGGTTCAACAGCTTGAGCGCCCAGAAGGGCAGCGGCGGCGTTGGCATCGGGCCGTCGCGCAACACGCAGATCGGCGGGACCGGCGCCGGCGACGGCAACCTGATCTCCGGCAACGATCCGAACGGCATCTTCGTGCTGGATAATCTGTCGCTCGGTATCAGCGGTCTAGTGATCGCCGGCAACACCATCGGCCCGGATGCAAACGAAGCGCCGATCAGCGTTACCACGCAGGCGATCGGCATTGTGCTCGGCGAGCGGGCGCGCGGCGTGACGGTCGGGCCGGGCAATGTGATCGGCGGCAACCTGCTCGACGGCGTGCAGATGACCGCGGCCGCTGGGGTGACCGCCGCGCAGCAGACGGCGAACAACCTGATCATCGCCAACCGGATCGGCGCGCGGCGCGCCACCAGCGCCACCCTGCCGAACGGTCGCTACGGTGTGCGGCTCAAGGGCGGCACGACCGGCAACGTCATCGGGCGCAGCGCCGAGGGCAATATCATCGTCGGGAACGAGAGCGCCGGGATCGCCGCCGAGAGCGGCAACGCCGGCTCGCCCGCGTCCAACACGATCGCCGCCAACTTCATCGGCGTCTTTCCGGACAACACCGCCGCGCCGAATGGGCTGGTGGGCGTCCAGCTCCAGCAGGGGGCGAACGGCAACACCGTTGGCCCGGGCAACACCATCGCCAATCACCTCGGCGTCGGCGGCGCGGGCGTGCTGCTCGGCAACGACGGCGTCAGCGGTACGTCCGGCAACCGGATCACCGGCAACACGCTGCGGGCGAACCAGGCCGGCGTGTTTCTGACCGACGGCGCCAACAACAACACCGTCGAGGCCAACAGCATCCGCGATAGCGCCATCGGCGGGATCGTGGTGAGCGGCAGCGGCACGAATCGCAACCGCCTGACGCAGAACACCACCGCTAACAACGGCACGAACGGCGGCATCAAGCTCTTCCCTGGTGGCAACAACAACGTCGCCTTCACCCTCAGCTGGCTCGCCGTGACGGGCGGGACCACGCTGACCGGCTCGATCGCGAACTTCGCCAGTTGCGGCGGCTCGTGCACAGTCGAGGTCTTCGACGGTGATACGCCCGCCGCCGTGACCAACGAAGGGCCGAACTTCCGCGGCGCGGGAACGACCACGACCGGCGCGTTCAGTATCGCGATCACCAACTGCCGGCCGTACCTCACGTTTACCGTCACCGACAACGCCGGCAATACCTCGCAGTTCACCGGCGGGCCGTTCGGGCCGGTGACGTGCGCCTTCGTCGGGCCGGCAGCGACGATCGACCTGGCCAGCCCGAGCACGCAGACCGTCGCGGCGGGCACGAGCGCCACCTTCAGCCATGTCATCCGCAACAGCGGCACCGCCAGCGGGACATTCAACGTCACCGCCGTCTCGTCGCAGGGGTGGCCGACCACCGTGGCGGCGGGCGGCTGCACCTTCCCGGTGACGCTCGCGCCGGGCGGAAGCTGCGCCTTCACCGTGCGGGTGGACGTGCCGACTGGCGCGGCTCCCGGCACCTCGAACATCACCACGGTCACACCGGTGGTGGACGGGAGCCCGGCGAGCGGGGCGGCCGTGACCGACACCACCACCGTCGCCAGCGGCCCCGCGCCCCAACTGACCGCCGTGGGGCCGACGAGCAAATCGGGCAAGCCGAACACCGCCGTCACCTACACGTTCGATCTGAAGAACGTCGGCGGCTCGCCCGGCACGTTCGCCCTGACACTGACCGGCCTGCCGTCCGGCTGGACGTACAGCACCACGCCGCTAGCGAACCCGATCGGCCCGGGGATAACGCAGAGCGGGATCGTGCTGACGATCAACATCCCGCCCGGCGCGCCCGCCGGCCCACCGCCGGTGGCAGCGACGCTGGTCGCCTCAGTCAGTGGCGGCCCGGCGACCAGTTCGGTCACAGTCAATACGACCGTGCTGCTCGACCCGAAGCTGTCGTTCAGCCCGGCGACGGTGACGCCGCAGGTCGGCGGGCCGGGCCAGCCGCTCGATTTCATCCACACGCTGACGAACCAGGCGAACGGGACCGACAGCTTCACGATCAGCACCAGTGGGCCGCCGGGCTGGACGATCAGCGTGCTGCCGGCGGCGGCGATCAACGGGCTGGCGGCGGGCGCGTCGCGGCAGGTGACGGTGCGGGTGACGCCGGCGGCGGGGGCCAGCCCCACTGGCAATCCATACAACATCACGGTGCGCGCCTGCTCACAGACCGATGGGACCGTCTGCGCGCCGCAGGTGACCGACCAGGTGAACGTGGCCGCGGCGGCGGTGCCGCGCTTCGACGGGCCGCAGAGCGCCGCCGTCGAAGCGGGCGCGGCCTCGCCGGCGCTGGCGCACACGGTCACGAACGTCGGCTCGCTGGCCGGGACGTTCGCGATCACGGTGGAGGCGCCGCTCGGCTGGACGGCCGCGCCGCCGACCGGGACGCTGACGAACGTCGCGTCGGGTGGGAGTGCGAACTTCAGCTACAGCGTCACACCGCCGTCGAGCGCGCTGGCAGGGGCCTACGCCGTCCGGGTGCGCGCTCAGACGACGACCGACGCGAACGCCGCGCTCGCGCTGGTGGTGGATAGCGTGACGGTCAACAAGCGCGCCGGCCTGAGCCTCAGCCCGGCCAGCCAGGGGCCGGACAGCCAGCCGCCGGCGACGATCGTGACCTACACGCTGACGCTGAATAACAGCGGCAACTTCACCGACACGATCACCCTAGCGGCCAGCGTGAGCCGGCCCGGCTGGTCGGCGCGGGTGACGCCGGCGAGCGTGGCGTGGACGCCGGGGAGCAGCGGCCCGCAGACGATCCAGGTGCAGGTGACGATTCCGCCGGGCGAGCCGGCCGGCGCGCAGAACGTGACGACCGTCACGGCGCAGTACGGCGCGCCGCCGTCGGGGGCCGCGCCGGCCACCGCGACGATCACCACCAGCATCGCGGCGGTGCCGGGGCTGCAACTGCGGGCCACGCCGCCGGCCGTCTCGGGGCTGGCCGGCGAGACGGTGCGGGCGACCTTTGTATTGACGAACAGCGGCAGCGTGCCGCAGACTTACACGCTCGCACCGGGCATCGCCGCGCCAGCCGCCGGCTGGTCGGTGAGCCTGGTCTCGCCGGCGTCGGTCACGCTCGCGCCCGGCGCGGCGGCGACGGTGCTGCTGGACATCACCGCGCCGGCGGGCGCGACCACCGGCCAGCAGAAGGCGATCACCCTGACGGCGACATCGGACGTGAGCCCCAACCCGTCCGCGACGGCGACGGTCACCTTCACCGTCGGCCCGGTGTTCGGCGTGCTGATCGCGCCGGATAACGCCAGCCCGGCGCGTCCCGGCGCGGTGCTGACATACGCCCATACCGTGACGAACATCGGTCTGACGAGCGACGTGTTCAATCTGTCGCCGCTCTCCAGTCTTGGCTGGGAGGTCTCCCTCTCGCCGTCGAGCCTGTTGCTGGCGCCGGGCGCGAGCGGCACGGTGAGCGTGACGGTGGTCGTACCGCCGACGGCCCCGGCGGGGGCGGTGGATACCACCGTGGTGACCGCCCGCTCCGCCGGCGACCCGACGGTCAGCGGCAGCGCGCGGGACGCGACGACCGTCCTGCAGGTGGCCGGGGTGAGCTTCGCGCCGAATCGGGCGGCTGCCACGAGCCCGCCGCGCGAGATCACCTTCCGCCACACGGTGACGAACAGCGGCAACGGCGTGGACAGCTTCACCTTCACCGCCACGCAGGATCTCGACTGGCAGGTGACGATCGTCCCGACACGGACGGTCTCGCTGCCGCGTGGCGCGAGCCAGTTTGTCACCGTGGTCGTGCGGGTGCCGGACGGCACGCCGGCGACTGCCGAGAACCAGGTGCGGATCACGGCGGCGTCGGTGTTCGATTCGGCGACGCGCGCAACGCTGGTCGATACGATCAGCCAGCGGGCGGTGCGGCCGAGCGGGCTGATCTTCGACACCTTCCTGCCGATCGCCAGCAGGTAGGCGCCGACAGCCAGGCCCGCCCAGCCGCAGCGCCCGCAGGACGTGCGTGGTGGGGGAGGGTTGGAGGGGCGAAGTCCCTCCAACTCTCTTGTTTTGTTTGGCGCGCGCATGCGCGCGCATCCGGTGGTGCGCCTGACGCGGCACGACGCGATGTTTACGCCTGGCGCACTCCCGCCATGGGCCCGCCTGGCTGTGGTATGATCGCCGGCATGAAACTGCTGCTCATCCACGGGCCGAACCTCAACATGCTCGGGCGGCGCGAGCCGGAGGTCTACGGCAGCACGACTCTTGCCGAGATCGACGCGGCGGTGCGGGCGCGGGCCGAGGCCGCCGGCGCGACGCTGCTCGCGTTCCAGTCGAACCACGAAGGGGCGATCATCGACTTTCTGCAGGCCGAGGGTTGGGACGCCGACGGGATCATCATCAACCCCGGCGCGCTGACGCACTACGGCCTGGCGCTGCGCGACGCGCTGGCCAGCCTGGCCGCGCCGATCGTCGAGGTGCATCTGTCGAACGTCTACCGGCGCGAGCCGTTCCGCCATACGTCGGTCATTGCGCCGGTGGCCGCCGGGCAGATCGCCGGGCTCGGGTGGCGCGGCTACCTGCTCGCGCTGGAGTGGCTGCTGGAGCGGCGCGGCGCGTAACCGATGTTGAATAACAGGACGCGTACCCGGTCGCCCGCATCGCGGAGGGTGTGGCGGGCCTGCCGCCCGCCACGGGATGAGCGCGCGTGCCAAACAGAGAGGTTCGGAGGGGCGAAGCCCTTCCAAACCCTCCCCACTGTGTACGTCCTGTGAATAAGGAAAGCGATATGGCCTTTACGGAACAACTCACCGCAGCGCAGGCCACGTTGCGCGAGCTTGCAGAACAGGCCGGGACGGTGGAACGGATCGCGGCGCTGGTGCGCGACACGCTGCTACGCGGCGGCCTGGTGCTGGCCTGCGGCAACGGCGGCAGCGCCACCGACGCGCAGCACCTTGCGGAGGAGTTGATCGCCCGCTACCGTGCGAACCGCCGCGCGCTCCCGGCGCTGGCGCTCACGGCGGATTCGGCGGTGCTCACCTGCATCGGCAACGACTTCGGCTTCGAGCAGGTCTTCGCGCGCCAGCTCGAGGGGCTGGCGCGCCCGGGCGACCTGCTGGTCTGCTTCTCGACGAGCGGCAACTCGCCGAACATCGTGGCGGCGCTGCGGGCGGCGCGCGCGCGGGGTGCGCTGTCCGTGGCGCTGCTCGGCAAGGACGGCGGCGCGGCCCGCCCGCTGGCGGACGTGCCGCTGGTTGTCGCCCACGAGGACACGGCCCGTATCCAGGAGGCGCACCTGCAGATTGTGCACTACATCTGCGAGGTGGTCGAGCGCGCGGTGCTGGCGGAGGGCCGGGCGTGACTTGCCCATCCAGCATCGGTATGCTATAATCGCCGCAGCGAAACCGATAGCCGTCCGTAAGGGGCCGCCGGAGGGCAAGCCGTCGTGCCCCGTCTTTTTGTGTCGAGGCCAGTATGACAAGTCCGATTATCCGCGAGCTCGAGGCGCGGCAGCTGAAATCCGATGTGCCGGACTTCGGCCCGGGCGATACGGTGCGCGTCGGCATCCGCGTGGTCGAGGGCAACCGCGAGCGCATCCAGGAGTTCGAGGGGGTCTGCATCCGCAAGCGCTCCGGCGGTATCAACCAGAACTTCACGCTGCGCCGGATCGCCTCGCACGGCATCGGCGTCGAGCGAACCTTTCTGCTCCACGCGCCCCGTCTGGAGAGCATCCGCGTCGTGCGGCGCGGGAAGGTCCGCCGTGCGCGCCTGTTCTACCTGCGCGGCCTGACCGGCAAGGCGGCGCGTATCAAGGAGCGGCGGTAGCGCGGTGCAGGGGCGAAGTTCAGCGTTCAGCGTTCAGCGTTCAAAACCTGGAATATCGGAGGTCGTGCCGCAGGTGTACGCCGGGTTTGTGCGCTGGGCGTTCGATCGCTTCTACGGCGAGTTCGCCTGGACGTACGATACGGTCGCGGCGCTGGTCTCCGGCGGCCACTGGCGCGACTGGGCGCTTAGCGCGCTGCCGGAGCTGCGCCCGCCCGTGCTGGAGCTGGGTTGCGGCACCGGCGATCTGCACCAGGCGCTCGCCACATCCGCCGTTCCTGCCGTCGGCCTCGACCGCTCGCCCCAGATGCTCAGCCGCGCCCGCCGCAAGGTCGGGCGCGCTGGTTTTTCGGCGCGCCTGGTGCGGGCGGACGCCCGGGCCCTGCCGTTCGGTGCGGCGGCGTTCGCCACCGTGGCGGCGACCTTTCCGACCGGGTATATCGCCGACGCGGCGACGCTGGCCGAGGCGTGGCGCGTGCTGCGCCCCGGCGGGCGGCTGGTGATCGTCCCTGGCGCGCGGATTGCTGGCAGCGGGGTGTATGCGCGCCTGGTCGATCTGGCCTATCGCCTGACGCTCCAGCGCCCGCCGCGCCCCGGCGCCGATCCCGCCGGCGCTGCGCTGCTGGCGCGCATCGCGCAGTCCGGGTTTGCCGCCTGCGCTGTGTGGCGCGCTGCGCCGGGCGGCGAGGTCTATCTGATCATCGGAGAGAAGCGCCCATGACGCCGACCGTCGAACATGAGCGCGCGCTGCTCGCTGCCGGCCACCGGCGGCTCGCCGGGGTGGACGAGGTCGGGCGGGGCTGCTGGGCCGGGCCGGTGGTCGCGGCGGCGGTGGTGCTGCCGGCGCGCCTGCTGGCCGACCCATCGCCGCTGGCCGGCGTGGACGACTCGAAGGCGCTCACGCCGGCGCAGCGCGAGGCGCTGTACGAGCGCATCACCGCCCTGGCGGACGCCTGGGCGGTCGGTGCGGCGCCGGCGCACGTGGTGGACAGCCACGGCATTCTGGCAGCAACGCGCCTGGCGATGCAGGTGGCGCTGCTGCGGCTGCCGCTGGCGCCCGATGCGCTGCTGATCGACGCGGTGGAGCTGCGCGGCTGGCCGGCGGCGCAGCGTGCCCTGATCCGCGGCGACGCCTGCTGCCTCTCGATCGCGGCGGCCTCGATCGTCGCCAAGGTGACGCGCGACCGGCTCATGGAAGCGCTCGACCGGCGGCTGCCGGGGTACGGCTTCGCCGCCCACAAAGGCTACGGCACGGCGGCGCACGCTGCGGCGCTCCGGGCGCGTGGGCCGTCGCCCGAGCATCGCCGCAGCTTCCGCCCGATCGCCGATCTGCTCGACAGCGAGGCCTGGCCGGCCCGCCCGGTGAGCGACGCGATGGAGACGACTCATGCCTGTTGATCTGGCGGCGACCGATCTGGTCGCCCAGCTTGAGCGGGTGGGCCTGCGCCCGCCGGAGCGGCTGGCGCAGCAGATCATTCGGAGCGGCCCGGCTGCCGCCGGCCCGCTGATCGCGCTCGCCACCGACATCGAGAAGCTGCACGGCGACGAGCCACACTGTTTCGGCCCGCTCCACGCGCTGCGGCTGCTCGGCGAGGTGCGCCCGCCGGAGATGATCGCGCCGCTTGTGGCGCAGTACCCCATCCCGCTGGAATACCCCGACGAGGAGCTGCCGCGCCTGTGGGCGACCGAAGCGCCGCAGATCATCGCGCGGATCGGTGCCCCGGCGATGGACGCGCTCTGGGCGACAGCCGACGACCCGGCGGTCCACCCGGTCGGGCGGGGGGTGGCCTTGAATGCGCTGACCTACCTGACGGCCTACGCCCCCGAGACGCACGACCAGGTCGTGGCCGGGCTGCGCGAGCGGCTGCGCGCCTATGACGACCCGAAGCTGCTGGCGACGCTGATCCTGGCGCTCGGCAACCTGAGCGACGCCGAGTCTTATGGGGAAGTGATGGCGCTCTATCGGGCCGGCAGGGTCGACCGGGAGGCGCTGCCGCCCGGCACCGCCCGCCAGATGCTGCTCACCCCGAGCCACCAGCGCCTGCGCTGCGTCAATCACCCGCTCTGGGAGCGCTACGACGAGCACGGCCCGCGCCCCTCCGCTGAATGACAGGATGTACGCGGTCGCCCGCATCGCAGGCGTGTGGAGGGGGCGAGGCCCCCACCCCTGCTCGAGCTGAGCAACTCCGTGGGGCGGCGCGCCCCGCGCCGCCGTGGTACCATGCCGTCGAGGCGGTCCGAGCGTGGTGTGCCAGATGAGGCCACCCGATGGTGAAGGAGCGTATGTCGTGAAGCTGTTTGCGCGCGGCGCGCTGGCTGCGCTGTTCCTGCTGATGCTGGCGGCCTTCGGTGCGCCGTCGGCCCGGGCGCAGGCTCCATCGGTCGAGCCGGTGGCCGGCCTGCCCGAGACCAGGTTCACATTCCGCGCCGATGGTTTCGGGCGGCGCGAGAGTTTGGGATGGTATGTCGTCGCGCCGGACGGCGCGGTGCTCGGGGACGCACGCAACTCGTTCGAGGCGGACGGCGACGGACGCGCCAGCTGGGACTGGCGCGCGCCTCGCGATGCCCAGAGCGGCGAGTGGAAGATGGTCGCGGTCAGCAGCCGCGACGGCATCCGCACCATCGTCATCCCATTCGAGATTGTGAATGGCGCGCCGCCGCCCGAACCGCCGATCTCGGTGCAGCCGGCCGGCGGCCCGCCCGGTACGGTGTTCACCTTTGCGGCGACTGGTTTCCGCCGGGGCGAGACGGTCGCGTACTGGACCACTGCACCGGATGGGGCAACGGTGGGCGGCGACGATTTCACGGCTGGCGCCAACGGTGACGGCTACGCGACCTGGACCTGGCAGGCCCCCGTCGATGCGGTCGGCGGTACGTGGCTGATGGTTGGCCATGGCGTGACGAGCGGTATGGAGCAGGTGGTCCGCTTCACCATCAGCGCGGCGGGCGGGCCGCCGCCTGCCGCCCTACCCGTGCCGGAGCCGGACAGCAATGTCGAGCCGAGGCGGGGCGGGCCGGGCGCGACCTTCGCCTTCTACGTCACCGGTCTGCGCCCGGGCGAACGCTTCGTGTATTGGGCGTCGTCGCCGGACGGGCGGGCGCTCGGCGGGGAGGACTTCAGCGGCATCGTGGACAGCACCGGGCGCGCCGACCTGCGCTGGGTCGCGCCGCAGAACGCGGTCGCCGGCCCATGGCTGATGGTCGTGTACGGCCTGGACAGCCGCCAAACGCGAACTGTGCGGTTCGATATCGCCGCGCCAGCGTAGGGGGCCGTGAGCCTCCGCCCCGACCGGCGCCCGTTGGTGGCAGGGAACATGCCGACCCTCGAAGGCATCCTCGAACGCATCACCTACCATAGCGAAGAGGACGGCTACACCGTCGCCCGGCTGCAACCGCGCGACCGGCCGTTCCAGGTGACGATCGTCGGAAAGCTGCTGGGGTGCGGGTCGGCGAGTCGCTGGAGCTGGACGGGCGCTGGGCCGACCACCCGGAGCATGGGCGGCAGTTCGTCGTCGAGCGCTACCGCACCGTGCTGCCGGCGACGGTCGAGGGCATCCGCCGCTACCTCGGCTCCGGCCTGATCAAGGGCATCGGCCCGGCGACCGCCAAACGGATCGCCGAGACGTTCGGCAGCTACACGCTCCACGTGATCGAGCACGAGCCGCAGCGCCTGGCCGAGGTGCCGGGGCTGGGCCGCAAGCGCGCCGCGCTGATCGAACGCGCCTGGCAGGAGCAGCAGCAGATCAAGGCGATCATGCTCTTCCTGCATGAACTCGACATCCCGCCCGGCCTGGCTGTCCGCATCTACAAGCACTACGGCGACGCCGCGCTCCAGCTTGTCCAGGCCAACCCCTATCGCCTCGCCGATGAGATCGATGGCATCGGCTTCCTGACCGCCGACCGGATCGCGCAGGCGCTTGGCATCCCGCCCGACGCGCCGGAACGCCTGAGCGCCGGCCTGCGCTACGCGCTGAGCCAGGCGACCGAGGACGGCCACTGTTTTCTGCCGTGGGACGAACTGGTGCGCACGGCAGCCCGGCTGCTGAAGGTGGACGAGGCCAGCATCGCCGCGACGCTCGAGGCGATCGCGATCACCCGGCAGGTGCACGTGGAGGCACGCGACGGCGAGCGGCATGTCTATCTGCTGCCGTTCTATCACGCCGAGGTCGGCGTCGCCGGGCGGCTGTTCGAGCTGCTGCGCGCCCCGTCGCGGATCGCGCCCGCGTACCGCGCGGCGGACTGGCCGCGGGTGTTCGCGCACCTGGCGGAGACGCGCGGGATCGACCTGACCGGGCGGCAGCGGGAGGCGGTGCGGATGGCGCTTACGAGCAAGGTAAGCGTGCTGACCGGCGGCCCCGGTACAGGTAAGACCACGGCGCTCCGCACACTCATCCTGGCGCTGGAGCAGCGCGGCTACCGCGCCCTGCTGGCCTCGCCGACCGGGCGCGCCGCCAAACGGCTGAGCGAGGCGACCGGGGCCGAGGCGCGCACCATTCATCGGCTGCTGGAGTATTCGCCCGCCGGCGGGCCGCATTTCAAGCGTAACGCCGGGCATCCGCTCGACGCCGACATGGTGATCGTGGACGAATGCAGCATGCTCGACGTGCTGCTGGCGAACCACCTGCTGAAGGCCGTGCCGCCCGAAGCACACCTGCTGCTCGTCGGCGACGCCGACCAGCTGCCGAGCGTCGGCCCGGGGCGCGTGCTGCGCGATCTGCTCGACAGCATGGCGGTGCCGAGCGTCCACCTCGACGTGATCTTCCGCCAGGCGGAGGGGAGCGGGATCATCAGCAACGCGCACCGGATCAACCGCGGCGAGCTGCCGGAGACGCGCGGGCTGGACGATTTCTTCTTCTTCCCGCGGCCCGAGCCGGAGGCGTGCGCCGCGCTGGTCGCCGAACTGGTGGCGGAGCGCATCCCGCGGCGCTTCGGGCTCGATCCGCGCCGCGACGTGCAGGTGCTCACGCCGACGCACCGTGGGCCGGCGGGGGTCGCCAGCCTGAACGCGCTGTTGCAGGAGGAGCTCAACCCGCCGCGGCCGGGGCTGGCGGAGCAGCGTGTCGGCGCGACGACCTTCCGCGTCGGCGACCGGGTGCTGCAACTCCGCAACAACTACGACCTGGAGGTGTATAACGGCGACATCGGCGAGATCGTAGGGATCGATCCGGTGGAGCAGACGCTGACGGTGCGCTACGACGAGGCGCGCGATGTGGCCTACGACTTCGGCGGGCTGGACGAGTTGATGCTGGCGTACGCTGTTTCGGTGCACAAGGCGCAGGGCGCGGAGTACCCCTGCGTGGTGCTGCCGCTGCTGACGCAGCACTATATGCTGTTGCAGCGCAACCTGTTCTACACTGCGGTGACGCGGGCGAAGCGGCTGGTGGTGCTGGCCGGCGACCGGCGAGCGCTGGCGATGGCGGTGGCGAACAGCCGGGTGCAGGCGCGCTACACCGGGCTGGCGGCGCGGCTCCGGGTGGAGCGCGGGGGCGCGCGATGATCGGCCCGTGCAGGATTGGTAGTCCGCATTGATGGCCTCGAGCGGTACATGCTAGAGTGTCTTTGAACCACAGCTCCACCCAACGCCCGCTCCGTGACCTGGCACGCAGCTAGCGGCGCTCGCGCACCCGGATACGCTGATGGACAGCGATCTTCTGGCTCCCCTCATCTTCGTCGCACGTCTTCTTCTCGGCATCACCTTTCTGTGGTCGGCCTGGGGCAAGCTGGCCGATCCCGCCGATTCGCCCGTAGGGTCGCCGCCTGTGATCTGCTGCCGGCCCGGGCGGCCACGTTCTCGTGGTCCTGCGCCCCCTCGTCGCATACCGTCCTGACCGGCTACACCCGGACGCTGCGGGCGGACGAGAGCGCCGCGCCGCGCGCCGCGGGGCAGGTGGCGTTCTGGCTGGATGCCGCCGACCGCTACGGCGGGGCGGGCCGCCCGCGGACACGGCACAGGCGCGACTGCCGGCGGCAGTGGGTGGGGGCCCCTGGCCCTGGCGGGGTAGCTGCCGGCGCGCAGTACGCAGCCGCAGGCCTGCTGGGCGTGGCTGCGCTTCTTGATCGCGCAGCGGGAGCTGCTGCCGGGGACCTATCCGGCGCGGGTGCGCGTGGCGGCCGGGGTGGCGGACGGGGAGGCGCGGGCGGTGTATGCCGCGGCCGCGCCGGGCCTGGCGGACGAGGGGGCGAGGGCGGTGCTGGAGGCGCCGCGGCTGGACTTGTATTGGTTCGACCGGCCGGTGGACCAGGCGCTGCAGGGGCAGGAACTGGGGGCGGCGCTGGCGGCGGAGCAGACGACGACGGCGTACCTGGCGTGCGTGGCGGGGGGCGGGGGCGGGCCGGCCTGCGTGCGGCAGGTCGAACCGAGCTACGCCGGCCTGCAGCCCGCGCCGGAGCGTCAATCTCTCCCTACCGACCCGGCTCCGGCGCGCGCGTATGCCAGTCCGTCAGCCGCTGAAAGGCATCGCCGGCGCGCAGGAGCGTCGCCTCGTCGAACGGGCGGCCGATAAGCTGGAGGCCGACCGGCAGCCCCTCGCTGAAGCCGGCGGGGACGACCAGGCCGCAGACGCCGGCCAGGTTGATCGGCAGCGTGCAGACATCCTCCAGGTACATCGCTAGCGGGTCGTCGGAGTGATCGCCGAAGCGGAAGGCGACGGTCGGGTTGGTCGGCGCGGCCAGCAGGTCCACCCGCTCGAAGGCGCGCTGAAAATCCTGCCGGATGAGCGTCCGCACCTGTTGCGCCTTCCGATAGTAGGCGTCGTAGTAGCCGGCGGAGAGGGCGTAGGTGCCGAGCATGATCCGGCGGCGCACCTCCGCGCCGAAGCCGGCGCCGCGGGTCTGTTCCAGCTCATCCCAATAACTTTCGTCTTCGACGCGCAGGCCGTAGCGCACGCCGTCGTAGCGCGCCAGGTTCGAGCTGGCCTCCGCCGGGGCGATCAGGTAGTAGACCGGCAGGGCGTACTTCGTATGCGGCAGCGAGACCTCGACGATCTCCGCGCCGGCGTCGCGCAGCACGTCGATCGCGGCGCGGATGGCGGCGGCGATCCCCGGCTGCATCCCTTCGACAAAGTACTCCTGCGGTACGCCGACGCGCAGCCCGCGCACATCGCCGGTGAGCGCCGCCGCGTACTCGGGCACCGGTACAGGCGCGCAGGTCGAGTCCATGGGGTCGGCCCCGGCGATCGCCTGGAGGATCAGAGCGCAGTCGCGGGCGGTGCGCGCCAGCGGCCCGATCTGGTCGAGCGACGAGGCGAACGCGACCAGGCCATAGCGCGAGACGCGGCCGTAGGTCGGCTTGAGGCCGGTCACGCCGCAGAGCGAGGCCGGCTGGCGGATGGAGCCGCCGGTGTCGGTGCCGAGCGTGCCGGGGGCCGTGCGGGCGGCCACCGCCGCCGCCGAGCCGCCGCTGGAGCCGCCGGGCACCCGCGTCAGGTCCCACGGGTTGCGCGTCACGCCAAATGCGCTGTGCTCGGTGGACGAGCCCATGGCGAACTCGTCGCAGTTGAGCTTGCCGAGCAGCACCGCGCCGGCCGTGCGCAGCCGCGCGACCGCCGTGGCGTCGTAGGGCGGGATGAAGGTTTCGAGCATCCGCGAGCCACAGGTCGTGCGCAGGCCGCGGGTCGCGATGACATCTTTGATCCCCAACGGGATGCCGCGTAATGGCCCGGTATCGCCGCGCGCCAGCGCCGTATCCGCCGCCTGCGCCTGCGCCAGCGCGCCCTCGGCATCAACCGTCAGAAAGGCGCACACGTCCCCATCCACCGCCGCGATCCGGTCGAGCAACGCCTGGGTCAGTTCAACCGACGTGATCTCGCGCCGGTCGAGCAGTGCGCGCGCCTCGGCGATGGTCAGGTCGTAGAGTTCGGGCATGGTGTCCTCTGAGAATGGAGATTGGAACTGGAGCTGAGCGTATGCGGCCTCTCCCGCCCTCCCACGCTCCCGCGTCGCGATCAGTAGCCGTTGTTCTGGCCGCGCAGCACATTCACCGCGGTCTGGATGATGATCTTGATATCGAACAGCAGCGACCAGTAATCGACATAATACAAATCATAGCGGGTGCGCTCCTCGATGCTGGTATCGCCGCGCAGGCCGTTGATCTGCGCCCAGCCGGTGATGCCGGCCTTGAGCTTGTGGCGGCGCATATAGCGCGGGATGCTCTGGCTGAAGCGCTCCACCCACACCGGCTGCTCGGGGCGCGGCCCGACAACGCTCATCTCGCCGCGCAGCACATTGATGAACTGCGGCAGCTCGTCGAGCGAGTAGCGCCGCAGGAAGCGCCCGAGCGCCGTCACCCGCGGGTCGTTCGGGGTCGTCCAGTTGCCGAGGTTCGGCGCGTCCTGGCGCATGGTGCGGAACTTGATCGTCGGAAACGGCCGATTGTCCAGCCCGACGCGCTCCTGGATGAAAAAGACCGGCCCCGGCGAATCGAGTTTGACCAGCAGAGCGATCAGCAGCATGATCGGCGACAGCAACACCAGCACCGCCGCGGAGAACACGATGTCGAGGCCGCGTTTGAGGGCACGGTTGAGCGGGTTGTCGAGCGCGACGTTCTTCACCCCGATCAGCGGCAGGCCGCTCACATCGCCGATCGAGACGCCGTTGTTGGTGACGAGCTGGAAGGCGTCCGGATAGAGCCTGATCTCGACTGCCTCGTCCTCGGCCAGTGCGACGATGTCGAGCACCTCGGCGGAGGACCGCCCGGAGAGCGCGATGATCACCTCGTCGGCCTGCGTGGCCCGCACCACGCGCCCGAGCGCCGCGGTGCGGCCGAGCACTGGCACGCCGTCGACCAGCGTCCCGACCGGCACGGTGTCCGACAGGAAGCCCTGGACGCGGTAGCCAAGCCGGGGCATGTGCTGAATCCGGCGAAGCACCTCGCGCCCCGGCTCGCGCGCCCCGACGATCAGCAGGCGGCGGGTGTCGATCCCGCGCTGGCGCAGGGCGTAGAGCAGGCCACGGTTGACATACCGGAAGATCGCCGGCAGCGCGATCGCGCCGAGCCAGGCGGCCGGGATGAGCAGCGGGTCGTTGATCGGCAGGTCGTTGCCGCCCACCTGCGGCAGGAGCGTGTTGACGATCAGCCAGGCGAACATACCGAGCGAGACGGCGACGACGATCTTGAACGACTCGTCGACGCGCGATGCGCCGCGCTTGAGGGTGTACAGCCCGCCGGTGGCGAACGTGACGAGAAAGATCGCGTTGAGCAGGATGAGCGCGTCGCGCTGGGTGGTCGGCGCGCTGGCCGCCAGCGCCGCCTGCAACTCGGTATTCTCGTCCAGCCGCCAAAGGTACACGCCGATCAGCGTCGCGTTGACGGCCAGCGCATCGCCGGCCATCAGCAGCAGCTTCAGCAGAGGGTGGACGAACCAGCGGTTGGCGCGCGCCGGGCTAACCGACGCGCCGACCTTCCGGGGCGCGGAGGAGGTTGCGGCCAAGGCTCCACATCTCCTTGAACGTGATCCCCGCCTCGATCAGCAGATTCACCGGCGCCGGCGTGGTCGCGGCGTAGTGCTTGCGGTGGAACACGCGCATGGCGTGATAAAAATGGCGGATGGACGCGATCGGGCGCTGGCGGCTGGCGGCGCGCTTATGGTGATGCACGACGACGCCCGGCACGTACATGATGCGCCAGCCATACTGCTTGATGCGGTAGGCCCAATCCAGGTCTTCGCCATACATGAAGAATGCTTCGTCCAGCAGCCCCACCTCGCGCACGACCGATCCACGCACCAGCATGCACGCGCCCACCACCGAATCGACCTCGGTCTCCTCGTCCGGGTCGAGGTAGGTCAGGTTGTAGGCGCCGAAGCGGCGGCTCTTCGGGAAGAGCTTCGACAGGCCGACAGCGTGATAGATGAACGCTGCGGGGGTCGGGAACGCGCGGCGGCAGGCCAGATCGAGCGAGCCATCGGCCAGCAGCAGCTTGGGACCGCAGGCGCCAACAGCCGGATGCCGCTCCATATAGTCCACCAGCGCGTCGAGCGCGCCGGGCGGCACGATGGTATCGGGGTTGAGGAGGAGGACGTAGTCGAATGCGGTGTCGGGCGTGTGGCCGTCGGCGCCGGCCGAGTCGGTTGGGCTCCGGGCGTCGCGTCCCGCCCGCAGCACGTCGCGCAGCGCCAGATTGTTGGCGTATGCAAAGCCGCCGTTGCGCTCGCTGGCGATCAGGCGGACGTGTGGAAAGGACGCGCGTACCATCGCGGCGCTGCCATCGGCGGATGCGTTGTCCACCACCCAGACCGTCGTGGCGCAGCGCGCCGCGCCGGCCGCCAGCGATTCGAGGCAGGCGCGCAGGAGGTCGCGGGTGTTGTAGTTGACGATCACAATCGCCAGAGAGGGCATCGCGCATTCCTCTTCCCCATCGGGCGCGCGTATTATACCACTCTCCCGGCTGCGGGCCGCAGCGGAGGCCGCTCCCACTGCGTTCGATGGCTGCCGCGCCCGTGATTCAGAGGGGGTGCATGGGGATTACCGCCCGTCCATCACGGCGTCCACGCTGACGCGGAAGCCGTCGCGCAGGCGCGAAGCTGCCGCCCCGCCCCGCCGGAAGACGCCGTGCGCGGTGTAGGTACAGTTGCCGCCAAGCGTCAGTATGGTGATCGTCCCGGCGTCCGGATCGACGATTCCAGGATTCGGGGATGCCGGCCTCGGCGCGATCCGTTACTTTCGTGACCGTATCGCACACCGGGTTATTCGGGCTGACCACTTCGACCACCAGGTCCGCGCCGAGGCAGAAGCGGTCCTGCCGCCGCGGGTCGGTCGCATCGAGGAGCATGACCAGGTCTGGCTCGCGGTATTGTCTGGGCGCATCTGGACGCGGAGCGGCGCGAACAGCACATCGCCGCCGCGTGGCTGCAGGAACGCGAACATTGCAAATAGCAGATATCGCACAATCGCTTGATGCGTGTTGGTCGGTATCGACAGCACCTCACGATCGCCGTCGGTGACCTCGATCGGTCGGCGGGCGACGTCGGTCAGCCGGAGGCACTGCTCTTCCGTCCAGAAGCCTTTGAGTTCTTCCGGGCCGGCAAGCATCATCCCGTCGCCGGTGACGATTCGCGGGAGCGTATCGGTTTGCGTTTCAACCGTCATCGTTGGGTCTGCCTTGAGTCTGCTGGTACGAGCAGTATGCTCCATCGGGGCCGTCTCCGGCAGCGAAAACGGCGCGCCCCGGCCTGTCACGACCGGGGCGCGCCGCGCCGTGGCAGCCCGACGAACGGCTAGAACGGGATGTCGGCGCTGACGTCCTCGCTCGCCGCCTGGCTCTCCGCCTCGTCCTCGTGCGCTGCTTCGGGCCGACCATCCAGGAACAGGACGCCCTCGGCGCGCACGTACGTCTTCCAGCGGGTCTGGCCGGTCTCGCGATCCTGCCAGCTGTCGGTGCGCAGGCTGCCGGTGACGAGCACGCGGCTGCCCTTCTGGAGCCGGTTGCCGCACACCTCGGCCAGCCGGTCCCACACTTCGACATTGGTCCACTCGGTCTCGTACGCGCGCTGCCCGTCTTCGCCCTGCCCTGCCGACCGCTTCGTGGCGATGCGCAGCCGGCAGACGGCTGTGCCGGATGGCATGAAGCGCAGCTCGGGGTCCGCGCCCAGCCAGCCCAGCAGCTCCACCCGGTTGATCGTGCCCTTTGCCTGTGTCATAGCTCGTACCTCGTCGCTCTACTCGTCCCTGAACGGCCACGGCGACCGTTCCATGAGATGTACCGGACGCGCGGCGAAAAAGATACGGGTGGTTGTCGTAGATGGTTCGACCGCAGACTGCAGGGGCCGCATGCCGATGCGATGCACGCATGCCATCATGCACACAATGCTCTCTGCTGCGGCACTAGAGCACCGGCTCGGGGCGGCGCTGCCACTCGCTGATCAGCGCCGAGGCCTGATCGCTGCGGAGTTGGGCCGGCGCGACACCATAGCGACGTTGGGTCTCGGCGGCGAGATCGAGCTCGTGCTGCACCGCCAGCCGCTCCAGGGCGCGCAACTGGCGCTCGGTGGCGGGCGTGGCGGGCGCGCCGGCACGGGCCGGCTCGGCGGCCTGCGGGGCGGGCGTGTGATTGGCCCGTTCCTCGGCCAGCTTCTTCAACCCGTCGATGAACGCGCTCGCCTGGCCCTTGGTGAGCGCGATCAGGTCCACGTGCTGCTCGGCGGCGTACGCGGCGAGTTGCTCGCCGGACCAGCCGAGGCTTTCCTGCAGCGTGCCGATGTAGTTGCGCTGCCGCTCGCTCGCCGGCGCGTCCGGGTCGCGCACGGTGATCGCCGGGGGTGTGCCGGCCGCCTCGCGGATCTCGGCGATCTGCGCCTCGGCGGCGGCGCGCTGCGCCCGGTAGATGCGCCAGCCGAGGTCGACCGCCTGCGCCACCTCGTCGTCTGCGGCATCCAACGGCAGGGTGATGGTCTCTTCCAATGTGATGAAGTCGTCGCCGATGCGGATCGCGGCGCGGTAGGTGCGCGCGATGGTGCGGTCGTCACTCTTGCGTGGGGATGCCATGGCCTGCCCTCCTTGTCTCGTGCTTGCTGTCGCGGCTCATCCCATCCGTGCTGTAGCAGCATGGCGGAGCTATAGTATAGCACATTTGTTCCGATCCTGCAAGCGAGTTGCGGCGCTGCACGCCGTGTGGTACCATCCCTGTTTCGGGGCATCAGAACGGGCAGGAAGCCAGCGATGGCAGATGATCTGATTAGCGTGCGCGGGGCGCGCGAGCACAATCTGAAGAATATCGACATCAGCCTGCCGCGCAACCGGCTGGTGGTGCTCACCGGGCTCTCCGGCTCCGGCAAATCCACGCTGGCGTTCGACACGATCTTCGCCGAGGGCCAGCGCCGCTACGTCGAGTCGCTCTCGGCCTACGCCCGCCAGTTCCTCGGCCAGCTCGACAAGCCGGACGTGGACGCGATCGAGGGTCTCTCGCCGGCGATCGCCATCGACCAGAAGAGCGGCAGCCGCAACCCGCGCTCGACGGTCGGCACGGTCACCGAGATCTACGACTATCTGCGCCTGCTGTTCGCCCGCGTCGGCCGGCCGCACTGCCCGCACGATGGCCGCCCGCTTGAGCGGCAGACCGCGCAGCAGATGGTGGACGCCATCCTCGCGCTGCCGGATGGCAGCCGTGTCCTGCTGCTCGCGCCGCTGGTGAGCGACCGGCGCGGCGAGCACCAGCAGGTGCTCGACCAGGCGCGCAAGGCCGGCTTCGTCCGCGTGCGGGTCGATGGCGAGGTCCGCGATCTTGACGAAGAGATCAGGCTCGAAAAGTATCGCCCGCATTCGATCGAGGCGGTGGTGGACCGGCTTGTGGTCCGATGGCCGACCGGCGCGGTTGGCGAGACGATGGACGGCGGCGGACGGATGGACCGGGCCACGCCCTCACCCTCCGTCGCTCCTCGCCCGCCGTCGGCCGCCGATCATCCAGATCGCATCCGCGTAGCCGATTCGGTCGAGACGGCCCTGAAGTTGGGCGGTGGGCGGCTCCTGGTACAGATCGTCGGCGGGGAGGAGCTGGCCTTCTCCGAGCAGTACGCCTGCCCGGTCCACGGGCCGATCAACCTGGAGGCGCTGGAGCCGCGCGCCTTTTCGTTCAATTCGCCGCAGGGCGCCTGCCCGACCTGCGACGGCCTGGGCATGGTGCGCGAGATCGACGCCGACCTGGTCATTCCCGATCGCGGGCTGAGCCTGGCCGAAGGGGCAATCGCGCCGTGGCGCGCGGCGGGCACGGCGCAGCGCCGCTATTACGATGACCTGCTGAAGTCGCTGGCCGGGCATCTGGGGTTCAGCACGGATGTACCGGTGCGCGACCTGCCGCCCGAGGCGGTCGGGACGATCCTCTACGGCTCGAACGGCGACCTGCTGCCGCTGCGCTACCGGCTGAAGGGCGAGACGCGGGTGATCAACGGCCCGTTCGAGGGGGTCATCCCGGGGCTGCGCCGCCGCCTGGCGGAGACCGCCGACGAGGCCGAGCGGGCCCTGATCGAGGAGTATATGACGCCGCGCATCTGCCCGGCTTGTGGCGGCGCGCGGTTGCGCCCAGAGGTCCTGGCCGTCACTGTGGCCGGGCGCAACATCGCCCAGGTCGCGGCGCTGCCGGTGGCGGAGGCCCTCCAGTGGGTCGACGAGCTGCGTGCAGCCTGCGACGCGCAACGCGCCGTGGGGCGGGGTCCGGCTCAGGCGCCGCCGATCAGCGCACACAACGCGGCACGCAGCACCCAGAACGCAGCATTCAGTGCTCGCGAGGCGCTGATCGCCACGCCTATCCTCAAGGAAGTGCGGGCCCGCCTGGCGTTTCTGCTCGATGTCGGCCTGGGCTACCTGACCCTCGACCGGGCGGCGGCGACCCTCTCCGGCGGTGAGGCGCAGCGCATCCGCCTGGCGACGCAGATCGGCTCCGGACTGAGCGGGGTGCTCTACATCCTGGATGAGCCCAGCATCGGCCTCCATCCGCGCGACCACGGCCGCCTGCTGCGGACGCTTATGCATCTGCGCGACATGGGCAACAGCGTGCTGGTGGTCGAACACGACGAGGAGACCATCCGCGCGGCGGATTGGATCGTGGACATGGGGCCGGGCGCAGGCGAGCACGGCGGCGAGGTGGTAGCAGCCGGGCCGCTGGCGGCGATCATCGCCGAGCCGCGCTCGATCACCGGGCAGTTCCTCAGCGGGCGGCGGCGCATCCCCGTGCCGAAGCGGCGGCGGCGCGGGAACGGCAGGTTTCTTGACATCCGCGGGGCGCGCGAGCACAACCTGAAGAACATCGACGTGCGCCTGCCCCTCGGGACGCTGATCTGCGTCACCGGTGTCTCCGGCTCCGGCAAGTCGTCGCTGGTCGCCGATACGCTCTACCCGCGGCTGGCGCAGGCGCTCCACCGCGCCCGCGCGCGGCCCGGCGCGCACGACGCGATCTACGGCATCGAGCATCTGGACAAAGTGATCGACGTGGACCAGTCGCCGATCGGGCGGACGCCGCGCTCGAACCCGGCGACCTACACCAAGGTGTTCGACCCGATCCGCAGCCTGTTCGCGCAGGTGCCGGAGGCGCGCGCCCGCGGCTACGACGCCAGCCGTTTCTCGTTCAATGTCAAAGGCGGACGCTGTGAGCACTGCCACGGCGAAGGGCTGATGCAGATCGAAATGCAGTTCCTGCCCGATATCTTTGTGCCGTGCGAGGTCTGCGGCGGGACGCGCTACAACCGCGAGACGCTTGACATCCGCTACCGCGGGCGCACCATCGCCGAGATTCTGGACATGACGGTGGAGGAGGCCGCGGCGTTGTTCGCGCGGGTGCCGCAGATCAGCGGCAAGCTCCAGACGCTGCTCGACGTGGGCCTGGGCTACCTGCGGCTCGGCCAGCCGGCCACCACCCTCTCGGGCGGCGAGTCGCAGCGCATCAAGCTGGCGGCGGAGCTGGCGCGCCGCGCGACCGGGCGCACGCTCTACATCCTGGATGAGCCGACCACCGGGCTGCACTTCGCCGACGTCGAGCGGCTGCTCCAGGTGCTCCAGCGGCTGGTGGACGCCGGCAACACCGTGCTGGTGATCGAGCACAACCTTGATGTCATCAAGAGCGCCGACTGGATTGTGGACCTGGGGCCGGAGGGTGGCGACGCGGGCGGGCGAGTCGTCGCCGCCGGCACGCCGGAGCAAGTTGCACAGGTGGCGGAATCGTACACGGGCGCAGTTCTGCGGCAGGTGTTGTGACGTTCAGCGCTCAGCGTGCAGCGTTCACAGCCAGGCCAAGATGATACGCTGCATGGTGGATTGTGAACGCTGCCCTTCGCACTTCTACTCGATCTCGCTAGCTGCGCGGCGCGAGCCACAGCACCCGGATCTGCAGAATCCGCGGCGTCGGCGCGCAGGTCGGTAACGCCCCGTGTTCGAGCAGATAGTTCCAGAAGTCGATATGGCGCCAGTTCGGTACCACTTCCGAGCGGCTATAGAGCAGCTCCGGATACCCGAGCGCGTCGTTGTAGACGGTGCGGCGGGTTATAAAGATGCGGTGGCAGGCACAGTTCCCGCCGGGCGAGCAGCGTGAGGCCGGGATGTCGTTCACCTCATCGATCAGCGCAAAGATCTGGGGGATCGTCAAATCTTGTAGCCACGGCGAGGCGCAGGTGTCGAGCGCGTCCGGCTGCACCCGGCCGTAGGCGACCTCCACCTGCTGGTAGCAGGTTCGCCCGAGCGCGGTCGCTTCGACCGCGACCTCGTAGCGGGCCGGGCCGGTCGCGCGCCAGCGGGCGAAGGCTGCCTCGCGCGGCCCGAGCGCCTCGGCCGGGCGGGCCGCCAGACCGAGCAGCATGCAGCCGAGCAGTGCCAGCGCCAGGACGAGCGGCAGCCCGCGGCGCGCGAGCGGGGGGAGCGGTGTCATGGGCCGACCTTCCTGTCGGGTCGATACTGCTACTGTACACCGCCGCCGGGCGGCTGTCAACGCCGCTGTCGCTCAGGCGATTTGACAGCCGCGGCGGGGCGATCTATACTCGCCGTGTTCCAACTGGTATACCACATACCACATACCGAGCACCAGGGCGGGTGAGCGATGCCTGCTGACGAGAGCGCTGTTGAACTGTTCCGCGCCGTCCCACGCGAGGCGACTCTGGCGAACCGCGTCACGGGCGAGATCGAACGCCTGATCATCGCTGGGCGGCTGCGCGCCGGCGCACGGCTGCCGTCGGAGCGCGAGCTGTCGGAGCAGTTCGGCGTGAGCCGGACGGTCGTGCGCGAGGCGGTGCGTGGCCTGGCAGCCCGTGGGCTGCTCGAAGTGCGCCCCGGCAGCGGCACGACCATCCGCAGCCCGTCGGCCGAGTCGATCGCCCGCTCCATGACGCTCTTTCTGTGTGCCGGGCAGCCCGATCTGGATTACGCCAGGGTCCATGAGATCCGGCGGGTGCTCGAAATCGAGATCGCCGGGTTGGCCGCCGGGCGCCGCACCGATGATGACCTGGCGCGGCTCGATGCCATTCTCGGCGAGATGGCGACCGTCCCGCTGGACCGCGATGGCTTCGCCCGCAACGATGTCGCCTTTCATTCGGCGTTGGCCGCCGCGACGCAGAATCCGTTGTTCCCCATGCTGCTCGATTCGATCGTCGAAACGATGCTCCAGGTGCGGCGCATGGGGTTCGATGTCCCGGGCGCCGTGCCGAACGCGCTGCGCTTCCACCGGGCGATCTACGAGCAGGTGCGCGCTGGCGACCCGACGGGCGCGCGCGAGGCGATGCGCGTCCATCTCCTGGATTCGGAAGAGGTCGTCCGCCAGGCGCTGGCGTTGCACGCGAGCCGGGGGGGAGCCGTGATGACCCGATGACACGGTGAGGATCGCGCGGTTTGCGCGGCGCGCGGCCGTCATCGGCCGCCTTCAGCGGGTGTTCGCTGTTCGCTAGTCTGTTCGAGGCACAACGAATGACAAACCTGCGTTTCGCCATCTTCGGCACCGGCTTCTGGGCGCGCTTTCAGCTCGCCGGCTGGCGCGAGCTGCCCGGCGTCGAGTGTGTTGCGCTCTACAATCGCACCTGCGCCAAAGCCGAGGCGCTCGCCCGCGACTTCGGCGTGCCGGCAGTCTACGACGACCCGGAGGCGCTGCTGCGCAACGAGCGGCTCGATTTCATCGATATCATCAGCGATGTCGGCACACACGCCCGCTTTGTGCACATGGCCGCCGCCCACGGCCTGCCGGTGATCTGCCAGAAGCCGATGGCCCAATCCCTCGCCGAGGCCGAGGGCATGGTCGACGCCTGCCGCGCCGCCGGGGTGCCGCTGTTCATCCACGAGAACTGGCGCTGGCAGACACCTATCCGCGCGGTGCAGGCGGCGCTGGCGCGCGGCGAGATCGGCACACCGTTCCGCGCCCAGATCGAGATGATCTCCGGCTTTCCGGTCTTCGACAATCAGCCATTCCTGGCGGAGCTGGAGCAGTTCATCATCACCGATCTCGGCAGCCATATCCTCGATGTGGCGCGCTTCCTGTTCGGCGAGGCCGAGTCGGTCACCTGCCATACCCGCCGCATCCACCCGGACATCAAGGGCGAGGATGTGGCGACCGTCCTGCTCAAGACGCGCGACCAGGCATCTGTGATCTGCACCATGGCCTACGCCGGCAATTACCTGGAGCACGACCGTTTTCCAGAGACCTACATGTTCATCGAGGGCGAGCGCGGCTCGATCGAGCTCGGGCCGGATTATTGGGTGCGCGTGACGACCCGCGACGGCACGCTCGCCCGGCGTCACCCGCCGCCGCGCTACCCCTGGGCCGACCCGGCCTACGATATCGTCCACGCCAGCATCGTGCCGTGCAACGCCGACCTGCTGCGGGCGCTGCGCGGCGAAGGCGCGGCGGAGACGACCGGCGAGGATAACCTGAACACCGTGCGGCTGGTCTTCGCCGCGTACGACTCGGCGGCCCGCGGGCAGACCGTGGCGATCGGCGCATAGCGAACGTGGGTTGAAGGTCAGGGGCTGGAGGGCCGTGGCGCGCCCAGCAAGCGGCCTCGGAGGGAAACTTCCGCGCTGCGCCGGTCCGTCCGCACAATTGAGATGCCGTGTGCCGCATGAACGATGAGGCGACCGATGGCGGATTATGTGCTGTACTACGGCGTTGATGAGCCGCCGCCCACGCGCCTGCCGCTGCGCGCCGGGCCGCTGTCGCTCGTGTACGAGGGCGGCGATCTGCGCTACATGCGGCTGGGCGAGCGCGAGTTGGTGCGCCGCGTCTATGTCGCCGTGCGCGACCACAATTGGGGCACGGTACCCGGCGCGATCGCCAACGAGCGGATCGATATCGGGCGCGAGCGTTTCCAGATCACCTACGAGATAGCGCACCGGCGTGGCCCGATCGACTTTGTCTGGCAGGCGGACATCCGCGGCGAGGCGGACGGAACGATCCGCTTCGCGATGGACGGCGTGGCGCGGGCGCCCTTCCGCACCAACCGTACCGGCTTCTGCGTGCTGCACCCGCTGGAAGCCGCCGGCGCGCGGGCGCGGGTCGAGCACACCGATGGGAGCGTCGAGGAGACCGCCTTCCCGCGGCTGATCGCGCCGCAGCGCCTGGCCGGCGGCAAGCCGCAGCCGGTGCCGCCCTTCGCGGAGATGCGTGCCCTGGCCCACGAAGCGGCGCCCGGCGTCTGGGCCGAGGTGCGCTTCGAAGGCGACATCTTCGAGCTGGAAGACCAGCGCAACTGGATCGACGCCTCGTTCAAAACCTACTGCCGCCCGCTGCGGCTGCCGTTCCCCTACGACCTGGCGGCGGGCGAGCGGGTGCGGCAGGCGGTGACATTGTCGCTGCGCGAGGACGGGCGAAGGGCGGCAGGCGGCGGCTGGCGGC
Organism: Roseiflexaceae bacterium; assembly: GCA_042408595.1. Lineage (GTDB taxonomy): Bacteria > Chloroflexota > Chloroflexia > Chloroflexales > Roseiflexaceae > JBHOQX01. The sequence continues at coordinate 10,690 of JBHOQX010000082.1, read as the reverse complement.
TGGCGGCTGGCGGACGGCCTTCGGACACCGAATCTGTCACGTTGGCGCTCGAACCGGGCGCGCGGCGGGCGCTGCCCCCGGTCGGGCTGGGCGGCGCGGGGTTGGGTGCGCCGCTCACTGCGCGCCAGGCCGAGCGGCTGCGGCTGCTGCGCCCGGCGCACCTGCGAGTCGATCTGGCGCCGCCCGCGCCCGCCGCGCTCGACCGGCTGCGCCGCGCGGCGGAGGAGGCCCGGGCGGTCGGCGTGCCGCTGGAGGTCGCCCTGTTCCTTGCGGCGGACGCTGACGCCGGGCTGGCGCAGCTGCGCGCGGCGCTGGCCGAGCTGCGTCCGGCCGTCGCCCGCTGGCTGATCTTCTCGACCAGCGTGCCGACCACACCGCCGGGGCTGGTGGCACAGGCCCGCGCCGCCCTGGAGGACCTCGCGCCGGGCGCGGCGTTCGCTGGCGGCACCGACGCCTACTTCACCGACCTCAACCGCGACTGGCCGGAGATGGACGGACTCGACCTGATCACCTATTCGATCAACCCGCAGGTGCATGCCTTCGACAACGCCTCGCTCGCCGAGACGCCAGCAGCGATCGCCGCGACGGTCGAGACGGCGCGGGCGCGCAGCGCGGGCCGCCCGATCCTGGTCTCGCCGGTGACACTCAAGCCGCGCTTCAATCCGGTGGCGACCGGGCCGGAGGCTGAGCCGCTTCCCGGTGAGCTGCCGCCGCAGGTCGATCCGCGCCAGATGTCGCTGTTCGGCGCCGGGTGGACGCTGGCGAGCCTGAAATATCTGCTCGAAAGCGGCGCCGCCGCCACCTACTACGAACTGGTCGGCTGGCGTGGCGTGATGGAGGCGGATGCGGGATCGCCGCTGCCCGAGCGCTTCCGCTCCGCGCCAGGCGCGGTCTTTCCACTGTTCCACGTGCTGGCGGATGTCGGCGCGTTCGCCGGGGGCGAGGTGATCCCGAGTCTGTCGAGCGCGCCGCTGGCCGTCGTGGGCCTGGCGCTGGCACACGACGGCGCACGCCGCGTGCTGCTGGCGAACCTCACACCGGAGCCGCAGGCGGTACGCCTGGCGCTCGGGGCGGCGCAGGCGCGCGTCCGGCTGTTGGATGAAACCACCGCCGCCACCGCGGCGCGCGATCCGGAGGCGTTCCATGCCGACCCGGGCGCGCCGCTGGCGGCCGAGAACGGCGTGCTGGCGCTGGCGCTCCGGCCGTATGCCGTAGCGCGGGTGGATGCCAGCGAGTGACCCCGCGCGGGAGGATCGGCTGCGCACGCCGCCTGCCGCAGGGGCGTTCGTGCGGCCTGTGACCTGCGACCTGTCATCGAAATCATCCGCGATCGGAGGAGCCTATGCGTGCTGCGATCATGGACGCGCCGCTGCAGATGCGCGTTGGCGAGTGGGAGACGCCGCGGCCGGGAGCGGGCGAGGTGCTGGTATCGGTCGGCGCGGCGGGTATCTGCGCTGGCGATATGTATCTGTACAACGGGACGAACCCCTATGCCAGCTACCCGGTGATCGGTGGCCACGAGATCGCCGGCGTCGTCGCAGCGGTCGGTGCGGGTGTGAGCGGGATCGAGCCGGGCGACCGGGTGGTGGTCGAGCCGTTCATCGGCTGCGGGCGCTGCTACCCCTGCCGGATCGGCAAGTCGAACTGCTGTGCCAACCTGCAGATCATCGGCATCCACCGGCCCGGCGGCTTCGCCGATCTGGTGGTCGCGCCGGCGCGGAACATCCACAAAGTGCCGGAGGGGCTTTCGATGGCGCTGGCCTCGTTCGCCGAGCCGGTGGCGATCGGGGTGCAGGCCTGCCGGCGCGGCGCGGTCGCCGCCGGCGAGTACGTGCTCATCCTCGGCTGCGGCCCGATCGGCCTGGCGCTGATCGAGGTCGCGAGAGCCCGCGGGGCGCGCCCGGTCGCGGTCGATCTGGTGCCGGACCGGCTGGAGACGGCGCGCGCGCTCGGCGCGGAGGTGCTGCCGGCCGGCGAGGGGCTGCTGCAGAGCGTGCTCGACCAGACGGACGGCGAGGGCGCGCCGGTGGTGATCGAGGCCACCGGGAATGTCAAGGCGATGGAGCAGACGGTGGACCTGGTGGCGTCCGGCGGGCGGATCGTGATCGTCGGCCTGGCGAAGCGCGGCGTCGGCGTGACCTTCCCGGCGCTGGATTTGACCCGCAAGGAGATGACGATCGTCGGCTCGCGCGCTTCGGTCGATTGCTTCCCCGAATCGCTCGCGCTGATCGCCAGCGGCCAGATCACCTACCCGCGCATGGCCACCGAGTTCAGCCTGTGGGACGCGCCGGCGGTCTTCGCCGATCTCCACGCCCACCCGGCCAAGATTCAGAAGGGAGTGCTGGTGCGCGAGGCGGCGTGAGCCATGGGGAGCCGGAGAGCACGACGATGGGGTGCGCCCTGGCGATCCTCTCGGTGTCCCTGGCCACATTGTTGTGTTTGTCTGGCGGTTCGGCATTCGAGGAGGAAGCCGTGACCCCCAGAAGGCCACCTTGGCTGGCGGGACCTTTCGCACGGCTGAGTCTGCGCATCATCCTGCTGATGTCGGCCGCTCGCCTGGTCGCGCCAATCAGCCTGGCGCACATATAGAATGAGGGCCGGATCCTTCCGGCAGCCCTGAAATCGCCATGCGCTATCCTCAGCCTGCCGAACGCGATGGAAGCGCGCAGGTCTGCCGGCGGGATACGCGCGTACCGGGTGGCGTAGAGAGAGAAACCATGCCTATCCACACGACTGATCACGGCTGGGTGCTAGAAACCCGCATCACCGGGTACGCGCTCGGGCTGAACCAGGCCGGGTTGCTGACGCATCGTTATTGGGGCACACGACTGCCCCGCAGCGAGGACTACCCGGCTGCGCCGCATCCCAGTCCATGGCCTTTCAATAGCCCCGCCCAGCTTATCCCGGAGGAGTATCCCGGCTACGAGGATATCAAGTATATCGATCCATGCCTGAAGGTCACATTCGCCGATGGCGTGCGCACCGTCGTGCTACGCTTCGAATCGGCTGAACAGCACGACGGCGATCCACCTGAGCTGCGTATTCACCTGCGCGATACTGTCTACCCACTTCGCCTGACGTTGCACTACCGCGTCCATGCAGCCTACGATCTGATCGAGCGCTGGGTAACGGCGCAGAATCAAGGTGATGCACCGATCACGATCGAGCGGATCTGGTCAGCGCAGTGGCACATGCCGCCGGGCGAGGGCTACCGCCTGACTCATCTGACCGGGCGCCATCTGGACGAGATGCACCTGCGCCGCGAGCCGCTGGTGCACGGCCTCAAGGTGCTGGAAAGCCGCCGCCTCACCACCAGCCATCATCACAACCCCTGGTTCGCCGTCGACCGTGGGAACGCCGACGAGGACACGGGTGAGGTGTGGTTTGGCGTGCTGGCCTGGAGCGGCAACTGGAAGATCTGTGCCGAAGTGACCGACTTCAGTTCGACGCGCATGACTCTCGGTATCAATGATTGGGATTTTGCGTGGCGGCTCCAGCCGGGCGAGGCGTTTACTACCCCCAGCAGCTACGCCGGTTACACCACCGAGGGCTTCGGCGGTGCCAGCCGGCGGCTGCACGACTTCATCCGCGATACGCTTCTTCCACACGGCCACGCGATCCACAAGGTGCTCTATAATTCCTGGGAAGCGACCGGGTTTGACGTTGACGAGGACTCGCAGGTTCGATTGGCCGAGCTCGCCGCGGAGATGGGCGTTGAGCTGTTCGTGCTCGACGATGGTTGGTTTCACGGGCGCAACGATGATACCGCTGGGTTAGGCGATTGGTGGCCCGACGAGCGCAAGTTTCCGCATGGTCTGGGGCCGCTGATCGAGCGTGTCAACGCTCTGGGCATGGAGTTTGGCCTGTGGATCGAGCCGGAGATGGTGAACCCCAACAGCGAGCTCTACCGCGCGCATCCAGACTGGGTGATTCACTTCCCTACCCGGGCGCGCACCGAGTCCCGCAATCAGTTGATCCTCAACTTCGCCCGCCTCGACGTGCAGGAGTATATTATCGGACAGATCGACCGGCTCCTGTCGGAGAACAATATTGCGTTCATCAAGTGGGATATGAACCGCAACGTGAGTGAGCCGGGCTGGCCCGACGCGCCGGGCGATCCGCGCGAGCTCTGGGTGCGCTACGTCCAGGGCCTGTACCGCGTCTGGGGCACGCTCCGCGAACGACATCCGCAGGTGATCTGGCAGAGCTGCTCGGGCGGCGGGGGTCGCGCCGACCTCGGCATCCTGCGCCTGGCCGACCAGATCTGGGTCAGCGACAACACCGAACCGACTGCACGGCTCGCGATTCAGGAGGGCTTTTCACACGTGTTTCCGGCCAACACCATGGAAGCCTGGGTCACCGATATGGGGCCAACCTACCTGCCGCTGGCGTTCCGCTTCCATGTCAGCATGGGTGGGGTGCTGGGCGTCGGCGGCGATCTCCTGCGCTGGACGCCGGAGCGGCGCGCCGAGGCTGCCCGCTGGATCGCCCTGTATAAAGAGATTCGCCCGATCATCCAATATGGCGATCGCTACCGGCTGCGCTCGCCTCAAGCGCACCCATTTTCGGCGGTCCAGTACGTCAGCAAGGACCGCGCGGAAAGCGTCCTGTTCGCTTTCCGCACGCACCTGCCCCCGCCCGCTCAGCTGCCGCCACTCTACCTGCGCGGCCTCGACCCCGACGCCCGCTATGCGATCGAGGGCATCGCAGGGGCACGGTCGGGCGCTGCCTGGATGTATGCGGGGCTCCACCTTGAGCTGAAGGACTTTGAGAGCACCGTCCGGCGCATCCAGCGGGTGTGAGAACCGCCACCCCTGGCCATGCAGTCTGCGGACGGCGAGAAGATGCTGGGTGGCCACAGCCCCTCAATCTAGCTCCGCACGCTCGACCGGGCGCCGCTCGCGCGCCGAGCGTACCGGCATCGCGCACATCGCCCGTGTTGCAAGGTTGGTGCGCCCGCTGATCCCCGGCTCGATCCCATTGACAATAAAACGATAGCCATGGTCGACAACCCCGTTTCCGCCTGTGCAGTCTCACAGGGCGGGCCGCATCGCGCGCGCTTGCCGCGCGTGGGGTGAGGTGGTTTGCAGGGATGGTACAATAGACGCACGTGAAAGCGACGACTATGGCACGTAACCGAAAACCGAACAACGGCGAAGATGGGCTGAACGGGCGGCGCGGGCATAACCCCTCCCTCAACCGTGCCGCTCGCACCGGCCAGCCGACCGAGGACGAGCGGCTGCTGGCGACACCGCGCGGCGAGGAAAAACTCTTTACACACACCGATCCCTGGCGCGTCCTGCGCATCCAGGGCGAGTTCGTCGAAGGGTTTGACGCGCTCGCTGAAATTCAGCAGGCGGTCACGATCTTCGGCTCGGCCCGGGTGCCGGAGGACGACCCGATGTACGAGGCCGCCGAAGAGACAGCCCGGCTCCTGGGCGAGGCCGGGTTCGCGATCATCACCGGCGGCGGGCCGGGGATCATGGAGGCCGCCAACCGCGGCGCTCGCGCGGCGGGGACGCTGTCCATCGGGCTGAATATCGAGCTGCCCTTCGAGCAGGGCGTCAACCCCTATGTGGACATCGGCATCGAGTTCCGCTACTTTTTCGTGCGCAAGACGATGTTTGTCAAGTACGCCCAGGGGTTCGTGATCTTCCCCGGCGGTTTCGGCACGATGGATGAGCTGTTCGAAGCGTTGACGCTCATCCAGACCGGCAAAGTGCGCAATTTTCCGGTCATCCTGTTCGGGGCGGCATACTGGGAGGGGCTGCTCGACTGGCTCCGCGGGACCATGCTCCCCAAAGGCACGATCGCGCCTGCTGATCTGGATTTGATGGTCTGTACCGATTCGCCGGAGGAGGTGCGCGATATCATCGTCCGCTCCATCCGCGAGCGGCGCTGGCGCGATGCACAAGAGGCGCCGGCCCGCGAAGTAGCGCGCCGGGTGTATACCAGGAAGGCAACTCCCCAGAGCTAACCCCCTACCCCCTTGCGGGGCAGGCGGGGAACCGCGTCGGGCTTGCGCCTCAACCCGACGCACACGGCGCGGATTGGACACCAGAGGCCGATTGAGTGCGGCCCACTCGATATTGATCGCAGCGTTGTAAACCAGCGTGAGCCAGAGGCTAGAGCAAAGTGCAGAGTGGTTGGTCGGGTGGTACGATGATGGCCAGGAACGCTCTCTCAACCGCTGTGCGCGCGCGTGGTTGCGGCACACGCCCGCGGCCTCTCGCGCCAGCAGGTGATCGACCTCGGTGGGGTCGGTCAGGGCGCTCGTCCCCGCTGGCTGCGGCAGTACACGGCGACCGGCCACCGTGCGCCCCGCTCCGCCCCAGGGCGCGTGCGCCAGATCCCCACCCGAGCTCGACGATGCCCCGCGGCGCCACCGTGCTGACAACCCGGACGCCACGCGCGTCGCGCCCGGGGAGCGCTGGTATGCCGACCATAGCGTCCGGGGCAGCACCTGGACGATGGCACGCGCGTTCCAGCGCCGTGGCTGGTCGCGCACCCAACGACGGTACCTGCCGCCGCACGTGCCCTCTGGCGGAGTGCTGCGTTCGTGCGCGAGCCAGCAGGGCGGGACGCCTCCCCGATCATCGTCATCGACGAGGTTGGCGCCATCTGGCCAGGGCGCGCACGCCCGCCTGGGCGCCGCGCGGTCAGCGCGCCCGCGCTCCCCTGCCCCGCACCACGCCACCGAACACCACGCCATACTCGTTCCATGTCGCTCGCGGATGAGAAGGGTATCCGAGAAGAGTCGATGTTCCCTACCCTGCTTCGGAAGCTGGCGGAACGCGATATTGGCCTGCTGTGGCTTTTGTTGTTCCGCTGGCTGGCAATCGTTTTAGCGATCGTGCAGAGTGTACTGTTCAATGCAGTACAATTGGCACAGTTCTCACCCTACATCGGTCTGCTCGCGCTCTACACGCTCGTTCTGACGCTGCTGGCCTTGCGCGCCATGCCTTCCGGCCTCCATGTCCTTCGTTCGCCCTGGTTCGTTTGCGGCGATGCGCCTGCGCTGCTGCTACTGAACATAGCGACCGGCGGATGGCACAGCCCACTCTATCGCTACAGCTTCGCTGCGCTCACCTTGCTGCCGTACGTCTTTGGCAAACGCGGCCTGTGGTGGAGCATGGCCCTGCTTATCGCCTGGCATGCAGTGATCGCCTGGCTACGAACCAGCCCGTTCACGATTCTGCTAGCCGTGGCGCTCGACGCGATCACCCTCGGCGCGCTGCTGATCTTCAGCGCCTATGCGTTGCGCATTGTCGAGGAACAGCGGCGTCTGGCCGAGGAGAACGCTACCTATGCGGCTCGCCTGCGGATGGCGCGCTATCTTCATGATGAAACTGTGCAGCAGATGTACGGCGTGATTCTGGCGCTGAAGGGCAGTTTGCGGCGCGTGACAACCGAACCGGAGCGCCAGCACCTGGAACAAACGTATCATCAAGCGGTGCAGGCATGGGAAGATCTGCGGCGTTACCTGCAAGACCTGCGTGAGCCGACCGACGATATATCGCTCAATGAGCGGCTGCGGCTGCGCGCGGCTGAGTTCACCCGCCTGACCGGGCTGCCGGTGCACCTTGACATCACGGCAGATGAGTTTGCGCTGTCGTATGAGAGCAGTGCGCGTCTGCTGACCATCATCCGCGCAGCATTGAGCAATGTGTATCGCCATGCCCAGGCGACCACCGTTTCCATTCGCCTCGCAACCGAGTGCGACATGCTCATCCTGGAGATTGCTGACGATGGTATTGGCTTCGACGCTGCACGCAACGGCGAAATGCCGGGCCATTACGGCTTCCAAGGCATCCGTGAGCGCGTCGCGCTGATGCATGGCACGCTGGAGATCCACAGCCAGCCGGGCGAGGGGACGCGGCTGGTCATACGGGTGCCGGTGGGGAACGATGAACGAGTGAGCGGGTGGCAAGATGACAAGCTGACAAGCTGATCCTTTGGTTCTCTGTTCTTTGTTCTTTGCCTATGATTCACATCCTGCTGGCCGATGACCACCCGCTGGTGCGGGCTGGCGTCCGCGCCGAACTCGAAGCCAACGCTGATCTCCGTGTTGTCGCCGAGGCAGGCACGGCTGACGAGACGGTGCAGCGCGCCAGCGCCGAAAACCCCGATGTCACCGTGCTCGATGTGCAGCTTGGCGTGGAGAGCGGCATCCACGCATGCCGCCAGATTCGGGAGGCGCAGCCGCAGTGCGCGGTGGTGATGCTGACCGCGTTCGACTGGGATGTCTACCTGGCGCAGGCATGGCATGCTGGTGCGGCGGCCTTCGTCATCAAAAGCGACGACAGCACCATGCTGATCGGGATCATCCGCCAGGTCCATACCGGGCAGCGGGCCTTTACGCCAGAGCAACTGCATCGCATCGCCACATGGCAGCGCGAGGTGGCCGCGCCGCTCGCTACGCTGACTGCCCGCGAGCGGGCGGTGCTGCGGCTGGTGATGGCTGGCAAGAGCAACCGCGCGATTGCCGAGGCGCTGGTCATCAGCCAGAGTACTGTGGAGAAGCACGTCAGCGCGCTGTTGCGCAAGCTCGGGTTACGTTCGGCCCGCGAACTGCTGGCGTTCGTGATCGCGCACCGCCTCCAGGCGTGGCTGGTCGACGAATAGCGGAAAACCACTAGAGAAAGATAGCAGTTTTCTGCAATGGCACACAGCGCGAAGGGGGCTATGCTGGTAGCACCTCGGAACCCCAACGAGCGCGACGCGAGGCGACCAGCAATGAGACAACGATATTTGCTCTTCGACTCAGGCTGTTCGGTCTGCACCCGTCTGGCGGAGGACATCGAGCAGGCGAGTGACGGCTGGCTGATGGCCCGTAGCCTGCGCGACCCAGAGGTGAAGACCCTGCTCGACGCGGCCCAGCCGGGCGGGCGCTGGGAGCCGATGCTGCTGGAAATCACGGATGGCCGTCCGCGTGTGTTTACGGGCATAGCCATGCGGGCCCGCATGGCGCTCGGCCTGGGGCCACGCCGGGCGTGGCGGGTGCTGCAGGTGATGCAGCGAGTGATAGTACCGCAGTCAGTACACGCTCCTGTACCCACTGCGCGGCGGCGATTCTTGCAACGCACCGGCACTTTCGCAGGGCTTTTGTTCATACAACCTTTGAACAAGAATCATCTGACGCCTCAAAGTGGCACTGCATTGCGCATCTTATCTGCAGATGAGATTGCTCCACTGATGCCACTTATCACTTCATCTCAATCATATCGCCATTTTCTTGCACAACTTGGAAAGACCGCGTTACCAGACCAGCCCTTTGCGCTAGGGCATGGCAGCACTGTGTATGCCACCATACCATTAACCATTGACGATCAAAAGGAGAGGGGCTTCTTTAGCGCAGCTTTGCAGATTGCGAGTACTGGTATAGCAAGTATGCGTGAAGCTGTGGCACTCTACCGCCAAGATATTTCCCAAGGAAGGAAAGTTCGTCTATGGCTCAACTTACAATTGGTTTCTGAAGCCATTTTTGATAATCAGGGAACTATCGTGGAAGGCTGGGTTATCAAAGAGCAACAGCGAGTAGATGTCACAGGTTAAAACCTAGTCGCTCAGGGACGAACACAATCAGATACAATCCTCCAACAATTTATCAGTAACAGCACAGCCCAAGATTGCTATGGTGACTGTAGCAATCGTTGCTCGGTACCAAACGACATCGCAGGTGCAGCGGCCCTTCTTTGCGCTGCTGCCTGTGTTGCTAGTCTGGGAGCCGCATGTATAGCATGTGCGACTCTTGCTGCTGGTGTCTATGCCTACAACGTTGCGTGCTGTCTCTACAAGTGTTACGTCGCACCAGCGATGCCATGCTGTGGAGGCTAAACTCTTTCATGGCTGTCATCATACACATTCAGGTTATATGGGGTTATCTCTTACCCAAGAAGTAGCCATCTGACAGTTCCTCGGAAAGGAATTGCCAGATAACTTAACCGGTCTTACCATGCAGAAGATGGGCGCAATCAAGCAAGACAAGCGGAAGTAGTATTCCATGCAGATGAATAAACCGCAAGTGCAGCGGCTAGCTAAAATAGGCTTTGTGCTTCTGTTGCTCGGTATCATGCTTGATCGACTTGCAATCCGCGTTCCAGTAGCGGCATTGCCACTTGCATTCGCAAGTCTTTGCGCACTGCTAGGAAGTGTTGTGGTGTTGATCGTCGCAATGGCAAAACGTCAACCGTCGAGCAACAGGGTAAAAGCGATAGCAATAGGAGTCATCGTATTTGCGGCTGGCTTTCTCCTGATGCCACTGCTCACCATCCTTCACATCTGGTGATGGGGAGCCAAACTACATCCAGGAAATAAAGCCTATGGCCCTGGCACATCAAGCTCGGCTGGCTGGCGGCCCGCAGCCTGCGCGACCCAGAGGTGAAGACCCTGCTCGACGCGGCCCAGCCGGGCGGGCGCTGGGAGCCGACGCTGCTGGAAATCACGGATGGCCGTCCGCGTGTGTTTACGGGCATAGCCATGCGTTTGATACCAAATTCGGGTGATTACTTATGTTATCGTCACTTCAGGCCACCAATGAAGGTGAGTGTGTGCACGAATGACCTCGGGCTGCTCACGCAAGCGACGACACCGTTCTGCTTGTGCGTCAATCAGCGCCTCCAAGTCGCTGAAATGCTCATTCACCAGCGCTTCATTACTCAACGACCACAGCCGTTCGGCCGGCTGCAAT
>JBHOQX010000077.1:0-19695 GCA_042408595.1 Roseiflexaceae bacterium | reverse complement strand
GCCGTATGCGCCCGACGATGCGCCGATCGAGTTGGCGTTTGCGCCGATCACAGCCGACCTGCGTCGTGCAGCTGCGCGGCCACGTGAGGTGCGGGAGGCAGCGATGGCGATCGCCGTGGCGAAGATTAAGGCGGCTGATGCCCACGCCTTTTCCAACATTGTGGGTATCGATTCCCTCTAGATCTGGATCAATGGTTTTGCTCTTCGCTATAACAATTCCCGGATATCTCCATACAATGATACATATCATTGCAATAGCCATTGTAACAGCAGCTATCTTCTTCATAATCACTCTTTGTATATAGAGGCAAAAAAGAAGCAAGCGGTATGAATAAAATTCATACCGCACGCTCCTTCACCCAATTGCTGCCAGATAGTTAGAAGTGAATCGATTGTATCTTTGCGCCAGCGATGAACCAGTTTCCGTTCGCCGCTTTGACAAGTGTCAACTCCATCGTGCGTGGTCCATCATTCACAACTGCCACCGCTGTGTCGCCGTTGAAACTTATGGATTCAAAAGTGATCTGCGGGGGAGTAATATCGGCTGCGCCGCGCGCTGGTGGAATACGGCCGGCTGCGTCTGTGACAGACTTGATCTCTTCAACAGTCAAGTGACGATGCTCGCGATCCGCCTGTGTGTGAAGCACTTCCAGCTTCTCAGCGCCTTGTTTCCACCACCCAAAATAGGCGAGCTTATAATCAAGGTAACCGGGCGTGTAAGTTGTATCATTCAGATGCGGATCGCCGGTTTCCCGCCACTTGTCATGGACAAAATTGAGCCAGATATCGGGTAAGGCACCGCCGCGCGGATCATTCACATAGACTGACGAGAGGCGCGCGAGATAAAAGTTCTTGCCAACTTCAGCTTCAATGGCGTAGGCGCGCTGGACTGTTGCTTTGATCTGAGCAGCCTCCGGTGTATCCGGCACGGCTGGCGGCGACGAGATCACCGCAGCACCAGACAAACCTATGCCAAGCAACCCAACAGCAATGAGCACAGCGGCAGATACGATACCGATACCGATCCTTCGGTTCATGGTTGTCTCCTTACGAGAGCTATCAGACTGCGTGAAGCGCTACCATGTGACATGGATGTACCACAAACCCGCAGAGCCTATATTGTAATCCCATTCCACATGCCAGCGATCAATGCAATGTTGATCCGCTAGAACAGTGAATCTTTGGGCAGAGATACTATTGTTGTGTCCGCATCCGTCCGTATAATCAGCTTGGTTAGTACTGGTATAGCCCGACCCAACAATGACTCGCGTATGATCAGGAGCACCATTTCCATCTAGATCCATCGCAATAAAATCACCCTGGCTGAGTTGACTTCCTGATGTAACCCTGTTGACTTGAAAATCGCCAGGGTATTGAGCAACATACGTGTTGAACCAGTCGGAGGCGCTCCAGGTTTTGGAGTTCTGCCAGCCCCAAATAGACGACCAGTAGTATCACCACTCAAAGACGCTATTTGGATCATAGTTTCCTGTGTGTAGCGGGTATCCGCCAGCTCGCAACGCTTGGGAGGCCAGATTCTGGCAATCGTTGCAGTTACATCCGGTGCCGAAGTTCGGATAATTGCTGTTACGAGCATGTGCCCACTGATCAGCATAGCTCGCAGCCGCGCCACGGTTGTAGCTCGATGCGTATACACGCGGAACAAAGTCTGACAGCCCGAGAAAGGCGATCAGTGTAACGACGAGCACACCGCCTAAAAGTCCTTTTTGCATCACTACCTCCTTGCTATTGCTTCGCTTTCGGGATGTGGCTGGAGTATAGCAGTGCGACTCTTAGAAAAACGCTTAGATTTTAAGCATTTTGTGGTCGAGTTTTGGAGAAGGGCTGTCTGGTCAACCTATTCATCGGACGTGACGAATGATGAAGGACGGATGACGAATCTGGCATGCTTCCTCCATCGTCTATCGTCCGTCGTCCGTCGTCCATTGTCCGTCGTCACAGCCCGTGTGTTCGCGCGAGTTGCTGGATCTCCGGCGTTGGAGCGCTGTGCGCTTTGATGAAACGTTGGTACTGCCGGCGGGCGGCGCGGCGATCACCGTGGGCGAGGAAGGCGCGGATGAGCAGCGCAGGCGCAGCAGTGTCCCACTCGTCATGCTGCAGCAGGCGCTGCGCCCGCGCAATAGATGAGGCATAATCGCCGCGTGCGAGGTCGTCGGCGGCGAGCCAGCGCAAGGCGTCGCAGAACAAGCGCCGGTACGTCAGCGCTTCCGCCGGATCAGCCTTGGCCAGCGCGAAATCGCCGGTGTACAGGTGCTCGGCTGCCGTGAAGTCAGTCCGCGCGCTATCTGTATCGCCGCGGATGGCTGCTTCCTGTCCGGCTCGCACATGCGCTATAAACTGGTCGAGGTCCACGCTGACGGTGATCGAAGGCGCGAGTTGGTAGCCCTGCTCGGTCGTCACAACAAAACGCGATGCGGCGCCGCGCGCCAGCTTCGGTTCCAGCACGCGCCGCAGGCCGGAGATCGTCATATGAAAGTTGGCGGCGAGGTTTACCGCATCTGCTTTGTTAGCCCACACGTAGCGGGCGATGGCATGGAGCGACTGTGGCACGCGGTTGCGAGCCAGGAAGAGCAACATGCGCTGCATGCGCTGCGGCGCGGCCCCGCCGGTCTGCCAGCGATCGTCCGGCAGCGATTGACCGTCAATCTCAACTTCAAACGTCCCCAGGCAGCGTATGGTGAGCGTCAGCGCAGCATCTTCAAGCCCACGCTCCTCAAGAAGTTGCCGGGCGTACTCCGGTTCGATGTCAGCCTGAAGCGCGCGACTAAGCAGCACCCGCATGCGGGCCGGATGCCACCACGCGAAGTTGTGGTAGCCCTGTGTTGCGCCGAACGCGAGTGCCTCAGCCAGCGCGCGATCGCCCTCCGCCTCCTGGTTGAGCGCGTAGCACAGCGCGGCCAGGTGGAGCAGCACGCTGGCGCGGTGATAGCGAAAGCCGAGCGCGGCATACTGGTCGGCGATACGGGGCAGTTGATCGCGGATCGCTGCCGAGATCGCCTGCTCGCTGTCGAGCAGCGCGGCCATGACTTCGAGATTCAACACCTCAAACGTGGATGCCGATGCATGCGCCGCCGCCAGCCGCGCTTCGGTGGCGATGCGCGCTTCGGCAAGGCGGCCTTGCAGCAGCCACAGCATCAACGGGCCGTCGTCGCCTTCGCCCCACCCGCCCAGTGTATAGCACTGCGCCGCGTCATCAAGCCGCCCCAGATCGCGCAGCGTCTGGCCTTCGGCGCAGATCACCCAGCGCCACAGCGGCTCGCGTGGCCCATCGCGCTCGATCAGCTCACGCGCGCGCCGCAGCACGCCTAAGGCTCGCTCAAAAGCTCCGGCGCGCTGCTCCAACAACCCCGCTTCGTACAATGCCCAATGGAGCGTGTAGCCGGGCGAGGCATGTTCCTCCGCCAGTGTGATCGCTGTTGCGGCGCTCTGCCGGGCGGCGTGAAGATTGCCTGCGAAGTGATACGCTGGCACGAGGTTGCGGTGCAACACGATCTGCCAGACGACGCGGCTGTGTTCGTCGCAGGATCCGTTCAGCACGCGCAGGCCGTTCTCAGCAGCGGCGATGGCTGGTGTCAGCTCGCCCTGCCCAATGTGATTCAGATAGGCAGCAAAGGCCAGCGCTGCGGCACAGATCGGGCTTTCCGGCGGCGGGCAGGCGGCAAGTTCGTTCAGCGCGTGTTGGTACTGGCCGAGATGGTAGCGCGCGATCGCAGCTTCGGCCAGCGCACGCGCATAGCCCTCCCGGTCGGCTGCGTTCTGGAACAGCCTGCACGCGCGTTCCGCCAGCGCGAGATCACTGGCGTAGGCCGCATCCGCAATCCGGCAATGCATGGCGCGGTAGCAGAGCAGCCAGGGCCCTGCCGCATCGTCCGCATGCGCAGCCAGCGCATCATCAAGCCGTAGTTCGAGCGTGCATCGGCGTGCGCGCGTTTCAAGGTCCATGGAAATGTCGTTGAGCCGCCACCGAATGAATTCGGCGGCTGACACGCAAAACACGTTAATGAACATTGAAAAATTACCGGGGTATGGGTTGTAGGAGCAAACCGGCGTGTTTGTCCGGACGAATACGTGGGTTCGCCCCTGCAGATCATACCCAAATACATTGTTCATCTTCATAAACGTGTTGATTCTTCTTCCTTCCTCCTTCCGCTTTCTTCCTTTATAACACATTCACCGGGTCAACATCCACCGTCCAGCCGGGCGGCACGCGCAGCATGTCGAGCAGCGGCGCGGAATCGGGCGCGCGGAACAGCAGATGCCAGCGGAAGCGGTTGCGCTGGCGGTGAAAAAAGGCCGGCGCCGGCCCGATCAGGCTCCAGTCGCGCAGGTCGAGAGCCCGGCCTGCAGCAGGGCGATGTCGGCCTGCCAGTCGAGCTGGCGGCCCCGCTCGAGCGCAGCCCGGGCCTGGTCGGGCGGCAAGGTGCCCTGGGCGGCGTCGATCAGCTGCCGGGCGCGCGCCTGGTAGACCTGCCAGGTCGCCGGGTGCTGACCCGGCGCCTGATGCGCAACCGCGACAGTGCGCTGGATACCCTGGCACGTGAGGAGCTGGGGATCGATCCCGAGATCGCGCGGCTGGCCCACAAGGACAGTGCCGGGCACGCGGAGCAGACGCCCCTGTTTGAAGGAAGCGGGTGATAAAAATCCCGATCGGCGCAACAGGCCGCTGCAGCGGGCGGGATCGTTGCAGCGATCCACGCAACCTCGTCGAAGGTGGTCAGCACCGCTCGCTGCGTCCCGCAGGGCGGCATGGCCAGGCGTGACATGATCGCTCTCTCAAGGATGCTGAAGATCGATGCGTGCCGCCGACAACAGTTGCTCCAGCCGCTCTTGTAGCGACCGGGGGCCGTCGGCCCGGATCGTCACGTGGCCGAGCTTGCGCCCGGGGCGCGGCGCCTTGCTGTACAGGTGCAGATATGCGCCCGGAACGGCCAGCACCGCCGCCGGGTTGGGCAGCGTACCGATCAGGTTCACCATCGCAGCGTAGCCGAATGGTGCGGTGGCGCCGAGCGGCAGCCCCAACACCGCCCGCAGGTGGTTCGCGAACTGGCTGGTCTCGGCGCCCTCGATCGTCCAATGGTCGGAGTTGTGGACGCGCGGGGCCAGCTCGTTGGCGATGAGCCGGTCGCCGGGCGCATGGTGTCGATCGGCACCGCGCACCTCGAACAACTCGATCGCCAGCACGCCGACGTAGTCGAGCGCCTCCAGCACCCGCGTCGCGTAGGACTCGGCTTGGGCCTGCAGATCGGCGGTCCAGCGGGGCGCGGGGGCCAGCGAGCGGCGCAGGATGCCCGCGTGGTGCTGGTTCTCCACCAGCGGGTAGAAGGCCATCGTCCCATCGCGCCCGCGCACCGCCAGTATCGAGAGCTCGCGCGCGAAGGGCACGAACCCTTCCAGGATCAGCGGCACCCCGCCCAGCGCCTCCCAGCCTCGCGCGACATCGCTGCGCTCGCGCAGCAGCGCCTGCCCCTTGCCGTCGTAGCCGAAGCGACGGGTCTTGAGGACCGCGGGCAGGCCGATCTGATCGAGCGCCGCGTCGAGCTCGGCGCGCGTATCCACTGGCACAAACGGCGGCGTTGGAATGCCAAGCTGTTGGAAGAAGCGTTTCTCGATCAGCCGATCCTGCGCTACTTCGAGCGCTGCCGGCGGCGGATAGACGGGGATCCGGCTCGCCAGGCGACGAGCCGCGGCAACGGGGACGTTTTCGAATTCGTAGGTGACCACATCCAGGCCCGCAGCGAAGCGATCCAGCGCCTCCGGGTCGTCGTAGCCACCGACGACATGCCCGGCCAGCTCACCGGCCGGGGCTTCAGATGCGGGGTCGAGGAAACGGAAGCGCAGGCCGAGCGGATAACCCGCCAGGGCCAGCATCCTCCCCAGTTGCCCACCGCCTAACACGCCAATGAGTCGAGCCATGATCACTACACATGATCAAGGAGTCAGAACCGACAGGGGAGTATAGCCAACCATGCGATCCGTGTTGCTGTCACCATGACAGACTTCCACGGTGGTGCCTCTCATCCCCCTTTTGGGGATAAGTTTTTCGCCGACCACCCCACGCGCCTCTGGCCCCCACCCCCCACCCCCGTCTCCCGGGGGCGGAGAGGGGGTGAGGGGAGCAGGCGTCCGGATGCGCGAAGAGAAAACCTACCCCATGAGCCTCACCCCCGCTCCCCAGCGGGGAGGGGGATGTAGTGGGCGCGCGAGGAGGGGGCAGGTTCAATGCGGGATGCCCCATGGTCCCGAGCATGCGCCCATGGCGAGATACTTCGCCGCATAGACCTCTAACCCCTACCACCTCGCCAGGAAACGCATCAGCGCGTCTCCTGGCCTCCCTGCCCACCTGTCTCCGCCCGCGGATCAGGATGATCGAGCACGGCCTGGGTCTGAGCCGCGCGATACTGGCGCAGCGCCGTGCGGAACTGAGGATATTTATTCGCCAGGATCGACGCCGCCAGCAGTGCAGCGTTCACGGCGCCGGCCCGCCCGATCGCCAGCGTGCCGACCGGCACCCCGGCCGGCATTTGCACGATCGAGAGCAGCGAGTCGAGCCCCTGCAAGGCCCGCGATTGCACCGGCACACCGAGCACCGGAAGCGTGGTCTTGGCAGCAACCATCCCCGGCAAGTGCGCGGCGCCGCCCGCCCCGGCGATGATCACCTCCAGGCCACGCGCCTCGGCTGACCCGGCATATTCGAACAGCAGATCCGACGTGCGATGCGCCGAGACCACGCGTACCTCGAACGGAACGCCCAGAGTCTCGAGCGTCTGAGCGGCATGGACCAGCGTCTCCCAGTCCGAGCGCGAACCCATGATCAGGCCGACTAAAGGGTGCATCGTTCGCCTTCCCTGGCGTTTCAGGCCGGACCCTGCCAGCGGTCGGTCAGCGCGGCCACGGCCGCGTAGCGCTGCCGCACGTCCTCCAGCCCTTCCGGAGTAACCTGCGCCATATTGCGATAGACCTGCTTATCGAGCATGCGGGCCTGCTCGCCGCCCGGCCAGATGCGCCACGAGTCGTTGTCGATCACGTCGGCGACCAGCAACGGCGCTGCGGCGAGCGTGCTATCTACAGGGCGCCCGAACTCGATCTTGAGGTCCACCAGCGTGACGTCCTGCGCGGCCCAGGCCTGCTCCAGCGTTGCAAAGACGCGCCGGCCTACGGCGGCCATGTGCTCGACTTCGGCGGGCGTGGCGATGCCCAGCCCGGCGATCTCCGCGGGGGTGACCTGGGGATCGTGGCGGGCGTCGTCTTTGAGGAAGAACTCGACCAGCGGCGGATCGAAGCGCGTGCCCTCCGATGTTTCGGGATGGCGCTTGAGGTACGAGCCGGTAGCGATGCGCCGCATGACCACTTCGAGCGGGACCATAGCGCAGCGCCGCACGATCATGGCGGTCGGCTCTGGCGCGGCGACAAAGTGGGTCGCGATCCCGGCGCGGTTGAGCAGGGCGAAGACGTTGGCGGCGGTGCGGCCGCTCAGCGCGCCTTTGCCGGGGATCGTGTCGCGGCGCGCGCCATCGCCAGCGCTGATGCTGTCTTTATGCAGCAGGATCGCGAGGGCAGGGTCGTCGGGATGCGCATAGACGATCTTGGTCTTGCCTTCGGCAAGTTTAGGCCCCAGGTTCATAGCTGCTCCGCTTTGCATCACCCTCCTCGTTCACGGCGCTAGACGAGCTGTACCCCTTCACCACGGACGACCTCACCGACCAGCCGCGCTTCGGGCAATGTTTGCCGGGCGGCGGCGGCGGCATCGGGCGGGACGATCACGAGCATGCCCAGCCCCATGTTGAGCGTGTGGAACGCCTCCTGCTCATCGAGCTGGCCCAGCCGCACAAGCAACTCGCAGATCGGTGGGATCGGCCACGATCCGTGGCGAATGATCGCACCCTGTTCGGGGCCCAGGACGCGCGGCAGGTTATCGTACACACCGCCGCCGGTGATATGCGCGATGGCCCGCACGGGAACGCCGGCCGTTTCGAGCGCGGCGATCTCGCGCAGGTAGCAGCGATGGACCGCCAGCAGCGCCTCGCCGATCGTCTGGCCGCCGAGTTCCGCCGGGCGCGCCTGGTAGCTGATCGGCGCCAGCACCCGGCGAGCGAGCGAGTAGCCGTTGGTATGCAGGCCGTTGGACGGCAGCGCCAGGATCGCGTCGCCGACGGCCACATCGCGCGGCAGGAGCTGGCTGCGCCCGGCGACGCCAACGATCGTGCCGGCCAGGTCGAACGCGCCGTCGTGATACACATCGGGCATCTCGGCGGTCTCGCCGCCGAGCAGCGCGCAACCGGCGTCGCGGCAGGCCGCCGCCACGCCTGCGACGAGCGCGGCCACGCGCTGGGGGTCGAGCCGGGCCACGGCGATGTAATCGAGGAAGAACAGCGGTCACGCGCCCTGAGCCAGGATATCGTTGATGCAATGATTGACGAGGTCCTGCCCGACGGTATCGTAGCGCTCCAGCGCCGCAGCGACGAGCGTCTTGGTGCCGACGCCGTCGGTGGAGGCCACAAGGATCGGGGAGCCCTGCAGGGCGCGCCTGGCAGCAGGGCCGCGCAGGGCCTGCTCGAGATCGAAGCACCCGCCGAAGGCGCCCATGCCGGCCAGCACCGCGGCGCTATGGGTCGAGCGGACGGCGCCGGCCATGAGCCGCTTGGCCTGCGTTGCAGCGGTGATATCGACGCCGGATTCCCGGTAGGTAGGCATGCGCTCTACGTGCACTGGCTAGAACGGGACCGGGCGGATGCGGCCTCCGGTAGCAGCCCCGGTCTGCGTGAGTGATTATAGCACAGGCTGACTGCTCGAGCGCATGGCAGCGGTGTCGAGCGCCGCTGGAGCCCCACCAGCACCGTGCGGCGGGCGGCGCGGAAGGGGCGGTGCATCGGGCAGCGGCTGCCGCCTGCTCCCTCTCTCTTGCGCCTGGGAGCGCGGTAGGGTGTATGGGCGCGGGGGAGCAAGGCCACGTGCGTGGCCTCCTCAGCCCGCGCTGGCGGGCTTGGTATCACTCGCCGTGGGCTTCCGCCCGCCGGCGCCAGGGCGCTCCTCTCACCCCCACACGTGAGGGAGGGCAGCGGACAGCCTGATGCACCACTGTGGAAGCCTTGTAAGGACCGCGTAATACTTCCACAAGGCTTGCGTGATAATCTAGAGTCACGATCAAGTATGGAGTGGGCGTGTGCAGGAGCAAGGGTATGGCGAGCCGGAGATCGCTTATCGCCGCGCTGGATCTGGTTGTGAGCGTGGCCGGGGTGCTGGTGTTGAGGCAACCACCGACTGCTCCAGCATCAACCCCGGCGGCCGTGGAGCCTGCCACGCCGGGCGCTGCAGCGCCGCGCCCCGGCGGGCCGACCGCGCCCGAACTGGTGGGCGGCGGCGCCTGGATCAACTCGGAGCCGCTGACGCTGGCCGACCTCACCGGGCAGGGCAAGGTCGTGCTGATCAACTTCTGGACCTATGGCTGCTACAACTGCCGCAACACCCTGCCTTATGTCAAACAATGGTGGCAGACCTACAAGGACCAGGGATTGGTGATCATCGGCGTCCACACACCCGAGTTTGATTCGGAGAAAGAGCTGGAGAACGTTCGGGCGGCAGTGCAGCGCGAGGGGATCGGCTGGCCGGTGGTGCAGGACAACGACCGGCGCATCTGGCGGGCCTACGGCAACCACTATTGGCCGCGCTTCTACCTGGTGAACCACCGCGGGCAGATCATCTACGACCACATCGGCGAAGGCGCCTACGACGAGACTGAGCGGCAGATCGCAGCCGCGCTGGCAGCGGCGCAGGCTGGGGAATAGCGAGCGGCGAGCCGGTTCGACCGCAGGCGCTCCGTGCCGGCAGGTGCGTGGCGGCCTCGTTTTGCCGCGCCCATGCCGACGAACGTAGCGGAAGATGGTCTGGCGAACGCCGGCCAGATCGCGCCGCGGGGCAGCGCCGGCGGAGCATCCATCACGAGCGCTACCGCCGGCGGAGCAGCAGGATGCCGGCCGCGATCATGAGCAGCGGAAAAACGATATCGGTATCGATCCCCAACTGGTCGGCCAGCGCGATCACGCCGATGCCCAGCAGCACCACGACGATCCATTGCCAGCGCTTGCGCGGCGTGGGCGGCGCGTAGGAGGCTGGTGGCTGGCGGCCGGCCGCCGATGTCTGGCCCTCGTCCGGGCTCATGTTCAGGCTGACCGTGGGGCCGGTGGCCGGCGGTACAGAGCGGATGGGCTGACCGGTCAGCGGATCGAAGTTATAGGCCTCCGGTGGGGGAGCCTCGGCGGTGGGCGGCGGCGCGGACGTGCGGCTATGGGCCTGCTGCGATGCCTCGCGCCGCAGCACCTCGCGCACCTCCTGGCCGAACTGCGCTGCCTCCTGCCCCATCGCACTCATCCGGTGCCGCCATTCCTCAGGCGTCTGTGGGAAGAAGTGCGCATCGCGGTCGGGCGCGCCGGCCTTTGGCATCACCAACCATAGGACCGGGTAGAGCACGATCCCTATGCCGGTCGTCAACGTCAGCAAGACGAAGATCAGGCGGACGATCACCGGATCGATGCCAAAATACTCGGCCAGCCCGCCACAGACCCCGGCGATGATCACCTCGGTGCGACTGCGTCTCAGTCGTGGCTGCATTGGAACCTTCCTTTCGGCCGCGGCTGCTGCGGCCAGCGTAGCATGTGTTCTGGCCCATCCGACGATAGATGTTAAGCAATTGTTGCGCCGAATCCCCTCTTGCCGCTCCCCCCGCCCCATGCTACAATGATCGCCACTACTCGTTGCGGATACGTATGCCGAGAGCCCGCACGATTGCGCCGGCAACGGCTGTGAGCGCCCTGCGCAGCGCTCATACGCATGGCGCCATCGTTGGGCACACCGCTGTAGATCGTAGGGCTCCTCGATCTGTTCGTTTGTGTCCCTCCCGATGTATGTGATTGGCACAGCCGGCCACGTAGACCACGGGAAGTCTACGCTGGTCAAGACGCTCACCGGTATCGATCCCGACCGTTGGGAAGAGGAACGGCGCCGCGAGATGACGATCGACCTGGGCTTCGCCTGGCTCACCCTGCCGAGCGGGCGAACCATCAGCATCATCGATGTGCCGGGCCACGAGCGCTTCATCAAGAACATGCTGGCGGGGGTCGGTGGGATCGACGCGGCGCTGCTGGTGATCGCCGCCGACGAATCGGTGATGCCGCAGACCGAGGAGCATCTGGCGATCCTCGATCTGCTGGGCGTCGCTCATGGCGTGGTGGTGCTGACCAAGATCGACCTGGTGGACAGCGAATGGCTGGCGTTGGTTGGCGAGGAAGTGCGCGAGCGGCTACAGGGCACCAGCCTGGCGGATGCCCCGCAGGTCGCCGTTTCGGCGCGCACCGGGCAGGGGCTGGATGCGCTGCTTGCAGCACTGGACGCCCAGCTCGATCGCATGCCGTCGCGCATCCAGGCCCGCGGCCAACCGCGTCTGCCGATCGACCGGGCCTTCACCATCGGCGGGTTCGGCGCGGTCGTCACCGGGACGTTGCTCGATGGGCCGCTTCACGTTGGCGCCGAGGTCGAGATTTTGCCGAAAGGGCTGCGCGCCCGCGTGCGGGGCCTCCAGACCCACCAGCAGCAACAAGAGGTCGTGCTGCCGGGCACGCGCGTCGCCGTCAACCTGGCCGGCGTCTCGCATCGCGACCTGGCGCGCGGCGATGTGCTTGCGCTGCCGGGCCGGTTGCGGCCGACCGATCTGCTCGATGTGCAGGTGCGGCTGATCCCCGCTGCGCCGCAGCCGCTCGTACAGAACGCACTGCTGGACCTGTTCGTGGGCGCCACCGAGGTACCGTGCCGGGTCACGCTGCTCGACCGCGACGAGCTGCGGCCCGGCGAGACCGGCTGGCTCCAGCTTCGGCTGGCCCGCCCGATCGCCGTGGCGCGCGGCGACCGCTACATCCTGCGCCTGCCCTCGCCGAGCCGGACGCTCGGTGGCGGGATGGTGGTGGATACGCACCCACTGCGCCATCGCCGCTTCCGCGCCGAGGTCATCGCTGCGCTCGAGGCGCTGGCGCGCGGCACGCCCGCCGACCTGCTGCGGCGCGCGCTCAGCGACGGGGAGCCGCACGCGTGGCCGGCGCTCCTGCAGGCGAGCGGGCTTTCGGCGGACGCCGGGGCGGCAGGGCTGGCAGAATTGGTCGCCAGCGAGCAGGCGATCGTTCTGGGAGATAGCGATTGGAGGTTCGCGATCGGAGATTCGAGCACCCAATCACTCGGCTCCGATCTCCAATCACGGTGGGTGCTGAGCGCGAGCGGGTGGGCGACGCTCTGTAATAAGCTCACGGCGGCACTGCAAAGCTATCACCGGCGCTACCCGCTGCGGATGGGGATGCCGCGCGAAGAGCTGCGCAGCCGGCTGCGGCTCAGTAGCGAAGGGTTGGAGGCGCTGCTCGCGACAGCAGCCGCGCGCCAGTTGGCGGTGGTGCAGGGCAGCAGCGTGCGCCTGCCTGCGCACGTGCCCACGCTCTCGCCCGAGCAGGAACGAGCAGCCCGGCGCCTCCTGGAAGCGTTCGCCGCCACGCCCTACAGCCCACCGGCGCCCGACCTGGACCCCGAGGTGCTCGGCTGGCTGGTGGAGCAGGGCAAAATTGTGCGCGTCAGCGCCGATGTCGCTTTTCTGCCTGCGACCTACGCCGAGATGGTCGATTGGGTGCGCGCGCAGATTCAGCAGGCCGGCGAAGTGACCGTCGCCCAATTCCGCGATCGATTCGGCACCAGCCGCAAGTATGCGCTGGCGTTGCTGGAGCATCTGGACGAACGCAAGATCACGCGGCGGCTCGGCGATGTGCGCGTGCTCTACTGAGCCACGACGCACGAGCCGCTCGCGCACCGTGCTGGTGCGGTGCAACAATCCGTTGGCGGCTAACGTCGGAGGAGCATCTATGCCAATGTACAGCGAGCGGATTGACTACCCCGAGCTCCTGCGAGCCCTGGGGCATTTCATCCAGCAAGAGCACCTGAGCGAGGTCAGCATCCTGGAATTCGATCGCGGCTGGGTGATCGCCGGGCTGACCTACAAAAGCACGGCGCAGGGCTTTATCCGCGTTCCAGCCGACTTTGTGCTGTCGCACGAGGAGGTCCGCAAGATGGTGCAGGACCTCAGAGATCAGCGCCAGCACGAGCAACAACCGAAGCGGGGGTGGTTTCGATGAAACTCTTTCGAGGGATGAAGCGGAGCGATTACCAGGATGTCATGCGCGCGCTGGGCCATTTTATCGACGACCACGGCTATTCGGATATCCGGATTATCGAGATCGAGGACGGTTTGGTGCTCCAGGGGCGTGTGCCCGACCGCCGTGAGATCGGTGAAGCGAGCTACGACACGTTCTTGATCACCGATGACGATCTGAAAGTGATGGTGCGCGACGCATTTCGCCGTCGCGGTCAGAAGCCGCCCACGTATAGCGAGTGATGAGTTTTGAGTTTGCACGATCACGACCCTGTCACATCGACGCACAGGCCGATACTCAGAACTCAACGCTCCGGAAAGGATCGATCGTGCCTTCGAAGGGATCGGGCGACCTGCGTCGCCTGGGAACCATTCTGTTGTTTGGTATCGTCGCCGGTATCGGTGCGCGCTATGTGGCCTCGCGCGCGGCGACGGCACGCCCGGCACGCGGGCCTATGCGCCTGGTCGATTGGAACCAGGCGCGTCGATTCGCGCTGCGGATCTCGCAGTGGGAGCAGGCCAGCATCCCCGACCGCGCCGCACGGCGGACCCAGTACGCGCGGCTGGTCGAACGCAGCGAGCCGCTGATCGCCAGCTACCTCAACGTTCGGCTGCCACAGCCGATCAATCGCGTGTATGTTCTTGATCGGCGCGAGTGGTTGGAAGCCAACTTCGATTCGTTCGCGGTGGTCTTCGCGCCGATCGAAGAGTTGTACGCACGGCTCAGCGCACGCCAGAGCCCGGCAGGAGCGGCGTTGGGCCAGGTCAACAGCCTGCTGATCGGCACCCAGATGGGCATCCTGCTGGGGCTGATCGCCCGGCGCGTGCTCGGCCAGTACGACCTGAGCCTGCTCGCGCCCGACCCGGAGGTGCGTGGGTCGCTGTACTTCGTCGAGCCGAACATCGCGCGCGTTCAGACCCAGCTCGGCCTCAACGACGAGGATTTCCGGCTGTGGATCACGCTGCACGAGGTCACGCACGTGTTCGAGTTCGAGGCCTACCCCTGGGTGCGCCCGTACTTCAACGACCTGTTGCGCCAGTTCCTCGGGCAGGTCGCCCAGCAATTCGAGGCGCTCGGCGTCGGGCTGCCGCAACTGCTGGCCCGGCTCGTCCAGGGGCGGGCCGCGGGCCGGCATTGGATCGAGCGGATGCTCACGCCGGAGCAGCAGCGGATCTTCGATCAGATCCAGGCGTTGATGTCGCTGGTCGAGGGGTATTCGAACCATATCATGAACGCGATCGGCCGGCAGCTGCTGCCCAGCTTCGATCTGATCGAGCAGCGCGTGAAGCAACGCCAGCAAAACCGCCCACTGCTGGAGGAGTTGTTCAACCGCCTGACCGGCCTGGACTTGAAACTGGCCCAGTATCAGCAGGGCGAGGCGTTCGTCAACGCGGTCGCCGCGCTGCGCGGGGTAGCATTCATCAACCGCGTCTGGGAGCGGCCCGAGAATCTGCCGAATATGGACGAGCTGCGCGACCCGCAACGCTGGATCGCACGGATGGGCGGGTAGCGCCTGGGGCCCTACGTCGGCGCAGTGCGCGCCGCGGCCGCCCCAACGGTGACGGCGCCCTGGCAGCAGGCCAGGGCGCTTGACATTTTGAAACAGATGTCCTATCCTTCGTCTTGACAGCCGCATAGGACGAAGGTAGACCGATGCCTCTGGATCTCTCGGCGTTGAGCCGCCAGGTGCGCGCGATGAGCACCACCCTGGCTACCGAGGCGAGCGACCGGCACGACCGGCAGGCGCGGGCGTTGGCGCGCTACCTGGAGGAAGCCCGCGCCTACCAGGCCTGGGCCCAGGCCGCCGACCTGAGCCGCGAGACGGCTGCCTGGCTGCTGGCGCGCCCGGTCGAGCCGCTCGATGCCATCCACGACGTGCCGCCGCGCCCCCCCGATTATGCCCTCATCGCCACCGATGGCTCGCAGATCGACATCGAGCGCCATGGCATGGTCGCCTGCTATGTGATCAATATCGGGCGGGTGTTTCTGCGCTATGGCAGTCGCCCGGGCGCGAAGCTTGCTTCGCGCCCGGCGCTCTACTATCGCGAGGCGGATCTGTTCCTCTCCGACGGTGTCCGCCGCATCCCGGTCGAGGGCAACTACCTGAGCGCGCGACGCGATGTGGAGGAAGGGCTGGCGCTGGCCGAGCTGGCCGATGAGTTTCTCGCGGCACCGGCGCCCGCATCGCCTGCGCCGCTCCCCGCCCTTGCGCTGCAGGACGGCACGCTGGTGCGCTGGACGCTGGCAGGCGCCGAGCAGTTCGTGCAGGAGCATTTCCTGCGCCCCTACCTGGCCAGCCTGGAGGCCTTGCGGGCGCGCGGGATCCCGGTGGCGGCCTATATCAGCCGCCCCCGCGCGCCCGAGGTCGCTGGCACCATCCGGCTGATGTTGTGCCCCGATGTCGACCTGGCCGCAGGGCGCGGCGCGAAGTGCAGCGCCTGCAGCGATGTAGCAGCGGGCCGCACGCCGACGTGCTCCGTGTGCCAGGGGCTGACCGACGCCGAGATCCTGGCCGATACGCTCGGCGAGGGCCAACGCGGGCCGCTGTTCGTCTCGATGTCGCGCATCAACATCGAAGCCTACGGGCCGCATCTGGTCCACTTCTTCTACCTGCGCGTCGGGCGCGAGATCGCACGGGTCGAGATCCCGCGCTGGGTCGCCGAGGACACCGCCATGGTCGACCTGGTCCACACGCTGATCTACGACCAGTGCCTCAAGGGGCAGGGGTACCCGGTGGCGCTGGCGCGCGCCCACGAGCAGGCGATCGTGCGCGCCGCCGACCGGCGCGCGTTCCTGAGCATGGTCGAGGGCAGCCTGCTGCGCGCCGAGCTGCCGGCCACTACCTCGAAGAAGCGCGAGAGCAAGCAGCGCCAGGCGCTGTAACGTCACCGCCCGCCGGCAGCCGTTGCCCTGCGCTGCGGTGCCGCGGTTCCATCAGCCCCACCAGCGTATATCCCCAACAGTTGCTACCGACCGGTGGCTGCCGAGTGCCAGCGCCGCGCTGCACCCAGCAAAGCTTGACTTAGCTAAGGACTTAGTCTATACTGCTGTTTGCTACATGCTCGACAGGGGAGGTCACAGTGGCCGTTACCGTGAATGTTCACGAAGCGAAAACGCACCTCTCGAAGCTCTTGGAGCGGGTGATGGGCGGCGAGGAGGTGATCATCGCCAGGGCCGGCAGGCCGGTTGCTCGCCTGGTGCCTATCGAAGAGAAGCCGGCGCGACGTGTGCCGGGCAGCGCCGCAGGCCGGGTCGTCATCGCGCCGGATTTCGACGCGCCCTTGCCCGACGACATTCTTGAGGCCTTCGAGCAATGAAGGCGCTCTTTGACACGCACGCCTTTTTGTGGTGGATCACCAACGATGCGCGGCTATCATCCCGCGTTCTCGAGCTGATCGGCGACGGCGGTAACAGGTTATTCTTTAGCGCAGTCAGCGGATGGGAGATCGCGATCAAGGCGCGACTCGGCAAACTGCAGGTACCTGACAACCTGGAGCGATTTATCACGGAACAACTGTCGCTCAATGCAATCGAAAGCCTGCCGATCCTGCTGAGCCATGCGTTACATGCCTATTCGCTTCCGCCCTATCACCGCGACCCATTTGACCGCATGCTGGTCGCCCAGAGTCAGCTCGAAAACCTGCCGATCGTGACGATCGACCCCCAGATTGCTCAATACGGCGTAGAGGTCATCTGGTAAGGGATCTGGACTACCGCTGCTCCAACGGCTCGGGCACCCGCCGCACCAGCCGCACGGCCCGTGTCGAGGCAGACGAGCCGGCCCACACTGTCCCGGCGCAATCGACCAGAACGGCATCAACGGTGACGCCGTTGCCGTGCTTGTCGAAGATGAGGCGGTTCACGCGGTCGCTACCTTGCGTCATCCTCTTGCGGTGTCATAGTCAGCCTTGCTACTGCACACAAAACTCGTTCCCCTCGGGATCCTGCATGACGACCCAATATTCGCCGTGCTCCTCGACCGGGCGCAGTTTGTTCGCGCCGAGGGTTATCAGCCGCTCCACCTCCGCGTCGACGCGGCGGCGCCGCTCGTCCAGCGGCGTCGCTGAACCGCCGCCGACGTTCAGATCGAGATGCACGCGATTTTTGACGACTTTCGGCTCGGGGACCTGCTGAAAGTAGATGCGCGACCCGACGCCGTCCGGGTCGATAACTGCGCTGGCGGAGTTCCAGCGCTCTTCCGGGATGCCGATCGCGCTCAAGAACGCCTCCCACGATTCGTATCCTTCGGGCGGGGGCTGGAGCTGGTAGCCAAGCGCTGCGGCCCAGAAGCTCGCCAGGCGCGCGGGGTCCGCACAATCCATCACCACCTGGAAACGGGTCGCCATCGTTCATCTCCTCTCCGCAACTGCTGGCCTACACCACGTCCTGCAGACTACTTGAGATAGTTTGGATACAGGGAAGGTTGCTTGATTACGTCTATCATATTCCAGCCCGGTTAAAAGAACAAGTGTTTTGCTCACATGGGGACGCATCGTAACCTGCTCGACGCTCCGATGGGAGGAAATGGAGGAGCGCAAGGCGTCGTCGGCACGTGCAAGGCCTAGCACGGCCCAACGAGGCAGCTTCACCCGCCGCACCGCCAGAACGGACGACGTTCGTGCGCAGCTACATCGCAAAATCGCGCCGATCCCGGTGGGGCGGCTGCAGCGGGGGTTGGGCCGAAGGCTGTGGCGCTAGAACCGTTCGCGCTGGTTCATCCACGCTGCAATAAGCGCGACTGATGGTTGATATTCCTCGACCGCCTTTTCGAGACTTCCGCCCTGCTTGCTGAACTCGTGGGCAATGAATAGTGTTCGCAATGCCGCGCGTACAAGCATTTGGTCGAACGCCTGCACCTGCGCAAAGGCCGGCAGGATGCTCATATCGCCGCGATAAGGGCCGAGCCAATACGCCAGCACTGCCAGGGCAAATTCGGGCGGGCGCCAATAGGGGGTCAAATCAATAATTGCCGGTGCTACTCCTGGTGCGACCAGAATGTTTTCTTCGTTCAAGTCGCCATGAATGAGTTGTGCCCGGAGCGGAGCAATTGGCAGGCGTAAGCGCAGCAGTTGGCTCACCAAAGGCACCAGGCGTGGATCAAGCTCATCAGGCGGTGTATCCCACGCAGCTTGATCGGCACGATCATAGGGCGTATCGCGCGTGGAGAGATAAGCCGGATAGGGTTGCCGAGCGAGGGCCCGATGAAAGGCACGAATCGCCTCAATCACTGATGGTAAATCTTGCCTGGTTGCCGGACGGCCAGCCACAAATGTCCAGGCGCTCCACCCAGTGGGCGAGACCCAGTCACCCTGCCTGGTACGGATCGGCTTGGGAACGCGGAAGCCGATTTCGGGGAGGGTATGGTACACCTCAGCCAGATAGACTGCCTCTGCGGGATTCGTCTCGCGCCGGTAGATAACGTTTCCAGCGCGATAGGTACGGCCTTCACCACCGGGAAGCAGGTACAGTGTGTCGACATTATCGAAAGCCTGGCCAATGTCGGCGGATACTGTTGAGATGTCAGGAGAACGGTTGTTGCATGTCATAGGTACAGGATACATCAAGAACGGTTCGTGGTTCATTCAGAGCGCAGCTTGCCTTCGGCCCAACAACCCAGCTCACCTAAGTCCAGGCTCGCGCACGTTCGGTTCGTGGTGCTGTCACGCCCATGCCGAGATACTTCGCGGCGTGTATCCTGAGCGGAGCGAAGGGCGCAGCATGCCAAACGGCGGACCGCTTGGATGAGCGGCTGGGCTAAGTACCGCCCAAGCGCATGCGTCAAGCCGCGCCGCGAAGCGGCGTCGGCCCGAACGACCAGTCCACGGCGGCGTCGGTGCGCCACTGGGTGCCCGAGGGCGTGCGCCCGCCAGGAAGCCATGTGCGAAGCGCACCAACGTACGCTTCTGAGGATGAAGCACCTCATCGGGGCGCCCGCGGCGGCGGGCGGGCGCGCTGCCCACGCCCCGATTGCAAAAGGAAGCCTGATTAGCGTACTAGTTATACCAATGGTGTCCAGAAGGAGCACCTTTGGCATGCGGCAGCCCTGCTGCCGCGCGGGGGCATGGCTCCCGCATTCCAAACCATGGTGATCGTTCCAGAAGCGATTGGTATTAGACCTCACCCATAGGACTGAAATTTCCCGGAACATCAAGCAGGCTGGCGATTACCGATTTAGCGAAGTGGACGAATGCAGCGATCTGATCCTGGCGAATCGCGAGATGATCCTCTTCGAGGCCCAGGTACGCTGCCCGCGCTTCCTGCAGTACCGGCCTATGTTCCACGGGCAAGCGATCCAACACCCAGGCGCCGGCAACATCTTTCGGCGCAATCCGGCCGGTCGAGGCAGTGTACCAGATGCGGGTAGTGGTCGTCTCTCGAATGGTGGGAATGATACTCCGACATATGTGCCACAAAACGCTTTACAGATCAATGGCTTGTAGATACCGTGCGTAGATATCCAGATTGTAGCGCCAGATGAACAACTTGAGACAGATTTCGT
>JBHOQX010000075.1:0-33385 GCA_042408595.1 Roseiflexaceae bacterium | reverse complement strand
GGGGTCAGGCATCAATCAGCATCGAACACCGCGTCGACGCTCACCGTCAAGCCCGGCAGCAGCGGAGACTCTGCCACCGTGCCCCGTCCAAACACGCCATGCTCGCCATAGGCCCCACCCTCCAGCCGCAGCACGGTGATCGTCTCGGCCTGTGGATCGACAATCCAATACTCCGGGATGCCAAGCTCGGCGTAATCCCGGCGCTTCTCGATCAGGTCGCGCTCCGGCCGCTCGGGGCTGACGACTTCCAGTACCAGGTCAGCGCCGCGCCAGTAGCGATCCTGGCGGCGCGGGTCCTTCGCGTCGCACAGCAGCAGCAGGTCGGGCTCGCGGAACTTGCGCGGGCGGATTCTCAGCCGTAGTGGAGCTACCAGCACCTTTCCGCCCATAGGGCGAAGGAAAGCCACGAGTAGTTCGTACAAGAACATCAAGACCGTCTGGTGCCTGTCGGTCGGCCTCGGCAGCACCTCAAGGTAGCCATCTGTGAGCTCGACCAGCCGGTTGGTGCGATCCGTCAACCAAAGGTAGGCCTCCTCGCTCCACCGGTCCTGCTGTGGCAGCACGTCGAGCACCAGATCGTCAACTTCGCTCTGCGTGCTGTGGCATGGTGTTGTAGGAGTCGTAGCAGTCATCGCGCTTCCTCCATGCACGCCCGGCTCGTGTGGGGCGCAGGCGATGCCTATTGGCGCCGGGGGTAGCCTGACAAACGGCATTGTAGCATATGCCAGCGGCGCATTTGGCCCTGAGGGCGCGCTGGCGTCCGGCGAGGCATGCGCGCAGATCTGCATAGCCTGTGCCAGAGGCTGGCCGTGGGCTGGCTACGGATCAGGAGGCGACCCGCGAAGCGCGCGACTGGCGCAGGCAGCGCTCAGCCCATGCGTCGGCGGCGATGCGACCCCGCCCCGGCGCCTCGTAGGGCAAGGAAGCAGCGCCGCGCGCTGGCTGCTCTCGCAGTCGGGCAGGCTCCCGAATCAGGCCGGTCGGTCGGTGTCCGGTTGCTCCCTATCAGGGAAAAAGATCGTCTCGATCGGCTGGCCGAAGATTTCCGCCATTTTGAAAGCCAGCGGCAGGCTCGGGTCGTATTTACCCGTTTCGATCGCGTTCACCGTCTGCCGTGAGACACCCAGCCGTTCGGCCAGATCGGCCTGAGACCAGCCTCGTTGGGCCCGCAGGACACGTAGCTGATTCCTCACCTGGCTGATTCCTCGCTTGTCAGGAATTCCGCGGTCAGTGCGGCGCGATCCTTCCCCGCTCCGCACCGGGAGGCAGGGGGTGCGGGGGAACCATGGCGGAAGTTCCGTCACTTATATCTCCGTGTAAACATAAAGAGGCCCAATCCCCAGAACCAGATCAGCATCGGGCAGACCCATATCCAGGAAGGGCGGGGAAAGCCGGCATTTTCAAGAAAGCCGACGGTCAGTGTCACCATGGCCGTGGCGCTGGCCGCGAAGGAGATGGCGTAGAGTTGAATCCGTTGTTGCAGTTCGTCCATACTCCTCACGAACCGTAGGATGCTCATCAGCGCCAGCGCGCTGGGGATCAGGGGAATCACCGCGATCAGGAAGCGCCACGGCGATGGTTCGCTGCGCTTCAACAGCCATGACGTGCCCACAACGGCCAGCACTACAGCGCCATGGCCGGCAAGAATTCGCGCAGGTAGCGTTTGGCCGCCGTATTCATTGTCTTTCTCCTCCATACACGTTGTATGGTGCGAACGCGACGCAGAACCTTGAAGACGGTTTGAAAAGCGCTCTTAGCATTTTGCCCATGTCACGCACTGCGGAGACGCAAAGGACGCAGCGGGAGGATCGCTCTCTTCCCCATCGCCGCATCCGCTGCGGTAAGATGACGAGAATTAGAGACGCGCAGGCCTCGTACCCCGGAGACTGGCGCTCTCCAACTCCCTGATACGCGCTTCCTCAGGCCGTGTTCAACACGGCCAGGAGGGGCAGGAGCCCCAACCCAATCAAGTCGATCGCCCAGTGCGCGATGATCAGGGGCCACAGACGACGCAGACGCAGGTAGATCAGGCCGAAGCACAGCCCGATGGGAAACGTTCCCAGCAAGCGGGCCAGCGATGTCTGAACGTCCACTAGAGGAAGCGCAGTGTGTTGCAGCGCAAAGCCCAGGCTCACGACCAGCAGGGCAGCCCATCTCCGCCCGCCGAACAAGGTCACCAGCCGTGGCAGCGCATACCCCTGGTAGGTCATCTGCTCGACGAATGCCACTGTGAGCGGGAGCACCAGCAGCGACCACCAGAAAACCCAGCGCGGCGGTTGCACAAAAATGGTGCTGCTTGGAGCGGCGTGCTGAAAACCGAAGATGCCCGGGCCGTACACCACCAGCGCTGCCACCAGCGAGCTGAGCTGGAAAAGAATCGCCAGAACGACGAACAGGCCCAGACCCAGCAGCCCGTCACGCCAGAGGTTGGGCCGGGCCGATCCGAGCAGCGTGCGCAACGGAACGCCCTCCTGTCGGGTCAGGTGAACGAGCAGAAGCAGCGATCCCAGGTCAGCCGTGAGCGGGAAGATGACGTTGATCATGCTCACGGCGGCCGGCCACGGCGAGGAATGGCCGGCTAGACCGAAGACGCCGTACGTCACAGCCAGACCAAACAGGATGAGGGGAAGCCGTACGAAGGGCATCAGAAGCGGCCAGGGGCGAGCACGACGGGCGGCGGCGGGAAGCGATACATGCTGAACGGTCATGGCTTGAGCCTCCTTTGGAGCACAGTTATGCTGCTGTGTCAAGCAAGAGCGACAGAATATCAAACAAACTTTACATCTTACGATACCATACTCTCCGCGTCGTGTCAAGTATACTTGACTCAGCGCGGGCAGGATCGTGCTGAGGTGGTGATGCCCCACAGCGCCGATCGGCGAAGCCGACGCAAGCTGATGCGCGTTGTTCGATCGCAGGCTGCCTGCGTGCATACAGTACAATAACGAACCGCAGCCAACGGGCTATCAGGCGCGCATGCACCAACCACCCGGTCGCGCAGCTCACCGTGCGGTCGTACGCTAAGCAACAATGAGCGCATCGGAGTCAGAGCACCATCAAGCAGACCGACCGCATCCCTCTGCGCTGGTCCGGGCTTTGCTCGAGCAGGGGGCGCCGCCGCGTGTGCGCGCCCGGCGATGGGGGCGATGGGCGCGTCCGATCGCCTGGATCAACTGGCCGCGGCAGATCGGCTGGCTGCTCGGGCGTGAGCTGGCGCGAGCGGTGCAGGCCTACGCTGCCTGTGCGGCGGGCGACGTTGACGCCGCCACCGAACAGCGGCTTGCAGCGTATGTGGCGCTCAAGCTGCAGGAGATACTGAGCGACCCGGCGCTCTGCGCCGCGCAGGCCGATCTGGCGCTGGCGCTGGCGGACGCGCGGGGTCTGGTCGGGGAGCGCGCTGTCGCCGCTGTGATCGCTGCGCTACGGCGCCGTCGGGTGTGCGACCACGGGTTGGCAAGCCGGGTTCTGGCCCGGGCGGTGCGCGCCGACGGGCGCGTGTTGCCACGCATCCTTCACCTGGCCCGCCAGACCGATCCGCTGGCCCGCTACGTAGCTGCAACCGCCCTGGGAACCGCGGGCGTGCTGACGCCGCCCGTCGTTGATGCCTTGCTGGCGATGCTCCGCGACGAGCGGTGGGCCGGCCAGAGCCTGAACCCGCAGCTCGCCGCTGTCCGGAGTCTGGCGGATCTGTACCTCGCGTCGATCGCCGCGGATCCGTCCTTATCGCACCTGCGCGCACACCTGGTCGAGGGGCTGGTTGAGGCGCTGCCCAGCGGGGCGGTGCGCGGTGAGGCCAGTCGGGCATTGGAGCGAGTGGCGCGCGCCGATGCATGCGTGCTGCTGTGGGTGCAACGGGTTCATACCCCGCAGGCCGCTGCCGGAGAAGCGCTGGCGATTGTGGTGTGCGCCGTGCAGGCAGCGACAACCGCGGCGTGGCTGGCGGGCATGCCGCCGCAGCGCGCAAGGGCGCAGATGCTGCTGATCGAAACAGCGGCGTGCATCCGGCGTTGGTGGATAGGGCTACCTGCGGCGGATGTGATCGCAACAACGGTGGCCCGTGCCGCACTGGCGCTGCGCGACCCTGCGCCGTCCGTCCGTCAACGGGCGCTGACGCGGCTGGCTGCTCTGGTTGCCGAAGCCGCAGCAACGTACCTGTACAGGGAGGCGACCCAGGCGGCGCTGGCGGCGCTGGTGCTTGCGCTGGACGACCCGGATCCGCAGGTGTGCCAGGCGGCTTCCACAACGGCGGCGCAGCTCATCCACCTGGATCGGCCCGGGGTCGCATGGGCTGCGTTTACTCTTCCGGAGGTCTTCGCCGCCGATGGTGAGGCGCTGGCTTTGCGCCGCCTCGGGCTGGCCGACCCGGCGACGCTGGCAGCGGTGCGTGACCGGAGCGTGCAGGGCCAGATGGCTACGTCCGACCACGTTCGTGCCGCGCGCACATTGGCAACGCTCGACCCCGATGCAGCCGATCTGGTCGGGCTGGCGCTGGAGCGCATGGCGCACATGGCGCCGGTGGAGCCACGGTACACGTCCGATTGGAACCTGTACTGTGACCTTTACGATCTTATGAAGACCTTTTGTACCCATTCGGCGGCAGCGCGCGATGTTTTGCTTACCATCTTCCGTGATGCGCCGCCCCCACTGAGCACGGTAGCAGGGGAGGTGCTCCGTACGCTGCCGCTCGCCCAGAGCAAGGCCCACGTGGTGGACACGCTGGTGGTAGCGCTGGAGCGACAGAAATGGGAGGCCGAGCGCATCCTGGGCCTGCTCGTGCAGGCCGAGTATCGCCAAGCAATGCAGCAACTGCTGGAGGCGCAACACCACCCGGTGCCTACGGTGCGGAAGCAAGCGCAACAAACACTCGCGGCCATCTGGCGGGGCGCAACGCTTGATCCGGCGCAGGATGCTGAGCTCCTGGCGCAGGCCCCTGCCCTCCGGGCGCTCAACCCGGACACCCGGCTGCATGGTCGCTATCGCGACGTGGTGGCGCTTGCGCGCGCCCACATCAACCCGGCGAACTGTGACTCGCTGGTCCCCGAGCGCATGCATGACATGGTCGACCTCTTAGGGCAGATCGGTGCAGGCGACGCGCAGGTGGTGGAGTTACTGTTGACGCTGCTCGCCGCACCGGGTCCAAAATGCCATGCCCACGCCGTGGACGCACTTCAGCGACTGCTCCCAGAGCGGCCGGCGGTCGTGCGAGGCCCGCAGCACCATCCACCGGATAGTGCTGACAACGTCGATATGCTGGTGCGCCGGTGGCTGACCAACAGCACCTGGCACGCCTTGACGCTGCATGTACAGGCGCAACTCGAGAACGCCCTGCAGCGCGCCCTACGTCCTCGGCCGACCGGTGAGGATGGCTGGAGGCGGGAGGCCACCAACCGCACCATCGCTGGGGCACTGTGCCTGGCAACGTGTCTTTTCCCCGAAGCGCCCTGGGTACGCCGGCAACTGCAGGCAGCGGTCTGGAGCCGTGATTGGGAGATGCGCACCGCCGCTGTGGAGCAGGTCAAGCTGCTGGTCGTCGACGAGCGCACCTGGTCCTGGGCGGCACGGTTGCTGCTCAGCGCCAGCTACGATCGGGTCGACCAGGTACGGCAAACGGCCGTCGCGGAGCTTACTGAGCTGCTCGCCGCCGGGCGGCCGGCGCCCGCTCGACCGGACCAGCCCACGCGTCTTTGATCGAAAGGGCGCCCTTCCACAGCGGATCGTCGTCGGTTCAACGCCGGCGTTCGCTCCGCCTCATTGGAGGGCACACCGAACTCAAGTTGCTCTTTGAAGCTTTCGGTGATACGTCGTCGCAGCGGTGCGAGCGTCGGGCCGTCGAGTAGATCGTCAGTGCGCCGCGCCCGCTGGAGCAGCTTCATATCGTCTTCCGGCGCGCGATGCATGCCGACCGGCACGCGGCAGGCGCGGTCTTCGCTGCCCCCGGAGAACCGTTCGATCTGGTCGGCGAGTTGCCCCCAACCGCGCAGGTTCAGATAGCCGACGCAGAAGGAGCACGCACTGGCGCCCGGCAGTACGTTGCGCGCCCATCGGCGAGATGCAGATCGATGTTATCGAAGATATGCGGCATCGCTTTGTGCTTATCCTCGCGCGGACACGCACCGCGCAACTTTCCGAGAAGAAAGGGCATGCAATCTCGAACGTGCGCATTTGAATATCATAGCGCCACTGGTGCTGCGGCTCCTGGTCGGGCGAGTTAAAGATGGCAATGTGTGGTGTGGGTCATCATCCCTCATCTGGCACAACCCATGGCTCAACCAAATCAAATCTGGGACATCGTTCTGGACGATGTCCCACACTCTCAGCGAGTCCAGCCGGAGATAGTCTTGCGCGCTGCGGTGCCTCGAGACAATGATCCCGGGACCAGGGAGCCCGGGAGCGGCTTTGAATTCGTCCGCAACCGCTGTGCTGCCACGCCGATGTTTCCCAGAGCCCTGGCAATCGCATGCGGGTGGAGCCTGGGTTACTGAACCTGTTCCTATATGCGATCGTGGCTGAATTCGAGGGCCAGCCAGGCAGCCCGGCGATACCCCTATACCCTGTCCAGACACATCACGGCTCCACCGATCCCGCGCCCACCGCCAGGCACGCCTTCGCCTGGGCGATCTGCGCCCGTACCGCCGCCGGGGCCGTCCCACCGGGTACGGCCCGCGCCGCTGCCGAGCGGGCGACATCGAACACCGCCTGTACATCCGCGCCGAAGGCCGGATGCGCCGCCGCGAACGCCTCGGCCGGGAGCGCCGGCAGGGCCACGCCGCGCGCCTCGGCCTCGCGCACCAGCCCCCCGGCGGCGCGGTGCGCCGCGCGGAACGGCACCCCTCGCTCCACCAGGTAGTCGGCCAGGTCGGTGGCGAGCATGGCGTCGTCTAGCGCGGCGCGCATCCGCTCCGGGTGGAAGCGCGCGGTCGCCACGGCGCCGGCCGCGACCGGCAGCGCCAGTTCGAGCGTGTCGGCGGCGTCGAACAGCGGCTCTTTGTCCTCCTGCAGGTCTTTGTCGTAGGCCGAGGGCAGGCCCTTGAGCACCGTCAGCAGGGCGACGAGGTGGCCGACCAGCCGGCCCGACTTGCCGCGCAGCAATTCGAACGAGTCGGGGTTTTTCTTTTGCGGCATCAGGCTGGAGCCGGTGGCGTAGGCGTCGTCCAGCGTCACAAAGCCGAACTCGCTGGTGCTGTAGAGGATCAGATCCTCGGCCAGGCGGCTGAGGTGCACGCCGATCAGCGCGGCGCAGCACAGGAACTCGGCGGCGAAATCGCGGTCGCTCACCGCATCGATGCTGTTCGGCGAGACGGCGGCGAAGCCGAGGTCGGCGGCGAGCGCGCTGCGGTCGATGCGCAGCGGCGTGCCGGCCAGCGCCCCGGAGCCGAGCGGAAGGACGGCCGTTCGGCGGGCGCAGTCCGCCAGGCGCGCCCGGTCACGCTGGAACGGCCAGAAGTGCGCCAGCAGCCAGTGCGCCAGCAGCACCGGCTGGGCGCGCTGGAGGTGGGTGTAACCGGGCATCAGCGCGTCGCCGGCGGCCTCGGCCTGGGCCAGCAGCGCGGCTTGCAGCTCGCGCAGCGCGGCGTCGACCCGCCCGATCGCGCCGAGCGTCCAGAGGCGCGCGTCGGTCGCCACCTGGTCGTTGCGGGAGCGGCCGGTATGCAGCTTGCCGGCCACCGGGCCGACGAGCTCGCCCAGCCGCCGCTCGACAGCGGTGTGGATATCTTCGTCGTCCGGCTGCGGCTGGAATCGCCCGCCGGCGAACTCGGCGCGCACCTGCTCCAGCCCGCGCAGCAGTGTGTCGCGCTCGGCGGCGGTGAGCACACCCGCCGCGGCGAGCTGGCGCGCCCAGGCCATGCTGCCGCGGATGTCCTCGTCCCACATCCGCGAGTCGAACGGATACGAGTTGTTGAAGCGCGCCATGCGTTCGTCAAGCGCGCCGGTGAAACGCCCGCCCCACATGCACTCCTCCCTTTGTCTGCCAGCGACACACGGCTAGCGCAGCTCGGCAAGCGGCAGCGGCACCGCCTGCGGGTCGACGATACGCCCCTTCTGAATGCTAAACTGGGCGACCGGCACACCCGGCCCGCCGCGATCTACCGGCGCGGCGAGATAGGCGTTGTAGCGCCCATCGACCGGCGCCGCCCGCGCCTGCACCCATGGCGCGCGACCATCCAGCAGATCTACGTCGAACGTCACGCCGCCGTCGGGCGGCACGCTTTGGATGCCGGCCACCAGCCGCACCGGCCGGTCGTCGTAGGCCGCGGCGCCGCGTACCTCCAGCCGCAGCGCCGGGGTCGCCGCGACCGATGCCTGAACGACCAGCCGTGAGCCATCGAAGCGCGCCGTGGCAGCGAGCACCGGCCGCGGCGTTGGAGCGCTGCTGGCAGGCGCGGTCGCCCGCACCCGACAGCGCAGCAGCGCCACCCGCCCTTCCCGGGCGCGGAGGGCGAGCTCCTGGCCCAGCGGGGCCGCGAGCGCGATGGTGGTACGGCCTGGAGGAAGCGGCACCGAACGTTCATTCATATGCAGCGTCTCCGCGTCCAGGCTCGCCACATCGAGTTCTAGCCAAGCCCGATCGAGCGGCTGCGTCCATTCGACGCGCCGATCGCCCGCCTGGAGCGCCGTTGGCCCCACCCGCAGGGTGAGCGCGGCGGGATAGGCCGGATGGAACGCGCCGGCTGGAACCCTGCCCAGTTCGAGATTGGCGCGCAACGCCGGGTCGCCAGCATAGAACGCCAGCCCGTTGGAACGCCAGCGCAGGTCGTTCGTGGCGAACCCGTGGGGCACAGGGTCCTCATCGGCGTCCAGCAGGCCATAGGCGAACACCTGGCCGGGGTGCGGTGTGCGGAGTGCCCCATAGTAGCGCACCCGCCTGGGGCCAAACAGTTGCGCCCCCTGCTCATGCCAGCGGCGCGCCAGCGCCAGCACCAGTATCCCCGGCGCGCGCTCGTCGCCGCTGAGGTAGACCGTCGCGCCGGGCGGGATGTCCAGCGCGCCATCGCGCGGCGCGTGCACGGCATAGACCAGCGCGCCGTCGAGCGTCGCGGCGCGGCTGGCCACGCCGGACGAATCCAGCCCGGCGAGCAGCTCACGAAGCGCTGTCGGTTGGTACTCGGCCGTGTGAATGACCAGCGTATCCACGCCGAGCAATTGTAGATAGCGCAACGTGTCGGCATCGGGCAAGCGCTGCACCTGTGCCAGCAGATCGGTCATGCCAAATGGGATCAGCCCGCTGAATGCCACCGGAAGCTGTTTCCAATGCAGCGGCTGGTACGACTGGCGCTGCATGATGCGCTGCACCTCAGCGCCGCGCGGCGTTCGCCCGACCGGCAATTCCAGCACGACGCTGACATCCGGCTGCGCCCCCAGCCAGGTGTAGACAGGCGGCGCCGGCGTGTTGGCGACCATCGGCACCGGCAGAACGACGTGTTCCGCCAGCACGCCGGCCAGGGCCAGGGCGGCGAGCGGCGCGCGCGCACCCGGGCGAAGGCGCGGCAGCAGGCGAGCAAGGGCGATGCCGGCGAGCACGGATACCGCCAGCGTGACCAGGACACCCCAGCGGGCCGGCACACGCAGCGCCGCAAAGCCGGGCATCAGCTGGTAGAGCGCGCTGTATGGCAGCGGCACAGGCCAGGTTGGTCCACCGCGTTCAACACGCACACCGGTGCCGAAGGAGAGCAGCAGGCCAAGAATGGCGACGAGCAGCCAGAACGTGCGGGCGGGAACCGGGGTGCGCTCCGGGGCATCTACCCGATGCGGCCGGCGGAGCGCCAGTGCCATCCCCGCGAGCGATGACCCGATCACCCCCGGAAACAGCACCAGCTCGCCCAGCCCGACGCGCTTGGGGAACAGCCGCCCGTAGAGCAGGTTGCCCGGCGCGACCGAGAGATAGGCGGAGAGTGGGGCCGACCAGTTGTCCAGTTCGCGGATCGAACGCACAATCCCGAGCGTGCGATAGACATGTACGTAGGGTAGCAGCAGGGGCCCCACCAGCGCGATCGCCAGGGCGCCGCCCAGCAACGCCAGCCCGAACGCACGCCATGGCAGCGGCGCGCCATGGCGCGTGCGTTGCCAGAGGGCACGGAGCGCCCAGAGGAGCGTATACACGCCGAGCACCAGCGCTGCGAAAAAGGCAGAGTACACGGCGCTGCTGCATTGCAGCGCCGTCGTGACGCCAAACAACACGGCATCGCGCCAGCGCCCGCCGCCTTGCGCCACAGGACGCACCAGGCGCTGCAGGAAGGCCAGCGCCCACGGTAGCCAACAGATCTGCAGCATCTGCAGATGCCCATAGTGCGCATAACGAAAGGAGGAGAAAGCGAACCCCGCACCAGCGATGAAGGCTGCCCAGGACTCTCCCCCGCCAGGGCCGACGGTTCCTCGCACCAGCATGTAGACCCCCCAACCCGCAGCGACAAAGCTCGATAGCAGCAGGAGATTGAACGCCGGTGTCGCATCGCCGGTGACTCGGGTGATAGGGGCGGTCAGCAGCGCAAGGGGCAGCAAGTGATCGCTATAAGCCAGCGTGCCCGGATATGGAAAGAAAATCGGCGCGTCGAAGACGCGGAGCGGGTTGGTCGCCAGCGCATGCGTATCCCAGGCCAGAATCCAGCGGAGCAGTTGCGGGTCGCCAACCCCCGGCAGGGTATCTCCAAGATGGATCGCCAGTGGCCAGGTGAGCGCGAGCGTCAATCCAAGGTACGCCAGCGGTGGCCATAGTCGGGCCAGGGCACGGCGCGCAGCCTCCACCAGCCGCGCCGTTCGCGCTTCAGGGGGTGGGACCCATCTACCGCTATGTCGCTCCGGCGCTGCCATGTCCCTGCCCGTGAGTCAGGTCGTGTAATGCGCGTTGACCGCCACGTACTCGGCGCTCAGGTCGCAAGTCCAGACTGTCGCCGCCGCGCCGCCGAGCCCCAGGTCGAGGTGGACGTACACCGGGTCTTCGCGCAGCCGCGCCGCCGCCGCCGGCTCGTCGTAGGCCAGCGGCAGCCCCTCGGCGACGACCGCGACCGCCGTGTCGGGCGGGCCGAAGGCGAGCGCCAGCCGCGCCGGATCGATCGCCGCGCCGCTGTAGCCGGCGGCGCACAGAATCCGGCCCCAGTTCGGGTCGCCGCCGTGGATGGCTGTCTTGACCAGCAGTGAGCGGGCGATCGTGTCGGCCACCAGATACGCTTGGGCCTCATCGGCCGCGCCGGTGACGCGAATCTCCACCAGGCGGGTCGCGCCCTCGCCGTCGCGGGCGATCTGCTTCGCCAGGTCGATACACACCTCCGTGAGCGCGTCGACGAACGTTTCGGTCGCCGCCGCAGGCACCGGGAGCGCGGCGGCTGCATGGGAGGGCCGGCCCCCGCTGCGCGCTGTGCCCCCGGTGGCGAGTTGAACACCGGACACCCCCGAGGCCAGCAGCAGCAGCGTGTCGTTGGTGCTCATGTCGCCGTCCACGCTGATGCGGTTGAAGCTACGGTCGGCAGCCTGACGCAGTGCGGCGCGGAGCACCTCCGGCGGTGCGGCGATGTCGGTCGTCACGATCGCCAGCATGGTTGCCATGTTCGGGTGGATCATGCCGGCGCCCTTGGCGAAGCCACTGATCGTGATCGCCCGGCCAGCGATTTCCAGCCGCCGCATGGCGATCTTCGGACGGGTGTCGGTGGTCATGATCGCGCGGGCGGCGTGGATCGCGCCGTGAAGCGCGCGTGGCGAGGCCAGTTCGCCGATCCCGCGCGCGATCTTCGCCATATCGAGGTGCCGGCCGATCACACCGGTCGAGAGCACCAGCACTTCATCGGGGCGGCAGCCCAGCGCCGCGGCGGCCAGCGCGGCCATGCGGCGGGCATCGTCGAGGCCGCGGGCGCCGGTGCAGGCGTTGGCGTTGCCGGCGTTGGCGATGATCGCGCGAACGCTCGCCGGGTTGGCGGCCAGCACCTCCTCGTCGTACAGCACCGGCGCGGCCCTGACGCGGTTGGTGGTGAAGACACCGGCGGCGCCGCATGGCTGGTCGGCCACGATCAGCGCCAGGTCCAGGCTCGACGCGGCCATAGCGCTACTGGTCTTCAGCCCGCAGGCCGTTGCCATGGCGCGGAAACCAGGAGCAAGGGCGAACGCTTCTATATTGTTCACAGTAGCCACCCTGTGCAGTTCAGAGGCTGTCTGAAACGCTCCCGGGGGATGTTGGCGGCCATAGGCCCCAGCCCCCGCCGCGCGGCCGGCGGCTCAGCGGCGTCGTGGCGGGCGGCGCCCGCCAAACTTCCCCGTTGCAGACAGCTTCTCAGAGTTCAACGTGCAGTGTGCTGCGTTGCAATCATCGTTCAGTGCACACGGGAGCGTGCAACGTTCACAATCTCCGGACACTGCACGCTGCACTTACGCATGCACCAGCGCCCGCACCTTCACCGGAAGGCCGAAAATTCTGATGAACCCCTCGGCGTCCTTCTGGTTGTAGCTCGCGCCCATCGTGAAGCTGGCAATGTCAGGATTGTAGAGCGACTTGGCCGCCCGCCGCCCGACGAGGATCGCGTTCCCCTTGTACAGCTTCAGCCGCGCCTCGCCGGTGACATGCTGCTGCGTGCTGCTGAAGAACGCCTGGAGCGCCTCGCGCAGCGGCGTGTACCACAGGCCATTGTAGACCAGCTCGGCGTAGCGGTGGGCGACGACGTCCTTGTAATGGAGCGTGTCGCGGTCGAGCGCCAGTTGCTCGATCCCCTGATGCGCCACGCGCAGCAGCGTCCCGCCGGGAGTCTCGTAGACGCCGTGGCTCTTCATGCCGACCAGCCGGTTCTCCACTAGGTCGACCCGCCCGATACCGTGGCGCGCGCCGAGCG
The DNA here is from genome assembly GCA_042408595.1 of Roseiflexaceae bacterium. Lineage (GTDB taxonomy): Bacteria > Chloroflexota > Chloroflexia > Chloroflexales > Roseiflexaceae > JBHOQX01. The sequence continues at coordinate 20,576 of JBHOQX010000075.1, read as the reverse complement.
CGTTCAGCCGCTCCAACAGCGCCACCGGCCCGAGCCGCTCGCCGTCCACACTCACCGGCACGCCCGCCTCGAAGCCGATCACCACGTACTCCGGCTCGTCTGGCGCGGCCTCCGGTGCAGCAGTGAGGGTGTACATCGCCGCCTCCGGTTCGTTCCACGGATCCTCCAGCATGCCGCCCTCGTGCGACAGGTGCCAGATGTTGCGGTCGCGGCTGTAGATCGAGGCCAGGGTCGCCGTGACCGGGACGTGGTGCTCCTCGGCATATTCGAGCGCGTCCTCGCGCGAGCGGATGTTCCACTCGCGCCACGGGGCGATGACAGGGAGGTGCGGCGCGAAGGCCATAAAGGTGATCTCGAAGCGCACCTGATCGTTGCCTTTGCCGGTGCAGCCGTGCGCCAGGGCATCGGCTCCCTCCTGCAGGGCGATCTCGGCCTGGCGGCGGGCGATCAGCGGGCGGGCGATCGCGGTGCCGAGCATGTAGAGGCGCTCGTAGATCGCGCCGGACTGGATGAGCGGGAAGAGAAAATCGCGCACGAACTCCTCGCGCAGGTCTTCCACATAGCATTTGGATGCGCCGCTGGCCAGCGCCTTGGCCTCCAGCCCGGCCAGCTCGTCGGCCTGGCCCAGGTTGGCGCAGTAGCAGATGATCTCCGGGTTGCCGTAGTGCTGCTTGAGCCACGGCACGATGATGCTGGTGTCCAGCCCACCTGAGTAGGCGAGCACCACTTTCTTTGGGGAGGTCGGCATGGTCAACTCCTGTCTATCCCGTGTTCGGATCGCCGCGCTCGCGCGCAAGGTTGATGCCTTGCGCACCCGGCGTCGGTCTCGCGGGGGCTAGGCGCTTGGGGGATGCATGCGAGTGCCACTCCAGCATACCTTGTTCTTGCCGCTTCCCTTCGCCTGATACAGCCAGCGGTCGGCGTCGGCCAGCAGCTTCTCGTGGTTTGGCAGGCTGAGATCGTTCGAAAGCCCGATGGACACCGTGACGCGTAAATCCGGATGAATCGCGTGCCACGGATATGACTCCACTACATCGCGCACTTTCTGACAGATCTGCTGCGCAGTTTCCATATCGGCCTCTAATAGCACTATTGCGAACTCTTCGCCACCATAGCGTGCAATGATGTCGGTTTTGCGCAGTGTCTGGCGCAGAATCTGCGCGACCTGTTTGAGCGTTTGATCGCCGATCGCATGGGATAATTGGTCGTTGATCTGCTTGAAATTATCGATATCGACCATCGCCACGGTCAGCGGGCGACGGTAGCGCCGGGCGCGGGCGAATTCCTCGGCCAGGCGCTGGTCGAGGTAGCGCCGGTTGAAGAGGCCGGTGAGCGCGTCCTCTCGGCTCAGCTGTTCCAGGCGAGCGAGCAGGGCGTCCTTCTGCTCCATGGCCTGTTGCAACGCCGCGTGCAGCGCTTCGAGCTCGCGGTAGGCGTGTTCCAGGGCTTCGCGCTCACGCCGTTGCAGGTCGGCTTCGCGGCGCGCCTGCTCTACCTGCAGACTGACCTGCATGTTCTTCAGCCGGCGGTCGGACTGCTCGTTGAAGACCTGCCGCTCGAGGCGGTAGGCAGCCTCCAGATGCTCGATCGCCTGCGCCAGTTCGCCGGTGCGCTGGCACAGCCGGGCCAGCGCCTGATGCGCCTCGGCCTCCTTGGCGGGGAGCTGCGCCGTCCTGCTATAGGCCAGGGTCGCCTCGAGCAGCGGCCGGGCGTCCGCCAGGCGATCCTGCTCCAGATAGAAGCGGCCCAGGCATAGCCGGCTTTCGTTCTCCAGGTAGGCCAGGCCGTGGCGTCCGGCCAGCTCCGTGGCCTGCCGGTGGGCGGCCTCGGCCTCGCCAAGCCGCCCCTGCCGCTCATACACCAGCGCCAGGTTGCTGAGCGCGCCAGCGTAGTACCCCGAGCCGGTTTCGTCGAGCAGGCGGGCAGCTTCCAGCAGGGCCTCCTCCGCTTCGGCATAGCGCCCCAGGTTCTTGAGGTTGATCCCCATGTTGTTGCGCACGAACGCTGCGTCCAGCCGGTTGCCAAGCTGTTGATGCAACCGGTAGGCAAGGGCGTAGGTGGCCAGCCCGTCCTCGGGGCGGCCACTGCGCGAGTACACCACACCCATGCTGTTGAAGGTTCGGGCCTTGGATGGGAGCACGCCCTGTGCCTCGTACAGATGCAGCGCGGCGACTAGACACTCCAGCGCGCGGTCGAAGGCGTCCAGGCGCTCGTAGACGATCCCCATACCACGCAAGGCGTCGGCGCGCCCGGTGTCGTCGCCGACTCGTTGGAATTGCTCCCCGGCCCGCTCATAGGCCGCCAGCGCATCGGCCAGCGCCCCCTGGTCGAACAGCAGCGCCGCCTGGTTAAGCCAGCAGCGCCCCTGGAGCGCCGGGTCGTCGAGCCCGGCGGCGATGGCGCTCGCCTCGTGCGCCAGGCGCAGCGCCCGCGGACCGTCACGGTGCTCAAGCGCCTCGCACAGTGCGAGTCGACTGCGTACCTGCTCCTCGGGGGTTGCGGCCTGCGCGACGCGCTGTTCGAGCGTTTCCAGCGAATCGGACATGGCGGGTGCCTCCGGCGGTGGACGATGGACGAGGGATGATGGACGATGGACGAAACCCGGCTCTGGCTCGGGCCTCCGTCTCCAATCGTTGGCGTGATTGGTCCTGGACCATAGCTCGCGCGTGCTCGTGAGCCGATCGATCTATCTTCGGCGTCGCCGATCAATCCATGCATCACGCATCATGCATCCCATGGTGCTGCTGCAACGAGCGCACCTGCAGCTCGCGCGCCTGGAGCGCGCGGATGGCCGAGACGGTCGCCGCCGCGCCGGTGAGGGTCGTCACCAGCATCACGCCGTGGCGGATGGCCGCCGAGCGCAGCGCCTGTCCGTCGGCGTAGGCCTGCGAGCCGAGCGGCGTGCTGATCACCAGCCCGACCCGGCCAGAGGCGATCAGATCGACAGTGGTGAAGCCGCCCTCCGACACCTTGTTGACCGGCTCGACCGGCAGGCCGAGCCGCTGCAACCAGGCGGCGGTGCCGCGGGTGGCGTAGAGCGTAAATCCGAGCCGGATCAGGTCTTTGGCGATCCGCCCGATCGCGCCCTTGTCGAAGTCGTTGACCGTCAGCAGCGCGCCGCCGCCGAGCGGAAGCTTCTGCCCCGCGCCGAGCTCGGCCTTGGCGAAGGCCAGACCAAACGAGGCGGCGTGGCCCATCACCTCGCCGGTCGAGCGCATCTCCGGGCTGAGGAAGACCGCCGCGCCGGGGAACTTGTCGAACGGCAGCACGGCCTCCTTGACAAAGAATCCCTCGAGCGGCGGCTCGCTGGTCAGCCCGAGCTCGGCGAGCGTTTTGCCGGCGGCCACCTGCGCCGCGATCCGCGCCAGCGGCACGCCGGTCGCCTTGGCCACGAACGGCACGGTGCGAGAGGAGCGCGGGTTGACCTCCAGCACATACACCTCATCGTCCTTGATCGCGAACTGCACGTTCATCAGGCCGCGCACGCCGAGCGCCATGCCGATCCGCTCAGTCTCGTCGCGGATGATCGACAGATGGTAGGCGCTGACCTTGTAGGGCGGCATGACCATCGCCGAGTCGCCGGAGTGGACGCCGGCCTCCTCGACGTGCTCCATGATACCGCCGATCACCACGCGTTCGCCGTCACCGACAGCGTCCACGTCCACTTCGAAGGCGTCCTCCAGGTAGCGGTCGATCAACACCGGCGCGCCCTCGCTGATCGCCGTCGCCTCGACCAGGTAGCGCGCCAGGCCGTCGTCGTCGTAGGCGATCGCCATGGCCCGCCCGCCGAGCACGTAGCTGGGGCGCACCAGGACCGGGTAGCCGATCCGCCGCGCCACCTCCCGCGCCGTCTCCAGGTCGGAGGCCATGCCGCTCTCCGGCTGCTCGATCTCCAGGCGGCGCAGCAACTCGCCGAAGCGCCCCCGATCCTCGGCCAGGTCGATCGCGTCCTGCGAGGTGCCCCAGATCGGCACCCCGGCAGCCACCAGCCCGCGCGCCAGGTTCAACGGCGTCTGCCCACCGAATTGGACCAGCACGGGGGTCAAAGTTCGGGGGTCGGCGTCCAGGGGGCGAGCACTTCGGATGTCTCGGCTGTCTCCCTGATGGTGTTGTCCGAAAGCGAACGCATGAGGCTGTTGAGCATTTTGGTCGCCTAACTCCTGACCCCTGACCCCTGACTCCTGACCCCTGTTCTCGTTTTCCCAAATATTCAGCACATCCTCCAGCGTCAGCGGCTCGAAGTACAGCCGGTCGCTGGTATCGTAGTCGGTCGAGACGGTCTCCGGGTTGCAGTTGACCATGATCGTCTCGTAGCCGAGATCGCGCAGGGCCATGCAGGCATGGACGCAGCAGTAGTCGAACTCGATCCCCTGGCCGATGCGGTTCGGCCCGCCGCCGAGGATCATCACCTTGGGCCGACCGGTCACGTCCGACTCGTCCTGGCCGGCGTAGGTGCTGTAGAGGTAGGGGGTGTACGCCTCGAATTCGGCGGCACAGGTGTCGATCCGGCGGTAGACCGGGGTGATGCCGAGGGCCTTTCGGCGCGCGCGAACATCCATCTCGGATGGGCGGTCGGCCGTGGATGGCGGAGGGGTGTCGCGCCCGGGCTCCACCGTCCGCCGTCCGGCGTTTGCCGTTCCCAGCAGCGCCGCGATCTGCGCATCCCCGAACCCATGCTCCTTGGCTTCGCGCAGCAGGTCGGGCGGGAGGGTGTCGAGCGTGTGCTCGCGCAGCTTGCGCTCGATGGCGATGATCAGCGCCATCTGCTCGCAGAACCACGGGTCGTAGCCGGCAGCCGCCGCCAGGTCGTCAGGCGACATGCCGGCGCGCAGCGCGTCCGCCGCGGCGAAAATCCGCTCCGGCGACGGCGTGCGCAGCAGGGCGGCATCCCCGCGGCCTCGCCCATCGCCCGCCGCCCGCCGCCCGCGCACGCCGAACCCGAGCGCCCCGATCTCCAGCCCGCGCAGCGCCTTCTGGAACGCCTCGGTGAAGGTGCCGCCGATCGCCATCACCTCGCCGACCGACTTCATCTGCGGGCCGAGGGTCGGATCGACGCCGGGGAACTTTTCGAGCGCCCAGCGCGGGATCTTCACCACCACATAGTCCAGGCTCGGCTCGAACGACGCCGGCGTGACGCGGGTGATATCGTTCGTGATCTCGTCGAGCGTGTAGCCAACCGCCAGCAGCGCGGCGATCTTGGCGATCGGGAAGCCGGTCGCCTTGCTGGCCAGCGCCGACGAACGGCTGACGCGCGGGTTCATCTCGATCACCAGCGGCGTGCCATCCGCCGGATTGACGGCGAACTGCACGTTCGAGCCGCCGGTCTCTACGCCGACGGTCGTCATCACCGTTCTGGCCATGTCCCGCAGGCGCTGGAGCTCGCGGTCGGTCAGGGTCATGGCCGGGGCGACGGTGATCGAGTCGCCGGTGTGAATGCCCATCGAATCGAGGTTCTCGATCGAGCAGACGACGACGAAGTTGTCGGCCCGGTCGCGCATCACCTCCAGCTCAAACTCTTTCCAGCCGAGGACGGACTGCTCGACCAGCACCTGGTGCACCGGCGAGGCCCGCAGGCCGCGGTCGGCGATGTCGCGGAGTTGCGCGGCGTCGTAGGCCACGCCGCCGCCGGAGCCACCGAGGGTGAACGACGGGCGCACCAGCACCGGGTAACCGATCTGCCCCGCCACCGCCAGCGCCCCCTCGACACTGGTGACCGTCTCGCCATGCGGGACGCCGAGACCGGCGCGCTGCATGGCCTGCTTGAACAACTCGCGGTCCTCGGCCAGGGCGATCGCCTTCGGCGACGCGCCGATCAACTGGACACCGTACCGGTCGAGGATCCCCTGCTCGGCCAGCTTCATCGCCAGGTTCAGGCCGGTCTGCCCGCCGACGGTCGGCAGGACGGCGTCGGGGCGCTCGCGCTCGATGATCTTCTCGGCGATCTCCGGGGTGAGCGGCTCGATGTAAGTCGCGTCGGCGAACTGGGGGTCGGTCATGATCGTCGCCGGGTTGGAGTTGACGAGGACGACGCGGTAGCCCTCGCGGCGAAGCACCTTGCAGGCCTGCACGCCGGCGTAGTCGAACTCGCACGCCTGGCCGATCACGATCGGCCCCGAGCCGATCACGAGAATGGAGCGGATATCTGTGCGTTTAGGCATCGCTGTTCCTTGGTGGAAAGGGAACTGCTGCACAAAATGTGGCGTTCCTCGTTGTCACTATTTCTGCCAGGCGTGCATCAGCGCGATGAATTGGTCGAACAGATAGTCCGAGTCGTGCGGGCCGGGGGCGGACTCCGGGTGGTACTGGACGCTGAAAGCCCCCAGGTCGGCGGCGCGCAGCCCCTCGCAGCAGCCGTCGTTCAGGTTCACGTGGGTCACCTCGACGCCCGCCGGCAGCGAGGCCGGGTCGACCGCGAAGCCGTGGTTGTGGCTGGAGATCTCGACCCGCCCGGTGTCGCTCCAGCGCACCGGCTGGTTCGCGCCGTGGTGGCCGAAGCGCAGCTTGTAGGTGCGCCCGCCGAGCGCCAGGCCGAGGATCTGGTGCCCGAGGCAGATGCCGAACAGCGGCCGCTTGCCGAGCAACTGGCGTGTCGCCTCGACCGCGTACGTCACCGCCGCCGGGTCGCCGGGGCCGTTGGAGAGGAAGATGCCGTCCGGCGCCAGCGCCAGCACCTCGGCGGCGGGCGTCTGCGCCGGCACGACGGTGACACGACAGCCACGGGCCGCCAGCAGCCGCAGGATGTTCGTCTTGATGCCGAAGTCGTAGGCGACGACGTGGTATGCGTGGCCAGGGGTCGCGGTTCGGGGTGCAGTCGGTCGGCGCCACTCGCCGATCCCTGACCCTTGATCCCCGCCCCCTGGCGCCCAGTGGTACGGCTCGGCGCAGGTGACATAGGGCACGAGGTCCTGCCCCTCCATCGACGGGGCGGCCCGCGCCGCCGCGACCAGCCGCGCGGCGTCCGGCTCGATCGAGGAGAGCACGGCGCGCATGGCCCCACGCTCGCGGATATGCCGCACCAGCGTCCGCGTATCCACCCCGGTGATCGCGACGACGCCCTGCTCGCGCAGGTACTCGTCCAGGCTCTGCCGGGCGCGCCAGTTGCTGACGCGCGGGCTGGCGGCGCGCACCACAAAGCCCGCGAGCCAGGCTTTGCGGCTCTCGTCGTCCTCGACGTTGATCCCGGTGTTGCCGATGTGCGGCGCGGTCATCACAACGATCTGGCCGTAGTACGACGGGTCGGTCAGCACTTCCTGATAGCCGGTCATCGCCGTGTTGAAGACCACCTCGCCGGCCCGCTCGCCGAGCGCGCCGAGCGCATAGCCGGGCCAGGTCGTACCGTCCTCGAGGGCGAGCAGGGCCGTGGTTCGTTCTGCCATACGGGTGTCTTTCTCGGTAGAGTCCGCCGATATCACAGCTGGTGCGGCAGTGTGGGGGGATGCGATTCGCCCGCACCTCGTGCCCTTGTGTCGAGCTCCAGCACCACCGCCGTCTCGTCGCAGGCGTGCTGCAGCGGGCAGATCGCGCAGTCACGCCAGACCTTCTCCGGAAACCGCTCCTTCTCCGTGACGGCAAAGCCGAGCCGCTCGAAAAAGCGCACCGCCCGCGTCAGCGCGAAAACGGTGGGGATGCCGCGGCGGCGCGCCTCCTCCACCAGCGCGCGGACGAGCAACGCGCCCGCGCCGGCCCCGCGATAAGCCGGCAACACGGCCAGCGAGCGCACCTCGACGAGCGTCGGGCTCATCGCCAGCAGCGAGCCGACGCCGATCACCTGGCCGCGCGCCTCGGCGACCATCCAGTCCCCAAGGGTGGCGCGGATATTCTCCGGGCTGCGGGGCAGCAGGTGCCCGAGCTGCACGTTTTCGTTCACCACGGCGACGATCCCCGGCACGTCCGCCTCGGTCGCCCGCCGCACGATGATCTCGCCCGGCGCGGCGGCCGTCGCGATCTGCCCTTCTGCGATGATGGTCGCCATCGGACTCCTCACCCATGCCTCGCCGCGTCGCTCCTGTCGTATCGCGCCTGCGCCGCGGCCTCATCGTTTCAGTGGTGCGGGGCGTCCTCCGCCGCCGTGATGGTCGTCCCACTGCCGACGGCCAGCCCTGCCAGGTTGGTGATCCGCGCGGCGCGCACCCCGGCCGCCAGCGCCGCCAGCGCGGCGCGCACCTTCGGGATCATCCCGCCGGAGATCGTGCCGTCGGCGATCAGCGCCTCGATCGCCGACGCCGCCAGCCGCGGCGCCAGCGCGCCGCCCACCAGCACGCCCGGTACATTGGTCACAAAGACGACCTCGGCGGCGCCGAGCGCCGCGGCGATCGCTCCGGCGGCCTCGTCGGCGTTCACGTTCAGCGGCCCGTCCGCGCCGAGCGAGACTGGCGCGACGACCGGCACGACGCCTCCGTCCAGCAGTTCGTGCAGCACGGCGGCGCGCACCGCCACCGGCCGCCCGACACGGCCCAGGTCGCCCGCGGGGTGCGTCTGCCGCTCGGCGCGGATGAGCGCCCGGTCCACGCCGGAGAGCCCGAGCGCGTCCGCGCCGGCCGCCAGCAGCGCCGCGACCAAACGGGTGCTGACCGTGCCGCACAGCACCATCTCCGCCGCCGCCAGCGCGCGCTCGTCGGTCACGCGCAGCCCGCCGACGAAGCGCGGCTCGCCCCCGAGCGCCTGCTGCATCTGGCCGATCTCCTTGCCGCCGCCATGCACCAGCACCGGCGGGGGGCGCATCGCCACAACCGCGCCGGCCAGCGCCGCGACGAACGCCGGGTCGTCGAGCTCGTTGCCGCCAATTTTCAAGATACGTATGAAGTTGCTCATACTTCCGGGCAATGTGAAGCGCGACGCCGTCCAACGCCGTTGTGCGCATCCATGTGTGTGACGCTCGCTGACACCGGCCCCACCCCCTGCCCCTCCCTTTCGCTTACGGCATCAGACCGTCGGTCTCATCCAGCCCAAACATCACGTTCATATTCTGGATCGCCTGCCCTGCCGCGCCCTTCACTAGGTTGTCGATGCTCGAGATGACGATCAGCAGACCGGGCTGCGGCAGCGCGAGCGAGAGCACACACAGGTTCGTATGGGCGGTATGCGCGATCGCTGCCAGGTGCCCGGCGGGCAGCAGCCGCACAAATGGCTCGTCGGCGTAGGCTTCCGCGTACAACCCGCGGACGCGCGCCTCGTCCCACGCCGGGTCGATGCGCAGGTAGATCGTGCTGAGCATGCCGCGGCTCACCGGCAGCAGGTGCGGCGTGAAGACAATCCGCGGCGCGCCGCCCGCCAGCCGCGCTGCCTCCTGCTCCATCTCACCGACGTGCCGATGCGTCCGCCCGACGCTGTACGGCGCCAGGCTTTCGTTCACCTCGACAAACGATGTGTGCTGCTTCGGCGCGCGCCCCGCCCCGGAGACCCCCGACTTGGCGTCCACGATGATCGTCGAGTCCGCCAGGGCGCCGGAGCGCAGCAGCGGGGCGATGCCGAGCAGCACGCTGGTCGGGTAGCAGCCGGGGTTGGCGACCAGCGCGGCGTCGCGCAGCGCTGCCCGGTTCAGCTCCGTCAGCCCGTAGGGCGCGGGGAGCAGCTCCGGCGCGGGGTGGGCGTGGTGGTACCAGGTCTCGTAGGCCGCGGGCGTCGCCAATCGGAAGTCCGCCGAGAGATCGACAACCCGCACGCCGGCGGCGCGGGCGCGGCGGGCGACCGTGCCCGCCGCGCCGTGCGGCAGCGCCAGGAAGACGACATCGGCATCCGCCAGCGGCGCGTCGTCCTGTGTCAGGAGCGGGGCGTCCAGCGGGCCGGGGAAGACTTCCGCCAGCCGGCGGCCGGCGGACGACTCGGAGGTGGCGAAGACTACCTCGGCGTGTGGGTGGCGCCGCAGCCAGCGCAGCAACTCATAGCCGGCGTAGCCGGTCGCGCCGAAGATGCCGACCTTGATCATCGCGCTCCTCCCGCCGCCCGGAGCGGCGTAGCGCCGGCGTTCGCATGGAACGCACCGGCCACGGGCGTAAAAAAAACCCCCGGAACTCCCTGCGGGATCCGGGGGCGTTTGGGCGATTCTCCGCGCCTGCGCGAGCGACCATCTCAAGGTGCACGCTAGCTGCCCGCCGATCCCGTTCGGGACGGACGACGGACGCGACGACGCGCCAGGCAGCGGTTGTACAGGCAGGTATGCATGGCTACGGGTATGATAAATGCCGCTGGCGCTTCTGTCAAGCGAGGTAGCGCCCCGGATTCAGAATCCCCTGCGGATCCCACTGGCGCTTGAGCGCCTGCATCAGCCGGAGCGTCCCGGGCGGCGGTCCCCACAGGTCGAGTGTGGCGCGCAGCGGCGGCGGGGCGCTCTCGACGACGGCGTAGCCGCCGAGCCGGGCAAGTGCGGCGCGGACGCCAGCGAGGGCATCCGCTGCGTCGCTGGCGGGCTGCCAGCGGGCATAGGCCAGGCCGACGCCGGGGTAGCCGAGCAGCTCTGTCGCGCCGCCCGGCGCGTCGGCGACGAGCGCATCGAGCACCGCGCCGAGCTCGGACGGCGGCGCCCCGGCACGGATGAGCAGTTCGTCGCCGGTGGGGGCGGGGAAGTCGGACGCGAGCCGCCACAGCGCGGCGGCGTCCGCCTCGTCGAGCAGCGTGGCCCCGAGCGCGGCGGCGGCGCGGGCCTGCCGCTCCACCGCGGCAGGCCCGCCGGCGAAGCGCGCGAGGAGAACGGCCGCTCCGGCCAGGGAGCCGGGGAGGCGGGGGCAGAAGGGGGCCGGGGCCGCAGCATCCTCCCCTTCCCCTCGCCGTCCCCGCGCTTTGTCGTCACTCCAGTTGGTGGCCGGCGGCTGATAGTCAAACACGGCCAGGCTCACCGGCGCGAGCGGCCGCTCCCGGAGGCGCGCGGCGGCGGCAAGGGCGGTGGCGCGGTCGCGGCACTCCAGCCGCAGCGTGGCGCTGTGCTCCGGCAGCGGGAAGACCTTGAAGGTGATCTCGACGATCACGCCGAGCGTGCCGAGCGCGCCGATGTGCAGTTTGTGCAGGTCGTAGCCAGCCACATTCTTGACCACCCGGCCGCCGCTCTTGACCAGCCGGCCGTCGCCGAGCGCCGCCCGCATACCGAGCGTCCAGTCGCGCGGCGTGCCGTAGCCCAGGCGCAGCGGCCCGCTGGCCGCCGTGGCCAGCAGCCCGCCGATCGTCGCCTCGGCGGCGCGCGGCGGGTCCCACGGCAACCACTGGCCGTGCTCGGCGAGAGCGGCCTGGAGCGCGCCGAGAGTCACGCCGGCCTCCACCGTGGCCGTCAGGTCGGGCGGGCTGTGCTCGCGGATGCTGCCGAGCGCCGCAGTGGGCAGGATGGCCGCGCCCTCCGGCGGCGGCCCGCCGAGGTGCTGGCGGGTGCCTGCGCCCCACGGGACCAACGGCCTGCCGGCGAGCGATGCCTCTCGAATGTGCTCGGCGATGGACACGGCGGCCTGGGACGGGTGTTCGAGTGGCATGGGCGTCCTCTTTTCCTGCGTCCCGACGGCCCTGTCGAGCACAGCTAGGGCGCGTGGGCGCTAGCCGCCAGCATAGCCGACGGCCGGCGGCGCGTCAAGGCTGGCCGACGGGTTGGACAGGCGCGGCGGCGCGGTGATAGAATCCAGGCGGACCGATCGGCGAGCGGGATAGACACGAGGGAGGGCGCTATGGCTGCGCTGACCGCCGAACGATGTGTCGCCTGCCGCAAGGACGCGCCGCGCGCCACCGAGGCGGAGATCGCCGAACTGCTGCCCCAGATCCCGGAGTGGCGGCTGGTGGAGCGCGACGGTGTGATGCGGCTCGAGCGCGTCTTCCGGCTGGCGGATTTCCGCCAGGCGCTGGCGTTTGTGCAGGCGCTGGGCGAGCTGGCGGAGAGCGAGGGGCACCATCCGGTGCTGGTGCTCGACTACAACCGGGTGACGGTGACGTGGTGGACGCATAAGATCCACGGGCTGCACCGCAACGACTTTATCATGGCGGCCAAGACCGACGAGCTCGCCGGCACACTCGCGCCGCGCCCCGCGCCCCTGCCGTAGCGTTCAGGCCGGCGCCGGGCGCGCGGCGGGCTCGAGCGCGAAGGCCTTCCGGGCGGTCTCGGCGATGTACTCGCCGATCATGAGCGACGAAGTCGCGGCGGGCGAGGGCGCGTTGCGCACGTGGATAATCGGCCCGTCCTGGTTGATGACGAAATCGTCCACCAGGCTGCCGTCCGTGGCGAGGGCCTGGGCGCGGATGCCCGCCGGCCCCGGCACAACGGCGTCCGCCGACAGTGCCGGCACGAAACGGCGCGCCGCCTCGACAAACCGGCGGCGGCTCCAGTCGCGCAGCATCTCGTCCAGCCCGGTGCGCCAGTATTTGCGGGCGAGCGCCTGGAAGCCGGGCGTGGTAAGCGCCTCCCACAGGTCGCGCGGCTGCACCTCCCAGCGGCGGTAGCCCTCGCGGCCGAAGGCCAGCACGGCGTTCGGGCCGAGCCACATCGTCCCGTCCATCCGCAGCGTCGAGTGGACGCCGAGGAACGGGAAGGTCGGGTCGGGCACCGGGTAGATCAGGGCGTTGATCAGGTGGCGCTGCGCCGGCTTGAGGATGTAGTAGTCGCCGCGGAACGGGACGATCTGCGGCGCGCGCGGCGCGCCGCTCAGCGCGGCGATCCGGTCGGCGTAGACTCCGGCGCAGGCGACCAGGAAGCGCGTCTCGACGGCGCCCGCGCCGGTCTCGACGCGCACGCGCCCCCCGGCGCGGGTGATGGCGCGCACCTCGTGGCCGGTGAGGATGACGCCGCCGGCTGCGCGCAGATCGTCGGCGAAGGCCGCCGCGACCTGGCCGTAGTCCACGATGCCGGTGTTGGGCGAGTAGATCGCGCGCAGGCCGGCGGCGTGCGGCTCAAGCTCGCGCAGGCGCTCCGGGCCGATCAGCTCCAGGCCGGGGACGCCGTTGGCCATGCCGCGCTGGTACAGCTCCTCCAGCCGCGGCAACTCGCTCGCGTCGGTGGCGACGACCACCTTGCCGCAGCGGCGGTAGGGGATGCCGCGCTCGTCGCAGTAGCGGTACAGGGCCGCCGCGCCCTGAACGCACAGGCGGGCTTTGAGCGATCCGGGCTTGTAGTACAGGCCGGAGTGGATGACGCCGCTGTTGCGCCCGGTCTGGTGCTGGCCGATCCGCTGCTCCTTTTCGAGCACTAGCAGGCGCAGGCCGGGGTGGCGGCGCAGCAGCGCGCGGGCCGTGGCCAGGCCGACGATCCCCGCGCCGACGATGGTTATGTCTGCGATGAAGGTACCGTTAGTCATCGGTGTAGGTTGCAGACCTGGCACGCCCTGGCGTGAGACGCGGCAAATCGGCGATCAGGTTTGTTGAGCGCGGCGCCTCACTCCCCCTCCGCCAGCCCCAGCGCCTCGCGCGCGGCGGCGACAACCGCCAGCGAGCCGGTGACGACGATCAGGTCCTCCGGCCCGGCCAGCTCCCGCGCCACCCGGAGCGCCGGCCCGATGTCGTCGGTGTGCGCCACCGGCACGCCGGGCGCGAGCGAGGGCCGCGCCGCCGCCTCCAGCACATCCAGGTCGCGCAGCGCCCGCGGGTGGCGCGAGCGCGTGAGGACGAGCGCGCCCGCCGCCGGGGCCAGCGCCGCCATGATCCGCGGCAGGTCTTTGTCACGCATCGTGCCGACGACGAACACCAGCCGCCGCCCCGGGTACGCCGCCCGCAGCGACTCGACCAGCTTCGCCGCCGAGTCGCCGTTGTGCGCCCCGTCGAGCACCAGCGGCGGCTCGCCGGACACCAACTCCATGCGCCCCGGCCAGCGCACATCCCGCAGCCCCGCCGCGATCGCCGCGTCCGGCAGGCGCAGGCCGCCCGCCCGCAGCAGCAGCGCCGCCGCCACGGCCAGCCGGGCGTTCTCCTGCTGGAACAGGCCGGGAAGAGCGGGAGCGAGTGCAGCGTGCCGCATGCTGAGTTCTGCGCTGTGCATGGCGTGCACGCTGCACGCTGCACGCTGCACTTTGAACTCCCCCTCGCCCGCGATCCACAGCGGCGCGCCGACCTCCCGCGCCGTCCGCTCGATCACCGCCATCGCCTCCGGGTGCTGCGGGGCGGTCACCGCCGGCACGCCGGGCTTGAGGATGCCGGCCTTCTCGCCGGCGATCTGCGCCAGCGTGTCGCCCAGCACCTCCATGTGGTCGTAGCTGATCGACGTGATCACCGAGGCCAGCGGCGTGATGGCAGTGGCGCAGTCGTAGCGCCCGCCCAGCCCGACCTCCAGCACGGCGAGCTCCACCCCCTGGTCGGCGAAATACCGCAGCGCCAGCGCGAAGCCGATGTCGAACGTCGTCGGCGGGCCGTAGCGCGCCGTGTCGAAGCTGTCGAACAGCGGGCGCGCCCGCACCACCAGCGCCACCAGCGCCCCCTGACCGATCGGCGTCCGGTTCACCTGGATGCGCTCGCGGTAACTGTGCAGGTGCGGCGATGTCCACAGCCCGGTGCGGTAGCCGGCGGCGCGCAGGATCGCCTCCAGCATCGCGCAGGTCGAGCCCTTGCCCTTTGTGCCGGCGACGACCACGCTGCGGAACGCGTCCTGCGGCTCGCCGAGCAGGGCCAGCAGCGCTCGCGTCCGCGGGATGTTCAGCTCCGGCGGCGGCCGCGGCGTGCGCTGGCTGCTATCGAGGAAGGAATAGATGTAATCGAGCGTCTGCTGGTAGTCCATCGCCCTGCCGCCGGCTTCGACGGGATCGCTGATATTGTACCCGCAATTCGGGAGCTGTCATCTGCCCTCCGTACGGGGGCCCGCCCGTTGATGAGGCGGGCGAGTGCCGCACCCCGGAGCGCCACATCCCTGCACTCTGCACTCTACACCTTCTACGTTACGCGCTGGCCCCGGCGCTCGCCCGCGGCGTGGTACAATACCGCCATGCCCAGACAAACCCGCGCTTCGTCCCGGCTTGTCTTGCTCGTCGCGCTGGCCCTGCTGGCCGCGTGCGATCCTTCCGGCGGGCAGCCGGCGCCGCCCAGCGGTACAGGCGCCGTGCAGCCGCCCGCGCCCGTCCCATCTCCCACGCCGGCCCCGCCGCCCCCCGCCCTGCTGCAGCAGGCGCTCGACGCCCGCGCCGCCGGCGACGACGACGCCTCGGCCGTTGCGCTCCACGCCCTGGTCACCGCATGGCCGGATGCACCCGAGGCCCGCCCGGCCCGCTACTATCTGGCCGAAAGCTACGCCCGCCGCGCACGCTGGGCCTCCGCCGCCGACGCCTTCGTCGCGTTTCTGGCCGATGGCGCGGCCGACGCCCTCGCCGCCCGCGCGACCTTCTGGCTCGCCAGGGCCCATGAAGCGCTTGGAGAACAAGAACAGGCGGTGGCCGCCTACCGCCGGTACCGCTCCCTCCGTGCTCCGCTGGACTTGTATGCGTCCATGCGCGAAGCAGGGCTGCTGGGCGCGCTTGGGCGGGCAGAAGAAGCCGCCGCCAGCTACGAGGCGGTCGCCGTGTCCGGGCTGCCCGCCGGCGAGCGCGCCGCCGCCTACGAAGGCGCGATCGCGCAGCGCCGGAAGCTCGGCCAGAGCGACGCCGCGCTCAAGCTCTACGGCGCGCTCCTGAGCCTGGCGAAAACCCCGGAGTATCGGGCGCGCGTCCTTGCCGGGGCCGCCGACCTGGCCGCCGCAGCCGGGCAGCCCGACCAGGCCCGCGCCTGGCTGCGCGAGGCCGCCAGCGATGCGCCCGAGACGCCGCAGGCCCTCGACGCCGTCGCCCGCCTGCTGGCCGACCCGCAGGGTGGGCTCGACCCGATGATCGCCGCGCGCGTGTTCGTCGCCCATGGACGCCCCGCCGATGCGCTGCCGCACTTCGACGCGGCGATCGCCGCTGCCAGCGGCGACACCGCGCTCGACCTGCGCCGGCAGCGCGCCCTCGCTCGCCGCGCCGCCGCCGACTTCGACGGCGCACTTGCCGACCTCGCCGCCCTCGCCGCCGAAGCGCCCAATAGCGATCCCGGCCGCCAGGCACAGCTCGACTGGGTGCAGACCCGTGGGCAGAAGGGCGAGACACAGGCCGCGATCGACGGCTACCGCCAGTTCGCCGACTCCTACCCGGACGACCCGCGCGCCCCGGAAGCGCTGGCCCGGCGCGCCATCCTGCTGGACCGGCTAGGCGACGCCGCCGGCGCGGCCACGCAGCGCCTCGACCTGGCGGGGCGCTATCCGGCGAGCGAGCAGGCTGCCCCCGCGCTGGACGCCGCCGGGCGCTGGCTCTACACCAACGGCAAGCCTGCCGAGGCGCGCGCTGCCTGGGAGGCGCTGAGCCGGCAGGCGAAGGGGGTGTGGGCGGCGCGGGGCGCGTATTGGGCGGCGCGGGCGGCGCAGCAGGCCGGCCAGAGCGACGCCGGAGAGCTCTTCCGCCAGGCGGCCCGCCTCGCGCCCGAGTCGTACTACGCCGCCCGCGCCGCCGAGCACTTCGGTGAGCAACCGCCGCCTGGCGTCGGCCTTGATGCCACGACCACCGCCGCCGAGTGGCAGGCCGCCGACGCCTGGGTCGCCGGGTGGGCCGGGACGCCGCCCGCCGCGCCCGCCGCCCCCGCCGACGACCCAGCGCTCCAGCGCGCCGTGGAGCTCGCCGCGGTCGGCCTGGTCGCCGAGGCCGCCGCCGAGTGGGAGGCCGCGATCAACGCCCGGCGCGACCAGCCGGCGCAGTTGCTTCACCTCGCGCGATTCGCGGCGGACCAGGGCGCGACTGCCGCCGCGCTGCGGGCGGCATCCGCCCTCGTGGCCGCCGCGCCGGAGGGGAGCGCCGTGCCGCCGGTCATCCAGCGGCTGCGCTTCCCCGCGCCCTACCCGGCCGTCGCGCTGCGCGCCGCGCGCGAGTTCAACCTCGACCCACGCCTGCTCTACGCGCTGCTCCGCCAGGAGAGCGCCTTCGACCCGGGGGCCGTCTCATCAGCCGGGGCGCTTGGGCTGGCCCAGGTGATGCCGGAGACCGGGCGCGGCATCGCCCGCCAGCTGCAGATCGCGGATTTCGAGCCGGGCGATCTGCTCCAACCAGGGGTGGCGCTGCGCTTCGGGGCCTTCTACCTGCGGCAGCAACTCGATGCGCACGGCGGGAGCGTCCAGGCCGCGCTCGCGGCGTACAACGGCGGGCCGGGCAACGCCGCGCGCTGGGCCGCCGCCGCGCCGCCCACCGACCCCGACGCGTTCGTCGAAGCCATCGACTTCGGCGAGACCAGCGCCTACGTCAAGCAGGTGTATGGGAACTACGGGGTGTACCGCCGGCTCTACGCGGTGCCATGAGCGGGCAGGAGGTCGGGCCTCGGGCGCCCGGCCGCGTCGGCAAACAAACCTGCCTCCGTACGCCTCAACCCCATGCATCGCCAGCAAAACATTTGAGCGAGTATCTTGACAAGCCCTTCCTTCATCGCTATAGTGAACGTCACGTGTGAGCGAAGTAGCCAGGGTAACGTGCCTGGCCCGCCGCCCATCTCCCGTTCCGTAACGACCAGACCGCCGCCCGGGCGGACGACCGTCGCCCGCTCGTCGGCAGCCTCTGCCCGGAGTGGGGGCGACGCTCGCGAGAGGATGCGCATATCCATGGGCGAAAACCTGGTGATCGTCGAATCGCCCGCCAAGGCGAAGACGATCCAAAAATATCTTGGCAAGGGCTTCCGTGTTGCCGCCTCGATGGGCCACGTGCGCGACCTGCCGAAAAGCGACCTCGGGGTGGATGTCGAGCACGGCTTCACCCCGGTGTACCAGGTCGCCAGAGGCAAGGAGAAGGTCGTCTCCGAGCTGCGGCGCTCGATCCGCCAGGCCGATGCCGTGTATCTCGCGACCGACCCGGACCGCGAGGGCGAGGCGATCGCCTGGCATATCACCCAGGCCGCCGGCATCCCGCGCGGCAAGCCGGTCTACCGCGTGACCTTCACCGAGATCACGCGCAACGCCGTGCAGGAGGCGATCGCCCATCCGCGCCAGATCGATAGCAACCTGGTGGATGCACAACAGGCCCGGCGCGTGCTCGACCGGCTGGTGGGCTACAAGCTCTCGCCGCTGCTGTGGGAGAAGGTCAGGCGTGGCCTCTCCGCCGGGCGCGTTCAGTCGGTCGCGGTGCGCCTGGTGGTGGAGCGCGAGCGCGAGATCGAGGCGTTCGTTCCGCAGGAGTACTGGACGATCGAAGCCGACCTTTCGAAGCGAGAGGCTGGAGACTCGCGGCAGGAGGCCGGTCGCGCCGCGCAAGCCGCGCAGGTCTTCCGGGCCGTGCTGATCGAGCGCGATGGCAAGAAGCTGGATAAATTCGCCATCGGCGACCAGGCCGCGGCGCAGGCGATTGTGGACGATCTCGCATACGCGGAGTATGTCGTCCGCAAAGTGGTGCGCAAGGACAAGCGCCGCACCGCTGCGCCGCCCTTCACCACCAGCACCCTTCAGCAGGAGGCCGCCCGCAAGCTCGGATTCTCCGCCAAGCGAACGATGATCGTCGCTCAGCAGCTCTACGAAGGGGTGGATATCGGCGGCGAGGAAGGAACGGTCGGCCTGATCACCTACATGCGCACCGACAGCTTCAACGTGTCGGCCGAAGCCCAGGCCGAGGCGCGGGCGGTCGTCGCCGAGCGCTACGGGGCGGACTACCTGCCGGAGAAGCCGCCGGTCTATCGCACAAAAGCCAAGGGCGCGCAGGAGGCTCACGAGGCCATCCGTCCGACCTCCTGTCGCCGTTTGCCCGAGTACCTGCGCGCCCGTCTGACCAACGAGCAGTTCCGCCTGTACGATCTGATCTGGAAGCGCTTCATCGCCAGCCAGATGGCCGCCGCCGTGTTCGACAGCACGACGGTGGACATTGCGGCGTGGACGAGGGGCGAGGGACGGCGGACGGTAGACGATGGAACGGCGGCTGCCCATCGTTCGCCGCCGGCAGAGCCGCCGTACACCTTCCGCGCCACCGGCAGTGTGCTGAAGTTCCCTGGCTTCCTGGCGGTCTACAACGTCAGCCTGGACGAAGGGGAGGAGGACGAGGACGGCGACGAGCGCCGGCTGCCGCCGCTCCGCGAGGGCGAGGCGCTCGATCTTCAGCAGCTCCTGCCCATCCAGCACTTCACCGAGCCGCCGCCGCGCTACACCGAGGCCAGCCTGGTCAAGGAGCTGGAGCAGCTCGGCATCGGCCGCCCCTCGACCTATGCGCCCACCCTGGCGACGATCGTCGAGCGCGAGTATGTCGAGATCAAGGACAAAAAGCTCATTCCGACGACGCTCGGCCGCGTCGTGACCGACCTGCTGGTCGAGCACTTCCCGAGCATCGTGGATTACGGCTTCACCTCGGAGATGGAGCAACAGCTCGACGATATCGCCGAGGGGGAAAAGCGCTGGGAGCCGGTGCTGCGCGCGTTCTACGTGCCTTTCGAGCAGAAGCTCGAGGCGGCGCGCGGCACGATGCGCAACGTCAAGCGCGAGGACATCCCGACCGACCTCGCCTGCCCGAAGTGCGGCCAGGGGCAGTTGGTGATCAGATTTGGCCGCAACGGTGAATTCCTCGCCTGCAACCGCTACCCGGAGTGCGAGTTCACCAGCGATCTGGAGCGCGACGCCGACGGCCAGGTGATGGTCAAGGCCGCCAGCGCGCCGGAACTCAGCGACGTGATGTGCAACGTCTGCGGCCGGCCGATGGTGATCAAAAAGAGCCGCTTCGGGCCGTTTCTGGGGTGCAGCGGCTACCCGGAGTGCAAGAACACCCGCCGCCTCGGCAAGGACGGCAAGCCCGTGCCGCTCCCCGTCCCGACCGGCGTCACCTGCCCGAAGTGCGGCGAGGGGGAGCTGATGCAGCGGCGCGGCAAGTTCGGCCGCCCGTTCTACGGCTGCGACCGCTACCCGAAGTGCGATTACCTGGTCAACGACCTGGCCGAGGTCGGCGTGGCGGCAGCCGAGGCACCTGCCACCAAGGCGCCGACGGCGAAGGCGGCCCCCGCCCGCCGCAACGGCGCGGCGGCGAAGCAGCCAGCCGCCGGAGACGGCAGCGACGCGACGCCGGCGCGTGCCCGGAAAGCAGCGGCCAAAGCGGGCGGCGGCTGACCGACAATACATCCGGCGTGCTCTCAGAGAGGTTGGGGCGGCGATGCGGCCCCAACCTTTGTTGTGGGGCACCGCGGCCGCATTGCGTTTACCAGGCGCCAGCACGGCCCCTACCCCCGGCCCGCGCCGCCACCCGTGGAGGTGGGGATGGATGGCGGTGGAGCGCGGCTCCGACGCCTTTTAGGCAGCACAACACAAGCCCTAGCCCGGCCGCCACGCGGAACGCGCCTAGAGCAGATACAGCCCCACAACCAGCAGCAGCAGCACCGCGGCGGTGATCGCGGCGTAGTGGCGCAGCACCAGGGCGTGCGCGCGCCGCTGGCGTTGCGCCAGGTCGCGCAGGTCGACATCCAGGAACTGCGCGTAGGCAGTGAGCAGAACGCGCTGCTGTGGCCGCGGGATGTAGTCGAAGTTCTCCTGCTCCAGCGCCTGCAGGAAGTCCCAGCGCAGCCGCGAGGCGCGCTCGGCGGCGTGCAGCGAGAGGCCACGCGCCTGTCGGGCCTCGCGCAGCCGCAGGCCGATCCGCGCTGGCGGCGCGGGCGAAGCGGTGCGCGGCGCGGGGCGCGCCAGC